>NZ_JBSGJA010000004.1:129741-534059 GCF_053605345.1 Amycolatopsis sp. NPDC003865 | reverse complement strand
CGTGGTGGCCAGGGTGCGGGCCGCGGCCCGGCCGAGGCTCAGCGGTGCCTGGTCGGTGTCCACCGGGTCGGTGACGGTCACAGCGAAAACCACCCCATCATTCGGAAACCGGTTGCAACGAGGAATCAACATAGCAACGGACTCCGCGCGCACAATGACACGATCGTGTCCCCCGTGGAAATCACCTGGTCGACACTCGGCCATTTCGGGCACCGAGTTCGCCCCGGTCGTCACGCGCCGTTCGCGCGCGTCACCCGGTCGGGAAGTTCCCGCACATCAAGGGGATTTCCCGGTCGCTCCGGGGAGCGGCGCCGGCGGCCGGAGCGGCGGTGAACTGCGCCGAACCGGCGATTACCGCGGCCAGGGTGAGGCCACTCGGATGAATCGAAGAATACCCGGTTGTCGGCCCGGAAATGGGTGCACTAACTTGACCATCCCGGCGTGAATGCGCCGGGTGGGAAAGGACCTGGATGAACATCTTCGTGGCCGGCGGGCTCTGGGTGGCCGGCGCGGCCCTCGTCGGAGGCGTGATCGCGTACCTGGTCCGCCGGTTCGGCTGGGACGAGGGGCGGCCCGACAACAACGACGCGGCGGGCCAGGTGTTCACCATCGTCGGCGGGCTGCACGCGGTGCTGGTCGCGTTCGTGCTGATCTCGCTGTTCGACTCGGTCGGCTCGGCGAGCCAGGACGCGCAGACCGAAGCGGACAGCCTGGTCGCGGCGACGTGGGCGGCCGACGCGCTGCCGGCCGAGGCGAAGGACCGCGTGCACCAGCTCGCCGTCGCCTACGCGCGCACCGTCGAGGAGCAGGAGTGGCCGCGGCTGGTCGACGGCGGGGAGATCCCCGCCACGGGCTGGACGGAGCTGGACCAGATGCGCCAGGCCGTCGCGGCCGCCGACGTCGACGGCGACTGGCAGATCGACCGCAAGACCGAGGCGAGCAACCAGCTCTGGTCGGTCTACCAGGCCCGCACGCAGCGGCTGAACAACGCGGGCGGCGGCGGGGTCGGCGCGGTCGTCTGGTTCGCGCTGATCCTCGGCAGCCTGATCACCGCGATCCTGCTGCCCAACCTGTTCGGCGGCACGCGGCTGGCGGCGCACGTCATCATCGTCTCGACGCTGGCCGGCACGATCACGTTGCTGCTGTTCGCGATCTACCAGCTGCAGAACCCGTTCAGCGGGGGCGCGAAGGTGCCGTCGGAGGCGTTCACCAGCGCGCTGGACCGGCTGGTTTGACCGGCGCGCGGGCCCGCTGGGCGGCGATGCTCGGCGTGGCGGCGGCGGTCTCGGCGGTGCTGGCGGCGACAGGCTGGCTCGCACCGCCCTCGTCGTCGGCTCGCCGTCCGGCGGCCCAGGACCCGGCCGCCTGCACGGTCCTGCAGGCGGAGAACGAACGCGACGGCGCGCCGACGACGTTGCGGCTGCTGTCCCTGCCCGACGGCACCACGAAACGCCTGACGCAGGCCGGCTACTGGATCAACGCGATGGGGTATTCGGCCTCGCAGGGAGTCGTGTACGGCGTCGCGGACGGAACCCGCCAAGGCCGCTACGACCACGGCGCGCACGCGGTGCGGATCGACGCGTCGGGGTCGGTGACCGACCTCGGGGTGGTCGGCCGCGCGGGCGCGCGGCGTCCGGTGTGGAGCCAGGTCACGGGTGCGACGGCGGGCGCGATCGCCGGCAACCGCTGGTACGTGCGGCAGGGCAGCGATCTGTACACAGTGGACATCGATCCGGCGTCGGCGGACTACGTGCGCGTGGTGCACCGGACGGCGCTGCGGCCGGTGTCGCTCGCGGTGGGCGTGGACGATTTCGCGTACGACCCGGCTTCCGGGGTGCTGTACGGGGTGTCGGCGACTTCGCGCGGGGACGGCTCGGTGGTGACGGTGGACCCGGAGACGGGGAAGGTCGCGGTGGTGCCGGGACCGCGGTTCCCGGACGGGGGAGCGTACGGATCGGTGGTGCTGGCGCCGGACACGATCTACGCGACGGCCAACCGGGCCGGGCGCCGGAGCGTGACGTACGGATTGCCGCGGGACGGCTCGGGCCCGGCGGTCGAGGTGTCGACGGGGCCGGCCTTGGTGAGCGGGGACGCCGCGGGGTGCTTCACCCAGGAGGCTCCGCCGCCGCCCACGACCAGCTCGGAGTCGCCGGTTCCCACGCCGTCTTCGACTCCGCCGACGCCCACGCCGACGCCGACGCCCACGCCGGAGCCCCCGCCGCCGTCGCGGCCGCCCCCGGTGGAGCAGCCGGCGGTGGTGACGCCGACCCCGACGCCCACTCCGACCCCGACATCGGCCGCGGCTCCGGCGCCGAAGGCCGTCGAGCTGCCGCCGCCCCCAGCGCCGTCGAAGCGGCACGCGCAGCCGACGGAGAAGCCGGAGCCGGTGGCCCAGGACACGGGAGTCCGCACGCAGGAGAAACGCCGCTGGGGCGTGACGGCGTTGATCCTGGTCCTGGGCAGCGGCGCGGCGGTGGGCCATGTCCGCCGGCACCGTTAACGTCCCGGCCTTCTCGAAGCCGTCCACCGTCCACTTCGGCCACGGAGACTCCTCCTCCGGCGCGGGTCCACGCGCCGGAGGAGGAGAAACGGGATGAAGCGGGTAACGATCGCCCTGGTCGCCGGGGTGCTGGCCTGGCCACTGGCCGCCGGGCCGGCGGAGGCGCACGACCACGGGCCCCGGGCCGGGCACGACCACCTCCGCACCCACGCCGGGCGGACGCTGACCGCGGACGTGCTCCGCAACGACCGGGGCACCGCCGTCGTCCGGCACACCGCCGCCGCGCACGGGACCGTCGACCTCGGCGCCGACGGCACCCTCCGCTACACCCCCGCCCCCGGCTTCACCGGCCGGGATTCCTTCACCTACACCGTCTCCGACGCCGTGAAGCTGTTCCCGACCGGGCTGGAACCCCTCGCCACGATCGGCGGCGTGGAGATCAAGGGCGGCGCGTACGGCTCCGCGCTCACCCCGGTCCCCGGCAAGAAGGACGAGTTCTACGGCCTCACCGACCGCGGCCCGAACGTCGACGCGCCCGGCGGTGGCAAGATCGAACCACTGCCCGCCTTCACCCCGGCCATCGGGAAGTTCCGGCTCCGCGGCGGGAAAGCCGTGCTGGAGCGGACCATCCCGCTGCGCGCCGCGGACGGCACCCCGTACAACGGCCAGGTCAGTCCGCTCGCCGACACCGGCGAGAAGATCGTCGACCTGAACGGGAACGTCCTGCCGAAGTCCGTGCACGGCTACGACTCCGAAGGCCTCGTCGCGCAGAAGGACGGCACCTTCTGGGTCTCCGACGAGTACGGCCCGTTCATCACCCGCTTCGGCCGCGACGGCCGCGCGATCGAGCGCCTCTCGCCCTACGACGGTTCGCTGCCGGCCGAGCTGAAGTACCGCGTGCCGAACAAGGGTATGGAAGGCCTCGCGCTGACCCCGGACGGCCGCACGCTCGTCGGGATCATGCAGTCCGCGCTGCAGCAGCCCGACCTGACGAAGAAGCCGGGCAACGTCACCACGCTGCGGATCGTCACCGTCGACCTGCGCACGCGCGCCACCCACGAGTACCTCTACCTGCTCGACGACCCGGACACCACGGGCACCGCGGTCAGCGAGATCACCGCGCTCTCGGCCACGCGCTTCCTCGTCGACGAGCGCGACGGCAAGCCGGAACCGGGCGCGTTCAAGAAGCTGTACGAGATCGACCTGACCGGCGCCACCGACGTCGGCCCGCGGGCGGCGGGCTACGACGCCGTCAAGGGCGGCGTGCTGATCGGCGGCAAGAGCATCGACGCCTACGTCGGCAAGGACACCACCGCCGACGCGACGAAGGACCTCGCCGCCGCCGGGATCACCCCGGTGCGCAAGAAGCTGTACCTCGACCTCGGCGCCCTGGTCACCGGCCTGGACCCGAGCGGCGGCTTCTTCGGCCACGACAAGGTCGAAGGCGTCGCGACCACCGACGGCGGCCGCACGCTCGTGATCGGCAACGACAACGACTTCGGCATCGACGGCGTCACGAACGCGGCGCCGCCCTACGCGCTGCACCCGAAGACGCTGCCGGACGGCCGTCAGGACGACGGCGAGTACCTCGCGGTCGACACGACGAAGCTGCCGGCGGCTACGAGCACGGCGACGGTGACGATCGACGTCCGGTAGCTCAGTACTTGAACTGGTCGACGTTGTCGGCGGTGATGAGCAGCGGATCGCCCAGCAGGACGGTCTTCGACGCGGCGTCGTACTTCACCGCCGGCAACTCCAGGCTCACCTTGTTGACCGGCTGGAGCGGCTTGCCGTCGGCGACCTGCTTCGCCGTCCACGCGGTCAGGTAGCCCAGCGACTCGACGTTCCACAGCACCGACTGCGAGCACGAGCCGTCGAGCAGGTACGGCTTGATCGCCTGCGGCGTCCCGACGCCGACGGTGAACACCTGCCCGATCTTCTGCTGCTCGCGCACGGCCTTCGCGACGCCGGGCGCGGAGGTCGTGCACTCGCCGACCAGGCCGGTGAGGGCCGGGTGGCGCACCATCAGCTCCTTGGCGAGGGTCGTCGCGGTGTCCTGGTCCTCACCCGCGTACAGCGTCTCGACGAGCTGGGCCTTCGGGTAGTTCTTGGCCGCGTACTCCTTCTGGACCGCGATCCAGGTGTTGAGGTTCGCCGCCGCCGGCCCGCACGAGACGATCGCGTACTCGCCGGTGCCGCCGGTCCGCTTCATCAGCGCGTCGGTGAGCGCGGCGCCGATCCCCTCGGCGCTGGCCTGGTTGACGAACACCTCGCGCTGCGTGCCCGGCGCGTCGGTGTCCGAGGTCAGCACGTGGATGCCCTTCGCCCGGGCCTCGGCGATCGCCGGCGCCAGCGCGGCCGGGTCGTTCGGCGCGACGACGATGACGTCGACCTTCTTGGCGATCAGGTCGCGCACGATGGCGGTCTGGGCGTCGGGGTCGACGGTCTTGGGGCCGACCGTGGACCACTCCACGCCGAGCTGCTTGGCCGCTTCGAGGCCGCCGGTGTTCATGGCCTGGAAGTACGGGATGCCCTCGACCTTCGGCACGAACGCGATCCGCGTCGGCGCCGACGCGGGCTCGGCGCCCAGCTGTTCCGAGCAGCCCCCGAGCGCGAGCGCCGCACCCAGCAGCAGCGTCGCGACCAGCCGGAACGTCTTCGTCGGCCCTCGCATCCCCACCCATTCCTCAGGACTTCCGATCGGTCTGCGCACGGTGGAGACCAAGGGGGAAGGTAGGGCCCCGCGTAACGGTGGTCAACGGGATGTGCGCAAAGGGTTACGGAAGTGAGTTCTACCTCGTGGATTTTTGGCGGAAGTTCGCTGGTCCGGCGGTGTCGGTCACGCTGAGCGACACCGGCTCCCACGGTGGGTCGCCTGTGGGGTGGGCGACAGCGCGAAGTTACCCCCTGGGGGTATAGTCGCCGGTATGGACGAACAGCACGGAGCTTCGTGGGCGACAGCGATCCAGGCGACCCTGCACTGCCTGACCGGCTGTGCGATCGGTGAGGTGCTCGGCATGGTGCTCGGCACGGCGTTCGGCCTGCACAACGCCGCGACCGTCGTCCTGTCGATCGTGCTCGCGTTCGTCTTCGGCTACGGCCTGACCATGCGCGGCGTGCTGAAGTCGGGGTTGTCCGCGGCGGCCGCGTTCAAGGTCGCGCTGGCCGCGGACACCGTGTCGATCGCCGTCATGGAGCTGATCGACAACACGGTCGTCGTGGCGATCCCCGGGGCGATGGACGCGGGCCTGGCCAGCTTCCTGTTCTGGCTGGCGCTGGCGCTCTCGCTGGCGGTCGCGTTCGTCGTCACCGTGCCGGTGAACAAGTGGATGATCGGGCGCGGTCTCGGCCACGCGAAGGTGCACGCGCACCACCACTAGGGGGAGGTGGCGGCCTCCCCGGTGGGTCAGACGTGCGACAGGTCGACGGCGCGGTCGACCTTCGGCCGGTCGAGCACCCGCAGGATGCCTTCCAGCAGGTAGTAGTCGGCGTAGGGGAGCGACACCTCGATGCCGTCCTCGGCCGGCCGGTTGCGGGTGCAGCGCGCGACGCTCGCCTCCGCCCGGGTCGACTTCGTCGTCAAGCACGTCTGCGAAACCGCCGAGAGGATCCGCAGCGCGCCGTCGCGGTACTGCGCGCGGTGCGTGATCTCGGCGAGGTCGAGCAGGCCGCACGCCATGATCACCCCGGCCGAGGCGTCCTTGACGTCGTTCGGTGCCTGCGGCGCGAGGTAGTCCCACACCGGCACGTGGTCCGGCGTCAGGTGCGACAGCGCGAAGTCCGCCAGGCGCCGGGCCGTCGTCAGGAACTCCGCGTCCCCGGTGCGGCGGTGGATCGTCGTGAAGCCGTAGATCCCCCACGCCTGGCCCCGCGACCAGCACGACGTGGGGCTGTAGCCCTGCACCGTGTTCGGCCCGACCGGCGCGCCGGTGACCGGGTCGAAGTCGAAGACGTGCGGGGTGGACCCGTCCGGGCGGACGAAGTTCTTCTGCGCGGTCTTCGCGTGCGCGACGGCGATCTCGAGGTACTGCGGGTCGCCTGTCTGCTTGCTCGCGAACGCCAGCAGGTCCAGGTTCATCATCGTGTCCATGATGACGCGGCCCGCGTTGTTCGGATCGGTCAGCGCGCCCCAGGCGCGGATGAACTTCCCGGCCGGGTTGTACCGCTTGATCAGCGACGACGCGGCCTGCACCGCACCCGCCCGCCACTTCTCGTCGCCGGTGAGCCGGTACGCGGTCACCCACGATGGGGAGAACAGGAATCCGAGGTCGTGCGTGCTCGTGTCGTTCTGCCGCGGCGCCAGTTTCTCCGCGGACGCCAGCGCGAGGGTCTTGAATTGTTCGTCACCGCTGTGCAGCCAGGCGAGCCACAACTGGCCGGGCCAGAATCCGCCGACCCAGTCGCCATTCTGCGAATAGGTCCATTTCTCGAACTTCGTGCCGACCGGAAACGCGGTGACGCCGGGCGCCACCGCGCGGAGCTTGGCCACCGCGTAGTCGGCCGCTTGGCGGAGCGTCCGGGTGACCGATGCCTGGTCGGAGGCATCGAGGGCAGTCGCCGAAGCGACCGTCGGGAGGCTGGTGCTCGCCGCCACCGCGGCACCGGCCGCGGTGGTCAGCAGGGTTCTCCGGGTAACGCTCACAGGTGACCGCCATTCCGTGTGGGGAAATGCTCCAGGTTCCCGGAAGTTTTCCACAACGGACTGGCGCTTGTACACCCGGCGGATAATCGTTCAAGGTTGTGAATTCATGTCCCGATGGGCGGGATATTCGCATTGTGGTGGAACACGTACCGGCCGCGCGAAAGGGCGAAGGCCCGGCGGGGGACGCCGGGCCTTCGCGTCATCGCGGGATGAGGGCAGTCAACCTCGCGACGTCCTGGGGCTCGCTCGAGCCGCGGTTCAGCAGTGCGGCGCGACCGGGAGGTCGGAGCCGGTCTGCAGGTAGGTGTCCGACACGTAGTGGCCGGGGCCGATCCGGTCCCAGATGGTGCTGGTGCCGAACGTGCCGGTGACGCTGTCGCCGTCGACGTAGCACTCGATGGTCACCTTGGCGTAGTTCGCCGCGAGCCCCTTGATGGCGGCCGAGGTGCTGGCGCTCGCCCGGACGTTCATCGGGTCGCCGGCGGTCTTCACCGTGCCGGTCGGGCCGGTGCCGGTCCACAGGTAGGTGACGTTCACGTAGCCGTTGTCGGACATGCCGAGGCCGTCCCAGAACACGCCGTCGGCGAGGTCGATGCCCGCCGGATTCTGCACCGTGCGGCCGGAGTCGTCCTTCTTGTTGTTGTAGCCCTGCAGGTACGCGGCCTGCGCTTCGGGCGTGCCCTGCGGCAGGTCCTTGAACTCCGAGCGGACCGACGCCGGGTTCCAGTAGTCGTCCCGCTCGTTCCACGGGCCGATCTCCCACACCGGCGCGTACTCGCAGCGGCTGCCGTCGGTGCGGCACACGCGGGCGGTGTAGTTGCCCGTTCCCTTGGGGGACACGGACTTCCCGGAGGGGAAGGAGACGAAGTGGTCGTGGCTGGTGATGACGTGGCCGTTGGCGGTGGTGCCCCCGACGAGGCCTTCGCGGGTCCCGTAGACCTTGTAGGTCAAGGCGGCCGTGGCGTCGAGCGCGTTCACCTGCGGGGTGCTTTCGGCGCTCAGCGAGAGACCGCGGACCGACGGGCGGACGCCGTCGGTGTCGCTGTGCAGGCCGACGCGCACCTGCACGGAGCTGACGGCGCTCTTGAACGCCGTCCCGGCGGGCGTCCACTCGGTCCAGTCGTCGCCGCCGGTGCGGCCGCGGACGTCGACCTCGACCGAGGTGCCCTTCGGCGTGTCGGCGGTCAGCTGCGCGTCGACGCGGTTCGCCGGCGTGCCGAGCGCGTGCTCGGTGGTGATGAGGCTGCCTTCGCTGCCGGCGAACACCCGCGCGGTTCTGTGCCACGCGGCGTCGGCCAGGGTCAGCGTCCCGCCCGCGCCGGTGACGTTGACGTCATCGCTGTCCACAGTGGACAGATTGGCGGTCCAGCTCGCGCCGGTCGCGGCCTGGGCGGGGGCTCCGGCCAGCGCCGTCACCGCCCCGGCGGCCAGAACCGCCGCGGTCACGCGGCCGGCCTTCTTGATCCGGATCATCCCCGGTTCTCCTCTCGCACTCGTTCACTCGAACGTGGCGAAAGACTGACGGGGTGGCGTACATGATCCGTACAAGCAGAAGCCGGGCCCTTGTGCCGCTCGCCGGGGTCAGGCCGAAAGCTCCCGCCAGATGGCCAAAGCCCGCTCCGAGTAGTCCCGGGACCGCTCCGGCTGCGAAAGCGCCCGGTGCAGCTCACCCAGCAGCTGGGAAACCTCGGCCTCCGACCGCCGGTCGCCGTTGCGGCGGTGCACCGACAGCGAGTTCATCAGCAACAGCTGCGCGTGCGCGAAGTCGCCGCTGTGCAGGCACAGCTCCCCGAGGTTCTGGTTGGCGTAGCCCACGCAGTGGTCGTCGCCCAGCTCGGTGAAGATCGCGATCGCCTGGTCGACGTGCTCGCGGGCCGCCGCCAGGTTACCCTGGTGCTGGAACAGCAACCCCAGCCGCTTGTACGCGTGGGCCTCGCGGTGGCGGTCGCCGATCGCCGCCGACAGCTCCAGCGCGTCGGTGAACCAGCGCTTCGCCGCCGCGTAGCAGCCTCGCGACATCCAGACCGCGCCCGCGCCCAGCCTCGCCACCGCTTCGCCGTTCGGGTCGCCTTCCTCCGCGAACAGCTTCAGCGCCTCGTGGCAGTGGTCGAGCGCGAGGCCGTCCTCGCCGTCGATGCGCAGGATCGTGGCCAGCCCGGTCAGCGCGATCGCCACGCCCTGGGCGTCGCCGATCCGCTCGAACAGCGCCTTCGACTCCTCGAACGCCACCCGCGATTCGACGTACTCGTCCTGGTAGAGCAGGTACTGCCCGAGGTTGCGCTGCACGATCGCCTCCGCGCGCAAGGACCCCGTCCGGCGGGCCGCTTCCAGCGCGATCGTGTGCGTGCTGTGCCAGTCGTCCTGGTGACCACGGAGGTCGAAGTACGGCGTCAGCGCCGACGCCAGCTGCCACGCGAGGTCGTCGAAGCCGTGGGAAGCGGCCAGTGAGACCGCCGCGACGCTGGTGTGCCGCTCGGCCGCGAACCACGCGGCCGGGTCGTCCGGCAGCACGTCCGCGGGCACCTCCGGCAGCGGCAGCTCTTCGTCGCGGTACATGCCGAAGAAGTGCAACGGCATCCGCCGCGCGGCTTCCAGCGCCAGCGCGAGGTACCCGGTGAGCACCCGCCGAAGCGCCGCGCGCGTCTTCGCCGCGTCGCTCTGCTCCGCCAGTTCCACGGCGTAGACGCGCAGCAGGTCGTGCAGCCGGTAGCGCGGCTGCCCGGCCGGATCGGAGCCGACGAGCTCGACGAGGTGGCCGTCGACCAAGACGTCCAGGACGTCTTCGGCGTCCCGGCGGCCCAGCACCGCCGCGACCGCCCACGCCGGGAACTGGACCGGCCCCAGCAGGCCGAGCCCCCGGAACGCCGTCGCCGCCGACATCGGCAGCAGGTCGTAGGACAGCGTCACGCTCGCGCGGACGGCGAGGTCGCCGACGCGCAGCTCGTCGAGCCGCCGGTGCTCGTCGCGCAGCCGGTCGGCCAGCAGCCGCAGCGTCCAGCCCGGCCGGTGCGTCAGCTTCGCGCCCGCCACCCGGATCGCCAGCGGCAGGTGCCCGCACTGGCGCAGGATCGCCGCCGCGCTCTCGGGTTCGGCGGCCACCCGTTCGGCGCCGACGATGCCCTCCAGCAGGCGCGCGGCCTCGGCCTCGGGCAGCAGGTCGACGTCGACCGGCGTCGCCCCGGCCAGCCCCGGCAGCCGGATGCGGCTGGTCACGAGCACCGCGCACGCCCCGGCGCCCGGCAGCAGCGGCCGGACCTGGGCGGCGCTGCCGGCGTCGTCGAGCACGATGCACATCCGCCGCCCGGCCAGCCGCGACCGCAGCAGCGCCGAGCGTTCCGCCGGTTCCCGCGGCAGGCCGGCGTCCGGGATGCCCAGCGCGCGCAGCAGTTCGCCGAGCACGCCCATCGGCGCGCGCGGCGACGACGACGTGCCGGCCAGGTCGACGTGCAGCTGCCCGTCGGGGAAGTCGTCGCGGACCGCGTGCGCGACCCGCACGGCGACCGCCGACTTCCCGACGCCGGGCGCGCCGGAGAGCACGACGACGGCCGGGGTGCCCGAGTCCGCGCGCTCGCGCAGCAGGCCGACGACCTCGCGGAGCACGTCGTCGCGGCCGGTGAAGTCCGGCAGGTCGAGCGGCAGCTGGCAGACCGGGACGAACTCCGCGGCGCGCACGGCGGCGGGCGCCGTTTCGGAGACCAAAGTCGCCCGTAGTTCGCGCAGCCGCGCGCCGGGTTCGGCGGCGAGCTCTTCGCGCAGGACGCGCTCGGCGGATTCGTACGCCTCGATGGCGTCCGCGGTCCGCCCGGCCGCGCGCAACGCGACGATCAGCTGCGCCCACAGCTCTTCGCGCAGCGGGTGCTCGGTGACCAGCCCGCGCAGCTCGGCGACGGCCTCGCCGCAGCGGCCGAGGTCGATCCGCGCCCGCAGGCGCTGTTCCTGGACGGACAGGCGGAGCTCGGCGAGCCGGGCGACGGTCGCGCCCCAGCTGTGGTCGTGCGGCAGTCCTTCGAGGACTTCGCCGCGCCACAGGGCGTCGGCCCGGTCGAGGAGCTTGAGAGCGCTCTCGGCGTCGGCGCGGTCGAGCGCTTCCTGCGCGTCGCCGGCCAAGGCCGTGAAGGCGAGGTGGTCCAGTTCTTCGGGCGACGCGGTCAGCAGGTAGCCGGAAGCGCGGCTGCTGATCCGCTCGCCCAGGTCGGGGTCGATCTCGGCGAACCGTCTTCGGAGCGAATGGACGTACGTGCGGATGTTCGCCGCCGCCGACCGCGGCGCCGATTCGGGCCACAGCACCTCGACCAGCACGTCGGCGGACACGACGACGTTCGGCTGCAGCGCCAGCGCGGCCAGCAGCAGCCGGGGCTTCGGCCCGCCGAGCGGGATCACCCGCCCGGAAGCGGTGACCTCCAGCGGTCCGAGGACGCGGATGGTAAGCGAGGTGGTCTCAACCTGCCCGATGAGTTCCCCCATAAGGGGATGCTATGGCCCGTTCGACCCCACGGGCTAGATCCATTCGGAGTGTCTGGGCAGGCCCGCGGGCGGTTTGTACGAGTCGTGTACGAGCCCCGGTCACGCTCCCGCCATGAAGCGTTCGAACCTCCGGCGTATGGCCGGCTTAGGGGTCGTGCTCGCGACAGTGGGCGCGCTCGCGGTGGGCGGCGCGCTCGAAGCGTCGGCCGTCGCGACCGGCACCGTGAAGACCGCGGGCGACCCCCTCAACGTCCGCCGGGCGCCCACCGCGAGCGCCACGGCCGTCAAGACCGTCGCGAACGGCGCGTCCGTCACCATCGACTGCCAGATCACCGGCACGTCGGTGACCGGGACTTACGGCACGGGCACGTTGTGGGACTACGTGCCCGCGCTCGGCGGGTACATCTCGGACACCTACGTCTACACCGGTTCCGACCAGCGGATCGCGCCCGACTGCGGGGTCGGCTCGGGCAGCGGGCAGTGCGCCGACGCCTGTGCGGGTGAGGCGACGTACCGCTCGTCCGACTCGCACTTCCTCGTCTACGACAAGAACGCCGACGGCTACTCCGCCGTCGTCGCCTACTGGCTCAAGGGCGGCGCCGGGCCGTTCTACGTCTGGAACTCCGGCGGCGAGGGCTCCTCGGTGGACAAGGCCGTGAGCGTCCCGCACGGCGGCTGGGTCTTCTACAAGGTCTGCGTCGCCAACTACACCACCGCCAAGCCCGCGCTGCTGTCCTGCAGCGACGGCATCACCGACTTCGCGGCCTGACCGCGTCTCCCGAAAGGCATTCCGACATGGTCGACCTCACCCGGCGCAAGGTGCTGCTCGGCGGGCTCGCCGCGGTCACCGCCACCGCGGCGTCGGCCGCGCTGCCGTCCTGGGCGAACGCCCGCACGGCCGCGGCCGCCCCGACGATCCACGACCCCTTCCAGCTCGGCGTCGCCTCCGGCGATCCGCTCCCCGACAGCGTGGTGCTGTGGACGAGACTCGCGCCGGCGCCGCTCAACCCCGACGGTTTCGGCGGCATGCCGGACGCGACCTACCCGGTCGGCTGGGAGATCGCGAACGACCAGGCGTTCACCTCGATCGTGCAGAGCGGCTCGGTGGATGCGGTCCGGTCGGCCGCGCACAGCGTCCACATCGAACCCGTGGGCCTGCAGCCCGCGCGGGAGTACTTCTACCGCTTCAAGGCCGGCGGCTACCTCTCGCCGGTCGGGCGGACGCGCACCGCGCCCGCCGCCGGGGCCGCGGTCAACCAGCTCAAGTACTGCTTCAGCTCCTGCCAGCACTGGGAGGAGGGCTACTACCACGCGTACAAGGGGATCGTGGCCGACGACCCGGACCTGGTGCTGTTCCTCGGCGACTACATCTACGAGAAGAAGTCGGGCCGCACCGCGCAGGAACGCAACCCGCGCAGCCTGGCCTTCACCGAGGACGTGACCACGCTCGCGCAGTACCGCGCCCGGCACGCCCAGCACAAGACCGACGCCGACCTGCAGGCCGCGCACGCGATCGCGCCGTGGATCGTGGTGTTCGACGACCACGAGGTGATGAACAACTGGAACGGCACCACTTCGCCGGCTTCGGCCGCGCGCAAGGCCGCCGGGTTCCAGGCCTTCTACGAGAACACCCCGATCCGCTCCACGGCCAAGCCGAACGGCTCGTCGATCCAGCTGTACCGCCAGTTCCTCTGGGGCAACCTGGCCCGCTTCCACATGCTCGACACGCGGCAATACCGCAGCGCCCAGGTCGCCGACCCGTCCGGTGACGCCGGCCCGGCCTGCACGGACATGCGCAGCACCTCGCGCAGCATCCTCGGCAGCACCGAGGAAGCCTGGCTGCTCAAGCAGTTCGAATCGCACCCGGCCACGTGGGACTTCCTCGGCCAGCAGGTCTTCTTCGCCACCCGCGACGGCGACGGCAACAAGGCCACCTGCGAAAGCCCCGACTCCTGGCAGGGCTACGAGGCGTCCCGGAACCGCATCCAGCAGGGCTGGGTCGACCGCAAGGTCGCCAACCCGGTCGTGCTCACCGGCGACGTCCACCGGCACTGGGCGGCCGACCTGCGGCTGGACTACTTCGACCACAGCGACCCAATCATCGGCTCCGAGCTGGTCACGACGTCGGTCACGAGCAACAGCGACACCGCGACCGCGCCGAGCTCGACCTGGTACGCGAACAACCCGCACGTCAAGTACTGCAAGGGCGAGCGCGGCTACGTCCGCGTCACGACCACGCCGTCGCAGACGCGGGCGGACTTCATGACGACGTCCGACACCAGCGTCTACGACCCGGCGTCGGTCGTGATCAAGAACGACCGCAGCTACGTAGTGCAAGCGGGGACGCCTGGGCTCCAGCAGGTCTGAGGCGGGGGCGCTACGCTGCGTGACGTGACCGAAGAACTGGGCCTGCGGGAGCGCAAGAAGCTCCGCACGCGGGCGGCGATCTCGGCGGCGGCGATCGGGCTCTTCCTCGAGCGCGGGTTCGACGCCGTCGGGGTCGCCGAGGTGGCGCGGGTGGCCGAGGTGTCCAAGCGGACCCTCTTCGCCTATTTCCCGACGAAGGAGGACCTGGTGCTGCACCGGTTCGCCGACCACGAGACCGACGCCGCGGACGTCGTCCGCGCGCGCCGGCCGGGACAGGGCGCGCTGTCGGCCCTGCGGGAGGCGTTCCTGCGGGGGCTCGACGAGCGTTCGCCGGTCACGGGACTCTGCGACGAACCCGCGGTGCTCGCGGTGTTCCGGCTGGTCACGGGCACGCCAGCGCTGGTGGCGCGGCTGGCGGGGTTCACGTCGGCGGGGGAGGTGGCGCTGGCCGCCGCGCTGGCCGAAGCCGGCGTCGCCCCGCTCGACTCCGCGCTGGCCGCGGCGCAGATCTCGGCGGTCCGCCGGACCCTCGCGACGGCGAACATGGACGCGGTCGCGGCCGGCGTCCCGGCGGCCCGGCGGCACCCGGAAGCCGTCGCGGCGGCCGAACGGGCGTTCCACCTGCTGACGTCCGGGCTAGGGTTCGCCTGAGCCACCCGGGTCATGCCGGATTCATGGTCCCGACCATGACGAATGCACGTTTTCGCCGGGCCCGGTGAAGGTAGACTGCGGAAATCCCGGAAGGACACCGGCGCCCGTCCGGCGTCCCCACCGCTTTTCGTCCACACGAACACCGGGGGGACCCGCGTCCGGCTGGGGGTGGCGCGGGTCCCCGCGGGCCTCGCGGAAACGCTTTCCCGGTGATCTTGACACCCCGCTCGCGGCGCTCGTAGGCTGAGTGCTCCGCCGTCATGCCGAGCATTTCTCGAATCCATGACAAGGCGGTTCCCCGTGAAAAGATTCCTGCTGATCTCGTGCGCGGTGGCGGGACTGGTGGTGGCCGGTGCCGGCGTCACCACCGCCGCGCCCGGCGGCGTTTACGACGTCAAGGACTACGGCGCCAAGGGAAACGGGTCGACGAACGATTCCGGTGCCATCGACAAGGCGATCACGGCCGCGAACGCCGCGGGTGGCGGCACGGTCCGGTTCACCTCCGGCACCTACAAATCGGCCAACACCGTCCACTTGAAGAGCAACGTGACGATCCAGCTCGACGCGGGCGCGACGATCTCCGGGTCGAGCGCGGACAGTTACGATAAGCCCGAGTCCAACCCGAACGACGACTACCAGGACTACGGCCACAGCCACTTCCACAACGCGATGTTCTTCGGCGACAAGCTGACGAACATCGGGTTCACCGGTGCCGGCACGATCGACGGCGGCGGCAACCTCATCACCGGCAACCCGAAGTCCGGCGAGGCCGACAAGATCCTGTCGCTCACCCGTTGTGACGGGCTCACGCTGTCCGGGATCAAGCTGCGCCGCGGCGGGCACTTCGCGGCGCTGATCAACGGCTGCACGAACGTCGTCTCCGACCACCTGACGATCGACACGGCGAGCGACCGCGACGGCTGGAACATCATCAGCACGACGAACGTCACGATCACCGACGCGACCATCGCGGCGAACGACGACGCACTCGTGTTCAAGAGCGACTACGCGCTCGGCGCGAAACTGCCGAACGGAAACGTGACGGTGGCGGGCGCGAAGCTGTCGGCCGTTTGCTGCAACGCGCTGATGTTCGGGTCCGAGACGTGCGGTGACTTCACCGGGTACCAGTTCTCCGACATCACGATCACCGGCGCGCACAAATCGGGCCTCGGCATCGTTTCGATGGACGGCGCGAAGATTTCCGACGTGCACTACCGCAACATCACGATGTCCGGCACGTACTCGCCGATCATGATGAAGATCGGCACCCGCAAGCGGTGCGGGAACAAGCCGGGCGTCGGCTCGATCAGCGGCATCACCTTCGACAACGTCACCGGAACGCACACGGGCACGAACTTCAGCCCGACGATCTGGGGCGCGGACAGCTCCCACCGCGTCTCCGGCGTGACGTTCACCGGAGTGCACCTGAACGTCCCGGGCGGCAACGGAACGATGGGCACGGGGGTGCCGAGCAACACGGCGACGGACTACAACCCGAAGAGCATCGGGACTCGGCCGTCGTACGGCTGGTACGTGCACTACGCGTCGGGCATCAGGTTCGCGGACAGCTCGGTCGGGTTCGCCAAGGACGACGGCCGCCCGGCGAGCATCGTGAACAACAGCTCCGACGTGACGTTCGACCACTTCACGGCGGAGAAGGGGAGCAAGAGCCCGTTCGACGTCGGCTTCCAGACGGTGACCGGCTACTGCGTCAAGGACTCGGCGACGACGTCGGGTTCGGCCCTGCGGGTGAACACCTCGGGGTCCAGCTCGAACTGCTGAAACGAAGGGGCCCCGGCTCGGAAGCCGGGGCCCCTCCTGCGGCGCGCCTGCGTGGTCAGTGCGAGTACTGCTCGTTCATGATCAGGAACGCGCCCAGGCCGTGGAAGTCGTTCGTCTTGCGGGCCCGGGCGTAGTAGTAGGACAGATCGCCGACGTTCGTGCCCTCGCAGATGTCGGTGATGGTCGTCAGCCCGTCCGAGCCGACGGACACTTTCTTCAGCACGCCGGCGTACCCGCGGTCCGCCACCGCCTGGTAGCTCGACGGCAGGTAGCCGCGCTGCACGCCGCGGGCCATCGTGAACGTGTACATCGACGACGCCGACGTCTCCAGCCAGTTCTTCGAGTCCCCGCCGCGGTCGACGACCTGGTACCACCGGCCGGTCGCGGCGTCCTGGTAGCGCTGGTAGCCCGCCGCCAGGAACTGGACGATCTCGATCAGCGCGGGCCGCCGCGGGTGGTTCGCCGGCAGCACCTCGAGGATGTCGATCGCCGCCATCCCGAACCAGCCGATCGCGCGGGCCCAGTGGTACTTCGAGTGGTGGCCGGTACCGGACGCCCACGACTCGGAGCCGTCCTCGTCGTAGGCGTGGTACAGCAGGCCCTTCGCCGGTTCGCGCAGGTGGCTGAAGTAGACGACGAGGTTCTTCGCCGACTCCTCGAAGCAGTAACCCCCGTCGTTGAACGCCGCGCCGTACAGCGCGAGGAACGGCTGGGCCATGTAGACACCGTCGCCCCACAGCTGGCCGACCTTGCTGGTGGCGTGGAACATCCCGCCGTCGGACGTGCGCGGGTAGGCCGGGAAGCGCTTGCGCAGCTGGTCGGCCGCCGTCTTGTACTTCTTGCGGCCGGTTTCGGCGAACAGCAGCGGCAGCAGCTGGCACGAGCGCATCGAGTCCAGGTTGGTGAAGCTGTTCGAGATCCCGCTGTCGGTGATGAAGCGGTCGTACCACGCGACGATGTAGTCGAGGTACTTCTTCTCGCCGGTGCGCTTGTAGAAGAGGTACTGGCCGTAGAGGTACAACCCGAGGGTGTAGCCCCAGCCGCCGATCTTGTCCGGTGAGTAGCGCTTCATCGTCGAGTCGATGACGGCGCGGGACCAGTCCGGCGGCGCGCCCGCACCGCCGATCGGGGGAAGCCGGTCCGCCGCGCGCGCGACGGGACCCGCCGCGGCGAGGGCGCCCAGCGCGCCCAGGGTGCCGGCCAGGACCGCGCGCCGGGTCGGGCGAAGGGGGTGCTCGGACATTCGTTGTCCTTTCGTGCACGGGCCCCGGTGAGCGGGCAGTTCCGCGGGGGCACCTTCGGTGAAGGTGCCCCCGCGGAGCAGGTGGCCGGGATGCCGATCCGCCGTCCGTCGGCATCCCGACCGGCTCTGGGTGGGGGCGCGGCGTGCTGCCCTGGTCGCCGGAGCGGTGGGGGAGAGCGAAAGCGCTCTCTGGGGAAACATCTACTCGCCTCGGGGAGGGCGAGTCAAGAGAGATCGGATCTCTCATGTCATATATCAGATATTTAACCCGAACGGCCGTAGTCACGATGTACCGGCCGCTGGGACGCCGGGAAAAGGTCGGATCTCAGTATTGACCGCACCTTCGAACCAGGAGTACACCACCGGGTGGACCAGACCACTGGAGGTCGTTCATGTCAGCCAAGTTCCTGCGCCGGGTCTTCGCCGCGTGCGCTTCGCTGCTGGTGGTGGCCGGGCTCGCCGCCGCGCCCGCGTCGGCCGATCTGCAGAAGCCGTCCCAGCAGTGGCTGCGCGACAGCCAGGCGGGCCTGTTCCTGCACTGGGGCATGCGCACGTCACCCGGCTACACCAGTTGCAGCGCCTGGGAAAAGGCGATCACCGACGGCGGGTGGAGTCCCGCCTACTGGGTCACCGAAGCCAAGAAGCTGCACGCGTCGTACCTCGTGCTGGCGTCGTTCCACAGCCGGCTCGGCTATTCGCGGGCGTGGCCGTCGAAGATCCCCGGCAGCTGCACCACCAAGCGGGACTTCCTCGGCGAGCTGATCGCGGCGGCGAAACCGCAGGGGCTCAAGGTCATCCTCTACATGACCAACGATGCCCAGTGGCACGACGAGGGCGGTCACGAGTGGCTCGACTCGGCCGGCTACTCGAAGTACAAGGGCAAGACCGTGAACCTCGACAGCCAGGACGGCTTCGGCCAGTTCAGCTACGACAACTTCTTCGAGGTCATGAAGAACTACCCGGACCTCGGCGGGTTCTGGATCGACAACGACAACGCCTACTGGGAGTCGCACGACCTGTACGAGCAGATCTACCAGCAGCGGCCGGACTACCTGCTGAGCAACAACAACGAAGACACCCCGATCATGGACACGATCAGCAACGAGCAGAAGACCGGCATGACACCGGCCTACGACTACCCGCAGGCGACCTACACGGCGATGCCGCGCCTGACCGAGGCGTGCTTCAAGCTGCCGGACTCCGGCTCGTGGTGGTACGGCGGCTCCAACTCGTCGGTGAACAAGGCACTGAACATCGGACGTCTGGTGACCAACTCGGGGTCGTCGATCAAGTCCCTGATGGCCGAGACGGCGATGGTGAACGGGAAGTTCCCGTCGAACCAGGAGGCGTTCAACAACTTCGCGTCCGGGTACCTCGACGCGATCTGGGAGTCGCTCGGCGGCACCGAAGGCGCCGGGTACATGTACGGCGGCATGCAGCCCGGCTTCTGGAACGACGGTGCGCACGGCGTCATCACCATCAAGGGCGCGACGCAGTACGTGCACGTCCTGACCAAGCCGTCGGGCAGCACGCTGAAGATCCGCGACAACGGCTACCGCGTCTCGAAGGTGACGAACCTGCGCACCGGCGCGGCGATCTCCTTCGGCCAGGGCGGCGGCAGCCTGACGCTGACGGGACTGTCCGGGTGGGACACCTACGACACGGTCTTCAAGGTCGAGACGGCCGGCCGCACGGGCACGTACGACCCGAAAACCGTGACGCTCAAGGCGAGCGCGGCCAGCAGTGGCCACAGTGGACAGGCGGCGAGCGACGGCAGCTACCTGACGTACTTCGACAACGGCAAGACCCTGCCGGTGAACCTGGACTACGACCTCGGGTCGGCGAAGAAGGTCCAGTACCTCGGCCTGAACCAGCGCGAGGACTCGGTCAGCTACGCCCGGTCCGACAGCGAGCAGTCGGCGCGGATCAAGGCGTACAAGGTGTACGTCTCGGCCGACGGCAAGAACTGGGGCAGCGCGGTGAAGTCCGGGACGCTCCCGAGCCACCGCGGAGTCCAGTTCGTCGACCTGTCCGCGGTGACGGCGCGCTACGTCCGCCTGCAGGTGACGAGCACGTACGCGGCGTCGAGCGACAGCACGCGGTACAAGCGCCTGCGGATCGACGAGACCTGGGTGGGCTCGGACTACGCCACCGCGGCGGGCTGAGCCTGCAGGTCCAGGGTCAGCGCGGCGGTCCAGCCGAACGACCGGGCACCGTGCCCGGCGCCGGTCAGCGGGTCCACGTACTCGGCGAAGTCCGTCCGCAGCGCGGTTTCGACGAGGTCGTCCCGCAGTCGTGAAGCCAGCGCGTGCTCACCGTGGTGCAGCAGCCCGAGCCGGACCAGCCAGCCGACGTTCGCCCACGACGGGCCGCGCCAGTAGCGGCCCGGGTCGAACGCCGGTGAGGTCAGGTCGTGGCTCGGGACGCCGTGCACGTGCCCGAGCCGGAACCGCGGCCCGGTGGCCGTCGCCAGCAGCGCGGGGGCGACGGCCAGGTCGGGCAGCAGCAGGGGCAGCAGGCCCGCGCACGTGTACTCCGGCAGCCGGGCGCCCGTCCGGACGTCACGGGCGAAGAAGAAGTCGTCGTCCCACAGCGTTTCCTGCATCGCCTTCGCGACGCGCGCGGCGGACTCGCGGTGCGCGGCGGCGGCCGCGGGCAGGCCCAGTGCGTCGGCGATCTCGGCCAGCGCCAGCTCGGCGTCGGCCAGCAGCGCGTTGAAGCCCGGGTCTTCGACGACGAACTCGCCGAACCCTTCGTAGCCGTGGTCCCGGTAGTCCGTCGCGAGCCGGACGTACCGGCCGTAGTCCTCGTCGCTCGGGCGGTCGGCGGCGGCGCCGTGCTCCAGGTCGCGGCGGACGAACCCGGTCGACGGCGTGACGCGGGCGAGCGGGCCGTCCCAGGCCGGGCTGTTGTCCATCCCGGACTCCCACGGGTGCACGATCGCCACCAGCCCGCGCCCGCCGGCGTCCCGGTGCGTTCGCAGGTATTCGTGCCAGGCCCGCAGCTTCGGGTAGAGCGTGGCGAGGAACGTGGGGTCGGGGTCGGCCTCGTGCACCGCCAGCACCGCGCGCGCGTGCACCGGCGGCTGGATGAGCCCCGACGTGCGCCCGGCCCGCCAGAACGACGGGCCGGGGAAGTACGCCTCGGGCGGCGTGTCGGGGTTGAAGAGGATGTGCGGGACGCGGCCGTCGCGCCACTGCGCGGAGAAGAGCGTCAGCAGCTCGCGCCGGGCCCGCTCGGGCGCGGAGTGGCGCAGGCCGATCGCGATGAACGCCGAGTCCCAGCTCCACTGGTGCGGGTAGAGCGAGCGTGACGGCACGGTCGACGAGCCGAGCCAGTTGCCGTCCAGGATCGCCGAGGCTCGTGTTACATCCATATGTCCAATCTATCTCCGACTTGTGTATTGTCAATGGACAAAAGTCCGGAAGGGGTGGGATGCCGACGAGTGCGGGGGAGCTGCTGCAGCTGGTGCGGAGCGAGCGGGCGACGACCCGGAAAGCGCTCCTGACCAGCACGGGACTGTCGCGCACGACGCTCACCGCCCGGCTGGACCAGCTGCTCGGGGCGGGCCTGCTGGCCGAGGGCGGCCACGAAGACTCGACCGGCGGCCGCCCGGCGAGGCAGCTGCGCTTCGACGACGGGCACGCGGTCGTCCTGGCGGCGAGCATCGACACGATGCACGCGGAGGCGGCGGTCACCGACCTGGCGGGACGGCGGCTGGCCCACCGCGAGGGAGAGCTGCGGGTGGCCGACGGCCCGGAGCCGGTGCTCGACCGGATCGCGGAGTGGTTCGAGTCGATGCTGGCCGAGGTGGGCCGTCCGGTGTGCGGCATCGGCGTCTCCGTGCCCGGCCCGGTCGAACCCGGCCGCGCGTACGTCACCCAGCCGCCGATCATGCCCGGCTGGGACGGCTACCCCATCGACGCGCACCTCGGGCCGCGCTTCGAGACCCCCGTGCTCGTCGACAACGACGCCAACCTGATGGCGCTCGGCGAGCACCGCGCCCGCTACCCGGACTCCGCGGCGCTCGTGGTCGTCAAGGTCTCCACCGGGATCGGCGCGGGCCTGGTCATCGGCGGCGAGGTCTACCGGGGCATCGACGGCGGCGCGGGCGACATCGGGCACGTCCGCCTGCCGGACCACCCCGGGGCGCGCTGCCTGTGCGGCTCGGCCGGCTGTCTCGCGGCGGTCGCCGGCGGCGGCGCGCTCGCCGCGCGGCTGACCGAACTGGGCCTGCCGACGACGTCGGGATCGGGTGTCCGCGAACGCGTCCTGGCCGGCGAACCGGCCGCGGTCCGCCTCGCCGAGGAGGCCGGGCGGCAGGTGGGCGAAGTGCTCGCGACGCTGGTCTGCGTCGTCAACCCCGGCGTCCTCGTGGTGGCCGGGGACCTGGCCGAGCCGCACTTCGTCGCCGGCGTCCGGGAGGTGCTCTACCGGCGGGCGCTGCCGCGCTCGACGCGGAACCTGCGCGTCGAAATCGGCGGGCGCGGCGAGGCGATCGGTGGCGCCGTGGCGATGGTCGTGGACGCGCAGTTCTCCCCGGCGGCTGTGGACAAGCGCCTCTGACGGCCGAACTACCGCCACCCCCGGACTGTCCGGTGTGGACGGAGCAACCTACTTTGGTAGGTGGCACGGGGTGAACGCACGTGGTCCGCGATACGGAATACGAATCGGACTTACCTCGCATACAACCGCATTCCTCGCGTTTTCCGGCCGACAAATCGGATTTCCGTACCACGCGTCGAGACGGGTGAATTCGCGACCAGATAACGGTTCCGCAAGTACTTCCCCGCGAGCGGAACACCGATCTAGTCTCGTCCGGTGTTCCAGGCCCATTTCCTGGGGGCCGCTTTCGAAGAGGGAGATTTCTGTGCGAAGAAGCTCCACCCTGCTCCTTTCGCTCGCGGTGGTGGGTGGCCTGACCGGCGCCCTGCCGGCCACGGCGTCCGCGCAGGGGCGTCAGGACATTCCGCAGTCGCACCCGTTGTGGGCGAGCGCGCAGGCGAAGGTCGCCGACACGGCGCCCGCGTCGAAGCTGAGTTTCCGGGTCTACCTGAACCAGCGCGACAACGCCGGAGCCGAAGCGCTGGCGCAGGCCGTGTCCGACCCGGACAGCAAGACCTACCGCCAGTACCTCAGCCCCGACCAGGTGCGTGACCGGTTCGCCGCCAGCGACGCGACGGTCAACGCCGTCAAGGCGTGGCTGACCGGCAACGGCTTCAGCATCGGCGACGTGCCGTCGAACCGCGCGTACGTCGAGGCCACCGGCACCGCCGACCAGACGCAGAAGGCGTTCGACGTCAAGCTGGCCAAGTACAAGGTCAAGGGCCAGACCCTCCGCGCCGCCGACAAGAACCTGTCGGTGCCGGCGAACCTGGCGAACGACGTCCTCGGCGTCGTCGGCGTCGACCAGGCCACCAACCTGTTCAAGCCCGACCACGCGACCGGCTCCGCGACGCCGGCCGACGTCCCGCCCGGCCCCGGGTTCCGCAACGCGCGGCCGTGCAGCGCCTATTACGGCGAGAAGATCGACACCACCGATCCCGCCTACAACGGCCAGCACCTGCCCTACGCCCCCTGCGGGTACACCCCGGCGCAGCTGCGGTCGGCCTACGGCGTCGACAAGGTCGGCGCGGACGGCAAGGGCACCACGATCGCGATCGTGGACGCGTTCGCCTCGCCGACGATCTACGCCGACGCGAGCACGTACGCCAAGAAGAACGACCCGGCGCACCCGCTGAAGCAGAGCCAGTTCAAGCAGCACGTCTTCCCGGCGAACCCGGTCCTCGAGCCGCCGGACCAGTGCGACGCGGCGGGCTGGTACGGCGAGGAGACCCTCGACGTCGAGGCCGCCCACGGTCTCGCGCCGGGCGCCGACATCCTCTACGTCGGCGGCGAGTCCTGCGAGGACAACGCCCTCGACGTGGCGCTGAACTACGTGATCGCCGGCCACAAGGCCGACATCGTGTCGAACTCCTACGGCGACACCGGCGAAGACATCCCGGCCGACGAGGTCAAGGTCTTCAACCAGATCTCGCTGCAGGCGGTGCTCGAGGGCATCGGCGTCTACTTCTCCTCGGGAGACAACGGTGACGAGGTCGCGCGCCTCGGCACGCCGTCGCCGGACTTCTCCGCCTCCGCGCCGTGGATCACCGCGGTCGGCGGCACGTCCATCGCGATCGGCAAGGACGGCAAGCGGATCTTCGAGACCGGCTGGGAGACCAGCAAGTCGCTGCTGACCAACGGTGTCTACGGTCCGGCCAACTACACCAGCGGTTCCGGCGGCGGCACCAGCCGCCTGTTCGAGCAGCCCTTCTACCAGAAGGGCGTCGTGCCGGACGCGCTGTCGACGAAGAACCAGACCGGTCACAAGAAGGGCCGGGTCGTCCCGGACATCTCCGCGATCGGTGACCCGAACACCGGCTTCCTGGTCGGCCAGACGCAGACCTTCCCGGACGGCGCCTACTACGACCAGTACCGGATCGGCGGCACGAGCCTCGCGTCGCCGGTGTTCGCCGGCATCATGGCGGTGGCCGACAGCTTCGACCACTTCCACCACGGCTTCATCAACCCCGTGATCTACAAGCTGACCTCCCGCACCGCGGCGATCAGCGACGTGAAGCACGTGGACGCCGCCGTGGAGCGCGTCGACTACGCGAACTCGGTCGACGCTTCGGGCGGGCTGCTCACCTCGGTGCGCACGCTCGACTACCAGGGTCTGACGATCCACACCACCCCCGGCTACGACGACGTGACGGGTCTCGGCACGCCCAACGGGCTGCTGTTCCTGCTGCTCGTCTAGTCCCGCTCCGTGAAGGCCCCTTCGCCGGCTCCGCCCGGTGAGGGGGCCTTCACGGCGTTTCGGCGACCAGGGGGATGACCGCGCTCACCGCGGTGCCGCCGTCGCCGCTGACCACGGCGAGTTCACCGCCCAGCGCCTGGACGCGGTCCCGCAGGCCGGCCAGGCCGGTGCCGCCCTCGATGTCCGCACCGCCGGCGCCGGTGTCGGTGACCGCCACCCGCAGCTCGTCGCCCTCGACCGCGATCCGCACGTTCACGTGGTCGGTCTGCGCGTGCTTCAGCGCGTTCGTCAACGCCTCCGACGTCACGAAGTAGGCCGTCGCCTCGACCGCCGAGTCCAGCCGGGGCACCGTGCCGACCGTCAGGGCCACCTCCATCGGGATGCGGTCGGCCAGCGACCGGACCGCCGCGACCAGCCCCGCCTCCGTCAGGATCGCCGGCCGGATGCCGCGCGCCAGCTCGCGCAGCTCGGTGATCGCCGTCTGCAGCTCGTCGACCGTGCCGGACAGCAGCGCCCGGACCTCGGTGGGCAGCGCCGCGCCGTACCGGCGGCCCGCCATCCGCAGCAGCAGCACGACGCTGACCAGCCGCTGCTGGGCGCCGTCGTGCAGGTCGCGCTCCAGGCGGCGGCGTTCTTCGTCGCCGGCCGCGACGAGCCGGGCCCGCGACGCCCGCACCTCGGCCAGCCGCTGCTCCAGCTCCGCGGTGAGCCGCTGGTTGTCGAGCACCAGGCCCGCGGCCGCGTTGAGCGCGTCGATCGAGCGGCTGTCCTTCCACACCTCGTCGTCCTGCACCAGCGCCGCCAGGCCGGTGCCGTCGCGCTCCAGCAGCAGCCGGATCATCTCGGCGTTGCCGACGCGGGCGCGCAGCACACCGGCCAGGAACGCCAGCGGCCACAGGCAGAACAGCACCCGGTAGACCTGCAGCAGCGGCGCCGACAGCGGGTGCCCGTCGCCGAGCGCGGTGCCGGCGCCGGACGCGAGCGCGCCGAACAACGCGATCGCGATCACCGGCGACAACAGCCGCCGCTGCGGCAGCTGCCCGGTCAGCCACCGGTACAGCAGCACGACGATCACCCCGGCGCTGATCACCGTGGCCGCGAGCTCCAGCACGCGGTCGGCGAACACGCCGCTCGCCGGATCGGCCGAGACGGCCAGCAGGTCGCGCGGGTCGTCGCTGACCAGGAGCCCGAGCACGCCCAGCGCGAACACCACCAGGTAGGCCGCGGCGACGAGCAGCCGTTCCCACCGCGACCGGAGCCTGCCGTGCGGGAACGCGAGCACGAGGTGGGCGATCACCGGGCTGGACGCGGCGCGCAGCGGCACGGCGATCGTGTACAGCACCGGGCTCCGCGTGAACTGCAGGTCTTCGAGGAACACCGCGACCCCGGCGAGCGCGATGAGCACGCCGATCGGGTTGGCCGGGCGCCGCACGTGCGCGACGGCGCCGGCGAGCAGGAACAGGAACCCGGTCGCGGTGCTGAGCGCGGTGTCGAGCGCGGAGTGGCTGCCCTCGCCCGCTTTCAGTGCCAACGCCGTGACGCCGAGCGCGAAACCGGCGGCCAGCAGGCCGGTCATCGCCAGCGTCCGCGGGTGCTGCACCACGCGAGCCTCCCGGTGTCCGCTCCCCGGCGATTCTGGCTGGTGTGTGGAGCGGTCCGGCAGCGGCTAACCGTGATTCGCCCGTTCGGGCCGTCGCGTTACACCACGCGGGCGCGCTTTAGGGTGATCTGCGGACAGGAGGCAGCGGATGAGCGGACTGGGTGCCGAGGTCTTCGGCGGGCGGATGCCCGCCGGCGGCCGTGACCTGGCGATCGAAACCCACGGCATCAAGCCGGTTCCGGAGGGCAACCGGTTCGGCCGCCCGTGGCGGCTGTTCAGCGTGTGGTTCGCGCCGAACCTGACGATGACGGCGGTGTTCACCGGCACGCTCGCCGCGTCGCTCGGCCTCGGGTTCTGGACGGGCCTGGCCGCGATGCTCGCCGGCACCGTGCTGGGGTCGCTGCCGGTGGCGTACCTGTCGACGTGGGGGCCGCGCACCGGCACCGGCCAGCTGCCCCTGGCCCGGCTGCCCTTCGGCGGCGGAGTGGTGCTCCCGGGGCTCGTCCAGTGGCTCGGCTCGATCGCCTGGGACGCGCTGGTCGGCCTGTTCGGCGGCGAAGCGCTCGCCGAGCTGACCGGGCTGCCGTTCTGGGCCGCGGTGCTGATCGTGCTGGTGCTGCAGTGCGCGCTCGGCGTGTTCGGCTACGCCCTGATCCACCGCGTGCAGGCGGTGATGAGCGTGCTGCTGGTGCTCGCGTTCGCCGCGCTGGCCGTGAAGGTCCTTTCCGGACACCCGATCGCCACCGCGAACACGGCTTCGGGGGCCGACCTCGCGGGCGGGATCGTGCTGTTCACGACGATCACGTTGTCGCTGGCGATCTCCTGGGCGCCGTACGCGTCGGACTTCAGCCGGTACCTGCCCGTTTCGACGTCGTCCCGGTCGGTGTTCCGGGCGACGCTGCTCGGCCTGGTGGTGTCGTACGCGATCGGCGAGGGCCTCGGGCTCGCGCTGGGTTCGTCGCTGGGCGACCAGACGGCGGCGGGCGTCGCGCACCTGCTCGGCGGCGGGTTCCTCGGCGCGGTCGCACTGGCGGTGATCGCGCTCGCGGCGGTGTCGTCGAACGCGATGAACGACTACAGCGGCTCGCTGGCCCTGCAGACGGTCGGTGTCCGGCTGCGGCGCCCGGTGTCGGCGGTGGTCGTCACGGTGCTGGCGTTCGCGCTGATCCTCTGGATGCACAGCGGCGACCTGTCGGCGAAGTTCGAGAACGTCCTGCTGTTCGTGAGCTACTGGATCCCGCCGTTCCTCGGCGTCGTGGTCCCGGACTGGCTCGCGCGCACCCGCGGTGGACGGCGCGTGGACGTGCTGGCGTCGACGTCGGTGCGGCCCTGGGCGGCGCTGGTGGCGTTCGTGGTGGGCTTCGGCGCGGCCGTGCCGTTCATGAACACGTCCCTCTACACCGGACCGGTCGCGGCGGCGCTGCACGGCGCGGACCTCGCGTACTACGTCGGGCTCGTCGTTTCGCTGGCAGCGTACTTCCTGCTGCGGCGCCGCGTTGACCTCCAGTAAGGTAGAGGTTCAACGATGGTGTGGTACCCCTCGAAGGAGGAACCATGCCAACCGCACTCGTCACCGGAGCATCCGCGGGCCTGGGCCGCGCCCTCGCCGCCGCGCTGGTGAGTCGCAAGTGGACGGTCGTCGGCGACGGCCGGGACGCGGCCGCGCTTGCGGCCGCCGCCGCGGAAATCGGCTTCACGGCCGTCCCCGGCGACGTCGCCGACCCCCATCACCGCGCGTCGCTCGCCGACGCCTGCCCGTCTTTGGACCTGCTTGTCAACAACGCCAGTTCGCTGGGCGTCAGCCCGCTGCCGCCGCTTTCGGGCTATCCCCTGGCGGAGCTGGAAAACGTCTACCGCGTCAACGTTTTCGCGCCGCTGGCGTTGACGCAGCTGCTGCTGCCCGCGTTGACCTCGGCGCGGGGCACGATCATCGACATCAGCTCGGACGCGGCCGTCGAAGCGTACGAGGGCTGGGGCGGCTACGGCTCGGCGAAGGCGGCGCTCGACCAGGTGACGGCGGTGCTGGGCGTGGAGAACCCGGAGCTGGCGGTGTACGCGGTCGACCCGGGCGACCTGCGCACGGCGATGCACCAGCGGGCGTTCCCGGGCGAAGACATCTCGGACCGGCCGCTGCCGTCGTCGGCGGTCCCGGCGTTCCTGCGGCTGCTGGACGAACGCCCCCCGAGCGGCCGCTACCGGGCGGCCGACCTCCTGGTGCCGGCATGAACATCCGGTTCGACCTGCCTGCGGAGCTGTCGGCGTCGGCCCCGCCGGAGGCCCGCGGCGTCGCGCGCGACGGGGTCCGCCTGCTGGTGGCGTCGCCCGCGGGAGTCCACCATTCGGTGTTCTCGTCGCTGGGCTCGTTCCTGTCCGCCGGTGACCTGCTGGTGGTGAACACGTCGGCGACGCTGCCGGCGGCGGTGGACGCGGTCCGCGACGGACAGCCGGTCGCGGTCCACTTTTCGACCGCCCTCGACGACGGCTCGTGGATCGTCGAACTGCGCGCTCCGCACGGCCCGCTGCTGGACGGCCGGGCGGGGGAGCGGGTGTCGCTGCCGGGCGGCGCGTCGCTGACGTTGCTGTCTTCGGACTCCCCGCGGTTGTGGCGGGCGAAGGTGACGGTCGAGGTACCGGATCTCCTCGCGGCGGCGGGCCGCCCGATCCGCTACGGGTACGTGCCGCGGGCGTGGCCGCTGCGGGACTACCAGACGGTGTTCGCCCGCGAGCCGGGCAGCGCGGAGATGCCCTCGGCGGCGCGGCCGTTCACCGAGTCACTGGTGACGCGGCTGGTCACGGACGGGGTGCTGTTCGCGCCGCTGGTGCTGCACACGGGGGTGTCGTCCCCGGAGGCGGGCGAGCCACCGCAGGCGGAGAGGTACCGGGTACCGCCGGCAACGGCGGCGCTGGTGTCGTGGGTCCGGTCCCGGGGAGGCCGGGTGATCGCGGTGGGAACAACGGCGGCGCGAGCAGTGGAGTCGGCGGCGGACGGGGCGGCGTCCGGGTGGACGGACCTGGTGCTGGGCCCGGACCGCCCGGCCCGGGTGGTGGACGGCATCGTGACGGGGCTGCACGCCCCGGACGCATCGCACTTGCTGTTGCTGGAGGCGGTGGCGGGCAGGGAGCTGGTCCAGCGCGCGTACGACGCGGCGGTGGAGCGCCGGTACCTGTGGCACGAGTTCGGTGACGTGTCGTTGTTGCTGCGCCGCTGATCGGGGGCGGGGCCGGTGGCTCGGGTGCCGGTTCCGCTGCGGTGAGCTCGAGGTGGTTGATCGGGTGCGGGTTTGGCTGCTGCCGGTGGCAAGTCGAGCGCCTGCTCCCGCCGCGGTCAAACTCCCGCTGGGTGGCTCTTGCGGGGCGGCTCCCGCTGGGCGGCTCCCGCTGGGCGGCTCTCGCTGGGCGGGTCTCGCGGGGTGAGTCTCGCCGGGGAGGTCTCGCTGGTTGGGTCTGGCTGGGCGGCTCTGGCTGGGCGGATCTCGCGGGGTGGCTCTCGCTGGGCGGGTCTGGCTGGGTGGCTCTCGCCGTGCAGGTCCCCCAGGCCGGTCCCCCCCCCAAGTCAGGTCCCGCCCTCCCAGGGGGACCATCCCAAGCCCAGCGTATCGAGACCCCCCGACGAAAAGCCGGAAAAACCCCCAACCCCGGCGAGGTTGTCCACACCCTCCCCACCCTGTGGACAACCTCGCCGAAGCCCACCCGGTCTAGCGCCGCACAGCGTCCCCGGACCGCCGTCGCGCGCGCAGCAAACCCGTGATCGCCACCACCGCGATCCCGAGCCCGACTCCGGTCACCACCGAAGCCGGCAAGCTCGCCGAGCCCGTGGCCAGCCCGAACGTCCCACCCAGGTACACCGGGATGCTCACCGCCACCGGCAGCCAGTTCGCCAGCGCGAAAGCGCGGTCCGACGCCACCCACAGCACCAGCGTCACCACCGCTCCCGTCAGCACCGGGATCGCCCACACCACCAGGCTCGTCACCGCGTCCATGCCGAGTGACTTGAACCACTCGAACGTCGCCTGGCCCATCCCGATGAACAGCACGACCAGCGCCACGCGGACGCCGGTGGCTCCCTGGCCCCGTCGGCTCGTCATGTTTCCTCCCGTTTCGGTCGGTCACTCGTACCACGTCCGGGTGACGCGGCAGGTTGCCCGCGCCGGGAAGAAACGTCCAGATGCCGGGAACATCACCACGAACCGCGCGTTTACCGCATGCTCGTCCGGCACCAAAGGACGAGGACGGCGGCCCATACGGCTCCCCAGCCACCGATGTCAAGGAATCTCACAAGATTTCCCGGGATGCGGATGGCTATGCGCCCCAGTGGGTGACCGTGCGAACCTCGCCCCGACACCGAACCCCGAAAGGCGACGCCGACGTGCGCACCCACCGCAGAACCCGCTTCCTGGCCTCGGCGCTGGCCGCCCTGACCGTCGTGGGCGTGCTCGCGGGTTGTTCCCGCGCCGCGGACACCACCGCCGCCCCCGCCGCGAACCAGGGGGCCGCCGGCGAGGTGCGGCTCGGCTTCTTCCCGAACGTCACCCACGCGCCCGCGCTGATCGGCGTCAAGAAGGACTTCTTCAAGAACGAGCTCGGCTCCACCAAGCTCACCACCCAGACCTTCAACGCCGGCCCCGAAGAGGTCAACGCGCTGCTCGGCGGCTCGCTCGACATCGCCTTCATCGGCTCCGGCCCGGCGATCAACGCCTTCACCAAGTCCAAGGGCACCATCCAGCTGATCTCCGGCGCCGTCTCGGGCGGCGCGCAGCTCGTCGTCAAGCCGGACATCGCCGGCGTCGACGGGCTCAAGGGCAAGACCATCGCCACGCCGCAGCTGGCCAACACGCAGGACGTCGCGCTCAAGAAGTTCCTGGCCGGCAAGCAGCTGACCGGCCAGGTCAAGATCACCAACCTCGACAACTCGAAGACGCTCGACGCCTTCAAGAAGGGCGAGCTCGACGGCGGCTGGCTGCCGGAGCCGTGGTCGTCGCGGCTGGTCCTCGACGCCGGCGCGAAGGTCCTCGTCGACGAGAAGGACCTGTGGCCCGGCGGCCGCTTCCCGACCACCGTCGTCATCGTGCGCAGCGAGTTCCTGCAGCAGCACCCGGACACCGTCAAGGCGGTCCTCAAGGGCCAGCTGACCGCGATCGACTGGGCCAAGGCCAACCCGGCGGACGCGAAGACCGTCGTCAACGGCGCGCTCAAGGAGTTCGCCGGCAGTAGCCTGAGCCAGGGCGTCATCGACCGCGCGTTCTCGAACATCGAGCTGAGCACCGACCCGATCCCGGCCGAGTTCCCGCAGCTCGCGCAGGACTCGGTGACGGCGGGCGTGGTCAAGTCGGCCGTCGCGCTGAAGGGCTTCGCCGACTTCGGCCCGCTGAACGAGGTGCTCAAGGAGAAGAACCAGCCCGCCGTGAACGCGCCCGAACTCGCCAAGTGACTCCGAGAGGCAGCCAGCGATGACCACGACCCTCCCGACCGGCCGGAGCAGCTTCACCGGCGCGACCGCGGTCCGGCTCGACGGCGTCCGCAAGACCTTCGGCCCGGCCGGCCGGGCGGTCGTCGCTCTCGACGGCGTCGACCTCGCGGTCGCGCCCGGCGAGTTCGTCTGCCTCCTCGGCGCGTCCGGCTGCGGCAAGAGCACGCTGCTGAACCTGGTGGCGGGGCTCGACGCGCCGTCGGCGGGGGAGATCACGCTGAACACCTCGCGGCCCGCGGTCATGTTCCAGGAGGCCGCGCTGATGCCGTGGCTGACCGCGGCCCGCAACGTGGAACTGCCGCTGCGGCTGGCCGGCTTCGGGCGCGCCGAGCGCCGCGAAAAGGCCGCCGAGCTGCTGGAGCTCGTACGGCTGAACGGCGCGGGCGGCAAGCGGCCGCACGAGCTGTCCGGCGGGATGCGCCAGCGCGTCGCACTGGCTCGCGCGCTGGCCGCGACCCTGCGCGTCGGCGGCGACCCGGAGCAGGCGCTGCTGCTGATGGACGAGCCGTTCGCCGCGCTCGACGCCATCACCCGCGACGTCCTGCAGGGCGAGCTGCTGCGCGTCTACCGCAGCACCGGCACGTCCGTGCTGTTCGTGACCCACGACGTGCGCGAAGCCGTGCGGCTCGGGCAGCGCGTCGTGCTCCTGTCGTCGCGGCCGGGCAGGGTCGTGCGCGAGTGGACCGACGTGCCGCTGGCCGACGCCGAGGAGCTGACCGAAGAAATCACCGGGCACCTGCGAGAGGTGATCAGTACCCATGCCGCAGCTTGACCGGGCGGGCGTCGAGGACATCGACGCGGTCGGAGCGGGGCTGGACTCGCTCGACGCCCCGGTCGGGGACCGCCGTCCGGGGTTCTGGAAACGCTTCGCCTGGGGGTTCCTGCCCCCGGTGCTGGCGCTGGTCCTGCTGATCGTCGTCTGGCAGATCCTCTGGGCGGCGGCGTTCTGGTCGGAGGCGCAGCTGCCCGCGCCGATCGCGGTGTGGAACGAGTTCTGGGGCATCGTCGTCGACGGACAGGTGTTCGGGTTCGTCTGGACGTCGGTGCACCGCGCGGCGCTCGGCTTCGTCGCCGGGGTGGTGATCGGCACGCCGCTCGGCCTGCTGGTGGCGAAGGTCCGCGTGGTCCGGGCGGCGCTCGGGCCGCTGCTGACAGGATTGCAGAGCCTGCCGTCGGTGGCGTGGGTCCCGGCGGCGATCCTGTGGTTCGGGATCAACGACGCGGCGATCTACTTCGTGGTGCTGCTGGGCTCGGTGCCGTCGATCGCGAACGGCCTGGTGTCGGGCATCGACCAGATCCCGCCGATCCTGCCGAGGGTGGGCCAGGTGATGGGCGCGAACCGGCTGTCCTCGGCGCGCCACATCCTGCTGCCGGCGGCGCTGCCGGGGTTCCTGGCGGGGTTGAAGCAGGGCTGGGCGTTCTCGTGGCGCTCGCTGATGGCGGCCGAGCTGATCGCGTTGTCACCGCAGCTGGGCGTGGGGCTCGGCGCGTACCTGAACCAGGGGTCGTCGCTGAACAGCATCGAGACGGTGATCGCGGCGATTTTCCTGATCCTGCTGGTCGGGATCGGGATCGAGCTGCTGGTGTTCCGCCCGCTGGAGCGTGCGGTGCTGCGGGCTCGCGGGCTGACCTCGTCCCTCTGAGTGGCGCCGCTCACGGAACGATGCCCGGCCGGTGTTCGTTGACGGTACCTACGGCACCGTAACTTACGGTCGCGTAGCCCCGACCCGGGAAGGACGTGCGCATGACCGTCTCCGAGAGCACCGCGCTGATGTACGAGCTCGAGGGGACGGTCGAGGAGAACCTCAACCGCCACCTCGCCGCCGCCCAGGAGTGGATGCCGCACGAATACGTGCCGTGGAGCGAAGGCCGCAACTTCGCCGACCTGGGCGGTGAGGCGTGGGACCCGGAGCAGTCGCGGGTGACGCCGATCGCGCGGACGGCGCTCGAGGTCAACCTGCTGACCGAGGACAACCTGCCGAGCTACCACCGCGAGATCGAGCGCGCCTTCGGCCGCGACGGCGCGTGGGGCACGTGGGTGCACCGCTGGACGGCCGAGGAGGGCAGGCACGGCATCTGCATCCGCGACTACCTGCTCGTGACGCGGGCGGTCGACCCGGTGGAGCTCGAGCGGATGCGGATGGCGACCATGCAGGCGGGCTACGAGACCGAGGACAAGCCGCTGCTGCGGGTGTGCGCGTACGTGTCGTTCCAGGAGCTGGCGACGCGGCTGTCGCACCGCAACACCGGCCGCTACACCCAGGACCCGCTGGCGGAGAAGCTGCTGACCCGGGTGTCCACGGACGAGAACCTGCACATGGTCTTCTACCGCAACCTGGTGAAGGCGGCGTTCGAGATCGCCCCGGACGCGACGATGCGCGCGATCACCGACGAGGTGCTGGACTTCGCGATGCCGGGCGCGGTGATCCCGAGCTTCGCCCGCAAGGCGGCACTGATCGCCAAGGCGGGCATCTACGACCTGCGCATCCACCACGACGACGTCGTCCAGCCGCTGCTGCGGTACTGGAAGGTGTTCGACCGGACGGGCTTCGGCGAGGTCGGCGAGACGGCCCGCGAGGAGCTGGCGAAGTTCTTGGAGACGTTGAATTCGCAGGCGGTGCGGTTCGAGGAGCGGCGTGACGCCGCGGCCGCCCGGGCCGCCGCGCGGGGAATCCCGGCGGTCTGACAGGGGGGAGGGAGAAGGCCGCCCCGGAGCGATTCCGGAGCGGCCTTGCGTCGAGCCGGAGGATCAGCGGCCGGTGCGGCGCGATCCAGCGCGGGTGCCCGAGGAGAACGCCGCCGCGCCGCCCGAGCGGTTGCCCGTCGCCGGGGTGCCCGACCGGCGGCCGCCGCCGGCGGTGGCGCCGCCCGACCGCCGGGATCCGCCCGAAGCCGGGGCGTCGGAGCGGCGGGATCCGCCCGAAGCCGGAGCACCCGAGCGGCGGCCGCCACCCGAAGCCGCGGCTCCCGAGCGGCGCGAGCCACCAGCGCCGGCCGAGCCACCCGAAGCACCACCGGAACGGCCGGTGCGCGGCTGCTCCTCGCGTCGCGACTGAGCGGCCTCGCGAGCCCGCTGACCTCCCCGGTTCTCCTTCGGCGCCGCACCACGACGGCCGCGGCCCGCAGCCGGGGCCGCGCCCGAAGCCGTCACCTTCTTCGGCCGGTTGTCCACCGCGGGCGCCTTGGAGAACGTCCGCTCGCCCGGTGCCAGCTCCGCCAGCAGCGGGTGACCCGGGCCGAGCTGGGTGGTCGTCGGCTTGATGCCGGCCTTGCGCGTCAGGTCGCGCACGTCGCGGACCTGCGCGTCCGTCATCAGCGTCACGACCGTGCCCGACGCCCCCGCGCGCGCCGTGCGGCCCGAGCGGTGCAGGTACGCCTTGTGCTCCACCGGCGGGTCCGCGTGGATGACCAGGCGGACGTCGTCGACGTGGATACCCCGCGCCGCGATGTCCGTCGCCACGAGGGTGCGGGCCGTGCCCGAAGAGAACGCCTCGAGGTTGCGCGTCCGCGCGTTCTGGCCCAGGTTGCCGTGCAGCTCCACCGCCGGGACGCCCGAAGCGTTGAGCTTGCGCGTCAGCGCCTTCGCGCGGCTCTTCGTCCGCGTGAACACGAGCGTTCGGCCCGGCGCCGCGGTCAGGTCGACCAGCACCGGCAGCCGGTGGGTCTCCTCGAGGTGCAGGACGTGGTGCTCCATCGTCGCCACCGGCGACTGCGCCGAGTCGACGCTGTGCAGCACCGGGTCGTCCATGAACCGCTTGACCAGCACGTCCACGCCGTTGTCCAGCGTCGCCGAGAACAGCAGCCGCTGCCCGCGCGACGGCGTCGCGTCCATGATCCGCCGCACCTCGGGCAGGAAGCCCAGGTCGGCCATGTGGTCGGCCTCGTCCAGGACGGTGATCTCGACGGCGTCGAGCTTCACGTGCCCGGAGCGCATGTGGTCGGCGAGCCGGCCGGGGCAGGCGACGACGATGTCGACGCCGTCGCGCAGCCGCGTGATCTGCGGGTTCGCCGAGACACCGCCGAAGATCGTCGTGGCCTTCAGGCCCAGCGGCTTGGCCAGCGGCAGGATCGACGCCTCGATCTGTGTCGCGAGCTCGCGGGTCGGCGCCAGGATCAGCGCGCGGGGGCGGCCCGGCTTGCGCCGCGTCGGGCCCGCGGCGAGGCGGGCCAGCACGGGCAGCACGAAGCCGTACGTCTTGCCGGAGCCGGTCCGGCCGCGGCCGAGCACGTCACGCCCGGCGAGGGTGTGCGGCAGGGTCGCCGCCTGGATGGGGAAGGGCTCGGTGACGCCCTGCGTGGCCAGTGCGGCCACGAGCGGGGTCGGCAGGCCCAGTTCAGCGAAAGTGCTCATAAGTCGTGCGGGCACGCGAGTGCCCTGGTCTCCGTAACCTGAGAAGGGTTGTCCTGCCCGGCGCAGACCGGTTGTTCGGCCGCGGCGCGTGGTAGTCGACAACAGCAGCGGGCCGAGGCAGAACTGAGCGGCCCGCAAGATCAGTGTACCGAACGGGAGTGACGTACCCCTAGTGAGATTGCCCGCACCTGGGGGGCTTGCTAAGTTACCGGTCGGTAATCGAGGAGGACGACCATGCTGCTGAACCCGCGCGAATACGACCCGGCGCACTTCGACGCCGAGACGCGGCGCCTGCTGCGCGCCACCATCGACTGGTTCGAGCAGCGCGGCAAGGCGAAGCTGACCGAGGACTACCACAACCGCACCTTCTACGCGGACTTCCTCGAGTTCGCGGGCAAGGAAGGCCTGTTCTCGACGTTCCTGACGCCCTCGGCGAACGCGGACGGCAATCCCGACAAGCGCTGGGACACCAGCCGCGTCGCCGCGCTGTCGGAAATCCTCGGCTTCTACGGCCTGAACTACTGGTACCCCTGGCAGGTCACGATCCTCGGCCTCGGCCCGGTGTGGCAGAGCGGCAACTCCGCTGCCCGCAAGCGCGCGGCGGACGCCCTCGACGCCGGCGGCGTCGGCGCGTTCGGACTGTCCGAAAAGGACCACGGCGCCGACATCTACTCCTCCGACATGGTGCTCACCAAGGACGGCGACGGCTACCGCGCGACGGGCTCGAAGTACTACATCGGCAACGGCAACTGCGCGCGCACGGTGTCGGTCTTCGGCCGGATCGACGGTGTCGAAGGCCCCGACCAGTACGTCTTCTTCTACGCCGACTCCGAGCACCCGAACTACCACGTGGTCAAGAACGTGGTGCCGTCGCAGATGTACGTCGCGGAGTTCCGGCTCGAGGACTACCCGGTGCGCGCCGAGGACATCCTGCACGTCGGCGCCGACGCCTTCAGCGCCGCGCTGAACACCGTCAACATCGGCAAGTTCAACCTCTGCTTCGGCGGCATCGGCATGGCGACGCACTCGCTGTACGAGGCCGTCACGCACGCCCACAACCGCGTCCTGTACGGCAAGCCGGTCACCGACTTCCCGCACGTGCGCCGCGAGTTCGTCGAGGCCTACGCGCGGCTGACGGCGATGAAGCTGTTCTCCGACCGCGCCGTCGACTACTTCCGCAGCGCGAACCCGGACGACCGGCGCTACCTGCTGTTCAACCCGATCACCAAGATGAAGGTGACGACCGAGGCGCAGAAGGTGATCGGCCTGGTCGCCGACGTCGTCGCGGCCAAGGGCTTCGAAGCCGACACCTACCTCGCCATGTCGAAGAACGACATCGACGGCCTCCCGAAGCTCGAGGGCACGGTGGCGGTGAACCTCGCGCTGATCGCGAAGTTCATGCCCGCGTACCTGTTCGCGCCGCAGGAGTACGCGCCGGTCGGCACCCGCACCGACGCCGCGGACGACGAGTTCCTGTTCCGCCAGGGCCCCGCGCGCGGCCTGTCGAAGATCCGGTTCCACGACTGGAAGACCGCCTACGCCGAGTCCGCGGACATCCCGAACGTCGCGCTGTTCACCGAGCAGGCGGGGTACCTGGTCAAGCTGCTCACCGAGGCGGCGCCGGACGAGGCCCAGCAGGCCGACCTCGACTTCGGGCTGGCGCTGACCGAGCTGTTCACGCTCATCGTGTACGGGCAGCTGGTCCTGGAGCAGGCGCGGATCACCGGCCTGGACGAAGAGGTCGTCGACCAGATCTTCGCCGTGCTGGTCCAGGACTTCAGCGCGGCGGCGGTGGACCTGAACGGCAAGGCGAGCTCGACCGACGCCCAGCAGGCGATCGCGCTGGCCGCGCTGCGCAAGCCGGTGGTGGACGCCGGGCGCTTCGAGAACGTCTGGGCGCGGGTCCGCGCGCTGTCCGGGGTTTACTCGATGAACCCGTGACGCGGAGCCGCCCGCTTGGCAAGATCACGAAGGTGAACCGAGAGCGGGCGGCGGAGCTGATCTGGGACGCGTGGCAGACCGGGAAGCGCCTCGACGGGCTGCCCGGGGACGCCCGCCCGCGCGACGCGGCCGAAGGCATGGCGGCCCAGGCCGCGCTCGCCGAGCTGGCCGGACCGGTGTCGGGCTGGAAGATCGCCGCGACCACCGCGTACGCGCGGCAGTACCTCGACGTCCCCGGCCCGCTGCCCGGCGTGATGTTCGAGCGGTTCCGCCACGCCGAGGGCGAGCCGGTGCCCGCCGACACCATGACCATGGGCGTCGCCGAACCCGAGTTCGCGTTCCGGCTCAAGGCCGATCCGGGGTCGTCGCCGTCGCTGACCGCGGTGCTCGACGCCGTCGACACGATGTTCCTGGCGCTCGAACTGCCGGACAGCCGCTACACCGACCACCAGCACGCGGGTGGCCCGCAGCTGCTGGCCGACGTCGCCTGCGCGGGCCGGTTCGTCGAAGGACGGCCGGTGCCGGGCTGGCGCGACCTCGACCTGCCGCGGCAGGGAGTCGTCCTGCACGCCGACGGCGAGGAGTTCTCGCGCGGCAGCGGCAGCCTGGTGCTCGGCGACCCGCGGCTGGCGCTGCACTGGCTGGCGATGGAGCTGAGCCGCCACGGCCGGTCGCTGCGCCCGGGCGACGTCGTGACGACCGGGACGGCGACCCCGCCGTGCCCGATCCACGCCGGTGGCCACGTCGTCGCCGACTTCGGGGCGCTGGGCAGCGTCGAGGCGCGGTTCGCGGGATGACGTTCCGCGCCGGGTTCGTGCTGCTCGCCGTGCTCGTCGTGGCGCTCGACGCGGGATTGTGGGTGTTCGCCCGAGCCCAGCACCAGACGACGGCGCGGATCGGTTTCCTGGTGGCGTTCGTCCTGCTGCTGGCGGCACTGGCGGCAGCAGCGGGACTGGTGCGCTGGGAAGTGGCGGCCCCACTGGGCGCGGCCTCGACGGCGGGCTTGTTCGTGGTCGGCGCGGCGGCGATCTTCAGCGTGGGCTTCGGGTTCCTGCTGGCCGCGGTGGTGGAGGCGGCCTTGGTACGCGGGCTGGTGCCACCGGCGGGCCGGCGCGGCGGCCACTGGCTGATCAGCGCGGCCGCGGCGGTGGTCCCGGTGGCGCTGTTCGCGATGGGCCTGCTCGCACTGCGGTGAGCCGCCTGGCGACGGCGGGTCACCCCGAGGATGACCCGCCGTCACCGGAGTCCTACTTGCCGAAACCGGCCCGCCGCAGCGCATCCGCCATGGAGCCGCTCGCCGCGGAGTTGCCGCCGCGGTCCCGGCCGCCGCCACGCCGATCCCCGCCACCGGAGCCGCCCCGGCGCTGGCCGCCGCCGCCCTGCTGGCCGCGGTCCCGGCCGCCGCCACCGCCGCGGTTCCCGGCGGGCGCGCCCGGCTCGTCGTCCAGCCGCAGCGTCAGCGAAATCCGCTTCCGCGGCACGTCGACGTCCAGGACCTTCACCTTCACGATGTCCCCGGGCTTCACGACCTCCCGCGGATCCTTCACGAAGTTCTTCGACAGCGCCGAAACGTGCGCCAGCCCGTCCTGGTGCACCCCGACGTCGATGAACGCGCCGAACGCCGCCACGTTCGTCACGACACCCTCGAGCCGCATGCCCGGCTTCAGGTCACCGATCTTGTCCACGCCCTCGGCGAACGTCGCGGTCTTGAAGGCCGGGCGCGGGTCGCGGCCCGGCTTGTCCAGCTCGGCCAGGATGTCCGTCACGGTCGGGAGACCGAACGTGTCGTCGACGAAGTCCGCCGGCTTCAACGACGACAGCGTCCGCGTGTTGCCGATCAGGGACCGCAGGTCCGTGCCCGTCTTCGACAGGATCCGCCGGACCACCGGGTACGCCTCCGGGTGCACCGACGACGAGTCCAGCGGGTCGTCGCCGTCCGGGATGCGCAGGAAGCCCGCGCACTGCTCGAACGCCTTCGGGCCCAGCCGCGCGACCTCCTTCAGCGCCATCCGGGAGCGGAACGGCCCGTTCGTGTCGCGGTGCGCGACGATGTTCTCGGCGAGCCCGGTCGTGATGCCCGAGACCCGGGTCAGCAGGGGAGCGGACGCGGTGTTGACGTCGACGCCGACCGCGTTCACGCAGTCCTCGACCACCGCGTCCAGCGAGCGCGACAGCGAGACCTCGGACAGGTCGTGCTGGTACTGCCCGACGCCGATCGACTTCGGGTCGATCTTCACCAGCTCGGCGAGGGGGTCCTGCAGCCGGCGCGCGATCGAGACCGCGCCGCGCAGCGAGACGTCCATGTTCGGCAGTTCCTGCGATGCGAACGCCGACGCCGAGTACACCGACGCGCCCGCCTCGGACACGACGGCCTTCGTCAGCTTCAGTTCCGGGTGCTTCTTGATCAGCTCCTGGGCGAGCTTGTCGGTCTCGCGCGACGCCGTGCCGTTGCCGATCGAGATCAGGTCCACCTTGTGCCGCGCGCACAGGGCCGCGAGCTCGGCGATCGACTGGTCCCACTTGTTGGCCGGCTGGTGCGGGTAGATGACGTGGGTGTCGACGACCTTGCCGGTCGCGTCCACTACGGCCACCTTGACGCCGGTGCGGAAGCCCGGGTCGAGGCCCATCGTCGCGCGGGTGCCGGCCGGCGCCGCGAGCAGCAGGTCGCGCAGGTTCGACGCGAAGACGCGCACGGCGTCGTCCTCGGCCGCCTGGCGCAGCCGCATCCGCAGGTCGATGCCCAGGTGCAGGAGGATCTTGGTGCGCCACGCCCAGCGCACGGTGTCGCCGAGCCACTTGTCGGCCGGCCGGCCCTGCTGGGTGATGCCGAACTTCGCGGCGATGCGCTGCTCGTACTCCGTCGGCCCGACCTGCGGCTCGTCGGTGGGCTCGTCCGGCGCCATGGTGAGGTCGAGGACCTCCTCCTTCTCGCCGCGCAGCATCGCGAGGATGCGGTGCGAGGGGAGCTTGGTGTAGGGCTCGGAGAAGTCGAAGTAGTCGGCGAACTTCGCGCCTTCCTCCTCCTTGCCGGACCGGACCTTGGCGACCAGGTGGCCCTGGCCCCACATCTTTTCCCGCAGGTCACCGATGAGGTCGGCGTCCTCGGCGAAGCGCTCGACGAGGATCGCGCGGGCGCCGTCGAGGGCCGCCTGCGCGTCCGCGACGCCCTTGTCCGCGTCGACGAACACCGCCGCGGCGGCCTGCGGATCCGTGTTCGGGTCGTTCAGCAGGCCGTCGGCCAGCGGCTCGAGACCCGCTTCGCGCGCGATCATGGCCTTCGTGCGGCGCTTCGGCTTGTACGGGAGGTAGATGTCCTCCAGCCGCGACTTCGTGTCCGCGGCGAGGATCGACGCCTCGAGGGCGTCGTCGAGCTTGCCCTGGCTCCGGATGGACTCGAGGACGGCGAGCCGGCGCTCGTCGAGTTCCCGCAGGTAGCGCAGCCGCTCTTCGAGCGTGCGCAGCTGCGCGTCGTCGAGCATGCCGGTGACTTCCTTGCGGTAGCGGGCGATGAACGGCACGGTCGACCCGCCGTCGAGCAGCTCGACGGCGGCCTTGACCTGTCCTTCGCGCACGCCCAGTTCTTCGGCGATCTTCTGCTCGACCGACACGCTCACTGCAACACGCTCCTGCTTCGCCTGGTTCCGATCGTCTCATTCTGCCGTTTCCGCCACCCCGACTTTCGGATGGGGCTCCTTGACATTCAGATTGGTCTAGTCCATTTTGTGGTGACCTGCCTCACCACCGTCGTGGAGGTCGCCCGTGGTCCCCAAGGTCCGGCTAGCCCTGCTTTCGTTACTTTCCGTGGTCGCGCTGAGTCTCGGCGTGACGTTCGTCCTCGCCGGCAACGCCGCGGCGGCGAACATCCTGGCCAACCCGGGCTTCGAGTCCGGCACCGCGGGCTGGACGTGCACCGCCACGCCGACCGCGGTGAGCACCCCGGTGCACAGCGGCAGCCGCGCGCTGAGCGCGACGCCGACGTCGTCGGACAACGCGCAGTGCTCGCAGACGCTCACCGTCTCGGCGAACACGGCGTACAAGCTCTCGGCGTGGGTCCAGGGCAGCTACGTCTACCTGGGCGTTTCCGGCTCGGCGACGACCAGCACGTGGACGCCGGGCACGAGCGGCTACCAGCAGCTGTCGCTGAGCTTCACGACCGGCTCGAGCACGTCGCTGACGGTGTACCTGCACGGCTGGTACGGCCAGCCGACGTACTACGCCGACGACGTCAGCCTCGACGGCCCGGGCACGCCGCCCCCGACGACGCCCACCACGCCGACGACGCCCACCACGCCGCCGACCACCACGACCACCCCGCCGACGACGACCACGCCGCCGCCGACCCAGGGTGACCTGCCGAAGCACGTGCTGACCGGCTACTGGCAGAACTTCTACAACGGCGCCAAGGCGCTGAAGCTGGCCGACGTGCCGACGAAGTACAACATCATCGCGGTGTCGTTCGCCGACGCGACGGGAACGCCGGGCGCGGTGAGCTTCACGCTGGACCCGGGGCTGTCGTCGCAGCTCGGCGGCTACACGGACGCGCAGTTCAAGGCGGACGTGAAGACGGTGCAGGCGCGCGGCCAGAAGGTGATCATTTCGGTCGGCGGCCAGAACGGCACGATCAGCGTCGGCGACTCGACGTCGGCGAACAACTTCGCGAACAGCGTGAAGTCGCTGATCGCGAACTACGGCTTCGACGGCGTCGACATCGACCTCGAGAACGGCATCAACGCCACCTACATGGGCCAGGCGCTGCGCAGCATCTACAACGGCGGCGGCAAGGTCATCACGATGGCGCCGCAGACGATCGACATGCAGAGCACGCAGGGTGGCTACTTCCAGCTGGCGCTGGGGATCAAGGACATCCTGACGGTCGTCAACATGCAGTACTACAACTCGGGCACGATGCTGGGCTGCAACGGAAGCGTGTACGCACAGGGAACGGTCGACTTCCTGACGGCGCTGGCCTGCATCCAGCTCCAGGGCGGCCTGCGCGCCGAACAGGTCGGGCTCGGCCTGCCGGCGTCGTCGCAGGCGGCGGGCGGCGGCTACCAGGCACCGGCCAACACGGTCTCGGCGCTGAACTGCCTGGCCCGCGGAACGTCCTGTGGTTCGTTCAAGCCGTCGACGACGTACCCGTCGATCCGCGGCGCGATGACGTGGTCGATCAACTGGGACGCGTCGAACGGGTACGGGTTCGCGAACACGGTCTCGGCGGGCCTCGCGGGCTTGCCGTGATCGTGCGCTGAGGAAGGCCCTCCCGCCCCGTGCGGCCGGGAGGGCCTCTTCACGCGCTACACCGGCGTGATCGGCAGCCTCAACGCTCCCGGCGCGTCGGACGGCACCACCGGCTTCGAAGGCACCACCGGTGCCACGCGCTGGTACGGCGAGCCCAACGAAGGCCGCGGGTCCACCTCACCCCGGTTCGGCCAGAACGCCATTGCCCGCTCGGCCTGCGCCGTGATCGTCAGCGACGGGTTCACCCCCAGGTTCGCCGTGATCGCCGACCCGTCCACCACGTGCAGCCCCGGATACCCGTACACCCGCTGGTAGGGATCGATCACTCCCGAGGAAGCCGAATCCCCGATCGTGCAGCCGCCGATGAAGTGGCCCGTGATCGGGATGTTCGCCATATCCGTCCACGCGCCTTGCGGCAAACCGCCGATCTTCTCCGCCACCCGGCGCGTCACCTCGTGGCCCGCCGGGATCCACGATGGCGACGGCTGCCCCGCCCCCTGACGAGTCGTCATCCGGCGGCCGAACAACCCCCGCTTCGTGTACGTCGTCACGGAGTTGTCCAGGGTCTGCATCACCAGCAGCCCGATCATCCGCTCCGACCACCGCCGCGGGTTGTGGATCCGCAGCAGGTTGCGCCGGGAACGCCACAGCTCGCGCAAGCCCAGCACCCACCGGCGGCGGCCCGGCGAACCGTCGACCAGCACCGTCGCCAGCAACCCCATCACGTTGCTGCCGCGCCCGTAGCGCACCGGCTCCACGTGCGTCACGGCGTCCGGGTGGATCGACGACGTGATCGCGACCCCGCGCGAGTAGTCCGTGTCCGCCCGCAACGACCGCGCCGCCAGCACGGCTTCCGAGTTCGTCCGGGCCAGCAGTCCCAGCCGAGGCGACAACCCGGGCAAGGTCCCGGTGTCCCGCATCCGGTGCAGCAGCCGCTGCGTCCCCAACGCCGCCGCCGAGAAGACCACCTCCGACGCCGTGAACGTCCGGCGCGAGAAGCCGCCCGTCCGGCGCGTGTCCACCGCGTAGCCGCCGGGAATCGGCCGCACCGAAACCGCCGTGGTCAACGGGTGCACGACCGCCCCGGCCCGCTCCGCCAGGTACAGGTAGTTCTTCACCGTCGTGTTCTTCGCCCCGACCCGGCATCCGGTCATGCATTCGCCGCACAGCGTGCAGGACGAGCGCGCGGGGCCGGCGCCGCCGAAGAACGGGTCCACTCCGGACTGTCCGAAATAGACTCCGACGGGCGTGCGGCGGTACGTGTGCCCGATACCCATGTCGTCGGCCACTTCGGACAGCACCCGGTCCGCGGCCGTCGTCGCCGGGTTCTCGACCACGCCCAGCATCCGCTTCGCCTGGTCGTAGTACGGCGCCAGCTCGGACTTCCAGTCCGTGATGTGCGCCCACTGCGGGTCCTCGTAGAACTTGTCCGGCGGTTCGTACAGCGTGTTCGCGTACACCAGCGAACCGCCGCCGACGCCGGAGCCGCTCATCACGAACGTGTTCTTGAGCAACGTCAGCCGCTGGATGCCGAAACAGCCCAGCGCGGGCGCCCACAGGTACTTCCGCAGCCGCCACGACGTCTTCGCGAACTCGTCGTCGGCGAACCGGCGGCCGCTCTCCAGCACGCCGACGCGGTAACCCTTCTCGGTCAGCCGCAGCGCCGTGACGCTGCCGCCGAACCCGGACCCGATCACCAGGACGTCGTAGTCCATCACGCCACCACCCGGTAGTCACCCACGTCCAGCCGCCGGGTCCGGCGGTCGTACTCGGTGACCAGACCCGGCCAGTTGGTCGTCACCCGGCCGTCGGCCTGGCGGTACCAGCTGGTGCACGCGCTCCAGACGCTGTGGCCCAGCCGCCGCTGGACCTCCCGGTCGTAGCGCTGCTCGACGTCCGCCCGGACATCCACATAGGACACACCGGGCCGCGCGAGCTGTTCCACCGCCTGCCGGATGTAGCGCGCCTGGCGCTCGATCATGTAGATGATGGACCCGGCGCCCAGGTTGGTGTTGGGCCCGTAGACGCAGAACATGTTCGGGAACCCGGGCACGGCCATGCCCAGGTACGCCCGCGCGCCGCCGGCCCACTCGTCCCGCAGCGACCGGCCGTCGAGGCCGGTGACCTTCATCCGGCCGAGGAACTCCGTCGCGGCGAACCCGGTGCCGTACACCAGGACGTCCGCCTCGACCTCCGTCCCGTCCTCGACGCGCACGCCGCGTGGCGTGATCGACGAAATCCGCCGCGTCTCGACGTCGACGTTCGGCTGCGCCAGCGCGGGCAGGTAGTCGTTGGTGAACAGGATCCGCTTGCAGCCCAGGGGATAGGCCGGTGTCAGCTTCGCGCGCAGCTCGGGGTCCTTGATGTGGCGGCGCCGCAGCTGCGCGGTCCGCAGCTCGAACATCTTCGCCAGCACGGGGTGCTTCGTCATCGCGTAGGTGGCGTATTCGGCGAGCAGGAAGATCCGCAGCCGGCCGAGCAGCTGCGTGGGCGGCAGGTGCTCGAACAGCCAGTGCTGCCACCGCCGGTAGGACGGGTCGGACTTCGCCATGACGTACGGCGGCGTGCGCTGGAAGACCGTGACGTGCTTCGCGTACTTCCGCAGCTCGGGCACGAACTGGACGGCGCTGGCCCCGGTGCCGATGACGGCGACGCGCTTGCCGGTCAGCTCGACGCCGTGGTCCCACCGCGCGGAGTGGAAGGCGTCGCCGGCGAAGCTCTCGCGGCCGGGGATGTCCGGCAGCACCGGGCGCGACAGCTGCCCGACGGCGGGGACGAAGACGGTGGCCTCGTAGGTCCGGTCCGGCGTTTCGACGCGCCAGACGCCGTGGTCGGCGTCGAACGCCGCCCCGGTGACCTCGGTCCGGTACCGGATGTGCGGCTCGAGGCCGTACTTGGCGATGACGCCGCGCAGGTAGGCCAGGATGTCCGGCTGGTGCGAGAACCGCTTCGGCCACCGCGGGTTCGGCTCGAAGGAGTACGAGTACAGCGGTGACGGGATGTCGCACGCGGCGCCGGGGTAGGTGTTGTCCCGCCAGACGCCGCCGGCCTCGGCCGCGCTCTCCAGGATCGTGAAGTCGGTGAACCCGGCGCGCTTCAGCTCGACCGCCGTCCCGATACCGCCGAACCCGGTGCCCACGATCAGCACCGACGGCCCCTTCGCCGAACTACTCATGCGGAAAAAGCTACGCAGCGGAGGCCTGTGACAACAGGCCACGAACGGTCACTCAATCGAGAATTCCGGCCAGGCTCACTCCGGTGGGTGGATCCGCACCTCCCGCGTCTCCGCGGCCGGTTCCGCCCACTCCGCCAGCCGCCCGGCCGCGCTCTCCAACGCCCCCAGATCGCGTTTCGGCAGCTTCTCGAACGGCGACAGCTCGACGAGCGCCGTCTTCCGCTCCTTCCGCAGCTCCCAGAACCCGCGCACCTGGCCGCCGACCAGCAGGGTGCCCTTGACCAGGCCGTTCTGGGTGATCACGCGCTTGCGGTAGGCGTCGGAGATCACCCGCGTCCGGTCCGCGAACGACAGGATCATCTGGTCGAACGGCCCGAGCAGCCGCGGCGGCGCCGGCACGTCCTCGTCCGGCACCGTCAGCTCCGGCAGGTCGAGCAGTTCGCGGCCGTCCGGGTCGCGGTACCGCCGCAGGTCCATCGACGCGGCCACCTCGCCCAGCCGGGTGATGCCCGCCCACGCCTGCACGTCCGCCACCGACGCCGGCCCGAACGCGCGCAGGTACCGCGCGATGAGCGAGGCGGGCGAAGGCGCCGGGAGCGGCTCGCCGACCCACTCGTCGAGGCACGCGTACGTCGTCTGCCCGGCCTTGCCCCAGATCGCCCGCGGCGGGGTCTGCACCAGCGGCAGGCGGGCCCGCGCCAGGTGCGTCAGGGACGCCGCGGGGACGTCCCACTTCTCCGCCAGCGCCGCACCCAGCGCCGTGCTCGGCAACGGCGAGCGCGAAAGCAGCTCACGCGCCGCGGCGGCGATCGCGGCGTGGTCCAGCCCGGCCAGTGCCTGCGCGTGCTGGGTGTTCGTCTTCAGGTCACGCTCGTAGAGCGCCTGGACGACGGGCCGCCACGCCAGCGCGTCCGCCGCCGTCACCAGGTGGACCGTGCCGCGCATCAGCGCGATCCGCACGACCTGCCTGCTCTCCAGCAGTTCCGCGAGGTCGGCAGGCCGAAACGCGTGCAGCCGCGACCACAGCGCGAAGTACGGCGGGAACGGCGCCTGCGCCTGCAGCCCGGCCAGGTGCGCCACGGCCTCCAGCGGGGTCGTCTTCGCGCGGCGCAGCAGCAGCTGGCGCTCCAGCGTCGCGCGGTTCAGGGCCCGCCTGCTCAAGGTCTCCACGCCGTCACCCTAACGATCACCCCGGACAGTTCCGGTCCTCGATTCGACCCGCGAACGGCCGTCATCCATACTTCCGGCCATGGCCGAGCTCGCCGCGCCCGCCGTCGGGGACTGGGACTTCCCGCGCGGCACCGCGAGCATCGAGCTGATGACCCGGTTCGCCGCCGACCGCGGGCTGCCCGCCGGGAAGCTCCTGGCCGCGACGACGCTCTCGCCGGAGCTGCTCGCCGACCCCTCGGTGCAGGTCGACGCGCGGCAGGAGCTGGCCGTCGTCCGCGCGCTGGCCGAGCTGGACGGCTCGGACGCGACGGCGCTGGAGCTCGGGCGCCGCTACCGCGTCAGCACCTTCGGCATCTTCGGGTTCGCGTGCATCAGCAGCCCGACGCTGCGTGACGCGATGCTGTTCGCGCTGCGCTACTTCGACCTCAGCTTCGCCTTCTGCATCCCGCACGTCGAGCTGGCGGCCGGCAAGCTGACGCTGGAGCTCGACGACAGCCGCGTGCCCGCCGACGTCGCCCGGTTCCTCGTGCTGCGCGACCTGGCCGCGATCTTTTCGGTCATGCACGACCTGCTGCCGGAAATCACCCTGGAAGACCTGAGCTTCCGGCACGGGCCGTCCACGGTGGAGCCGTACCGGGCCGCGTTCGGGGTGGTGCCGCGGTTCGGCGCGGACGCCTGCCGCGCGACGCTCGACCCGGCGCTGCTGGCCCTGCCGCTGCCGCAGGCCAACGAGCAGACCGTCGCCCTGTGCGCCGCGCAGTGCGAAGAGCTCGTCGGGCGCAAACGCCGGCGTTCGGGCATCTCGCAGCAGGTCCGCGAGCGCCTGGTGCGGCTCGGCGGCGTCGACGCCGGGATGGACGAGATCGCCGGCCAGCTGGCGCTCAGCACGCGCACGCTGCGGCGGCGGCTGACCGAAGCCGGCACCAGCTACCGCGCGCTCGTCGACGAGGTCCGCCAGACACTGGCCGAAGAACTGCTCGACACCGGTGTCCTGTCCGTCGAGGACGTCGCCTACCGGCTCGGGTACGCCGAGGCGTCGAGCTTCATCTACGCGTTCAAACGCTGGACCGGGATGACCCCGGCGGCGTTCGCCCGCCGGTTCCGGGCCGCCCGGCAAGCACCGCCGGGTAGGTGAGCTTCAGCAGGTTGAGGATCGAGTCGGTGAGGAAGGTGCGCAGCGCCGCGCGGTCGAGCGTGCCGCGGATCAGCCATTCGCGCGACGCGGCCCGCAGCATCCCGCCGAACGACCGGATCATCGCCCGCAGCTCGTCCCGCCCTTCGGTCACGTCGCTCATCAGCGCGGCTTCCAGGACGCGGTCGGCGGCGACCTCGTCGGCCTCCAGCATGATCCGCTCGATCTCCGGGTCGCGGCCCGCCGATTCCGGGCCGATGACGGTCAGCCAGGCGTCGCGGTTGCGGTCCACGACGTCGATCCAGCGTTCGACGCCGATCGCCAGCCGCTCCTCCATCGTGGTGTCCGGCAGGGCTTCGGTGACCGGCGCGGGCACGATCATCAGCTGCCGCACCACTTCCAGGTAGAGCTCGCGCTTGCCGCCGAAGTAGTGGTTGATCAGCGGGCGCGCCACCCCGGCGGCCTCGGCGATGTCCGAAGTGGACACCGACGCGTAGCTGCCGGCGCCGAACAGGTGCCGCGCGGCGGCGAGGATCTCCGCCCGCCGTTCGGCCGGTTCGAGGCGGCGCCGCCGCGGCCGGGTCCCACTGGTCATCCGCCCAGCCTCGCCGGGGATCGGCACGCTGTCAACAAGTAGTTGACCCTTCGTCAAAAGGTCTGTTTCGCGTGGGACACCGTCGTTACGCAACCGGAACAACCCGCCGGTAACTCCGCGGCGTCCGGATGCGACGAGACGGCAGGGACCCGCGACCGGGGGCAGGAGCAGATGACCGAAGAAGACGCGCCGATCCGGCCGGCCGGACGCTGGGTGAGCGTCCGCCTGCAGCATCGCCACGTCAGCTTCGACGAGAGCTTCGAGCCGGACGAACCCCTCCCGGACGGCGACTGCGCGGACGAGGGATCCCTGTCGTACTCCGGAATCGTGATCACGGGGTACGACGAGGGTGCGAAGGTTTCCGAGCGCTGGATCCCGCTGGGGGTGGACCCGTCCGAAGCGGACGACGAGCGGTTGATCGAGCAGCTGCGCGACGCATTGCTTTGGCAAGCGGGGCGCCCGCCCCAGACCGCCGGCGACTGACCGCTCGTGAGGGTGAACCCGGTTTCACCCTCAGGAGGTGGTGCGCAGGCCCTCGAAGGCCACCTTGCACACCGCGTCCGCCACTTCGGTCGCCGCCGAGCCGCGGCGCGGTTTGTACCACTCGATCAGCGAGTTCACCATCCCGAAGATCAGCCGCGCGGTCACCGACGGGTCGACGTCGGGCCGGATGTCGCCCTCCGCCTCCGCCTGCTTCACCAAGTCCGTCACCAGGCGGTCGAACTCGCGGCGCCGCGCCAGCGCCGCCCGTTCCACCTTCGTGTTGCCGCGCACGCGCAGCAGCAGCGTCACGAACGGCAGCCGGTCGGCCAGGACCAGCACGCTGCCGCGCACCAGGTGCTCCAGCCGGTCGATCGCGCGCCCGTCCAGCTGGTCGGTCGACGCGGCCACCTCGAACAGCCCGTCCAGCGCCCGGTCCACCGACAGCCGCAGCAGTTCCTCCTTGCTCGGCACGTGGTGGTAGATCGCGGACTTCGTGATGCCGAGCTTGCGGGAGAGGTCCTCCATGCTCGTGCCGTCGTAGCCGCGCTCGTTGAACAGCTTCACCGCCACCTGCAGCAACGACTCCAGGTCGTAGCCGGGGCGGCCGCGGCGCGGGGCCGTCACGGCCGCTCCCGCTGGTCGATGATCCGGCGCATCTTGCCCATGGACCGCTCCAGGGTGTCCGGGTCGACGACCTCCACCGACACCGTCACGCCGACGCCGTCCTTGACCCCGCTGACCAGCGAAGAAGCCGCCTCCTCCCGGACGCCGGAAGAGGCGTCGTGCCGCGCCTCCACCCGCACGGTCAGGTGGTCGAGCCGCCCGCGCGTGGACCGGACGAGCTGGAAGTGCGGGCTCAGCCCGTCGGTCCGCAGCACGATCTCCTCGATCTGCGTCGGGAAGACGTTGACCCCGCGCAGGATGATCAGGTCGTCGGTGCGGCCGGTGACCTTGGCCATCCGCCGGAACGCCGGCCGCGCGGTGCCCGGTGACAGCGCCGTGAGGTCGCGGGTGCGGTAGCGGATGATCGGCAGCGCCTGCTTGGTCAGCGACGTGAACAGCAGCTCGCCGGTTTCCCCGCTGCCCAGCACTTCTTCGGAGTACGGGTCGATGACCTCGGGGTAGAAGTGGTCCTCCCAGATGTGCAGGCCGTCCTTCGTCTCGACGCACTCCTGCGCGACGCCCGGCCCCATCACCTCCGAAAGCCCGTAGATGTCGACGGCGTCGAGCGCGAACCGCTCCTCGATCTCCGCGCGCATCTGCTCGGTCCACGGCTCGGCGCCGAAGATGCCCACCTTCAGGGACGACGCACGAGGGTCGACGCCCTGGCGCTCGAACTCGTCGAGCAGGGTCAGCATGTACGACGGCGTGACCATGATGATCTCGGGCTTGAAGTCGGTGATCAGCTGCACCTGCCGCGCGGTCATGCCGCCGGACGCCGGGATCACCGTGCAGCCCAGCTTCTCGGCGCCGTAGTGCGCGCCGAGCCCGCCGGTGAACAGGCCGTACCCGTAGGCGACGTGTACCTTGTGCCCCGGCCGGCCGCCCGCCGCGTGGATCGACCGGGCCATCACCGTCGCCCACGTGTCGATGTCCTGCTCGGTGTACCCGACGACGGTCGCCTTGCCGGTCGTGCCGCTCGAGGCGTGGATGCGCCGCACCTGGTCCTGCGGCACGGCGAACATCCCGAACGGGTAGTTCTCCCGCAGGTCCTGCTTGGTCGTGAACGGGAACTTGGCCAGGTCGGCCAGTTCCTTGCAGTCGTCCGGGTGGACGCCGGCCTCGTCGAACTTCCGCGTGTAGGCGGGCACGTTCGCGTACGCGTGCCGGAGCGTCCACTGCAGACGTTCCAGCTGGAGGGCGGCCAGCTCGTCCGCGCCGATGTCCGTCTCGATCATGGTCGGTCCCGTTTCGCGGAGATGGCGCGGCTGCGGCCGCGGAATTCGGCGACGACCTCGGGCCCTTCGGGGGTCTCCCGGTGCACGGTGACGTCGTAGATGCCGTTGCGGCCGTAGCGGGTGCGCTCGGTGGCCGTGGCGACCAGGTGGTCGCCGAGCCGGCCGGCCGCGACGAAGGAGATTTCGGCGCCCGCGGCGACCGTCACCGGGCCGTGGGTGTTGCACGCGCAGGCGAACGCGGTGTCGGCGAGCAGGAAGACGTACCCGCCGTGGGCGATGTCGTGCCCGTTGACCATCGCGCGCGTGATCGTCATGGTCGCCACGGCCCGGCCGTCGCTCGCTTCGGCGAGCTCGATGCCCAGCGCGCGCGACGCCTTGTCGGCGGCGAACATGGTGTGCGCGGCGTTGGTCATGCACCCTCCGTCCTCACTGACCGAATGGACGGTCACCCCGCGGTGTCGCTCAGTAAAGGCAGTGGCCGGGGCCGTGTCAAGCGTCGCCCCTTCCGATCTCCCCGGCCTGCGGTTACCATGGCGATTACTGAACGTCCGGTAGGTAATTCGGCGGGAGAGGTCGGACCTGATGGCATTGCTGCGCACCTACGTCTCCGGGGAGTGGCACACGGCGGCGGACGAAGGCGTCCCGCTGCACGACGCGGCCACGGGCGAGGAGGTCGCCCGGATCTCGTCGAAGGGTGTCGACTTCGCGGGGGCGCTGGAGCACGGCCGCCGCGTCGGCGGTCCGGCGCTGCGCGAGCTGACGTTCCACCAGCGCGCCGCCCTGCTGAAGGCCCTGGCTTCGCACCTGCGCGAGCACCGCGAAGAGCTGTACGCGCTCTCGGCGCGCACCGGCGCCACGCTCGGTGACTCGAAGTTCGACATCGACGGCGGCATCGGCGTCCTGTTCAGCTACGCCTCGAAGGGCAAGCGGGAGCTGCCGAACGACACTGTCTACGTCGAAGGCAACGTCGAGCCGCTGTCGCGCGGGGGCACGTTCGTCGCCCAGCACATCGCGACCCCGCTGCGGGGGGTCGCGGTGCAGATCAACGCGTTCAACTTCCCGGTGTGGGGACCGCTCGAGAAGTTCGCGCCCGCGTTCCTCGCCGGTGTCCCGAGCCTGGTCAAGCCGGCCAGCTCGACGGCGTACCTGACCGCGCGGCTGGTCGAGCTGATCATCGAGTCCGGGATCCTGCCCGAGGGCTCGCTGCAGTTCGTCGCCGGCAGCGTCGGCGATCTGCTGGACCACGTCACCGCGCAGGACCTGGTGTCCTTCACCGGTTCGGCGTCGACGGCGCAGAAGCTGCGGGCGCACCCGGCGATCGTGCGCAACGCCGTCCGGTTCAACGCCGAGGCCGACTCGCTGAACTGCTCGATCCTCGGTCCGGACGCGGTGCGCGGCACCACCGAGTTCGACCTGTTCGTCAAGCAGCTGACCACGGAGATGACGGTCAAGGCGGGCCAGAAGTGCACCGCGATCCGGCGCGCGTTCGTCCCCGCCGAGCTGCTCGACGACGTCGCCGCGGCGGCGTCCGAGCGGCTCGCGAAGGTGACCGTCGGCAACCCGGCGTCCGAAGGCGTCCGGATGGGCGCGCTGGCCAGCCTGGAGCAGCGCGAGGAGGTCCGGCGGTCGCTGAAGGCGCTGCTGGACGCCGGCAGCGTCGTCTTCGGCGACCCGGAGCAGGTCGACGTCGTCGACGCGGACGCCGAGCGTGGCGCCTTCATCTCCCCGGTGCTGCTCAAGGCCGACCCCGAGCGCACCGAGCCGCACGAGGTCGAGGCGTTCGGCCCGGTCTCGACGCTCATGCCGTACACGTCCACCGAGCAGGTCGTCGACTTCGCCGCGCGCGGTGGCGGCAGTCTCGCCGGGTCCGTGGTCAGCGCGGACAAGGAGTTCGTGCGCGAGGTCGTCCTCGGCGCGGCGCCGTTCCACGGCCGCCTGCTGGTGCTCGACGCCGACGACGCGAAGGAGTCCACGGGCCACGGCTCGCCGATGCCGCAGCTGGTCCACGGCGGCCCCGGCCGGGCGGGCGGCGGCGAGGAGATGGGCGGCATCCGCGGCGTGCTGCACCACATGCAGCGCACCGCCGTGCAGGGCTCGCCCGCCGTGCTGTCTTCGGTGACCGGCCGCTGGGTCACCGGCGCCCCACGGACCGAAGGTGACGTCCACCCGTTCCGCAAGTCCCTGGCCGAGCTGAAGATCGGCGACTCGGTCGTCGCCGGCCCGCGCACGGTCACCCAGGAAGACGTCGACCACTTCGCCGAGTTCACCGGCGACACCTTCTACGCCCACACCGACCCGGAGGCGGCAGCCGCGAACCCGCTGTTCGGCGGGATCGTCGCGCACGGCTACCTGGTCGTCTCGTTCGCGGCCGGGCTGTTCGTCTCGCCCGAGCCGGGCCCGGTGCTGGCCAACTACGGCCTGGAGAACCTGCGCTTCCTGACCCCGGTCAAGGTCGGCGACTCGCTGACGGTGACGTTGACCGCCAAGCAGATCACCCCGCGGATCGACCAGGAGTACGGCGAGGTCCGCTGGGACGCCGACGTCACCAACGCCGAGGGCGAGTCCGTCGCGAAGTACGACGTCCTGACGCTCGTGTCGAAGGAGCAGCCGTGACCGCCACCGTTTCGCTCGAAGAGCACTTCGAGCACACCATCGAGCGCGACCAGCGCATCGAACCGCGCGACTGGGTGCCCGAGGGCTACCGCAAGACGATGATCCGGCAGATCGCGCAGCACGCGCACTCGGAGATCATCGGCATGCAGCCCGAGGGCAACTGGATCACGCGGGCGCCGTCGCTGCGGCGCAAGGCGATCCTGCTGGCCAAGGTCCAGGACGAGGCCGGCCACGGGCTCTACCTGTACTCCGCGGCGGCGACGCTGGGCGCGGACCGCGCGGACCTGACCGACAAGCTCATCACCGGCAAGCAGAAGTACTCGTCGATCTTCAACTACCCGACACTGACCTTCGCCGACGTCGGCGTGATCGGCTGGCTGGTCGACGGCGCGGCGATCTGCAACCAGGTACCGCTGTGCCGGTCGTCGTACGGGCCGTACGCGCGGGCGATGATCCGGATCTGCAAGGAGGAGTCCTTCCACCAGCGGCAGGGCTACGAGCTGCTGATGACCATGATGCGCGGGACACAACAGCAGCGGGAGATGGTCCAGGAGGCCGTGAACCGCTGGTGGTGGCCGTCGCTGATGATGTTCGGCCCGCCGGACGCCGATTCGCCGAACACCGCGCAGTCGATGGCGTGGAAGATCAAGCGCCACACCAACGACGAGCTGCGGCAGCGGTTCGTCGACATGTCGGTGCCGCAGGCCGAAGCGCTGGGCGTCACGTTCCCGGACCCCGACCTGAAGTGGAACTCCGAGCGCGGGCACTACGACTTCGGTGCCGTCGACTGGGACGAGTTCAAGAACGTGTTGAAGGGCAACGGCCCGTGCAACGCGTCACGGATCGAGCACCGGCGCCGCGCCCACGACGAAGGCGCGTGGGTGCGTGAGGCCGCGGTGGCGCACGCGAAGAAGAACGAGGAGCGCAAGTGAGCGACCTGACTGCCGAAGGCGGCCACGGCGCCGTCCCGCTGGAAGGCGTCCCGGCCGAACCCGGCCCGGTCAAGCACGACTGGCCGCTGTACGAGGTGTTCGTGCGCGGCAAGCGCGGGCTGAACCACGTCCACGTCGGGTCGCTGCACGCGGCCGACGACCAGATGGCGCTGCACCACGCGCGTGACCTCTACACCCGCCGCAACGAGGGCGTGTCGATCTGGGTCGTTCGCGCTTCGGACATCACGGCGTCGTCGCCGGACGAGAAGGACCCGTTCTTCGCGCCCAGCGGCGACAAGGTCTACCGGCACCCGACGTTCTACGACATCCCCGAGGAGGTGCCGCACATATGAGTTTCGACAACGTCTACGAGTCGCTGACCGAGGAGAACGACGCCCGCTGGGCGTTCGGCACCGGCTTCGAGGACCCGCTGTCCGGAGTGGACACGTCGGTGCCGTCCGGTGTGGACGGTGCGCGGCTGGCCGCCTACTGCCTGATGCTGGGCGACGACGCGCTGATCTTCTCCCACCGGCTGCAGGAGTGGTGCACGAACGCGCCCGAGCTGGAGGACGAGGTCGCCATCGCGAACATCGCCCTCGACCTGCTCGGCCAGGCACGGCTGCTGCTCGCGCGAGCCGGCAAGGCCGACGGTTCGGGGCGCACCGAGGACTCGTTCGCTTTCCTGCGGGCGGAGAACGAGTTCCGCAACGTCCGGCTCGCGGAGCTGGGCGGCGGCCACTTCGGGCACCTGATCGCGCGGCTGTTCGTGTTCTCGACGTGGCGGCTGGCGCTGCTGCAGCGGCTGGTGTCCTCAGTGGACCCGGTGCTGGCGGCCATCGCGGACAAGGGCGTCAAGGAGGTGACCTACCACCGCGACTACGCGGCGCAGTGGCTGGTCCGCCTCGGCGACGGGACGCCGCTGTCGCACGAGCGGATGCAGGAGGGCCTCGACGCGGTCTGGCCGTACGTCGGGGAGCTGTTCCGCATGCATCCGCTTGAGCTGGTGGACGCGGCTTCGCTGCGGCCGGAGTTCGATCTCGTCCTGGACCAGGCGCTGTCCGCGGCTGGTTTGGTGCGGCCGGCTTCCGGTGAGCTGGCCGGCGTCTCGGGCCGGACGGGCCGCGACGGCGTCCACACCGAGTCTTTCGGGTACCTCCTGGCGGAGCTGCAGAGCGTGGCCCGGGCGATGCCGGACGCGAAATGGTGACGGCGGAAGCGGTCGCGGCCACGGTCACCGACCCCGAGCTGCCGATGCTGACCCTGGCCGACCTGGGCGTGCTGCGGTCGGTGTCCGAAGAGGACGGTCGCGTGGTCGTGGCGATCACCCCGACGTACACGGGCTGCCCGGCGATGGACACCATGCGCGACGACCTGGAGCACGCGCTGGTGTCGGCGGGCTACGCGGAGGTCGAGATCCGGACGCAGCTGACGCCGGCGTGGACGTCGGACTGGATTTCCTCGTCGGGCCGGGAGAAGCTGGCCGCGGCCGGGATCGCGCCCCCGGGTGCGGCGCCGCGGCGGTCGGGTCCGATCCCGCTGACGCTGTCGGCGCCGGTCTCGCGGATTTCCTGCCCGCTGTGCGGATCTTCGGACACCGAGGAGCAGTCCCGCTTCGGCGCGACGGCGTGCAAGGCGCTGCGGCGCTGCCGTTCGTGTTCCGAGCCGTTCGAACACGTCAAGGAGATCTGAGGTGGCGTTCCATCCCCTGAAGGTCGCGGGCGTCACGCGGTTGTGCGACGACGCGGTCGCGGTGACGTTCGACGTGCCGTCGTCGTTGGCGTCGGAATTCGCGTTCAAGCCGGGCCAGTCGCTGACGTTGCGACGGTCGATCGAGGGCCGCGACGAGCGCCGGTCGTACTCGATCTGCGCCCCGGCGGGAGCGGCGCCGCGGGTGGGCGTCCGCCTGGTCCCGGACGGCTTGTTCTCGTCGTGGCTGGTCAACGAGGTTCGCCCGGGCGACACGATCGAGGTGGCCACCCCGACGGGATCGTTCACGCCGGACCTATCCGCGGGTGGTCACCACGTGCTGATCGCGGCGGGCTCGGGCATCACGCCGGTGCTGTCGATCGTGTCCTCGCTGCTGGACACACCGGACGCGACGGTGACGGTGCTGTACGGCAACCGCCGCACGGACACGGTGATGTTCGCGGACGAGCTGGCGGACCTGAAGGACCGGGCGCCCTCGCGCTTGGAGCTGATCCACGTGCTGTCGCGCGAGCCCCGCGAGGCGGAGCTGTTCACGGGCCGCCTGGACGTGCCCAAGCTGCGTGCGCTGTTTTCGTCGTTGGTCCCGGTGTCCTCAGTGGACCATTGGTGGCTGTGCGGCCCGTTCGAGATGGTGTCCGGTGCCCAGGAGCTGCTGGCATCGCTGGACGTGCCCCGCGCGCGGATCCACCAGGAGCTGTTCTACGTGGACACGCCACCGGCCCCGGTGGAGCACCTCGACCCCGCGGTGGCGGGGGAGTCGTCCGAGGTGAAGGTGGTCCTGGACGGCCGTTCGTCGACGATGACCCTGCCGCGGACGTCGTCGGTGCTGGACGGAGCCCAGAAGTTCCGCCCGGACCTGCCGTTCGCGTGCAAGGGCGGAGTGTGCGGAACCTGCCGGGCGCGGGTGACGGAGGGAAAGGTGGACCTGCGGCGTAACTTCGCACTGGAGGAGTCGGAGGTCGAGGCGGGGTTCGTGCTGACGTGCCAGTCGTACCCGGTCTCGGAGGAAGTCACCGTCGACTTCGACGCCTGATCAGCGGATACGCCCTCGCCGACGGCGGCGGGGGCGTGACTCCGGCTCCTCCTCCGTGACCTGCGGGGCTGTCGGGTCCGTCAACCCCAGCATCTCCGCCGCCAGCTGCTGCGAACTCGCGAACATCCCGCTCGGCGCCTCACTCGCCCGCCGAAGCGCTGCCGGGCGCAGGCGGTTGTACCCGCGGACCGTCACCGGACGGCGCATTCTCAGCTCGTACGCCTTCTCCTCCGAAAGCTCCGAAGCCAGCTCCCGGTCCACCAGGATCGTCCCCGGGCGGGCCACCGACGTCAGGCGGGCCGCCAGGTTGACCACCGAGCCGTACACGTCGCCGAAGCGGGACAGGATCCGGCCCGACGCCATTCCCGCCCGGACCGCCGGCAGGGTTTCGTCCGCCGACGTGCGCTCCGTCAGCGTCAGCGCGATCTCCGCCGCGTCGACCGCCGAATCGGCGACGAACAGGACCTCGTCGCCGATCATCTTCACCACGCGGCCGTGGTGCTCGGCGATCACCTCCGTCGCCAGGGTCTCGAACGCGTCCAGGACCCGGCTCAGCTCCTCCTCGTCGATCTGGCGCGTCAGGCGCGTGTAGCCCACCATGTCGACGAACCCGACCACCTCGGTGCGCGCCTCCACGTTGTCGCCCGCGGCCGCGAACGCCCGGCCCGCGTACGCCGCCAGGTGACGGCGCCAGACGAAGTTCTGGACCCGCTCGAGCTCCGGCAGCAGCCGGTCGACCAGGCGCGTCACCTGGCGCTCGCTGCGCCCCAGCTCCGGCTGCTCCTCGATCAGCTGCCACAGCATGTCGACCTGCCACTCGGCCAGCCGCGACAGGTGCTGGCCGAGCGCGCGCGTCACCGACACCTCGATGCTCGGGTCGATCAGTCCCGACTGGACCAGCTGGTCCGCCGTCCGCATCGCCTCGACGTCGGCGTCGGTGAAGACGACCTCGTCGTCGCGGACCGTCGCGAACCCCAGCGCGCGCCAGAGCCGGCGTGACCGTTCGTCGGGCACGCCGGCCTTTTCGGCCACTTCCAGCCGGGTGTACTTCCGCCTGCCGCCGAGCAGGACGCGCTCGAGCCGCTGCTGGAGCTCCTCGCTCGGTTCGGTCACCGGCTCAGGTCGTGTGGACGATCAGCACGTCCACACCGGACTTGCGCGCCACCTCCGACGGCACCGAGCCCAGGATCCGGCCGGCGATCGTGTTCAGCCCGCGGTTGCCGACCACCAGCAGGTCGGCCTCGCGCTCGTGCACGACCTTGCGCAGCGAGTCGACCGGGTCGCCCTTGACCGCGACCGTGTCGATCTTCTCCGCGCCCGCCTTCGTGGCGCGGTCCCGCGCCGACTGCAGCGTGTCCTCGGCCGGGGCCGAGCCGACGACCTGGTACGCCTCGTCGCCGAGGACGTCCTGGGCCTTGTCGACGTCGGACTTGCTGGCCGGGTAGTACGCACACGCGATGACGAGCGTGGCGCCCGCATCGCCGGCCACCGCCGCCGCGCGGTCCACCGCCGCGAACGAGGACTCCGAGCCGTCCGTGCCCACCACCACGGTCCGATATGCCGCACCCATGCGCAAAACCTCCACGTTTTCCCGCGTGAGCAGGGACGATAACCGGTCGGTACCGACCGCGCAGGCTCGTCCGCGCCCGTGTCGGGTGGAAGGTTACTCGCCAGTCGCTTTCTGCGCTCCGCTCGCCCGCGGAGCCGGCTTCGGCGCGGGCTTGGGAGCCGGCTTGGGGGCCTGCTTCGGCTTCGGGACGTCGGACGCCTTGATCCGGATCGTCTCCTCGACGTCACCCACCGGCGCCGTCTTCCCGGTGTCGGCCGCCTTGAGGTCTTCGGCCTTCAGATCGGCGGTGACGTCCGCGGGGACCTTGACCTCGTCGCCGAGGACGGTGTGCGCCTCGGCCAGCACCGCCCGCGCCGCGCGGACCTGCTCGGCCAGCCCGCCGCGCACCTTCCGCAGCGCGTCGACGCGCTCGTTGGCCTGGGTGATCCGCCGGTTCGACTCCTCGGTCGCCGTCGTCACGCGGCGCCGCGCCTCGTCGGCGGCCTCCGCGAGCCGGGCGTTCGCCTCGGTGATCGAGTCCTGACGGCGCTTGTTCGCCTCCGCTACGGACTCGCGCTGACGGCGTTCGATGTCCGCCTTCGCGGCCTTTTCCTCTTCGAGGACCTTCGCGCGGATGTCGGCGGCGTCCTGCGTCGCCTCCTGGACGCGGCGGGCGGCCTCGGCCTTGCTCGCGGCCTCCTGCTCGGCCAGCACGCGCATCGCCTCGGTGCGGCGCGAGGCCATCGCGATCTCGAAGTCCTCTTCGACCTTCGTGCGGCGGTCGGAGGACTCGGTGTCGAGCCGCTTGCGCTCGGCCTCGGCCTCGTCGGTGATCTTCTTGGCCTCGGCGCGGGCGTCCTCGAGCACCTTGCGGTGCTCCGCCTCCATCTCCTTGCGGCGCAGGTCGAGCTCGGTGAGCAGCTGCTCGTACCGCGCACGCATGGCGCTCGCGTCCGTCTCGGCCTTGGCCCGGATGTGCCCGGCCTCGGCCTCGGCGCGGGCCCGCGTGTCGGCGGACTCGTCCTGCGCGAGGCGCAGCATCCGCTGCAGCCGTTCGGAGAGGCCTTCGACGCTCGTCGGCGGCTGGGCGAGCCGGTCGACCTGCCCGCGCAGGTCCGCGATCTCGCCGCGCGCGATCTCCAGCTGCCGGGCCAGGTCGCCGGCCTGCGCGATGGCCGCGTCCCGGTCGGCGGTGAGCATCTTGAGGTCGGCGTCCAGCCGTTCGAGGTGCTCGTCGACCTGCGCTCGGCTGTACCCGCGCTTCGCCACGTCGAAGCCGGCTCCCAGCGGCACAAGCTCCCGTTCATCGCCAAGGCTCATGGGCCTACCGTAGTCGCAGCCGGGTCACGGAAGGGTGAGCACCCGTGCGGTGCGCCGAACGAGCCGTGTGGTGCGGCGGGAGGAACTGGCCCGATCGGGCCGGACCCCGGCGGTTTCCGCCACCGGGGCCGGCCCGGCGAACTCAGGCGCCGCGGAAGGCGTTGATCCCCTCGATGTGCTTCGCACGCTTCTCTTCGTCGCGGACGCCGAGGCCTTCCTGCGGAGCGAGCGCGAGCACGCCGACCTTGCCCTGGTGGGCGTTGCGGTGGACGTCGAGGGCGGCCTGCCCGGTCTCTTCGAGCGAGTACGTCTTCGACAGCGTCGGGTGGATCAGGCCCTTCGCGATCAGGCGGTTGGCCTCCCAGGACTCGCGGTAGTTCGCGAAGTGCGAGCCGATGATCCGCTTGAGGTTCATCCACAGGTAGCGGTTGTCGTACTGGTGCATGTACCCCGACGTCGAGGCGCAGGTGACGATCGTGCCGCCCTTGCGCGCGGCGTAGACGGACGCGCCGAACGTCTCCCGGCCCGGGTGCTCGAACACGATGTCCGGGTCGTCGCCGCCAGTCAGCTCGCGGATCTTCGCGCCGAAGCGCTGCCACTCCTTCGGGTCCTGCTCGGTGTCGGACTTCCAGAACTTGTAGTCCTCGGCGCTGCGGTCGATGATCAGCTCGGCGCCGAGCTTGCGGCAGATCGCGGCCTTCTCCGGGCTGGAGACGACGCAGACGGGGATCGCGCCGCCGTTCAGCGCGTACTGCGTCGCGTAGGAGCCGAGGCCACCGGAAGCGCCCCAGATCAGGACGACGTCACCCTGCTTCATGTCCGCGCCGTTGCGCGAGACGAGCTGGCGGTAGGCGGTCGAGTTGACCAGCCCGGGGGAGGCGGCTTCCTCCCAGGTCAGGTGGTCCGGCTTCGGCATCAGCTGGTTGGCCTTGACCAGCGCGACCTCGGCGAGCCCGCCGAAGTTCGTCTCGAAGCCCCAGATCCGCTGCTCGGTGTCGAGCATCGTGTCGTTGTGCCCGTCCGGGCCTTCGAGCTCGACGTTCAGGCAGTGCGCGACGACCTCGTCGCCCGGCTTCCAGTTGTGCACGCCGACGCCGGTCCGCAGCACGACGCCGGACAGGTCCGAGCCGACCACGTGGTAGGGCAGGTCGTGCCGCTTGGCCAGCGGCGAGAGCTTCCCGTACTTCTTCAGGAACTTGAACGTGGGGATCGGTTCGAAGATCGACGTCCACACGGTGTTGTAGTTGATGGCGCTGGCCATCACGGCGACCAGCGCCTCGCCCGGGCCCAGCTCGGGGACGGGGACGTCGTCGACGTGCAGCGACTTGCGCGGGTCCTTGTCCCGGCTTTCGAGGCCCTCGAACATGTCGACCTCGTCGGCGTGCACGGTCACCCCGCGGTAGCTCTCGGGCACGGGCAAGGACCCGACCGCGGCGGACTCGCCGTTCAGGATGGCCTGCTGGATCTCGCCGAGCTGCGTCATCGGTTCCTCCGCGGGAGACGTGGGGTGCGTTGGCGGCAGAAATTACTCGCGGGTAACACGGGCCCACAACTGTACGAGACGGACAGCACGATTACACGTCGAACTGTGACCGACCAGTCTTGACCGGCCGGCCAGTCAAGCGGATCATCGGCGGTGGGTACACCCACCCGACCAGCAGTTTCACCTACGGAGGTGAGCACGAATGAGTGAAGTCTCTACGCGCGCGTGGACCCGGCCCCACGATTGGGCCGAGGTCGTCATCGGGGTGGTCGCCGCTCTTTCACCCCTTTGGCTGAGCACGGACACGACCGCGATGTGGACGATGGTCGTCCTGGGCGCCTTGATCGCACTCGACGGCCTGGTCTCGCTGGCGATGCCGGGCATGGTCTACGGCGAAGGCATCCAGATCGCGCTCGGCGTGCTGCTGTTCATCGCGCCGTGGGTGATGGGGTACACCGAGTTCAACGGCGCTTCCTGGACGTCCTGGATCGCCGGGGTGCTGACGGTAGTCGCCGGAGCGGCAGCGATGCCGGTCGCGAACGCCGCGCACCGCACCGCCGGCCAGCACTGACGCCGCAGGAGGCACGCATGACCGAGGATTCGGCGAGGGAGCGCATCCTCTGCGCCGCCGAGGCGCTCTTCGCCGAGTCCGGCTTCGACGCCACCCCGACCTCCCGCATCGCGGAGCGGGCCGGGGTGCCGAAGGGGCTGGTGCACTACTACTTCCGGCACAAGGCGGACCTGCTCACCGCGCTCGTCGAGCGGCTGCCCGACGAGCGCATCGAGCCGGCCGTGGTCGTCGTCCCCGGAGATCTGGCGGGCAGCCTGCGGCGCCTGGTCCGCGAACTCGACCACGGCTTCAGCCGGTCGCTCGGTCTCTCGCACCTGCTGTGGCGCGAAGCCGACACCCACCACGTCGTCCGCGACGCCCTCCACGAACGCTTCCAGGTGCTGGTGCGCCAGGTCCGCGCGGTGATCCTGGCGGCGACGGGCGGCGCGGTGCCGTCCGCGGACGTCGAGCGGGCATCGGGGCTGCTGGCCCGCGCGGTCAGCCACCGCCACGCGACGGCCCGCCATTCGGACGACGACCTGCCCGCCGAATTCGACGGCGAGCTGACGTTCATCGCCGACGCTCTCGCCTCGAAGACCGCGCCGGCTTAGGTGCCGCCGGCGCTGGCGTCGGCGGAACGGGGCGGGGTTGCACGGCTTTGGGGTGCGCGGCCTTGCCAGCGTGCGGCTGGGGTGGTTCGTGCTCGATGGGCCTTGCCGGGTGCGCGGCGCGGCGGGTGTGGCTCACCTTGTCGAGTGCGTGGCGCGGCGGGTGTGGCTCGCCTTGCCGGTACGGAGGGGCGCGGGTGCGGCTCGCTTCGCTGGCGCGCGCAGTGGCGTGGGTGACGCTGGCGTCGGCGAAACGGGGCGGGGTTGCACGGCTCTGGAGTGCGCGGCCTTGCCGGCGTGCGGCCGGGGTGGTTCGCGCTTGATGGGCCTTGCCAAGTGCGCGGCGCGGCGGGTGTGGCTTGCCTTGCCGACATGGAAGGGCGCGGGTGCGGCTCGCCTTGCGGCATGGAGGGGCGCGGGGCGGCTCGCCTTACTGGGGCGCGCAGTGGCGTGGGTGCCGCCGGCGCCGGCGGAACGGCGTCTGATCGGTGCGCGGCCAGGAGGAGCGCCCAGTCGGCTTGCCTGTGGGCCCCGCCCCGCCCTCCCCCCCCCCGCCGCCTCGTCTTGTTCGGTTGTCACCGGCGTGCGGTTCGCGCGGACCGGAGTTGTTGCGCCCGGACGGTTCGCGTCAGTGCGCGGTGCCGTCCTTCGCCGGCTCCACCAGTTCGACCAGGACTCCGCCCGCGTCCTTCGGGTGGACGAAGTTCACCCGGCTGTTGGACGTTCCGCGCTTCGCCGCCTCGTACAGCAGGCGCAGGCCCTGCTCGCGCAGGGCGGCCGCCGCCGCGTCCACATCGGACACGCGGTACGCCAGCTGCTGCAGGCCCGGGCCGCTCTTCGCCAGGAACTTGCCGATCGCCGAGTCGTCGCGCAGCGGTGCCAGCAGCTGGATCTGCGTCTCCGTGCCCGCCGTTCCCGGCGCGCGCAGCATCGCCTCGCGCACCCCCTGCTCTTCGTTCACCTCCTCGTGCGCCACTTCCAGGCCGAAGTGCGTGCGGTGGAACTCGATGGCCGCGTCCAGGTCCGGGACCGCGATGCCGACGTGGTCGATGGCCGTCACGAACGGCCGCAGGGCGTCATTCATGGAGGCAGGATAGGGCGCTCCCCGCCGGCGTCGACCCCGATTGTTCGCGTGCCCCGCCTCACACTGGCTCCATCAAGATGCCCGCCCTCCGGGTATGGTCGGAAAAACTGCCCATGCGCCGAAGCTTGGAGGACGCCGTGTCCGGTTCCGTGATCCTGGGTGCCGCCCGTACGCCGATCGGGCGCCTGCTCGGCTCCCTCAAGGACTTCACGGGGGCACAGCTCGGCGGGGTCGCGATCAAGGCGGCCCTCGAACGCGCCGGGGTCGCCCCGGACGCGGTGCAGTACACGATCATGGGCCAGGTGCTCACCGCCGGCGCCGGCCAGATCCCGGCCCGCCAGGCCGCGGTCGCCGCGGGCATCCCGATGAGCGTGCCCGCGTTGACGATCAACAAGGTCTGCCTCTCCGGCCTCGACGCCATCGCGCTCGCCGACCAGCTCATCCGGGCCGGCGAGTTCGACCTCGTCGTCGCCGGCGGCCAGGAGTCGATGACCCAGGCGCCGCACCTGCTGGCCAAGTCCCGCTCCGGCTTCAAGTACGGCGACACGACGCTCGTCGACCACATGGCCTACGACGGGCTCTTCTGCGCCTTCGACCAGGTCGCCATGGGCGCCTCGACGGAGAAGTACAACTCCCGCTACGGCGTCACCCGCGAGCAGCAGGATGCGTTCTCCGCCCGCTCGCACCAGCGTGCCGCCGAGGCGATCAAGAACGGCTACTTCGCCGACGAGATCGCGCCGGTCTCCATCCCGCAGCGCAAGGGCGACCCGGTGGTCTTCGACACCGACGAGGGCGTCCGCGCCGACACCACCGCCGACGGCCTCGCGAAGCTGCGCCCCGCCTTCGCCTCCGACGGCACGATCACCGCGGGCTCGGCCTCGCAGATCTCCGACGGCGCCGCCGCGGTCGTCGTGGCCAGTAAGGCCAAGGCCGAGGAGCTCGGCCTCACGCCGCTCGCCGAGATCGGCGCGCACGGTGTCGTCGCCGGGCCGGACGCCAGCCTGCACGAGCAGCCGTCGAACGCCATCCTCGCCGCCCTCGCGAAGGCGAACCTCACCGCCGACGCGCTCGACCTCGTCGAGATCAACGAGGCCTTCGCCGCCGTCGGGCTGGTCTCGACGGAGAAGCTCGGCCTCGACCCGGAGAAGGTCAACGTCAACGGCGGCGCCATCGCCCTCGGCCACCCGATCGGCGCCTCCGGTGCCCGGCTCGCCGTGCACCTCATCCACGAGCTGCGCCGCCGCGGTGGCGGGCTCGGCGCGGCCGCCCTGTGCGGTGGCGGCGGCCAGGGCGACGCCCTCCTGCTGCGGGTGCCCTCCGCGTAAGTGGCCGGTGCACTCGACCTCGACGACCTGGTCGGCCGCGCACGGGACGGGCAACCCCGTGCCGTCGCGCGGCTGCTGTCTCTCGTCGAAGACGCCCACCCCCGCGTCGCCGAGATCGCGCGGGCGCTGACCCCGCACACCGGGCGAGCCCGGGTCGTCGGGCTCACCGGCCCGCCGGGCGTCGGCAAGTCGACCTCGACGTCGGCGCTGCTCACCGCGCTGCGCGCGGAGGGCAAGCGGGTCGGGGTCCTCGCCATCGACCCGTCTTCGCCGTTTTCGGGCGGAGCGCTGCTCGGAGACCGGATCCGGATGACCGAGCACGCCACCGACCCCGGCGTGTTCATCCGCTCGATGGCCACCCGCGGGCACCTCGGCGGGCTGTCGTGGGCGACCCCGCAGGCGGTGCGTGTGCTCGACGCCGCCGGCTTCGACGTCGTGCTGATCGAGACCGTCGGCGTCGGACAGTCCGAAGTGGACGTCGTGAAGCTGGCCGACACCACGGTGGTGCTGCTCGCGCCGGGGATGGGCGACGGGATCCAGGCCGCGAAAGCCGGGGTGTTGGAGATCGCGGACGTCTTCGTCGTGAACAAGGCCGACCGCGAAGGTGCCGACGCGACGGTGCACGACCTCAAGCAGATGATTTCGCTGGCACGCCGCGAGATCCGGGGCGCGAGCTGGCGCCAGCCGATCGTGCGGACTGTCGCGGCGAAGGGCGAAGGTGTCGACGAGGTGGTGGCGGCGCTGGCCGCGCACCACGACTGGCTGGTGGCCCACGACGAGCTGGCCCGGCGCCGGATCGCGCGGGCACGCGACGAAGTCGAGGCCATCGCGCTGCGGCGGTTGCGGGCCGAGCTGGCGGATCTGCGCGGCGGCGGGCGGCTGGCCGGGGTGGCCGAGCGGGTGGTGGCGCGGGAGCTCGACCCGTTCGCCGCCGCGGATGAGCTGATCGCCGACCTGCGGAGTTGAGGTCCCGCCGGGCGGGGCCTGCGGGCTGTGGGGCTGCCGGGTCGAGGTTGCGCCGGGCGAGGGCTCATCGGCGGGACTGTCGCAGGCAACCTGCGGAGGCTGTCGCCGCTTCCGGAACGCCACCGCGATCCCGAGCAGCGTCGAAAACGCAGCCACCACAACGGTTCTTCGACGGTGAGCCATGACTTCCCCCTTCTCGTCGCGACGGGTTCGCCGCGTGATCCCCATCGTGCGCCGGGGGGCCGACAATTTCCGGGGGCCGCCCGCTCGATTCACCCGATGGGCTGACATGGGCGACTTTCGCCGGTTATTCCTGTCGGTGCCGGGCCCTAGACTGCGGAACGCTCCGGAACCGGGCGATCACTGGGAGGGCGTGCAGGATGAAGAAGTCACTCGTCACCGCGCTGGCGGCCGGCGCGTTGTTCGTGGCGGGCAACGGCGTCGCCGCCGCGGCCGACGCGCCGCCGCCGAAGACGACGCACGGGCCGTGCCAGTACACCGAGACGCCGGACGAGCCGGCCGCTCGGCCGGTGCCGTTGCCGCCCGATCCGCGGCACACACCGAGCCGCGGGAAGGTCGACGTCGCCGTCCCGACCAGCCAGGGCGCGCTGCCGCTGACCCTCGACCGCGCGAAGGCGCCGTGCACCGTGCAGAGCTTCCTGCACCTGGCGCGGCACCGGTTCTACGACCACACGGTGTGCCACCGGCTGACCGCTTACCCGACGTTGAAGGTCCTGCAGTGCGGCGACCCGAGCGCGACCGGCGAGGGCGGGCCGGGGTACAAGTACAAGGACGAGCTGCCGGTGGACCTGCCGCCGGCACCGACCGACCCGACCGGCGCGCGGCGGGTGTACGCGCGCGGGTTGCTGGCGATGGCCAACGCGGGCCCGGACACGAACGGTTCGCAGTTCTTCGTCGTGTACGGCGATTCCGCGCTGCGGCCGAACTACACGGTGTTCGGCACGGTCGGGGCCGAAGGGCTGAAGACACTCGACAATGTGGCCGCGGGCGGGATCCAGCCGACGGCGGAGGACCCCGCGCCGGTCGACGGGACGCCGGTGCTGCGAACCGAGCTGATCCGGGTCCGGCCCGGCTGCTGGTTCTGACGGTTGCCCGCGGGCCGCTCCGGAAGGGGTGGCCCGCGGACGGCCGGGGACGGGGTGGCTTGGCGGCGCGGTTCGCTGACGGCTGGGGGTGGGGCGGCTTGGCGGAGTGCGGCCTGGGGAGGGTGGTTTGGCGGGGTGGCGTGCGGGCGGCTGGGGGTGGGGCGGCTCGGCAGGGTGGCCCGCGGACGGCCGCGGGTGAGGCGGTTTGGCGGGGTGCGGCCTGGGGAGGGCAGCTTGGCGGGGTGGCGTGCGGGCGGCTGGGAGTGAGGCGGCTCGGCAGGGTGGCCCGCAGACGGCCGGGGTCGGGGTTGGCGCGGTGGTGAGCGCGGGTAGGCGGCCGAAGAGGTAGCCGGCGCTGGAAGGTGGCACCTGCAGCGGCGGCTTGGGTGGCTCACTGCCCGCCCGCGGTCAAGCGGTGATCTCCCACAGCGCTTCCACCAGCGTCTGGGTCGCGCCCGCGAACGCGTGCTTCGGTGTCGCCGCGTAACCCACGATCAAGCCTCCCGGGCGGCCCGGATCCATCCAGTACCCACTCAGCCCCTCGATGCCGATCGCCCTCCGGCGGCACGCCGCCAGCGCCGTCGCCTCCGAGGGCCCCTCCGATGGCAGCATCAACAACAAGTGCAACCCCGCCGCGATGCCCTGGGGGCGGACAGTTTCCGGCAACGCCGCCAGCAGCCGGACCCGCCGCGAGCGGTACTCCGCCCGGCTGCGGCGGACGTGCTGGTCGTACGCGCCCGAGTCGATCAGCTCCGCCAGCGCCAGCTGGTTCAGCATCGCCGGACGTGACCCGCTGTCGGCCATCGCCGCGCGGACCGGCTCCACCAGCTTCCGAGGCAGCACCAGCCACGCGAGGCGCAAGGCGGGCGCCAGCGTCTTGCTCGCCGTGCCCGCGTACACCACCCGCTCCGGGGCCAGCGCCTGCAGCGCCCCCACCTGCTGGCGGTCGAAGCGGAACTCGCCGTCGTAGTCGTCCTCCAGCACGATCGCGTCGGAGCGGGTCAGGGCCGCGCGGCGGTGCGGGGCCAGCGTCACGCCCGTCGGGTACTGGTGCGCCGCCGTCACGACCACCGCCGGACTGTCCAAAGCGGACACGTCGAGGCCGTGCTCGTCCACCGGCACCCCGACCACCCGCGGGCCCTGCGCCGCGGCGATCGAGCGGTACATGCCCAGCGACGGGTTCTCGAACGCCATTTCGCCGACACCCAGGGAGAACAAGGCCCGGGACAGCACCGCTATCGCGTGCGAATACCCGTGGCACACCACGATCCGCGCCGGGTCGGCGACCACCCCGCGGGCCCGGCCGAGGTACCCGGCCAACGTGTCCCGCAGCTCGGGTGCGCCCAGCTCCGACTCGTAGCCGAACGCCGACGCCGGGGTGCGCAGCAGCGCCCGCCGGGTCGCGGTGATCCACGCCTGGCGCGGGAACGCCGTCAGGTCCGGCCGCCCCGGCCGCAGGTCCCAGCGCGGCGCGGGGTCGCGGGGCGCCTGCCGCGGCGCGGACTGGGGCAGCGAACCCGCCGTCGCCACGCGGGTCGGCGCGCCCTGCGCCGTGCGCAGGTACCCCTCGGCGGCCAGGTCGGCGTACACCCGCGTCACCGTGCCGCGGGCGACGCCCAGGTCGGACGCCAGCGCGCGGGTCGACGGCACCGCCGCGCCCGGCTGCCAGCGACCGTCCCGGATCGCCGTCCGGATGGCGTCGGCGAGGCCGCCGCGACCGGTCGACGAGTCCCAGCCCAAGTGGACGTCGAGACCCGAACTGGACCACGAATCTGCCATGTCACTGGACCATACCCGTGGACCAGTTCGGACTAGCGTGGACACCATGACGAAGCGAATCGGACTCGGGCAGGCGCCCGAGCTCTACCAGGCGATGGCGAACCTGCAGGCCCAGGTCAACAAGGCCGGGGCGAACGCCGGCCTCGACCCGAAGCTCCTCGAACTGGTGAAGACCCGCGCGTCCCAGATCAACGGCTGCGCCTACTGCCTCGACATGCACTCCCGCGACGCCCTGGAGCTGGGCGAGTCGCCGCGTCGGCTGTTCGTGCTCGACGGCTGGCGCGAGACCGACCTCTTCACCGAGCAGGAGCAGGCCGCCCTCGCCCTCACCGAGGCGATGACCAAGCTGGCCGCGACCCAGACCGTCCCCGACGACGTCTACGAAGAGGCGGCTCGAGTGTTCACCGAGGAGCAGTACCAGGCGGTCGCGTGGGAGATCATCGCGATCAACAGCTGGAACCGCATGACGATCACCAGCCACACGCCGCTCCCGAAGCGCGACTCGTGACCGCCGCCGCGCTCAAGGCGCTGCACGTCCCCGGCAAGCCGCTGGTCCTGCCGAACGCGTGGGACGCCGACACGGCCAAGCTCGTCGAGGCCGCCGGGTTCCCGGCCGTCGCGACCAGCTCGGTCGCCGTGGCCGCCGCGCTCGGGTTCGCCGACGGCGAGCAGGCGCCCGCGGACGAGATGTTCGCTGCGGCAAGACGCATCGCGAACGCCGTGAGCGTGCCGGTGACCGTCGACGCCGAGTCGGGCTACGGCCTGTCCGGCGCCGAGCTGGCCGGACGGCTGGCCGACGCCGGCGCCGTCGGCTGCAACTTCGAAGACACCGACCACGCGACCGGCGAGGCGCGGCCGGTCGCCGAGCAGGCGGAGCGGATCGCCGCCCTGCGCGACGCCGCGGGTGACGGCCTGGTGATCAACGCCCGGGTCGACTCCTTCCGCGGCGTCGACCCGAAGGACCACCTCGCCGACGGGATCGCCAGGGCGAGGGCGTACCTGGACGCGGGCGCGGACTGCGTCTACCCGATCCACCTGCGCACGCCCGAGCTGATCGCCCAGTTCGTGCAGGGCGCCGGCGGTGCCGTCAACGCGCCGGCGTGGCCGGGCAGCCCGGGCCTCGGTGGCCTCGCCGAACTGGGGGTGGCGCGGATTTCGCTGGGCGGCGGGCTGTGGCAGTACCTCCGCAAGCAGCTCGAAGTGACGCTCGCGGGGATCGCCGAAGGAAAACTGCCGTACTGATGGCCGAAGGCCGCCGCAAGGGGATCGGGAACACCCTCGCGGCGGCCTTCGGGGTCACTGGAACTAGTGGACGACGGCCTTCTCGGCGCCCGCGCCGGTCAGGGAACGAACCTCCATCTCGGCGTACTTCTTCTCGTCGTGCTCCTTGGACAGGATCGTGCCGAGCCAGCCGAGGATGAACGCGGCCGGGATCGAGACGATGCCCGGGTTGCTCAGCGGGAACCAGGCGAAGTCCACGGACTTGATCATCGACGTGCTCTTGCCGGACACCGCGGGCGAGAACACGATCAGCACGATCGTGATGGCCAGACCGCCGTAGATCGACCACAGCGCGCCCTGGGTGTTGAACCGCTTCCAGAACAGCGAGTAGAGGATCGTCGGCAGGTTGGCCGAGGCCGCGACCGCGAACGCCAGCGCCACCAGGAAGGCGACGTTCTGCCCGTTGGCCAGGATGCCGCCGCCGATGGCGAGGGCGCCGATGACCACCGCGGTGATCCGGGCGACCTTGACCTCGGAGTCCGGCGACGTCTTGCCGCGCTTGACGACGTTCGCGTAGACGTCGTGGGCGAAGGACGCCGACGCCGTGATCGTCAGGCCGGCGACCACCGCGAGGATCGTCGCGAACGCGACCGCGGAGATCAGGCCCAGCAGCACCGGCCCGCCCAGCTCCAACGCCAGCAGCGGAGCCGCGGAGTTGACCCCGCCCGGCGCCTTCTTGATCGTGTCCGGCCCGACCAGCGCGCCGGCGCCGTAGCCCAGCACCAGCGTGAACAGGTAGAACACGCCGATCAGCACGATCGCCCAGACCACCGAGCGACGTGCGTCGCGCGCGGTCGGCACGGTGTAGAAGCGCATCAGGACGTGCGGGAGACCGGCGGTGCCCAGCACCAGCGCGATGCCGAGGGAGAGGAAGTCCAGTTTGGACGTTCCGGTGGCGCCGTACTGCTTGCCCGGGCCGAGCAGCGTCTGCCCGGCCTTGCCCGCCTTGTCCACGGCGGCCTGCAGCAGGCTGGAGAAGTTGAAGCCGTACTTGCCGAGCACCCACAGGGTGATCGCGAGCGCGCCGACGATCAGCAGCGCGGCCTTGATGATCTGCACCCAGGTGGTGCCCTTCATGCCGCCGATCAGGACGTAGGCGATCATGATGATGCCGACCACGGCGATCACCAGTGCCTGCGCGCCACCGCCTTCGACGCCGAGCAGCAGCGCGACGAGACCACCGGCGCCGGCCATCTGGGCGAGCAGGTAGAAGAACGACACGGCGAGCGTCGAAGTCGCGGCCGCCGCCCGCACGGGGCGCTGCTTCATCCGGAACGCCAGGACGTCGCCCATGGTGAACTTGCCGGTGTTGCGCAGCAGTTCCGCGACCAGCAGCAGCGCGACCAGCCACGCCACCAGGAAGCCGATGGAGTAGAGGAAGCCGTCGTAGCCGTTGATCGCGATCGCGCCCGCGATGCCGAGGAACGACGCGGCCGACAGGTAGTCACCCGAGATCGCGATGCCGTTCTGCGGTCCGGTGAACGCGCGGCCGGCGGCGTAGTAGTCCGACGCCGTTTTCGTGTTACGGCTGGCCCGGAACACGATCACCAGCGTGATGATCACGAAGACGGCGAAGATGCTGATGTTGAGGGCGGAGTTGCTGCCTTCCACGCCCGCGGCGAGGGTCGCGTTCATTCGTGCTCCTTCGCAGTGCCGTTTTCGATGTCCTCACGGATCTTCTCCGCGACCGGGTCCAGCTTCCGGTTGGCGTACCGGACGTAGAGGCCGGTGATGACGAACGTCGAGACGAACTGCAGCAGGCCGAAGATCAGGCCGACGTTGATGTTGCCGAAGACCTTCGTGCTCATGAAGCCGTGCGCGTAGTCCGCGAGCAGCACGTACAGCAGGTACCAGACCAGGAACAGCGCGGTCATCGGGAAGACGAACCGGCGCAGGCGGCTGCGCAGCTCACGGAACTCGGTGCTGTCGTGCGCGTGTTCCCAGACGGTCTCAGACGTTTCCGGGGGCCCGCCGGTGTCCGTAGTGCTCATCGCTGCTCCCTGCGACGCTGCGGAAAGTGACCTGCGACACCGTAGGGAGCTGTGAGTCTCGTGTGAAGATTCAGCGGTTCAACAGCCGGGCCAGACGACGAACGGTTGACGAACGGTCGCGCGATCCGGACGAGCGGGGCTCGTCCAGGTGCAGGCGGAGCATCGCCGCCGCCGACCAGGCGGGTGGCCTGCCGCGCAAGGAGACCAACGCCATTACGCCGAATGCCAGCGGTACCGACCAGGGTGCCGGTTGCTGCACCAAGATCGCCACCCAGCCGTGCAGGTCCGGGCCGGCGAGGGCGAACAGGATCGACCCGGACGACGCGACGAGCCCGGTCAGCACCCCGGCGATCCCGCCGGCCGCCGTCAGCCGCGGCCACCAGATGCCGAGCACGAGCAGCGGGCAGAACGTCGACGCGGCGACGGTGAAGCCCCACGTGACGAGCACTCCGGCGTCGAGCTCGGCCGAGCGCAGCGCCAGCAGCACCATGACCGCGGCGACGCCGAACACCGCGATCCGCAGCCGGCGCAGCCCGCCGGGCACGAGGTCGTGCGCGATCGCGCCGGACATCACCAGCAGCAGCCCGAGCGACGTCGCCAGGAACGCGGCGAACGCGCCCGCCGTCAGCAACGCCGTGAACAGGCCACCCGCCCAGCCACTGTCCACTTGGTACGGCAGCGCGACGACCACGGTGTCCGTCGCGCCGGACAGGTAGAGGCCGGGCACGAGGACGCGGCCGAGGACGCCGTAGACACCGGGGAAGAGGTAGAAGACACCGAGCAGCGCGACGGTGATCGCGGCGGTGCGGCGCGCGGCCCGGCCGTCCGGGCTGGTGTGGAAGCGCATGAGCACGTGCGGCAGCCCCATCGTGCCGAGCATGGTCGCGATGAGCACGGCCCAGGTGCCGAGCAGCGGGTAGCCCTCGTCGCCGAGGTCGAGCAGCGGCCGTTGCCAGTCGTGCCCGCCGAGCGGGGCGCCGCCGCGAACCGCCGGAACCGCCGCACCCGGACCGAACACGACGTCGTCCTGGCTGTGCGCGGTGAACTCGCCTGGGGGCAGGGTCCGCGGGACGCCGTTGACGCGCACGGCGGTCGGCTCGCGGATCTCCATGGTGACGTCGACTTCGAACCGCACCGGCGTCTCCCGGGTGAAGTGCGTGAACTCGACGGGGTGCAGGGCGTCGGCCCGGTTGACCGCGCCGGCCTGCAGGACCAGCCAGATCGCGGGGATGAGGAACAGCAGCAGCTTCAGCACGAACTGGAACGCCTGCACGTACGTCGCCGCGCGCATCCCGCCGAGCGCCAGGGTGACGCTGACCGCGGCGCCGGCCAGCACCACGCCGACCCAGTACGGCGTGCCGCCGACCGCGGTGAGCACCAGGCCGGCGGTGCGGAACTGCGGGACGACGTAGATCGTGCCGATCACCAGGACGACCACCGCGGCCAGGCGGCGCAGGGCGGGGGAGTTGAGGCGCGCTTCGGCGAAGTCGGGGACGGTCAGCGCGCCCGACCGGCGCATCGGCGCGGCGACCAGGACGAGCATCGCGATGTAACCGGCGGTGAAGCCGACCGGGTACCAGAGAGCGCCGATGCCGTCCTTGACGACCAGCCCGGCGACGCCGAGGAAGGAGGCCGCGGACAGGTACTCGCCCGAGACGGCCGCGGAGTTCACCAGCGGCGAGATCCGCCGGGACGCGACGAGGAAGTCCGACGTCGTGCGCATGGCGGCGACCCCGCGGACGCCGATGAGCAGCGTCACGAGCACGACGGGCGCGACAGCGAGCGCGACGCCCACTAGTCGTCCTCGAGGCGTTCGGCGCGGCGCAGCTGCCAGCGGGCCAGGACGGCCATCGCCGGGTAGGGGAGGACCGCGATCATCAGCCAGGACAGCGGGATTCCCAGCAGGCGCACGGTGTCCAGGCCCGGGAAGAGCGCGAACAGGCCCGGCAGTCCGAGCAGCAACGCGAACATCAGCACGAGCGCGGGGATGCCGCGGCGGCGTTGCGCGCGGTACAACGCCGTGGCCCGCTGGGTGTCGCTCGCGGGGAGCCGGGGCTGGCGCCAGCGGTGCCGCGACCGGCGGCGGGCGTGGGCGAGGCGGGTCTGCGGGCTCGTGACGGCGACCCGGCGGATCCTGCTCATCGCGCGCCCGGCCCGAGCTGGCCGCGCTGGGCCGCCTCCAGCAGGCGGTCGCGCAGGTCCCGCGCGTGCCGGCGGCTGACCGGGACGTCACCCGCCTCCGTGTGCGCCAGCAGCCCGCCCGCGCTGTCGCTGCGCAGCTCCAGCACCGCCCCCACCGACAGCAGGAACCCGCGGTGGACCCGGCTGAACCCCGTGCCCTCCCAGTACTCCTCCAGCCGCGAGATCGGCATCCGCACCAGGTGGACGCCGCCGCGCGTGTGCAGCCGGACGTAGTCGCCGTGGGCCTCCACGAACAGGACGTCGTCGCGGCGGACGTACCGCGTCCGGCCGCCCGACTCCACCGGCAGCGCGGCCATCGCGTCCGGGGTCGGCCGGGACGCCGGGGTCGCCATCCGCAGCACCTTCGCCAGCGCCGCCGACAGCCGTTCCGCGCGGACCGGCTTGAGCAGGTAGTCGACCGCGCCGATGCCGTACGCCGTCACCGCGTGGCCGTCGTGCGCGGTGACGAAGACGATCACCGGCGGCTCACTCAGCTTCGCCAGCAGCGACGCCAGTTCGAGCCCGTCGAGGCCCGGCATCGAGATGTCGAGGAACACCGCGTCGAAGCGGTCGGCCTGAAGCAGCTTCAACGCCTTCAGCGCGTCGGCCGCGCCGACGACTTCGCCGACTTCGGGCGCTTCGCGCAGCATCGTGCACAACTCGTCGAGCGCGGGTGCCAGGTCGTCGACGGCGAGGACGCGCAGAGTCACGGCAGCACCCCCGGCTGGAACCGCGGCACCCGCACGATCACCCGGGTCCCCGCGCCGACCTCGGTTTCGACCGTCAGGCCGTACCAGGCGCCGTAGACGTCCCGCAGCCGTCTGTCCACATTGGCCAGCCCGAGCCCGGCCGGGTCGTCCTCGCCGGTGCGCCCGGCCAGGATGTCCGCCGCGCGCTTCGGGTCCATGCCGACCCCGTCGTCCTCGACGAAGATCACGCAGTCGTTCCCTTCCGCCTGGCCGTGCACCTGGACCAGGCCGGTGCCCGAGCGCGGCTCGATGCCGTGCCGGATCGCGTTCTCCACCAACGGCTCCAGCACCAGGTACGGCACCGCGACCGCGAGGATCTCCGGCGCGACCCGCACCTGGACGCGCAGCCGTTCGCCCAGCACCGCCCGCTGCAGCGCCAGGTACGTCTCGATCGCGCGGAACTCCTCGGCGACCACCGTGTACTCGCCGTGGCGAGCGAGGCTGTAGCGCGTGTAGTCGGCGAAGTCGAGCATGAGGTCGCGAGCGCGGTCGGGGTCCGAGCGCACGAGCGACGCGATGACCGTCAGCGCGTTGTAGACGAAGTGCGGGGACATTTCGGCCCGCAGCGCCCGCAGTTCGGCCTGCGCCGCCTGGTCCGCCGACGCCTCGAGCCGCCCGCGCTCGAGGGCCCGCACGACGAGGTCCGCGGCCTGGGCCGCGACCGCGTCCCGGACGTCGCCGACGACCAGCAGCGCCCCCGCCAGCTCGTCGCGGACGTGCAGCGGCAGCGCCAGGACATCCGGCGCGGAGCCGGGTTCCTCGGAGTGGAGCACGCCGTCGAGCACCGACGCGACGACCGCGTCGGGCCCGGGCCGCCCCGACCACAGCAGCGAGCCGGAAAGGTCGGTCAGCCCGAGCCCGGGGAAGCCGAACAGGCGCCGCAGACCGTGCGCGGCGCGGCGTGCGCGGGTGCCCGAGAGGCCGTCGCGCAAGTCGTCGGTGATCCGGCGGGCGGCGGCGAGCACCGGCAGCGGGTCGGCGCGGGACGTCGCCCGCAGGTGCACGGTCAACGGGCCTCCCCTCGGCGACGGTGTCCAGGGCAGTAGATCCTACGGCTACGCGGGGCCGTCCCGGTCGGCCAGCACCTGGGCGTGGCGGCGGACGCGGCGCCAGGTCCGGTAGTCGTCGAGCGCCGTGACGTCGCCGAGCAGGCTCGTGTTCGCCGGGTACGGCCGGTCGGGCAGCGCGATCCAGCCGGTCGTCCGGGTCTCCTTCACCGCGACCGGCACCGGCCGGAACGTCGTCGGGTCGACGCCGTCGCTGTGCCGGACGACCTCGTCGAAGAACCAGGCCGACGTGATCAGCCCCAGCACGCCGGGCGACGCCTTGAGCGCCTTCTTCAGCGCCGCCGCGTCCAGGAGCCGGAACGCGTGGTTGATCGCCGGTGCGGTGACCCCGTGGGCGTCGTAGGCGACTTCGCCCGCGTGCAGCGCCATCCGGAGCCGGATCCGGGCGCCGGCGTGGTGGGTCAGGTTGTGCCGGTGCAGCGCCACGGCGAGCGCGTTGGGCAGGAACTCCACGAAGAGCCCCTTCGGGATCTGCGGCGGGGCGAGGACGAAGACGCCGTCGCCGCAGTCGTCGTTCCGGCAGGCCGCCCAGGGGACGCCCGCGTCGTCGAACGCCCGGCCGAGCGCGCGGTAGAGCCCTTCGCGCATCGCCAGGCGGTCCGGTGTGGTCCTGCTCTGATCGCCGTAGCCCTCGACGTCCACGGCGAAGATCGTCCGGTGCATGGCCGGCCGCTCGTAGTTCATCGCACCCTCCCTGCGATCATGCATGTGCCAATGCATGTGCAGATGAGTGTGACGGGGGACACCTGGGCGGGGGAACGGGTCGTGCGCTGAGCGGTGCCCCCGCCGCGGTGACCGGCGGTGACCGATCACCGGCGGTGAAACACCTGGTCAGAACCCCTGCGGGCGGTGCGCACACCACCCGCAGGGATCTGACGGACACCTCAGCAGGACTGCTTGTAGAAGTACTGCGAGTTGGCGTCCATGTCCGCCTTGGTGATCGAGTGCAGCTCCGCGGTGAGGTTCCGCGTCACCGGCTTGCCCTCGATGGCCGCGACGGCCTGCTGGACGCCCTGGGTGCCGATCGAGGCCGGGTCCTGGGCGATGAGCGCCTGGTACTGGCCGTTCTTCAGGCCCTCGACCTCCGACGGGCTGGCGTCGAAGCCGATCAGGTTGACCGCGCCGACCTTGCCCGCGTTGCGCAGGCCGGTCGCCGCGCCTTCACCGGTGTTGAGGTTGGTCGCGAAGACGCCGATGAGGTCCGGCGTCGACGACAGGGCCGCCGTCACCTTGGCCGCGGCCTGCTCCGGCTCGTTCTGGGTGAACTGGACCCCGATCGACTTCAGGTTCGGCGTGTTCTTCAGCTCGTCCTCGAAGCCCTTGGCCCGCGCGGCGGTCGTGGACGTGCCCGCGATCGTGTCGAGCACCAGCACCGAGCCGCTCTTGCCGGCGGCCAGCTTCGCCATCGTCTGGGCGGCGAGCTTGCCGCCCGAGGCGTTGTCGGAGGAGACGGACGACGCCGCGACACTCGTGTCCTTCAGCGAGGTGTCGACCTCGACGATCTTCGCGCCGCGCGCCTTGACCTGCTGGATCGGCGCGAGCATCGCCGTGTCGTCGGTCGGGGCGATGAGCAGCGCCGCCGGTGGGTTGGAGCCGAGGGCGTTGACGAGCTGGGTCTGCATCGCCGCGTCGAACTTCTGCGGCGCCTGCGTGGTGAGCTCGTAGCCGAGCTTCTTCGCCTCGGCTTCGGCACCGCATTGGAGCGAGATGTAGAACGGCTCGGCCTGCACGCCCGGGATCAGCGCGAGCTTCTTCGAGCCCGCCGAATTGGCCTGGCTGTCGCCGGACCCGGTCTGCCCGACCGTGCCGGACCCGCAGGCGGTGAGCAGGGCCGCCGCGGAGACCACGGCACCCATGGCGGTGAGGGTCTTGGTCAGCTTCATAAGCACCTCTTTGTACTTGTGGGGGAACTCAGCGGGAGTTGCGGCGACGGCGGCGCCGCTGGTCGAACCAGACGGCGGCGATGAGCACCGCGCCGACGGCGATCATCTGCCAGAAGTCCTGGACGTGGGTGATGTTGAAGCCCTTCTTCAGCACCGCCGGGATGAACACGCCGATCACCGTGCCCAGCACCGTGCCGACGCCGCCGAAGAGGCTCGTCCCGCCCATCACGACCGCGGCGATCGCGTTGAGGTTGTCGGTGGTGTGCGCCGAGATCGTGGTCGACGCGTAGTACGCCAGCGAAAGGAACCCGGCGATCCCGGCCAGGAAACCCGTCAGCGTGTACACCTTCAGCAGGTGCGCGGTGACGCCGATGCCCGCGCGTCGCGCGCCTTCGGCGTTGGAGCCGACCGCGTAGGTGTAGCGGCCGAACTTCGTGGTGTGCAGCAGCCACGCGCCGATGAGGGTGATCACCACGGCGACGATGACCAGGTTCGGCACCACGCCGAACGAGGTGCCGTAGCCGAGGGTCTGGTTGAGGACCAGGGGGATGCTGCGCACGTCCGAGCCGTTGTTGAGCAGGTAGGCCGAGCCGAGTGCCGCGCCCATGGTGCCGAGGGTGACGATCAGCGGCGGGATCCCCGCCACCGCGATGAGGAAGCCGTTGATCAGACCCCACACGGTCCCGGCGACGACCGCCGCGATCAGGCCGACGGTGATGACGCCCCAGCCGGCGTTCGACGCGTTGCCGCCGGACATCGCCTCCATCACCTTGCCGGCGACCATGCCGGCGAAGATCAGCACCGACCCGACGGACAGGTCGATGCCGGAGGTGATGATCACGAACGTCATCCCGACCGACAGCACCAGCAGCACCGCGGTCTCGATGAGCAGGGTCTGGAAGGTGAACAGCGTCGCGAACTCGCCGGGGGCGATCGCGCTGAACACGACGATCAGCGCGACCAGGACCAGCGCGATCCAGAACGTGTTGGCACCGACCAGCCGCTTGCCCAGCGGCCGCTTGCCGAAGCCCGCGTCGGGGGCCTCCTGGATGTCCTTCACGGGTGCGCTCACGCCGCCTCCTCCTGCACGAGGGCGCCGGTCATCGCGGCGACGAGGTCTTCGAGCTTCGTGTCCGCCCCGGTGAACCGGGCGACGCGCTTGCCGAGCCGCAGCACCTCGACGCGGTCGGCGACCGACAGCACCTCGGGCATGTTGTGGCTGATCAGCACGACGGCGATGCCCTTGTCGCGCACCTTCTTGATGACGTCGAGGACGCGCTCGCGCTGCACGACGCCCAGCGCCGCGGTCGGCTCGTCCATGAACACGACCTTCGACGCCCAGACGACCGACCGCGCGACCGCGACGCTCTGGCGCTGCCCGCCGGACAGCGAGCCGATCGGGACGTCGGTGCTCTGCAGCGTCACGCCGAGGCGCTGGAACTCCTCGATCGCCTGCCGCCGCATCTCGGCCTTGTCGAGCATCCCGAGCTTGCCGAGGATGCCCTTGCGGTGGATCTCGCGGCCGAGGAAGAGGTTGGCCGCCGGGTCCAGCTCCGGTGCGACGGCGAGGTCCTGGTAGACGGTCTCGATGCCCATCCGCCGGGCCGTGGTCGGCGAGTCGAAGTGCACTTCCTTCCCGTCGAGCAGGATCTTCCCCGACGTCGGCTGCTCGGCGCCGGAGAGGCACTTGACCAGGGTGGACTTGCCGGCGCCATTGTCGCCGATCAGGGCCGTCACCTCGCCCGCGCGCGCCTGGAACGACGCGCCGCGCAGGGCTTCGACGGATCCGTAGTGCTTCGTCAGGTCGATCGCGTCGAGCAGGATTTCGCTCATCCGTGCCTCTCTTCCGGCGCGGGCGGACGGCAGCGGATCACCGTCGCCGAGCCGGACAGCTCGGTCTGGCCGGCGTCGAACGGCACCACGTAGGTGTCACCCTTCGCCAGCGCGTACGAACCGCCGTGCTCGGTGCGCAGGGTGCTTTCGCCGTCGAGGACGACGAGCACCGCGAACGACGGGTCGAGTGACAACGTTGTCAGCTTGTCGGTGCGCAGCTGTTCGGCTCGGAAGAACCGCTCCGATCCGCCGGCCAGCAGATCCACAGTGGACGCCCGGTCCCCGGCGGTGCGCTTGATGATGGTCTCGAGCCGCTCGGCGTCCCAGCCGGACGTGTCGAGTGCTTCGATCGCGGTGTCGAAGCCGATGCCGAGGTGGCCCTTCTCCGGGGACGCGAGGAAGTCCCGCCACTCGATCGTCAGCGAGAAGTCCGTCGGCTGCTGCAGCTCGACGACGAAGACGCCTTCGCCGATCGCGTGCGGCAGGCCGGCCGGGATGTAGACGGTGTCGCCGGGCGTCACCGGGACGCTGTTCAACGCGCCCAGCATCGACGGCACGTCCTGCTCCCGCGTCCACTCGGAAACCGTGTCCTTCGACAGCGTCTCCTTGAAGCCCGGGTAGACGCGCGGGTCGTCGCCGTAGGTGCCGACCACGATCCACGCCTCGGTCTTGCCGAAGTGCGAGTCGAAGTGCCGCTTCGCGAACGCGTCGTCCGGGTGGAAGTGCACGGGCAGCCGCTGGCCCGCGTCGAGCAGCTTGACCAGCAGCCCGGTCGACGTCCCGAGCGCCTCGACGTGCTTCGCGCCGAGCCAGCCGTTCGGGTTCGCCACGACGGCGTCACGCAGCCAGGCGCCGTCCGGGAGCGGCGTCAGGCCGTTGGTGTCCTGGCCGAACATGGTGGTCGCCGAGGCGACCCAGTCCTCCGGGCCGAACTTCTTGTCCGACGAGGCCCCGCGCAGCTTCGCGATGGCGTCGCCCCCGCGGTAGAACTGCGGCGGCTGGTTGGCCGGGAGCCGGATGGGTTCGAGGGTCACGGGGCGACCTCACCGGAACCGCGGGCGACGAGATGCACGGGCAGGACTACCTTTCTGGGCGGGGACTGATCTCCTTGGACGCGCGCGAAGAGCAGCTCCGCCGCGGCGTGGCCGAGCGCGCTCACGTCGTGCGCGATCACGGTGACCGGCGGGTCGAGCAGGTCCGCCAGCTCGAAGTCGTCGAAGCCGATCATCGCCGGGCGGTACTCGGCGTGGGCCAGCGCGCGCAGCAGGTGCACGGCGACCCGGTTGTTGCCCGCGATCACGGCGGTGGCCGCGTCCGGGCCGTGCAGCAGCCGCTTCACGGCGTCGCCGACGCCCTCCTGCGTCGGTGTCCGCATGGCGACCAGGGACTCGTCGTAGGAGATGCCGTTGCGGACGCAGCCCTCGCGGAACCCGCGCAGGCGCTCGGCCGCGGTGAAGATGTCCGGGCTGTCGCCGAGGAACGCGATCCGCCGGTGGCCGTGCTTCGCCAGGTGGGTGACGGCTTCGATGGTGCCGCCGAGGTTGTCGACCAGCACCGTGTCGGCCACGATGTCGCCGGCCGGGCGGTCGATGAACACCACCGGCGTGCCCGCGCGCATCTCCGGCACCAGGTAGCCGTGCTGGAGGCCGGCCGGGACGACGAGGATGCCGTCCACCCGCCGCGCGCAGAACTCCAGCACGAGCTCGCGCTCGCGGTCGGAGTTCTCCTCGGACGAGCCGGTGAGCACCTGGCGCCCGAACGACGTCGCGATGCGCTCGACCGCGCGGTTCAGCTCGGAGTAGAAGGGGTTGCCGACGTCCTCGACGATCAGCCCGATGGTGCCGGTCGTCGACCCGCGGCGCAGGTTGCGCGCGCCCAGGTTGCGCCGGAACCCCAGCTGCTCGATGGCCGCCATGACCCGCTCGGCGGTGTCGGGGTGCACCGCCGGTTCGTCGTTGACCACGCGCGAGACGGTCTTGATGCTCACGCCCGCCAACCGCGCCACGTCGCTCATGGTGGCTCGCCTGCTCGCGGTGCGCGGGGCACCGCCGGGGTCCCGGCCGGGAGGAGACAACGTTGTCATAATGCCCGGGATTGAACGCCACGTCCCGGTGGCTTGTCAACGCTTCCCGTGCGAATTGTGCCGATTCGGCTACCGACGTCGTAGGACAGACGGCTGATCATGCTGTCCCGAAGTGGACAGGTCTTGACGAGACCCCTTGACGATCCGGTGAGCCGCTGCCCAAGGTGGCCCGGTTCGACCGACTGCGCGACAAGGTTGTCATCACACCGTTTCTGGTCGCGCTGACGAGGTGAGAGGCGATGGCCATGGCGCGATTGCGCTTAAGAGCCGGTTTGACCTTTTTGACACTGGCGGTGACGGCAGCGGTGGCTCCCGCTGTCCCCGCGGCGGCGGCCACGACGACGGATTTCGCGAAGTGGGTCAACCCCTTCGTCGGCACGCGTCCCGGCGGCGCCGACCACGGCACCGGGGGCGGTGCCGGCAACACGTTCCCGGGCGCGGTGGCGCCGTTCGGCATGGTCCAGTGGAGCCCGGACACGGTGAAGTCCCAGCCGGGCGGGTACTTCTACGACGACAACGCCCTGACCGGGTTCAGCCTGACGCACCTCTCGGGCGCGGGCTGTTCGACCTACGAGGACATCCCGTTCATCCCTTATGTCGGTGAAGTGACGACTTCCCCGGCGACCGACCCCGCGCACTACACGTCGAAGTTCTCGCACGCCAACGAACACGCGACCGCGGGCGCCTACGACGTCACCCTCGACAGTGGAGCGAAGGTCGAGCTGAGCGCGACCCAGCGCACCGGCTCCGCGCGGCTGACCTACCCGGCCGGCGCGTCCTCGACGCTGCTGGTCAACACGTCCGGCTCGGTCAACGGCACCGACGACGCGTCGATCACCATCGGCAAGGACACCATCAGCGGCTGGGCCACCAGCGGCCGCTTCTGCGGGGCCCAGAACAGCTACCGCGTCTATTTCTCGGCGAAGTTCGACACGCCGTTCGCGTCGATCGGCACCTGGAAGAACGGCGCCGTGACCCCGAACAAGGCCGCGGAAACCGGTGGAGCCAAGGCGAAGGTCGCGCAGCCCAACGGCGTGAACGCGTCCATCGCGCGCACCACCACGGCCAAGCAGCAGAACACCACCGTGTCCGGCCCGGGCAGCGGCGGGTACGTCACCTTCGCCAACCTCAACGGCGCCCAGGTGAACGTCCAGGTCGGACTGTCCTTTGTGTCCGTCGACGGCGCGAAGGCCAACCTGAAGGCCGAGAACACCGGCAAGTCCTTCGACACGATCGCGGCGGGCGCGCGCAAGGCGTGGAACGCCCAGCTGGGCAAGATCGCCGTCACCGGCGGCTCCGACGCCGACCTGACGACGTTCTACACTTCGCTGTACCACTCGCTGATCCAGCCGAACGTGTTCTCCGACGTCAACGGCCAGTACATCGGCTTCGACGGCCGGATCCACACGGCCGACAAGGGCCACGCGATGTACACGAACTTCTCCGGCTGGGACATCTACCGGTCGGAGATCCCGCTGCTGGCGACGATCGCGCCGCACGAGACGTCCGACATCGTCCGGTCGATGATGGCCTACGCCGAGCAGGGTGGCTCGTGGGACCGCTGGACGGTGGCCAACGACTACACCGGCGTGATGAACGGCGACCCGTACCACATCATCGTCTCCAGCGCGTACGCCTTCGGCGCCCGTGACTTCGACGCCCAGAAGGCGTTGCTGCTCATGATCAAGGGCGCCACCCAGCCGACCCAGGGCTACACCGAGCGGCCGGGCCTCGACGACTACCAGAAGCTGGGTTACGTGCCCGGCGCCGGCGCGGACACCCTCGAGTACACCAGCGCCGACTTCTCCATCGCCCAGTTCGCCAAGCGGCTCGGCGACAGCGCGACGTACACGACGTTCATGAAGCGCGCGCAGAACTGGCAGAACCTCTACAACCCGGGAACCGGGCACCTCCAGCCGCGCAACGCGGACGGCTCGTTCTCCGGCACCTACGACCCCGCCAGCTCGCAGGGCTGGGTCGAGGGCAACGGCGCGCAGTACGAGTGGATGGTGCCCTACGACCTCGGCGGCGTCGTGACGGCGTTCGGCGGCAACACCGCGACGCAGTCCCGGTTGGACACCTTCTTCACGCAGCTGAACGCGGGCACGCAGGAGCCGTACGCCTTCATGGGCAACGAGCCGAACTCCAACGCGCCGTACGTGTATTCGTACGCGGGCGCGCCGGCCAAGACCCAGGGGATCGTGCACCGCTCGATGGACGAGCTGTACAACCCGCGTCCCGAAGGCCTGATCGGCAACGACGACCTCGGCCAGATGTCGGCCTGGTACGTGTGGTCCGCGCTCGGCGTCTACCCGGAGATCCCGGGCCGCGCCGAGACGCTGCTGGTCACCCCGCGCTTCGAGCACGCCGTGCTCACCACCGGCGCGGGCAAGAAGATCACCATCAACGCGCCGGGCACCGGCGACTACGTGGGCAGCCTGAAGGTCAACGGCGGCACCGCCGCCAAGGCGTGGCTGCCGGAAGCGCTGATCTCCAGCGGTGGCACGCTCGACTACACGCGCTCGGCCACGGCGACCTCGTGGGGCAGTGCGACGGCCGACGCGCCGCCGTCGTTCCGCGAGCAGGAGAAGCCCAGCCTGTCCTTTGTGGACCCGGCGCGCGCGGTGACACCCGCGGGGTCGACGTCCAAGGCGTCCGTGGGTGTCCAGGACCTCTCCGGCGTCGCCCGGACCTGGACCTACAGCGCGGGCAGCGTCGACGGGATCACGCTGACCCCGGCGACCGGCAGCATCGCGGTGCCCGCCGCGGGCAAGGCCCAGGCCGAGCTCACGGTCAGCGTCCCGGCCGGCCTGGCCGACGGCGCCCGGCGCATCCCGGTGACGTTCTCCGCGCCGGGAGTCGCGTCCTCGCAGGCCGTCCTGACGGTACTGGTGGCCCAGCCGAACAGCTGGCTGGCCACGGTGAACAACGCCGGCATCTCCCCGGATTCGAACTCGGGCGCGGCCAACTTCGACGGCGGCGGCTGGAGCTACTCGGCCGACGCCCTCGCGGCGGCCGGTGCGACGCCGGGCAGCACGGTGACCAGTGACGGGCTGAATTTCACTTGGCCGTCGTTCCCGGCGGGCGACCCGGACAACGTGATCGCGTCCGGTCAGACGGTCAACGTCTCCGGTTCGGGGCGGCTCGCGCTGCTCGGCTCGGCGTCGAACGGCAACGCGTCCGGCACGCTGACCATCACCTACACCGACGGCACGAAGTCGACCGCGACCATCGGGTTCTCCGACTGGACCCTCGGTGGCGGCGGCGCGCAGCCGGCGTTCGGCAACCGGATCGTGCTGTCGACGCCGTACCGCAACGCCGCGGGCAGCGACCCGCAGCAGATCCGCACGATGGTGTTCGGCACCAACCCGATCACCCTCGACGCGGGCAAGACGGTGGCGAGCGTGACGTTGCCGGACAACGTCAGCGGCGGCGCGCTCCACGTGTTCGCCATCGGCATCGGCGCGTAGCCCGGGAAAGCGACGGCCCCCTCCCCGCGCGGGGAGGGGGCCGTTCCCGTGCCCGGGGAATGGCCGGAACCGGCCAGTGTCATCGCCCGTTCGGCCGCTTGCGAGCGATCGGCCCTGCGTTAGGTTGGTCACACCCCAAGGGGAGTGGGGAGGTGGGGAAATCGTGCCGATCGCCCAGGAACCGTTGGTGTTCCCGGATGTCGAGCAGTCCGTCGCGGAGTTCGTGCGCGCGCGGCCGGAACTGTCCGGTGTGCCGGTGGGAACGTCGGTGCCGCCGGGCTTCGACGGGACGCAGCGCGCCGTGGTGCTCACCCGACTCGGCGGCGTCTACCTCGACGACGACCGGCTCGACAACGCCGAGGTGCGGCTGGACTCGTACGGTCCGGAGAAGACCGCCGCGCACGCGGTCGCGCTGGCCGTGCGGGGTGTCCTGCCGCTCCTGAGCGCTTCCAGCGGCACCGTGTTCACTGACGTGACCGAGCTCCAGGGGCCGTGCTTCGTGCTCGATCGAAGGCATTCCGACGCGAACCGGTACGTCATGCGGTACCGGTTCGTCGCGCTAGTCGTATCCAGACCGGCCTGACCCGGGCCGGCGGTGCAGTGGGAGGGCTGCTCATGCCAGGACTGAACGCCAGCGAAATCCGGGTGGCGGGAACCGGGGCCATCTACGTGGCGCCGGCGCACACCGCCGCACCGGCCGACTTCACCAAGCCGTGGGCCTCGCCGTGGGTCGACCTCGGCTACACCACCGCCGACGGCGTCAAGTTCGTCAAGAAGGACAAGCTCGACCCGGTGGACACGTGGCAGTCGGTGGCCGCGATCCGGTACGTCTTCAGCGACCGCGACTTCTCCGCGAAGTTCTCGCTGCTGCAGATCAACAGCGACACCTTGCAGTTCTTCTTCAGCGCGCCCGCGGGGACGAACGGCGTCTACAATATCGCCGCCGCGCCACGGGTCGACGAACGCGCGCTCGGCATCGAGTTCAGCGACGGCCCGAACGTGAAGCACCGCTTCTACATCCCGCGCGGGGTCGTCACCGAGACCGACGAAACCGCGATCACGCGGACGTCGGCGATCAAGCTCGGCGTCACGTTCACCGCGATGACGCCGATCAACAGCACTTCCGAGCCGCTCGCGCAGTGGTCGATCAACCCTGCCGCGGGCACCGCCGCCGCCGAAGAAAAGTCCGCCTGAACGGGCGAGGGGGAACGCACGAATGGCCAAGTACAACGTCAACGCGGTCCGCGCGCAGCGCCTGGAAGCCTTGGGGGAGCGCTGGGAGTTCGAGCTGGACGGCGACACTTTCAGCCTGCCGACCGAGCTGCCCCGGGAAGCGGTGGCGCGGTTGTCCGGTCTCGATCCGTCTGATTTGGACGGTCTGCTCGAGGTGCTGCTCGGCGCCGAGCAGTTCGAGAAGCTCGGCCGGCACGCGCTGAGCGTGCAGGACGTCCAGGCCCTGCTGGAAGCCTACGGCCGAGACACTGGTATGGCGCTGGGGGAATCCTCGGCCTCGACGCGCTCCTGAGCGAGCACGGCGAGGCCGTCGAAGCCGACCTGCTCCGGTTCTACCGGGTGGACCTGCTCGACTACTACCGCGGCAAGCTGACGCCGAGGCGGCTGCGGGTGCTCATTCGGCACCTGCCCCGCGAGTCGGCGCTGGTGCGCGCCCTGCACGGCGAGGCGGCCGAGTGGGGCCTGACCGAGCACCTGCTCGCGGGTGCGGTCGACGAGCTCGCGGTGGGCAACTGGCTGTTCGTCGCGGCCAATTCCGCCGAGGGCGCCGACCAGCCGGACCGGCCGCGCCCGGTCCCGCGCCCGGGTCTGGAGCCCGAACCCGACCCGGCGGCGAGCACCGACGAGATCGCCGCGTTCTTCGGCACCCCAGGGGGTGAGTGATGACGAATCCGGTCGGTCCGGTCCAGTTCCCCGTCGTGCTCGACTTCAAGGCGATGGCTGAAGAAGCAGGCAAGATCATCGCTGAGTTCGCCAAGAACGTGAAGGCGAGCGCGCAGGCCGTGAAAGCCGACACGCAGGTGATGAAGGCCGATGCGCAGGCGATCAAGGTCGATCTGAGCGGCCTGCAACTGAAGAGCCTCAGAGACATCAAGGACAACATCGCCAAGATCCGGGCGGGTGCGTCGAGTGCGTTCGGCCCGGTGCGAGCGGGTGTGGAGAGCGCCGCCGAAGCCGTCAAGAAGTTCACCTCGTCGGTGGCGGCTTCGACGGTGGTGACCAAGGCGAAGGCGGCGGCCGACCGGATCGCCACGGTGGCGAGCAAGGCGTGGGCGGTGGCCAGCCGCCTCCTCGGCGTGGCGGTGCGGTTCGCGATGGGACCGGTCGGGATCGCCATCGCGGTACTGGTCGCCGCGTTCATCCTGGCCTACAAGCGAAGTACGAGGTTCCGCACCATCGTGAATGCCGTGTTCGCCGCGGTCAAGAACGCGGTCGTGAGCGCGGTGAACACGATCCGCGGCGTTATCGCGGTGGTGTGGCCCTACATCTCGAAGGTCATCCAGGTCGCGGTCACCGTGATCCGCACCTACGTCACCACTTACTTCACCATCGTGCGCACGGTCGTCACGGCGGTGTTCAACGCGGTCAAGGCGGTGGTCACCGGCGCGATCCACACGGTCGTCGCGACGATCCGCGGCGTCGGCCAGGTGGTCGGCATTGTGCGGAACGCCTTCGACCAGGCCAAGTCCGCGGTGAGCAACGCCATCTCCGGGGTCGTTTCGTTCGTGCGCGGGCTGCCCGGCCGGGTCGTCTCCGCGCTCGGCAACATCGGGAAGACGCTCTACGGCGCCGGGAAGTCGCTGATCGAAGGGTTCATCGGCGGGATCCGCGACATGGCGGGCACCATCGTCTCGGCGATCAAGAACTTCATCGTCGACAAGATTCCCGGCCCGATCAAGAGCGTGCTCAAGATCTTCTCGCCGTCGCAGGTGATGGCCGACATCGGCCGCAACATCGGGGCCGGGCTGACCGTCGGCATCGAGGCGAGCGGCGACCAGGTGTCCGGGGCGATGACCCGGCTGGTGCCGCTGCCGGGCTCGGCCACCATCCGGCCGGCGGTGGCGAACCTGACCAAGGCGGTCGCGGCCTCCGCCGTGGGCCCGGTGGCCCGCTCCGCGCCGGGTGGCTCGGTGACGGTCAACGTGCACCCGCGGGCGGGCCAGTCCGAATACGAGATCGGCCGCGTCGCGGCCCGGGAGGTGGCATGGGCGGCGAAACGCTGAGTGCCGTGTCGCTCGCGCTGCCGGTGTACGAACTGGACGGCTGGGCCGGCAACACGGTGGACTCCGACGGCGTCGAGTGGTGGGTCACCAAAGAGGACGGCTGGTCTGCCGGTCCCGGCGTGCGGCTCGAACTGGCCGACCGGCCGCAGCGGGACGGCGCCTTCGACGCGCCGTCGTTCCGCTCGGCGCGGGTGATCACACTCGAGGGCACTGCTGTCGCGCCCGACGAGGAAAGCCGCGAACGGGCGAAGGACCGGATCGCCGCAGTGCTCGTCGACGGTTCGGCGCCGGCGGAGTTCGTCGTGCGGGAACGCACGGTGACGCGCCGCGCGCTGGTCCGGCTCTCGGCCGGCACGAAGGTCTCCGACACGACACCGGTGAGCTTCGACTGGTCCCTGCAGTTCACCGCGCCCGACCCGCTGCGCTACGGCGAAGAAGTCCACGAGCTGTCCTGCGGGCTGCCGAAACCGGGGCAGGGCATCACTTTCCCGCTTCGCTTCCCGCTGGTGTTCGGGCAGGCGGAGGGCGGCACGCTGGCGCTGGTGAACGCGGGCGCGGCGCCGACGCGTCCGGTGTGGACGATCGCCGGCCCGTGCACGCAGCCGGTGATCCGCAACGACTCGACCGGCGAGCGGCTCGCGTTTTCGCTGAGCCTCGCCGAAGGCGACGTGCTGACCGTCGACACGGCCGCGCGGACGGTGTTCCTCGGCACGGCCTCGCGCCGTTCGGTGCTGCAACCGCGGTCGAGCTGGTTCGGGCTCCCGCCGGGCAGCACGGCGGTCGGGTTCGAGGCTTTCGACGACGCCGAAGCGGGCACGCTGACCGTCCGCTGGCGCGACGCGTGGATCTGAAGAGCGAGAAGGGGAGCTTGCGATGGCGGAACGGCACGCGGGGTGGGTCGACGGCGTCGACTCGGCCGAAGCGCGGTTGATCACCGGGGCACTGGTGCAGGCGGAGGCGACCGGCGACGCGCTCGACCCGCTGCGGGCGCGCCCCGGGATCCGGGACGCGCCGGGCCAGCCCGGGTCGGTCACGATCGCGTCGAACAAGCTGCGGGTCAACCCGTTCCAGGCCGTGCTCACCGACCGGGCCCGGCCGGGCGACGGTCCCTACATCGTCACGCTGGACGCGGTGAAGGAACTGCCCTTCGGCGCGGCGCACGCGTCGCTGTCCCGGCTGGACCTGGTGGTCGCGGAGATCGTCGGCGGGGCGTTCGCGGTGAACGTCTACGCGGGGGAGAACGCGGCCAGCCCGGTCCGCCCGACGCCGAACGGGTCCCCGGTGCTCGTGCTGGCCGAGGTCCAGGTGCCCCCGGCGGGCACCGCGCCCACGATCGTCGACCGCCGCCAGTTCACCTCCGCCCTCAGCGGGATCCTGCCAGTCCGGGGCGAAACCGATCTCCCGCCCGTCGCGACCACCCACAGCAGCCAGTTCGTCTACCGCCTCGACACCGGGGTGCTGCTGTGCAAGCGCGGCGGCGCGTGGGCCCCCTACCGGCCGCCGCGCGGGGACACCTGGCACGCGCCGACCCTGCAGAACAGCTGGGTCAACTACGGCAGCGGGTACACCACGGCCGCCTACACCCTGATGGACGACGGCTGGGTGCGGCTGCGGGGCCTGGTCAAGAGCGGCGTCTTCGACAAGCCGGTGTTCACCCTGCCGGTCGGTTACCGGCCGGTCGCGCACTGGCTGCTCGGCGTCTCCACCAACCCTGACGCGCACGGCCGGGTGGACATCCTGCCGACCGGTGAGGTGATGGCGACGACCGGCAACGCCGGCTGGTTCTCCCTCGACGGCCTCACGTTCTCCACCTACTAGGCGCCGCACGTGGGCACGTCGTACACCTACCTGATCGCGGACCTGCGCACCGGCGCGGTTCTCGACGAACTCCCGCTGTCCGGCGTGCAGTTCGACAAGAAGCTCAACGACACCGGCACGCTGCGCGGGCAGCTGCGGGTCGACGACCCGGAGATCCGGATCCGCGAGCCGCGGCTGCTCGCCGAGCCGGGCCGCACCGCGGTCTACGTCGACCGGGACGGCGACCTGGTGTGGGGCGGCATCGTCTGGACCAGCCGCTACAGCGCGGCCGGCGGGGTGCTGGAGCTGACCGCCGCCGACTTCGCGTCCTACTTCGACCACCGGCTGGTCCTCGATCCCACGGACCTGAGCCGGCCGGTCTCGTTCACCGCCACCGACCAGCTCGCGATCGTGCGGGGACTGCTGGACCTCGCGCAGTCGGCGGACGGCGGCGACCTCGGGGTGGCCGTCACCGGCTCGGCGACCTCCGGCGTCCTGCGCACGGTGAGCTACGCGTCGGCCGACCTGAAGTCGGTCGCGGAGGTCCTGCGGGACCTCGCGAACACCGACACCGGGTTCGACTTCGCCTTCGACGTCCGCTACGACGAGAGCGGCCAGCCGGAACGCCTGCTGCGGCTGGGGTATCCGCGCCTGGGCCTGCCCGGCGGGGACCGCGCGTACGTCTGGGAGTACGGCGCGAACCTGGTCGACTTCGTCTGGCCGAGCGACGCCGCGAGCATGGCGACCCGGGTGCTCGGGATGGGGAACGCCGGCGGCGGGGGCGTCCCGGTGGTGCGGTCGGACCCGGGCGCGACGGCGGGCGGCTGGCCGTTGCTGGAAGCCGCGGCCGCGCCGGTGGACACCACCGACGCCGCCATGCTCGCCGCGCACGTCGCCGGGGAGCTGGCCGCCCGGCGGCGGCCGGTCGTGCTGCCCGAGCTGACCGTGCGCGCCGATCTCGACCCGGTCGTCGGGACGTACTCGGTCGGCGACGACGCGCGGATCGTCGTCGACGACCCGTTCTTCGCCGGGGACCAGCTCGACGTCACCGTCCGGCTGCTCGGGCTGTCGGTCACGCCCGGCGACGACGGCGGGCAGGAGCAGGTCGTGTTGACCGTCGAACCCTTCTTGGAGCCGTCGTGAGCCGCGTCAACCAGCCGGACACCCTCGTCACGCTGCTGCGGGAGATCCAGCGGCGGCTGCGCGTGCTCGAAGGCACCCGCCACGCCGCCGCGGCGTTCGCGGCGACGGCGGCCGCGCCGGCCCCGGCCCTGGCCTTCCAGCCGGCGCGCCCGCAGGACTGGCCCGGCACGGCCGTGCCGGGCTGGACCCCGCTCGTCCGGCTGCTCACCCGGCCCGGCGCGTTCGTGGTCGTCTTGGAAGCCGTGGCCGACAGCGAAGGCGAGGTGCGGGTGGTCGTGGACGGCGAAGTGGCCGAAACCTTCGCGGTCACCGGCGACGTCGGCCGCCACGAAGCCGCTGTCGCTCCGAGTGCCGAGCTGGTGGTCGAAGCGCGGCGGACCGGGGCCACGGGGACGGTGCGGGTGACGGCTTTCGCGCTCGCGGGCTGACCGCTGTCCGGAACGAGACAGGTATTCACCACCCTCTTGACCGGTTCGCCGGGCGTTGCCGAAGGTGTCGGAGGGGATGACATCGTTGGCAGGAGGAAGCTCAGTGAAGAGCAAGGTCCTGGCGGGCGCGCTGGCGCTCGCCGTGGTGACGACGGGGGTGAGTCCCGCCGTGGCCGAAGCGTCTGGGGGCGACGCCCTCGACGCCGTCACCACGTTCATCGGCACGCAGGACGAGGGCAACACCTTCCCGGGCGCCTCGGCGCCGTTCGGGATGACGCAGGTCAGCCCCATCACCTCGCACTACGCCGGCTACCGCTACACCGACACCGCCATCCGCGGCTTCGGGCACTTCTTCCTGTCCGGCGCGGGCTGCTGGGAGCAGGGCGGCCTCGTCTCGACGCTGCCGACCACCGGCGAAATCGGCCCCGGTAAAGCGTTCGACACGACGAATGCGTCCACTTTCGACCAGAAGCTCTACGCCTCGCCGTTCACCCACGACGGCGAAGTCGGCAAGCCCGGCTACTACAAGGTCCACCTGACCGGCTACGGCGGCGTCGACGTCGAGACGACCGCGGCCACCCGCGCCGGTGTCGAGCGGTACACGTTTGCGAAACCCGACAACGCCAACGTCTTCGTCAACGTCGGGCAGGCCAACGACAAGGAACCGGTCACCGGCAGCAGCGTCCGGATCGTCGACGACCGGACCGTCGAAGGAACCGTGGAGTCGCAGGCGTTCTGCGGCGGCAAGCCCTACACGACGTACTTCACGACGAAGTTCGACAAGCCGTTCACGTCCTCCGGCACGTGGTCGCCGGACGGCGGCACCCCGGGCGGCCGGGAGTCGAAGGGCGGCGCGGGCCTGCGCGGCGCGTGGCTGAGTTTCGGCGGCCAGAGCCAGGTCACCGCCACCACGGCCATCTCCCAGGTGGACGCGCAGGGCGCGCGGATCAACCTGGCCTCGGAAAGGATCCGCTCGTTCGACGCGGCCAAGGACGCGGTCCAGCGCACCTGGCGCCACGAGCTGTCCACTGTGGACATCAAGGGCGGCACGACCGACGACCGCACGGTGTTCTACACCTCGCTCTACCACGCGTTGCTGCAGCCGCTGACGGCGAACGACGCCGACGGCCGCTACTACGGCTTCGACAAGAAGATCCACCGCGCGGTCGGCTGGACCTACTACGACTTCTTTTCGCTGTGGGACACCTACCGCTCCCAGAACCAGCTCCTGGCGCTGCTGCGGCCGGACCGCGCGAAGGACATCGCCAAGAGCATCCTCGCCATCCACGACCAGGGCGGCTGGCTGCCGCGGTGGGCGTACGCGAGCCAGGAGACGAACACGATGACCGGCGACCCGGTCACGCCGTTCCTGGTGGACCTGTGGCGGTTCGGGGCGCTGTCGGGCGAGGAGATGCACGCCTACCAGGCGCTGCTGCAGAACTCGACGCAGATCCCGCCGGCGTCCTCGCCGTTCCAGGGCCGCTCGGGCAACGCCAGCTACCAGGCCGGCGGGTTCGTCCAGTACGACCCGGACTTCCCCAAGAAGGGCCAGGACACCGACCCCAACCACGGCGCGTCGGCCACCTTGGAGTACGCGCTCGGTGACTGTTCGCTGTCGGTCATGGCCGCCGCGCTCGGCCAGAAGGCCGACGCCGCCGCGCTGAAGCAGAAGGGCCGGACCTACCGGACGCTCTGGGACGAAACGCAGTCCGACCGCGGCTTCACCGGGTTCTTCCGGCCGAAGGTCCTCGGCGGTGCCTGGTTCAGCCCCGCCGACAAGCCGTACAGCCCGCAGAGCCAGGACGGCTTCCACGAGGGCACGGCGTGGCAGTACCAGTGGCTCGTCCAGCAGGACGTGCCCGGCCTGGTCCAGCGGATGGGCGGCCCGGCGGCCACCGGGAAGCGCCTCGACGACTTCTTCGCCTACGACGAGCTGGTGAAGAACCCGGCGTCGGCGGTCCGCGAGAACTGGGTCGTCGGCCCGTACGACTACTACGACCAGTTCCGCTACAACCCGAACAACGAGCCGGACCTGCACTCGCCGTGGATGTACGCGCTCACCGGGCAGCCGGCGAAGACATCGACGGTCGTGCGGGCGGCGCACACGCTGTTCACCAACGCGCCCAACGGCGTCACCGGGAACGACGACCTCGGCACCATGTCCGCCTGGTACGTCTTCAGCGCGCTCGGGCTCTACCCCGCCGTCCCAGGGACTGGGAACTTCGTGCTGAACGCGCCGCGGTTCGAGAAGTCCGTGCTGCACCTGGAGAACGGGCGCGACATCACGATCAAGGCGCCCGGTGCGGACGGCTCGAAGCTCCAGTACGTCTCGGGCCTGAAGGTCGAGTCGCGCGCCAGTGACCGCGTGTACGTCAACGTGGACCAGCTGAAGCGCGGCGCGACGCTCGACTTCCGCCTGACCGCCGACGCCGCCGCGGCGACGTGGGGGACGTCACCCGCATCGGCGCCGGTTTCGCCCTGCGCGGAGTAGACAAAGGACGCTCACGACCGTGGTCCAGACCACATCGGACCACGGTCGTGAGCATCGTCACGGGCCCCGGTGTTCCCGTGAGGGCCGTCACGCCTCACACTGGTACCACCACGTCCGACAGCGCCGTTGACGTCCAAGGCAAGTCCGCCTTGGACGGTGTGCCGGGCGTTTTGTTATGTGTGAACCAACGTGGTGAGACCCCACAGGAGGAAGCAGTGTCCAGCAAGGCCGCTCTCGTGTTCCGCGTGGCCGCAGTAGCCGAAGCCCTGTCCTGGGCCGCGCTGCTGGTCGGGATGTTCCTCAAGTACGTCGTCCACTCCTCCGGCGAGGGCGGCGTGCCCGTCATCGGCATGGTGCACGGCGTGATCTTCGTCCTCTACGTGGTCGTCTCCCTGTCCGTGGCGAAGCCGCTCGGCTGGCGCCCGAAGACGCTGGTCCTCGCGCTGCTCGCGAGCATCCCGCCGCTGTTCACGTGGCTGTTCGAGAAGTGGGCGCTGCGCAACGGCAAGCTCGACGGGCCGCAGCGGCTGTCCCACGGTGGTGTCGGCCTGTTCCAGGTGAAGGAACCCGTCGCCGCCTGATCCCGGCATGTGAGAAAGGCCCGCACCGAGGTGCGGGCCTTTCCGCTATTCGGTGAAGTCCCCGGCGGCGCGGCGGACCTTCGTCAGCAGGTCCGTCAGCTGCTCGGTCTGCCGTTCGGTGAGCCCGGAGAGCCCGAAGTCGATCTCCGTCACGGCCGCGGTGGCGCTCTCCCGGCGCTTGCGGCCTTCGTCGGTGATCTCGACGAGCGTCGTGCGCCGGTCCGTCGGGTGCGGGACGCGCTTGACGAGCCCGTCGCGCTCCAGCCGGTCGACTATGTTGGTGACACTGGTGGGGTGCAGCTGGAGCCGCTCGCCCATCACCCGCATCGGCAGGCTGGCGCTGCGGGCGAAGGTGAGCAGCACCAGTGCTTCGTACCGGGCGAAGGTCAGGCCGTGCGGCTTGAGCGCGCCGTCCACCGCGGACTGGATGATCTGCTGGACGCGCATCACGCCGGTGACCGCGGCCATGGTGCCGGCGGGCCCGATCCGGGCCTCCCAGAGCTGTGCCGCGCGGGCGATCGGGTCGAACGGCAGCGGACGGTTCATGACACGCGAAGTTACCAGCGGGTACCGGCGGGTGTCGCACGACCGGCGGAAAGAACACCGAAGAAGGGACTTCCGAGCATGATCGTCGCGTTCAGCGTGAGCCCGTCCGGCGGAGAGCCCGACGGCGGAGTCAGCGAGGCCGTCGCCCGCGCCGTCAAGGTGGTCCGGGAATCGGGCCTGCCCAACTCGACCAACGCGATGTTCACGAACATCGAAGGCGAGTGGGACGAGGTGATGGACGTCGTGAAGCGCGCGGTCGAGGCCGCGGGGGAGGGCTCGGCGCGGGTCGGCCTGGTCCTGAAAGCGGACATCCGCCCCGGCTTCACCGACCAGCTCGAGGCCAAGGTGGACCGCGTCGAAGCCCACCTGCGCGAGGCGTGACTACGGCAGTGGCGGGGTGAAGGCGACCGTCCAGCGGCCGTCTTCGCTCGTCACCGTCAGCGGGTAGCTGAACGGCTTGCCGTCGCCGAGCGCACCGGTGATCGTCGCGCGGGCCGGGGCTGCCGCGTCCGGCCCGAGCTCCACGTGGACGTCGTGGACGCCGTGGTCGGCCAGTACCGCGACGTAGTCCTTCGCGAAGTCGTCGCCGCCCGAACCGGGGTAGTCGAGCAGGTCGCCGAACGCGTCCGGGTCGTGCGTGCCGAGCGCGGCGGCTAGCTTGTCGCGCAGCTCGGCGGGCGAGGCCGCGCCGGGGTCCGGCTCGTGGACGATGAGCAGCGTCACCGCGCCGATCCAGACGACGGCGGCCGCGATCGACAGGCCCACCTTCACGTCACGCCGGATGTGCACCCGGCCGAGCCTGCCCCAGCGGACGCCGTCCTGCCAAGCGGACCGGCCGGGGCACCCGGTGAAACTCCTCCGGCGCGCGTGCCAGGATGGAGGGCGTGACACAGCCACGCGGATCTGCAGCGAAGTCAGCGGCCCTGTCCGCCGCCCTCTCCGGCGCGGTCGACCTGTCCGCGCTCAAGGCCCGCGCCGAATCGGCGCAGAGGCAGCCGGCCCCGGCGGCCGGCCCGCCCGGTGCGGACGGCCCGCCGAAGCCCGCGCCGGGCGGGGCCGTGATCGATGTCACCGAAGCCACCTTCCAGGCCGAGGTCGTGGAGCGGTCCCTGCGCCAGCTGGTGGTCGTCGACCTGTGGGCCGAGTGGTGCGGCCCGTGCAAGCAGCTGTCCCCGGTGCTGGAGCGGATGGCCGGCGAGTCCGGTGGCGCGTGGGTCGTCGCGAAGGTCGACGTCGACGCGAACCCGCGCATCGCGCAGCTGTTCGGCGCGCAGTCCATCCCGACGATCGTCGCGATCGCCGGCGGCCAGCCCGTCGACGCGTTCTCCGGCGCCCTGCCCGAGCCCGAGATCCGCAAGTGGATCAACGCGCTGCTCGACGCCCTGCGCGACAAGCTGCCGGCGATCGCCGAGGCCGAGGCCAACGGCGGCGGCCCGGTCGAGGAGCCCGAGGACCCGCGCTTCACCGAGGCGGAGGAAGCCTTCGAGCGCGGCGACTTCGCTGCCGCGCAGGCCGCGTACGAGCGCATCCTCGACGTCGAGCCGGCCAACGAGCTGGCGAAGAACGCCCTGGCCCAGGTCAAGTTCACCGCCCGCGCGGAAAACGCGGACCCCGACGCCCGCGCGAAGGCCGACGCCGACCCGTCCGACCTGGCGGCCCAGCTCGACGCGGCCGACCTGGAAATCGCGTCGAACGACGTCGAGGCGGGCTTCAAGCGCCTGATCGACGCGGTCCGCCGCACGGCGGGCGAGGACCGCAACAAGGTCCGCGAGCACCTGGTGGCGCTGTTCGAACTGTTCGACCCGGCCGACGACCGCGTCATGAAGGCCCGCCGCGACCTGGCGAGCGCCCTCTTCTAAAGCGCACGAAAAAAGGCCCCCACCCGCGGGTGGGGGCCTTTTTCACGGGCTCAGGCGTACTGCTTCGAGCAGACCGACGAGCCTTCGAGGTACCCGCGGCGCAGGGACTCGACGCGGTCGAAACCGCTGTCCGGGCGCTTGCCGTTGACGTCCGCCGAGATCAGGCTCTCCGGCTGCAGCAGGTCCGCGATGGCTTCGTCGAGGTCGCCCGCCGACAGCCGCAGGTCGCCCGGCCGGTTCGTGAACGCCGCCCACGCGCCGACCAGGCACGCCGTCCGCAGGCCCGCGTTCGCGTTGTCGATCGACGCGCCGACGCCCTTCTGGATGCCCAGGGCGTACCGCGACGCGACCTCCGAGAACGCCGCGAAGTCACCCATGCCGCCCGGGTCCTCGCCCTTCATCTCGGCCTCGCGGTCGATCGGCTGGGCCAGCTGCGAGAGCTTCGCCAGGTCGATGGCGACCGTGTTGTCGGCCGGGCAGTACGACGCCGGCGGCGTGGTCTGGCAGCTGCCGCCGTCGTTGATCTCCGGCGCGGCTACGCCGGCGCCCTTGAAGGCCTCGTCGAGGCTCTTCTTCAGCAGCTCGACGGCCTGTTCGGTGAACTTCGCGTCGCCCTTGCCGGTGTCGCCCTTGTCGAACGGGCGCTCGGTGAGCCGGGCCTTGACGTTCTCGGTGTTCATCGCCGCGCACTCCTTCGGGCCCTTCTCGAACCCGGTCTGGAACGCGAAGGTGCGGTCGAACGCCGTACCGTGCGCGCCGCGGTCGGCGCCGCTGGTGCCCGCCTGGTCGCGGATCAGGAACATCGCCGCCATCACCTGGTTCAGGCCCTCGGACGTCGACACCTGGTAGTACTTGCTCTTGTTCTCGGCGACCCACCGGAAGTACCCGCCGGCGAAGCAGTCGGCCTGCTGCTCCTTCACCACGGTCGGGGTGCTCTTGGTCATGTTGGCCTTGTCGCCGAGCCGGTACTGCACGGCGTGGCCGAACTCGTGCGCCAGCACGACGACCACGGACATCGGCCCGAACCGCTGGCGCAGCATCGGCAGCAGCACCCCGCGGTCCCACGCCACCGAGTCGTCGACCGAGCAGTAGAACGCGTTCACGAGCTTCTTGACGCTGCCGCAGCCGGTCTTCTCGGTGTCGGTCTGCGAGTCGTAGGACAGCAGCGACTTCACCGGCTCGAACTGCTGGCCGAAGTCGGCGGGCAGGTGCTCGTTCCAGTACGTCTGGACGTCGTCGATCGCGGCGGTGGCGAGCTTGTCGTCCTCACCGCCGTCGGCGTTCTTGACGTCGATGCTCGGCGTGGGCGCGTCCGGCTTGAGGCCGCTCTCGAAGTGCGTCACCGGCAGCCCGGCGACGGATCCCGCACCGGTGTCCTTGCTCGGGTCGCCGCTCGCGCCGCCCTTGTCGTTGCACCCGCTCACAGCCACCGCCGCGACGGCCAGCAACGCCACCAGCGCGCGCCGTCCTCCCCCTGGGATCATTCGTTCACTCGCTCTCGTGCCCCGGTACCCGACGGGCAGGACCATACCCAGGGCATACGCGGAGCGTGCACGTTATCCCCGAACTCCTCCTGCGCATCGCGGCCCGCAGCCCGATATCGTCGCTTCCCATGCGTGCAGTCCGCCGGTTCACCGTCCGCGCCAGCCTCCCGGAGTCCCTGTCCGGCCTGGGCGCGCTCGCCACCAACCTGCGCTGGACCTGGCACCCGCCGACGCGCGACCTGTTCGCCTCGATGGACGCCGAGCTGTTCAACGCCGTGCGCGACCCGCTGCGGATGCTCACCGCGCTGCCGCCGGCCCGGCTCGACGAGCTCGCCGTCGACGACGACTTCCTCGAACGCGCCAGAACCGCGGCCGAGGACCTCGACCGGTACCTCTCGGAGCCGCGCTGGTACCAGCAGCGCGACGACCCGGAGCTGCCGCCCGCGGTCGCCTACTTCTCGATGGAGTTCGGCGTCACCGAAGCCCTCCCGAACTACTCCGGCGGCCTCGGCGTGCTGGCCGGCGACCACCTCAAGGCCGCGTCCGACCTGGGCGTGCCGATGGTCGGCGTCGGGCTGCTCTACCGCAACGGCTACTTCCGGCAGTCGCTGTCGCTCGACGGCTGGCAGGTCGAGCACTACCCAGTGATCGACCCGAACGCGTTCCCCCTGGAGCTGCTGACCGCGGGCGGGCGCCCGGTGCTGATCGGCGTCGCGATGCCGGGCGGGCGCGAGCTGTGCGCGCAGATCTGGCAGGCCCGCGTCGGCCGGGTGCCGCTGCTGCTGCTCGACACCGACACCGAGGCCAACGACGACGACCTGCGCGGCGTCACCGACCGGCTCTACGGCGGCGACGCCGACCACCGGCTGCGGCAGGAGATCCTGGCCGGCATCGGCGGGTTCCGCGCGGTCCGCAAGTACTGCGAGCTGACCGGCCACCCGCAGCCCATGGTGTTTCACACGAACGAGGGACACGCGGGTTTCCTGGGGCTGGAGCGCGCCCGCGAGATCGTGCAGGCCGACGGGCTCGCGTTCGACGAGGCCATGCCCGCCGTCCGCGCCGGGACGCTGTTCACCACGCACACGCCGGTCAGCGCGGGCATCGACCGGTTCCCGGTGGACCTGGTGCAGCGCTACTTCGCCGACGGCAGGCTCGTCCCGGACATCGACCCGCGCCGCGTGCTCGCGCTCGGCGCCGAGGACAACCCCGGGCTGTTCAACATGGCGCACATGGGCCTGCGGCTGGCGCAGCGCGCGAACGGCGTCTCGCAGCTGCACGGGCGCGTCACGCGCAAGATGTTCTCCCGGCTGTGGCCCGGGTTCGACCACGACGAGGTGCCGATCTCGTCGGTGACGAACGGCGTCCACGGCCCGACGTGGGTGGCGCGCGAGCTGAGCACGCTGCTCGGCCGCGAGTGGGGCCTCGACGTCGGCGAAGGGCCGCTGCGCGACGGCGTGTCCGACGCCCAGCTGTGGGGCCTGCGGCGCGAGCTGCGCGAGAAGCTGGTGCACGAGGTGCGGCGCCGGGTGCGCGCGGCGTGGCTGCAGCGCGGCGCGTCCCCGCTGGAGCTGGGCTGGGTGGACTCGGTGTTCGACCCGGACGTGCTCACCGTCGGGTTCGCCCGCCGCGTCCCGACGTACAAGCGGCTGACGCTGATGCTGCGCGACCCCGAGCGGCTGCGCACGCTGCTGCTGCACGAGGACCGGCCGATCCAGGTGGTCGTCGCCGGCAAGTCGCACCCGGCCGACGAGAACGGCAAGCAGCTGATCCAGCAGATCGTCCGGTTCGTCGACGGCGCGGACGTCCGGCACCGGATCGTCTTCCTGCCCGACTACGACATGTCGATGGCCCGCTACCTCTACCGCGGTTGCGACGTCTGGCTGAACAACCCGGTGCGGCCCCTGGAAGCGTGCGGGACGTCGGGCATGAAGTCGGCGCTCAACGGCGGCCTCAACCTCTCCATCCGCGACGGCTGGTGGGACGAGTGCTACGACGGCAGCAACGGCTGGGCGATCCCGACCGCCGACGGGGTCACCGACCCGCTGCGCCGCGACGACCTGGAGGCGGCGGCGCTGTACGAGCTGCTCGGCCAGCAGATCGCGCCGCTGTTCTACGACCGGTCGGCCGACGGCGTCCCGACCGGCTGGCTGTCGATGGTGTGGCACACGCTGGAGACGCTCGGGCCGCGGGTCCAGGCGTCCCGGATGGTCCGCGAGTACGTGGACAACGGCTACCTGCCGGCGTCCCGCATGGTCGCGGCGGCGACGGGTGACGGCTACCGCGGCGCGCTGTCGCTGGCGGACTACCGCACCAAGCTGGAGGTCTCCTGGCCGCGGGTGCGCATCTTCGACTCGGAGCTGCTGATCGAGGCGGCCGAGCCGCTGGTGGTCGGCACCGAGGTGACGATCCGGGCGCGCATCGACCTGGCGGGCCTCGATCCGTCCGAAGTGGACATCCAGGCGGTGGTGGGCCGGGTCGGCGACGACGACGAGCTGCGCGACGCGGTGACGGTCCCGATGACGGCGGACGGCATCGGCGCGTTCGCGGCCCGGCTGAAGCTGCCGCGGCCGGGGTCGATCGGGTACACGGTCCGGGTGCTGCCGAAGCACGGCCTGCTGGCGGCCCCGGCCGAACTGGCGCGCGTCGTCCTGGCCTGACCCCGGGCCGTCACGCCCGGGCGCGCAGGTGCAGCGCGGTCGCCACGATGCCGACGACCACCGCCACCGGCAGCGTGATGGCGAGCAGGCCGCCGCTCAGCGCGGTCAGCGCGGCGGCGACGGCCAGGGGCAACACCCAGGCACCCAGCACCCAGGCGTGGTCGTGGCGCCGGTACTGCCTCGGAACTCCGTGTGGCTCGGTCATGGTGCCCACCTCGATTCCTCGTGGAGTCCGACGGTGGCGCCCGCCCGGGCGTGGCCGCTATGGCCCAACGTCGTGACCGCGGGGGCCGGAAGGCCCCGTCCGATGGACCCTGACCTGGAGTTGCTCCAGCGGAAATAGCGCCGCGCGCGGCGGGGAGCCGCGTTAGGTTGAAGGCATGCGCTTCGGAATGTTCGTCCCGCAGGGCTGGCGGCTCGACCTGGCCGGCATCGACCCCGCGGACCACTGGAAGACCATGCTCGGCCTCGCGAAGCACGCGGAGGCCGGGCCCTTCGAATCGATCTGGGTCTACGACCACTTCCACACCGTGCCCGTCCCGACCGAAGAGGCCACGCACGAGGCCTGGTCGCTGATCTCGGCGTTCGCCGCCGCGACGGAGACCGTGCGGCTCGGGCAGATGTGCACCTGCATGGGGTACCGCAACCCGGCCTACCTCGCGAAGGTGGCCGCGACCGCCGACACGATCTCCGGCGGCCGCGTCGAGATGGGCATCGGCGCCGGGTGGTACGAGCACGAATGGCGGGCCTACGGCTACGGCTTCCCGGGGGCCGGCGAGCGGCTCGGGCAGCTCGACGAGGGCGTGCGGATCATGCGTGACCTCTGGACGACCGGGACGTCCACACTGGACGGCAAGCACTACCGGACGGACGGCGCGATCCTGCGCCCGCTGCCGCCGCAGGACGGCGGCATCCCGTTGTGGATCGCCGGTGGCGGTGAGAAGAAGACGCTCAAGATCGCCGCGAAGTACGCGAAGTACACGAACTTCGCCGGCGACCCCGAGACGTTCACCCGCAAGTCGGAGATCCTCGCGCAGCACTGCAAGGACGTCGGCACCGACTTCGACGCGATCGTCCGCTCGGTCAACCACAACGTGGTCATCGGGGAGACGGAGAAGGACGTCCAGGACAAGCTGGCCTGGCTGAAGTCCCACCTCGACAAGTACGCGCCGGCGGACGCCGCGCAGCGGTGGCACGGCGTCTTCGTGAACAGCCCGACCACCGGCACGCCCGAGCAGGTCACCGAAAAGCTCGCCGCGCTGGGTGAGCTCGGCATGTCCTACGCGATCTTCAACTTCCCGGAAGCCGCGTACGACCGCTCCGGCATCGACCTGTTCACCAGCCAGGTCGCGCCAGCGCTGGCTTAAGGCACCGCGGGGCTGCCGCCGGTCTCCACCGGGAGGCCGGCGGCGGCCCACGCGCGGAAGCCACCCTCGAGGTCGGTCGCCTTCGGCAGCCCCAGCCGCTGCAGGTCGGCGGCCGCCAGGCTCGACGAATACCCCTCGTTGCACAGCACGACGACCGTCGAGTCCGCCGTCACGCCCGGCAGCTTCCAGTCGCTGTCCGGCGCCAGCCGCCACTCCAGGTGGATCCGCTCGACGACCACCGCGCCCGGGATCTCGCCCTCGGCCTGCCGGTTCGCCAGCGGCCGGATGTCGACGAGCAGCGCACCCGCCTCCTGCAGTTCGCGGGCCCGGGCCGGGGCGACCCGGTCCAGGCCCGAGCGGGCCTGCTCCAGGAAGGAATCGATGGCGCTCATCGTCCGACGATAACCGGCAGCGGCGGGATCTCGGCCGGCACCTCGGCGAGGGTCTTGTACTCCCGCGTCGGCACCAGCGGCGGCGAATACGCGTGGACGCTCGCCGCGGGCGCGTCACCGATGCCGGTGACCTGGTGGGCCCGCCCCGCGCCGAAGCCGATCCCCTCGCCGGCGACGTGCGTGCGCCGCCGGACCGGGCCGCCGGGGTAGCGGTACTCCTCGCCGAGCTCGCCCTGCAGGACGGTGAACGAGCCGGACGCGCCTCCGTGGTCGTGCGGCTTGGTGTGCTGGCCGGGCAGCCACGACAGCAGCCACAGCTCGACGCCGTCGGTCAGGGCCAGCCGCGCCCACCAGCGGCGGTCCTCGTCGAAGCGCAGGATGTCCTTGACGCTCGAAGTCAGCTCGGTGGTGACGGTGGCCGTCAGGTCCGCCAGCTCGCGCGGCGTCCACAGCAGCCGCGACGGGTGCAGCAGCTGGGGCAGCAGCGGGTCGGTCAGCTGCGGGTGGATCTCGACGGCGGGACGGGTCAGGGAAGTGGTCAACGCGGGTGCTCCTCGGACGCGAAGGTGATCAGGACGCGAGGCAGCGCGGCACCGCAGGAGAAGATCAGCGAAGCCGCGCCCGCGTACACCCGGCGGAGGCGACGAGGAGCAGGTCGATCGCGCGACGGCGCCAGAACGAGCCCCGGGTCACCGGGGTCACGGGCGCGTCGGCGGACATGCGGTGATCCTGCCACAACGGAGTGGCGCCCGGCACTCATCGGGTGCGGAGTTCCACTTCGTGGACGCGCTCCGACCAGCCGGTTCGCCGTCTCACCCGGGCGGGTGCGCACGCGCGCGCGACGGCAGACAGAATGGGCCTCGTGAGCGAGCCGATCCAGCCCAGCGAACTTGACGACCTCGTGGTCCGGATGGCCGGTGTCGGCGTCCGCCGGGGAACCAACGACCTCCTCGCCGGCCTCGACTGGACCGTGGAACTGGACGAGCGCTGGGTGGTGCTCGGCCCGAACGGCGCGGGCAAGACCACGCTGCTGCGCCTCGCCGCGGCCGAGCTGCACCCGACCACCGGCGAGGTCGACCTCCTCGGCGAGCGGATCGGCCGGGTCAACATCTTCGACCTGCGCCCGCGCATCGGCTTCACCTCCGCCGCGATCGCCCAGCGCGTCCCGGGCGACGAGCTCGTCAAGGACGTCGTGGTCAGCGCCGGCTACGCGGTCCTCGGCCGCTGGCGTGAGGAATACGACACCCTCGACACCGCCCGCGCGACCGAGCTGCTCGACGCGATGGGCATCGGGCACCTGGCCGAGCGCACCTTCGGCACGCTGTCCGAGGGCGAGCGCAAGCGCGCGCTGATCGCCCGGTCGCTGATGACCGACCCGGAGATGCTGCTGCTCGACGAGCCCGCCGCCGGCCTCGACCTCGGCGGCCGCGAGGACCTCGTCGCCCGGCTGTCCGACCTGGCGATGGACCCCGACGCGCCGGCCCTGGTCCTGGTCACCCACCACGTCGAGGAGATCCCGCCGGGGTTCACCCACGCGCTGCTCCTGCGTGACGGCCACGCGGTGGTCTCCGGCCTGGTCGACGACGTCATCACCAGCGAAAACCTCTCGAAGACCTTCGACCAGGACCTGGTGCTGGAGCGCTCCGGCGATCGCTTCTTCGCCCGCCGTCGCTAAGGTGTGGCTTACCGGCGGGTAGCCTGCTGGCACCTGTTCAACGAGGAGGAGTGACGTGGGAGAGTTCGTAACCCTCGAGGTCAAGGACGGGGTCGGCACGATCCGGCTCGACCGCCCGCCGGTCAACGCCCTGAACGCCCAGGTCACGGCCGAGCTCGCGGAGCTGGCGAAGGAAGCGACCGAGCGCGACGACGTCCGCGCGGTGATCCTCTACGGCGGCGAGAAGACCTTCGCGGGCGGCGCGGACATCAAGGAGATGGCCACCCGCACCTACCCGGAGATCGCCAAGTTCGGCGCGAACCTCACCGGCACCCTCGCGGCGATCGCGAACATCCCGAAGCCGGTCGTCGCGGCCGTCACCGGGTACGCCCTCGGCGGCGGCCTGGAGCTGGCGCTGACCGCGGACTGGCGCGTCGCCGGTGACAACGTCAAGGTCGGCCAGCCGGAGATCCAGCTCGGCGTCATCCCCGGCGCGGGCGGCACCCAGCGCCTGGCCCGGCTGATCGGGCCGAGCAAGACCAAGGACATCGTCTACACCGGACGGTTCGTCAAGGCCGAAGAGGCGCTGCAGCTCGGGATCGTCGACCAGGTCGTGGCCCCGGACGACGTCTACGCGGCCGCGCACAAGTGGGCCGCCCAGTTCGCGAACGGCCCCGCCGTGGCGCTGCGGGCCGCGAAGGCGGCCATCGACGGCGGTCTCGACATGGACCTGCCGAACGCGCTCAAGCTCGAATCGCACCTGTTCGCCGCGCTGTGGGCGACCGAAGACCAGCAGAACGGCATGAAGTCGTTCATCGAAAACGGGCCCGGCAAGGCCACTTTCGAAGGGAAATGACGCCTTGACCGACGTGAACGACCCGGCCCCGAACCCGCACGCCACCGCCGAAGAGGTCCAGGCGGCCTACGCCGACCCGAAGCTGGCGAACGTGCTGTACCACGACTGGGAAGCCGGCACCTACGACGAGAAGTGGTCGATCTCGTACGACGAGCGCTGCATCTCCTACGCCACCGACGTGTTCAACGCCGTCGCGGGCGAGGACGGCCAGCCCTACCAGCACGCGATGGAACTGGGCAGCGGCACCGGCTTCTTCCTGCTGAACCTCATGCAGGGCGGCGTCGCCAAGAAGGGCTCGGTCACCGACCTCTCGCCCGGCATGGTCCAGGTCGCGCTGCGCAACGCCGAGAAGCTCGGCCTCGACGTCGACGGCCGCGTCGCCGACGCCGAGCGCATCCCGTACGACGACAACACGTTCGACCTCGTGGTCGGGCACGCGGTGCTGCACCACATCCCGGACGTCCAGGCGGCGTTCCGCGAGGTGCTGCGCGTGCTCAAGCCGGGCGGCCGGTTCGTCTTCGCCGGCGAGCCGACCAAGGTCGGCGACTTCTACGCCCGCAAGCTCGGCCAGTTCACCTGGTTCCTGACCACGCGCGTGACGAAGCTGCCCGCGCTGAGCGGCTGGCGCCGTCCGCAGTCCGAACTGGACGAGTCGTCCCGCGCCGCCGCGCTGGAGGCCGTGGTCGACATCCACACCTTCGACCCGTCGGAGCTGGAGTCGTGGGCCCGCGGTGCGGGCGCCCAGGACGTCCACGCGGTCACCGAGGAGTTCGCCGCCGCGCTCGCGGGCTGGCCGATCCGGACGTTCGAAGCCGCCGTGCCGCAGGAGAAGCTGACCGTGCGCTGGCGGATGTTCGCCTACCGCCTGTGGCTGCGGCTGTCCGCTGTGGACAAGAAGGTGCTGTCCAAGATCCTGCCGCGCGAGCTGTTCTACAACGTGATGATCACCGGGACCAAGCGGCCGTCCTGAGTTGGGTTATTCCTTCAGCCTCGGCGACGTCGCCTACCTGCGTTCCGACGCGGGTGCGGCGGCGGTCGCCGAGGTTTCGTCGTTGCCGCTGACCGATCGGATCGCATCGGTCGCCCAAGTGCGCCGCCTGGTCGGCGAGGAGCACGCGGCCGCCGTGCTGGAAACTGTGCTGCTGCGACGGAAAGCGGTCGGCAAACTGTCCGGTGTGGACTGGCTGTTCACCTCCGACGCGCTGCAGCAGGCGAGCGCTTCGATCGTGGCGCGGCACCGGGCGGCTCGGCTGGCGGGGCTCGACGTCCACGACGTCACGTGCTCGGTCGGCGCCGACCTCGTCGAGATCGCCCGGGTGGCGCGGCGGGCGCTCGGGTCCGATCTGGACGCCGTGCGGCTGGAGATGGCCCGGCACAACGGATCCGTCGCGGGTGTCGCTTTCGGGCTGGCCCGGGCGGACGCGCTGGCTCCGGTGAGCCGCTCCGGTGTCGTCGTCGCCGACCCGGCTCGCCGCGACTCGGCCGGACGCCGCGCGTGGAAACCCGCGGACTTCGCCCCGCCCCTGGACGGGCTGGTCGACGCCTACCCGGGACGCGCGCTGTCCGTGAAGTGCGCGCCCGGCCTCGATTTCGCGCTCACGCCGTGGGCGGACGAGGTCGAACTGGTGTCCTTGGACGGCCAGGTCCGCGAATCGTGCCTCTGGCGCGGGTTGGGCACCGGCGTCACGCGCCGGGCGACGGTGTTGCGCTCGGACGGGACACAGTGGACGGTCACCGACGCCGAACCGGACGAACTGCCCATGCGGGAGCCGGGGGAGTGGATCGTCGACCCGGACGGCGCCGTCGTCCGGGCCGGGCTGGTCCGCCACTACGCGGCGCGGCACGGGTTGTGGCAGCTGGACGAACGCATCGCGTACCTGACCGGTGACACTCCGCCGCCGGGCGTGCGGGCCTTCCGCGTCCTGGAACACGGGCCGTACACCGAGAAGGCGCTCAAAGCCGTCCTCAAGCGACACGACGTCGGACGGCTGGAAATCCTGGTGCGCGGCCTGGACGTCGACCCGGACGCGCTGCGGCGGCGGCTGAAACCCCGTGGTGGCGCGGAAGCTTCGGTGGTGCTGACGCGGATCGGGCGCTCGCCGGTGGCGTTCCTCTGCCGCGCCGAGAGGTGAACGGAAACTTTCGAGGGGTGGAACTCCCGGTGAACGTGACGTAGGTTCCCCAGGTCGTCAAGTTCCACTGGAGGGTTCGCCGTGTCCGGAAAATGGTCAAGTCTCGTCAAGCTCGCCGCCGCCGCGGCCATCGGCGCCACCGTCGCCTCGGGGGCGACCGCGCTCGCCGGATCGGACGACGCGACCGCCGCCCGCTCGAAGGAGCCGGCCAACATCGGCCAGGTCAAGAACGACGTCAAGGCCTACTACGGCGACTACCTCGACGCCGCGGGCAAGCACCACTACTCCGAGACCAGCCAGTTCGCGAAGGACAGCAACCGGGTCGTCTCGGACGCGAAGCGCTACCTGCAGCAGCAGCTCGGCAAGGTGAAGAACCCGGCGATCGTGCTGGACGTCGACGACACCTCCGAGATCACCTTCGGCTGGGAGGCCGACAACGACTTCGGCTTCGACCCGGTCAAGCAGCAGCAGGCGATCGACAACGGCACGTTCGTCGCCAACAAGCCGGTGCTGGAGCTGGCCAACTGGGCCGTGCAGCGCGGCGTCAAGCTGTACTTCCTGACCGGCCGCAACGAGTTCCAGGGGCCGCAGTCGCTCAAGAACCTGGCCAACGAGGGCTACCCGGCGCCGGCGGGGGCGTTCTTCAAGCCGAAGACCATCGCGCCCGACTACCTGCCGTGCGGGTTGACCTGCAACACCGTCCAGTACAAGTCGGGCACGCGGGCGCACATCGAGGCGACCGGCGCGAAGATCGTGCTCAACGTCGGCGACCAGTTCAGCGACCTCGAGGGCGGCTACGCGCTGCGCCCGATCAAGCTGCCGAACCCGATGTACTACTTGCCCTGAGCCGGAATAACGGCCGGGCCCGGGGTGCTGCTCATGGTACACGATTCTCTCGAGGAGCTGACATGCCGGAGAAGAAGGTGCTGGTCCCGGGCCCGGACCACCCGATCACCGTCGAGCCGACCAAGGCGCGCGTGGTGGTCAAGGCGGGCGGGCGCGTCATCGCGGACAGCCGCAACGCGTTCACCCTGCAGGAGTCCACGTACCCGGCGGTCCAGTACATCCCGCTGGCCGACGTCGACGCGGCCGTGCTGGAGCGCACCGACCACGAGACGTACTGCCCCTACAAGGGCGAGGCGAGCTACTACTCGCTGAACGCCGGTGAGGTGAAGGGCGAGAACGCGGTCTGGACGTACGAGAAGCCGTACGACGCGGTCGCGCCGATCAAGGACCACGTCGCGTTCTACCCGAACGTCGTGGACTCGATCGAGCTGGTCGAGGACTGAGCTGGACCTCGATCTGCTGCGGACGTTCCTGGCCGTCCACCGGGCAGGATCGCTGACCGGCGCGGCACCGTCACTGGGTCTGTCCCAGCCGACGGTGACCGCGCAGGTCAGAGCCCTCGAGGACGAGCTCGGCCAGCAGCTGTTCGTCCGCCGGGCGCGGGGCGTGACCCCGACCTCGGCGGCCGACGAGCTGGCGGCCCGCATCGCCCCGCACGTGGACGCGCTTTCCGCGTTGACGGTCGGTGAAGCCGACCCGTTCGCCGCGCCGGTGCACCTGGCGGGGCCGGCCGAGCTGACGACGATGCGGGTGCTGCCCGCGTTGGCGGGCCTGGTGTCGGCGGGCTTGCGGCTGCGGGTGACGTTCGGCCTGGCCGACGACCTGCTGGCGGGCCTGGCACAGCGCCGGTTCGACCTGGTCGTCTCGACGATCCGCCCGCGCGGCCGCGGTCTGACGGCGACCCCGCTGACGGACGAGGAGTTCGTCCTGGTCGGCCCCCGCGGCTTCACGGGCGACCCCCGGTCGGCACCGCTGGTGGCGTACGCGGAGGACCTGCCGATCATCCGCCGCTACTGGCGCTCGGTGCTGGGCGTCCGGCCACCGTCCGGGCCGGCGGTGGTCGTCCCGGACCTGCGGGGCGTGCTGGCGAGCGTGCTGGCCGGCTTCGGGGTGAGCGTGCTCCCGCGGTACCTGTGCGCGGCCGAGCTGGCTTCGGGGTCGCTGGTCGCGCTGCTGGAGCCGGAGGAGCCCCCGATCAACACGCTGTTCGTGGTGACGCGGACGGAGCCCGGCCGGGCGGGGCCCGCGGCGGTGCGGGACGCACTGCTCACGGACGCCGCCCGCTGGTGACTCAGACGAGCCGTGCCGTGTACCCCGCGGAAACCAGCCGGTCGTAGGCGTCGCGTACGCGGTCCGGCATTTCCTGCCTGATCGCGAATCCCTTTTCGGCGTAGACGTCGATCCGCTGGGTGTCGCCTACGAGCATGGTGATGACGCGGTCGGCGTCCCCGATCGCCGCGACGTACTCGTCGAGCGGCAGGGCGAGCGAGGCGCAGGTGACGGTGACCTCCGGCCAGAGCTTCCGGCAGGTCGCGTAGGCGCGCCGCTGTTGGTATGGCCTGGAGATCAGCACGATCGAGCCGGCCTCGATGTCGTGCTCGGCGAGTACCCGGCGCGTGAAGGTGATGTTCTCGCCGGTGTTCCGGGCGCGGGGTTCCACGAGGATCGCCTCCGGCGGCACACCCGCTGCGATCGCGTGTTCGCGGTAGTGCGCGGCTTCGCCGCGAGGGAACCGGTCGATCGTTGTCGGGGCGTTGGCCCCGGTGAACACGATGAGGGGGACCATGCCGCTTTCGAAGAGCTGGGCGGCGCAGGTGGCGACGCCGAGGTCGTGACTCCCGAGACCGATACCCACGTCCGCAGGCCGCGGTTCGTGGTGCATGTCGTGGTAGTCCCAAAGCGTTTCGACATCCGCGCGGAGCGAGTCGGGCAGGGACGCGGTGCGCTCGGGCATCGACACTCCGTCAGTCGGGAATCTTGAAGGTGTACGTCCACGAGAACCGGCTGGCGGCGTGCACGCCGCGGGCGAACTCGACGACTCGTCCATCGCTCGTGAAAGTGCGTCGCTGCAGGACCATCACCGGCTCTCCGGCCGGGAGCCGCAGCCGGACGACTTCGTCCGGAGTGGGCATGCGCGCGTGGACGGTCTCGGTCATGGTGTCGGGTTCGAGCCCCTGGAGGGTGAGGATCAGGAACCCGCCGCCGCGACCGGCCGGGCCGGGCGCCGGATCGACGAGGCGAGTGCCTTCGACGTCGGCCGGCCGGTAGTAGCTGGTCAGAGTGTGAGTCGGCTGACCGGCGTCGGTCACCAGCCGGGCACGCTCGTACACCGGCGAGCCCACCGCCACGCTGAGCGCTTCCGCGACTTCCGGGTCGGCTTCGACTTTCGTGACCGTCTGAGTCTGGTCGGCCGGTTTCCAGTCTCGACCGGAAACCTCACGATCAGCGGCGAAGGCGACGACATCGCCGTGCTTCCACTTGCTTTTGGCGTAGCGATCCGTGCCCAGCCGCTTCAGCGGTGGCCGGGCGCGGACGACGGTGCCGCGCCTGCGGATCGGGGTGACCAGCCCCTCGGCGTCGAGGACGCCGATCGCCTTCCGGACGGTGTTGACGTTGACGCCGAACTCGGCTGCCAGCTCGTGCTGCTTGGGCAAGGTCGTGTCCGGCGCATAGTCACCGCGCTGGATGGCCTCCCGCAGGATGCCTGCCAGTTCACGGTAGCCGGTGCCCACACAATCCTCCTCGCTTGCCGACGCCAATAACGCTATCTCTAGTGACGCCGTAGGGTCCAGGTGACGCATTAGAGGTACTTCTATTGACTGCTCTCCCGCAAAATGTCTGAATAGAACTATCTCTATTGCGATCGGGAGGGGAGCGGTGGTGGCGACAGCCAAGTGGTCCCCGGTCACGGGAGTGACCTGGACGGTCGGTGCCAAGGATTCGGTATCTGTAGAGGAAACCGGGCCGGAACGAGAGAACCCGCCGGTGCTGGTGGTGGCCGGAACGGGTCCTCCGGTGTCGTTGGGGGTGCCTGGAGGGCCGGAGGAGTGGCCGGCCTGTGTGGCGTTCCTCCTCCGGCTTCGTGACGGAGTCGGAGAACTGGCGGAGGTGCTGGCAGGTCGAGCGCCTGATCCGGGAGGGCGCGATGAGCGCTGCTGACGACCAATGGCCGCGGACGTTGAGGGAGGCCCACGAAGATTCCTGTGCGCGGATGCCGTCTCGGGCGGCGGCGGTGAGCGTGTGGGTGGAGTTCCGGCGAGCGAACGCGCGGATGTACCGGGCGGTCGCCGATCTCGACCGGGGCCACCACCACGAGGCGCTGTACTGGTTCGGCCGGGAGCTTCGCGAGGTCGAGCGACTGACGGCGGAACCGGAGTGGAAATCCGACTACGGACGAGAAGGGGTGCCGCCTCGAGCTTGACGGAGCCCGGCCGGGCGGGGCCCGCGGCGGTGCGGGACGCACTGCTCACGGACGCCGCCCGCTGGTGACTCAGCCGGTGTACCCGGCGAAGATCTTCGCGAACTCGTACGGCGACTGCGGCACGTTGGTGCACTTGTACAGCGCGCCGGTGCACGCGTTCGCGTCGCGGCCCGCCTCCCAGAACGACAGCATGCCCAGGTGGACCGTCTTCGCGAACGCCACCAGTGCCTTCGCGTCCTTCTGGTAGAAGATCTCGTTCTGCGAGTCGTTGACGCCGATCATCGGGGTCACGCCGACCTTCTTCCACGCCGCCGCGTCGCTCAGCCCGTACAGCGACTTCAGCTGCGCCTGTGTCGCCTTGGCCGCGGAAATCGCTTTCGCGCCCTGGTCGCCCGCGCCCTGGTAGTAGTCCATCGCCATGATGTTCACGAGGTCGAGGTTCACGCCCGCGTCCTTGGCCGACTTGACGACGTTGAGGCCGTCGGTGGTCAGGCCGGTCGGCAGCACCGGCAGCGTCAGCGAGATCTTCAGGCCCGGGTTGTTGTTCTGCAGCGTCTTCAAGGCCTGCGACCGGCGGGCGATCGTCGTCGGGTCCGCGATCGCCGCGCCCTCGATGTCGAAGTCGGCGTACTTCAGGCCGTACGCCTTCACGACGGCGTCGTACTCGGCCGCAACCTGCGCGGACGTGCTGCACGCCTGTGCCAGCTCGATGCCCGACGCGCCGCCGAAGGAGATCTTGACGTCGCCGCCGCCGTTCCGGATCTTGGTGATCTCGTCCTTCTGCCACGCGGTGCGCGGGTCGTACGCGCCGAACCAGCTGGCCTTGCAGCCGTAGGAGTTGACGAAGGCGAGCGTGAACCCCTTGACGCCGCTGGCGGCGGACATCCCGGACAGGCTGGGGGTGGGCCACGCGCCCATGTCGACGTAGGGCCCGACGGGGATCGGCGAGCCGGCGGCGGCCTCGGCGGGCACGGACGTGCCGGTCGCGAGCAGGGCGAGGCCGCCCACGGCGGCCAAGAGGGAACGGAGACGCATGGTGGAACCTCCACGACGACGAGCGCGGCGGCGGGATTTCCTGACCTGATTGGTATAGACCATTAACCTTGGTGTGGACCATCGGCCGAACGGGCGGTGACCGGTGGTGAACACCGGTCGGTTCGACAGATGGCCGCGGCGCGCGTTCCCGCCACGCTGGGGGCATGAGCGAGAACAACGAGGAACCCCGCCGCTACAGCCGTCGCCGGCTCCTGGCCACCGGCGGGATCGCCGCCGGGGTGGGCGCGGTCGCCGGCGTCGCCGGTGGGGTCGCGTTCGTGCAGGGCGGGGCGCCGACGCCGCTGATCGGCCCGTCGGCGGCGCGGCGCTTCGCCGGGAAGGTCGTGCTGGTCACCGGGGCGACGTCGGGGATCGGCCGCGCGGCCGCGGTGCGGTTCGCGGCCGAAGGCGGGAAAGTCGGCTTCTGCGGGCGTCGCGAAAACCTCGGCGCCGAGGTCGAGCGCCGGATCCGGGAAGCGGGTGGCGAAGCGACGTACGTGCGCGCCGACGTCCGGTCCGAAGACGACGTGAAGCGCTTTGTCGACACGGTCGCGGCGAAGTACGGCGGGCTCCACGTGTGCTTCAACAACGCGGGCGTCACGATCCAGAAGCCGCTGCACGAGTACACCGCGGCCGAGTGGGACGACGTCGTCGGCACGAACCTGCGCGGCAACTTCCTGGCGCTGAAGTACGAGGTCCCGCACCTGCTGGCGGCGGGTGGCGGGACGGTGGTCGTCACGGCGTCGTCCAACGCGCTGGCCACCGACGCCGGCCGCGGCGCGTACACGGCGTCCAAACGCGGCCTGGTCGGGCTGGTCCAGACCGCGGCGCTCGACTACGCCGACGGGGGCATCCGGGTCAACGCGCTGGTTCCCGGAACGACGAACACGGAACTGGTGCGCCGCGCGGGCGGCGCGATGAACGTGCCGGACGCGGTGTGGGACGCGATGGCCGCGAACTGGGCGAAGACGAACGTGCCGGGGCTGAAGCGGATGGCGACGGCGGACGAGATCGCGGTCTTCGCTCTGGCGCTGGCCTCGGGCGACTTCCCTTACCTGACCGGGGCGCAGCTGGTGATCGATGGCGGGAAGACCGCGCACGCCTAGACTGTCGCTGGTGTTGATCACCACGGAACGGCTCACGCTGCACCAGTGGGCCGAGGAGTACTTCGACGGCTTGTTCGCGCTGGCCCGGCTTCCGGAGACGGTTCGGTACGTGGGCACGGGGGAGCCGTGGACCCGCGAGTACACGCTCGCCAAGCACCAGGCGACGCTGGCGCACTGGGCGTCCCACGGTTTCGGCTGGTTCGCGGTTTCGGCGGCGCCGGGCTCGTTCGACGGGGTGGTGTCGCTGGTCCGCCGCGGCGCCACGGAGTCGGGCTTGGGTTCGCCGGCGGTGGAGATGGGCTGGTGGATCGCACCGTCGGGCTGGGGCCGGGGTTACGCGACGGAAGCGACGGCGGCGGTGCGGGACCACGTGTTTTCGTCGGGGTTCACCGACCGGCTGCTGGCGGTGTACGAACCGGCGAACAAGGCTTCGGCGCGGGTGGTGGAGAAGCTGGGGTTCGTGCCGCACAGCCGGTTCACGCTGGACGGCCGGGTCGAGCAGCGGGCGGTCCTGGACCGCCCGCGCTGACCGCTCTCACCCCATCGACTCGATCATCGAGATCTCGACGTGGACGTGCCCCTCGGGGATGACGATCGGGTAGGCCGTCTCTCGCCGGACCGAAATCCCGAGCAGGACCTTGCCTCGTGCTGTCCTGAAGTAACCGGAGTTGGTCCGCGCGTACCCGGCGGCGGTGGCTTTGCCCACCAGCGCCCGGCGGACCTCGGTTTCGGTGCCGGGGCGGATGGTCTGGAAGTTCATCGAGGCCTGGTGCCCGATGACAGCCCAGCGGCGCCGGCTTTCCCGCACCGGTTCGCCGTCGCGGGCGCCGATCCGGTCGGCGAGCTTCCGCATTTCGCGCCACCGCCTGCGGACCGTGAATTCGCTGCTGTAGCCCGACAGCATCAGCGCGGTCGTGAGGAAGAGGGCGATCGGGACCGCCCAGAGCAGCCACGGCCAGTAGCCGGTGGCGAGCCACAGCCCGCCCGCCACCAGCGCGTACACCACCGGTAGCCAATAGCGTCCCCGCATACGCCGCTCCCCAGGTTCCCCGGCCCGAGGATACGCGCTCGGCGCCGTGATCAGGCCGGCGCCGGAACCGGGACGTCGCCGATCCAGCGGTGCACCGCCTCGGCCAGCCCCTCCTCGTCCGAGCCGGAAGTCGCCCAGGCCACGTGACCGTCCGGCCGCAGCAGCACGGCGCCGACGTCCGAAGTGGACGGAGCTGCCGCGGTGACGACCTCGACCGCGGCCGACCAGGCCGCGAACGCCCCGGCCAGGTCCACCAGCACGAACCGTCCCGGATGCAGCAACGCGGCCAAGTGCGTCGCCCGGCCGTCCACCACGAGCGGCACGTCCGGCGCCAACCGCCCCAGCCACGGATGCCCGCCCGGCTCGTACCGCGCGTCCAGCCCCGTGATGATCTCCGCCAGCGCCCGGTTCCCCGCCGGGTGCGCGGCCACCCGCCGCAGCAGGTCCGCCCACGGTTCGGCCCCCGCTTCTTCGACCGCCACCTGTGCCCGCGTGTTCGCCAGGATCCGTTCGCCCGCCGCGTGCCGCTCGGCGTGGTAGGTGTCCAGCAACCCCTCCGGCGCCGTGCCCAGTACCGTCGCCGCCAGCTTCCAGCCGAGGTTGAACGCGTCGTCGAGGGCCACGTTCACCCCGATCGCCCCGGCCGGCGGGTGGATGTGCGCCGCGTCGCCCGCCAGCAGCACCCGGCCTTCGCGGTACTTCGACGCCAAGCGCGCCGCGTCGCCGAAGCGGGTCAGCCAGCGCGGCGACCGCAGCTCGACGTGCCGCCCCAGCACCGCGTCCACCTGGTTCTGGAGCCGTTCCAGCGTCACGGGTTCGTACTTGTCGGCGGGCGGGTCGTCCTCCCGGACCACGACCCGCACGTACCCCGGCCGCGGGATGACGAACAGCGTCCGGCCGTCCGGGCCCGCCGAAACCCCGTACGGCAGCTCGCATTCGACGTCGCCGAGCAGTGCATACCAGCGCGCGTCGACGCCCGGGAAGCCGATTCCGGCCTGCTTGCGGACCGTGCTGCGCCCGCCGTCGCACCCCACCAGGTAGCGCGCGGTGATCGTGCGGCCGAATCGTCCATTGTGGACGACGCTGGAAACGCTTTCCGGCGACTGCGTGAACGACCGCAGCTCGTGCCCCCGCAGGATTTCGACGCCGAGGTCGGCGGCCCGGCCCTCCAGCACCTCCTCGACGCGGGTCTGCGGGATCCCCAGCGAGAACGGGTGGTCGGTGGCCGCGCCGGCGAGCAGCAGCGGCCCGGGCAGGCCGGTGACCGGCGCGTGCGGCACCTGGTGCCCTTCGGCGACCAGGCCCTCGGCCAGCCCGCGGCGGGCCAGCAGGTCCAGCGACCGCGAGTTGAGGTTGAAGCCGCGGCAGTACGGCGGCCGCGCGGGCAGGCGTTCGACGATCGTGGTGCGGACGCCCGCCAGCGCGAGCTCCGCGGCGAGCAGCAGGCCGGCGGGGCCGGCCCCGGCGACGAGGACGTCGGTCTCGGGCATTCGTGTTCCCCTCAGAAGTGGTCGGGCCAGGACAGCGAGCCGGCGCGGATCTCCGCGGCGGTGGCGCGGGCCCAGTCGAGCTCCGCCTGCCACGCGTGCCGGACGAACTCGACTTCGATCATGAACAGCCGTGGCGCGCCCTGGCCGACGGTCTCGTCGAGGGCGGTGTTCGCGCCCTCGATGCGTTCGGCGAGGTGCCGGGCGCGTTCTTCGAGTGCGTCGGCCGCGCGGTCCGGGCCCAGCGCCCCGAGGTAACTCACCGCCGCGACGAACTTCGGGTACTCGGCGACCGGCTCGCGGACCAGTTCGTCCAGCCAGGCGATGAACTCCTGGCGGCCGAGTTCGGTGTGCGCGTAGACGGTCCGCTCCGGCCGGTTGCCCTCCCGGACCGTCTCGACCGGCTCGATCCAGCGGTGCTTCGCCAGCGACTCCACGGTGTCGTAGAGCGAGCCGGGGTTGATCTTGAAGCTGCTGTCCTTGTAGCGCTCGCGCAGCGTCGACGCCATCTCGTACGGGTGCATCGGGCGTTCCAGCAGCAGGCCCAGCAGGGCCAGCGCGAGGGTGTTGCGGATCTTGCGTGGTGGCACTAGTCGCTCCCTATTACTCGGAACCGACTATACGGCGCTCGTCAAGTCAGGTTGGCGACGCACGTGTTCAGCAGATCGGCCAGGTAACGCCGCTGATCGCCCGAGAGGTCGCCGAGCATGTCCTCTTCGACCCGCGTGATCAGTTCGTCGGCGGCGTGCAGCTTCGCGCGCCCGGCCGCGGTCAAGGCGACCGGTCGCGCCCGGCCGCTGCTCGCCTGCTCCGCGACGGTGACCAGGCCGGCCGAGCGCAGCCCGCCCAGGACGTCCCGCAGCGACTGCCGCGTGACGAACGTGATCCGGGCCAGTTCGGCCGACGACGCGCCGGGGTGCTCCTCGAGCGCGCGCAGCACGGCGTACTGCGACATCGACAACTCGATCGGCCGCAGCCGGTCGGTGCAGGCCTGGTGGAGCGCCTGCTGGGCCCGCTTGATCAGGTAGCCGGGCCGGCCGGCGGACGGGAGTTGGCTCATGACAGGAACCTTACGCAGGAACCTGACATCGGAGCGCGGTCAGCTCCGGGCGTTCTCCCGCAGCCGCGCGGCCCGCGTCAGCAGGTAACGCTGTTCCGGGGTGTTCGTCGTCCGCGCCGCCGCGGCGTCGTAGTGCCGGACGGCGGCGCCGACGTCGCCGGCCAGCTCCAGCAGGTGGGCACGGACGGCGTCGAGCCGGTGCCCGGTCAGCTCCAGCGTCTCCAGCAGCGCGAGCCCGGCCGCGGGGCCGTGCACCATCGCCGTCGCGATCGCGCGGTTGAGCGTCACCACCGGGTTGTCCGTCAACCGCTCCAGCAGCCGGTAGGTCCGCAGGATCCGGTCCCAGTCGGTGTCCTCGACGCGCGGCGCGATGTCGTGCGCGGCGGCGATCGCGGCCTGCAGCCGATACTCGCCGGCGTCGCCGAGCGCGAGCGCCGCCGTGGCCAGCGCGACGCCTTCCCGGATCTGCCCCCGGTCCCACTTCGTCCGGTCCTGCTCGGCCAGCGGCACCAGCTCGCCGGACGGCCCGGTCCGCGCCGGGCGCCGCGCGTCCGTGAGCAGCATCAGCGCCAGCAGCCCGGTGACCTCGCCGTCGTCCGGCAGCATCGCGTGCAGCAGCCGCGTCAGCCGGATCGCCTCGCCGGACAGCTCGGTCCGGTGCAGGCGCCCGCCCGCGCTGCTCGTGTAGCCCTCGTTGAACACCAGGTAGAGCACGTGCAGCACGGACCGCAGCCGGGCTTCGCGCTCGTCGGCGGCGGGCAGCCGGAACGGGACGTCCGACGCCTTGATCCGCGCCTTCGCCCGGCTGATCCGCTGGGCCATCGTCGCTTCCGGGACCAGGAACGCCCCGGCGATCTCGGCCGTGGTCAGGCCGCCGACCGCGCGCAGCGTCAACGCGATCGCCGATGCCGGTGTCAGCGCCGGGTGGCAGCACAGGAACAGCAGGACGAGGGTGTCGTCGCGATCCGGGACATCGGCCGGCGGGGGTTCCAGCGCCGCCGCGTCCTCCCGGCGGCGCCGGGCCTGGTCGCTGCGCAGCTGGTCGGTCAGCCGGTTCACGGCCACCTGGAGCAGCCACCCGCGCGGGTTGTCCGGCAGGCCGTCGGACGGCCAGTGCCGCGCGGCCGCGAGCAGCGCCTCCTGCACGGCGTCCTCCGCGGCGTCGAAATCGCGGAAGCGCCGCGCGACGACGCCGAGGACCTGCGGCGCGAGCGTCCGCAGCAGGTCCTCGACCACGTCGGCGGCCATCAGGCGGGCGCGCTCATCACCTGGCGGACCTCGATCGGCTGCCGGATCGGCACCCCGCCCGGCCCGGGTGCGGCCGACGCCTTCGCCGCGATCTCCAGCGCGCGCTCTTCGCTCTCGACGTCGACGATCCAGTAGCCGGCCAGCAGCTCCTTGCCCTCCGGGTAAGGCCCGTCGGTGACCACGGGGCTGGTCCGGCCGTCCGCGACGACCGTCTTCGCCAGGTCGGGACCGGCCAGGCCCTGGGCGTCGACGAGCTCGCCCTTGTCGCGCAGCTCGGCGTCGAGCGCGTGCTGGAAGTCGATGTGCGCCCGGATGTCCTCCGGCGGCCATTCGCCCATCGGCAGGTCGCAGCCCTCGCCCGCGGTGTAGCTCATCAGCAGCATGTACTTCGCCATGATCGGCTCCTTCCCGCGCCCCGGCGGCGCGTTCACGGGAAAGGACGGAGCCCGGCCCGCGGTCTCTACATGGTTCGCCGGTTTTTCGGGAGATCAGGATAATCGCGGGACGTGACGGGGGAACTGAAACGCGCGCGCCGGGGAGTTTCGGTCGTCTTCGCCGTGTGCGGGGCGGCGTTCGCCACCTGGCTGGCGCGGGTGCCGGCGGTGCAGGAGCAGCTCGGGCTGACCACGGGACAGCTGGCCGCGGGCCTGTTCGGCCTCGCCTTCGGCGCGGTGGTCGCGTTGCTCGGTGCGGGAGCGCTGCTCACCCGGATCGGCAGTCGCGCGGCGGTCGCGCTCGGCGCGACCGTGCTGTGCGGCGGGCTGCCGCTGGTGGCGTTCGCCTGGTCGGCGCCGGTGTTCGTGGCCGCGCTGGTCGTGCTCGGCGTGGGCAACAGCCTGCTCGACGTCGCGATGAACGCGCACGCGGCCCGCGTCGAGGAGGGCTACGGGCGGCCGATCTTCGCGGGCTTCCACGCGTTCTGGAACATCGGCGGCCTCGCGGGCTCCGGCGTCGACGCGCTGATGGAGGCCCTGCACGTCCCGGTCTCGGTGCACTTCCCGGTGGCCGGCGCGGCGCTGCTCGCCCTCGCGCTGTGGGGCCGAGCGCTCTTTCTGACCGGGGCCGACCGCGGCCAAGGCGACACGGCGTTCGCGTGGCCGAGCCGGGCGCTGGTGCCGCTGGGCGTGATCGCGTTCTGCGGGTTCGTCGCCGAAGGCGCGGTCAACAGCTGGAGCGCGGTGTACCTGGCGGACGTCACGGGCGCCACGCCCGCGCTCGCCTCCCTGGGCTACTTCGCGTTCTCCGGGACGATGATCGCGGTCCGCCTGGTCGCCGACCGGATCGTGGGCCGCGTGGGCGCGGTGCGGTTCGTCCGGAGCGCGACCACGGTCGCGGTGCTGGGGTTCGCCGTGGTCCTGGCGGCGCCGTGGCCGGTGGCGGGGGTGTTCGGCTTCGCGGTGGTCGGGCTCGGCGTGGCCGGGATCGTGCCGATCGCGTGGAGCGTGGCGAGCCGCAAACAGGCGGACGCGCCGGGCCGCGCGGTGGCGGCGGTCGCCGCGTGCGGCTACCTGGGGTTCCTGGTGGAGCCGGTGCTGGTGGGCGCGCTGGCGACCCGGATCGGGCTGCACTGGGCGTTGTCGTCGGCGGTCGTGGTGACGTCCGGGATCCTGGTCCTGGCGCCGTCGCTGCGGGTGCGCGAGGCGGCGCTCACGCGCTGAGCAGCCGCTTCAGCCCGTCGGCGGACGGAGTGCCGGGCGCCGCGGTGTAGACGAGGAGCCGGTGCTCGTGGCCGGGCACCGCGAGGATCTCGCAGTCGAGTTCCAGCGGGCCGGCCACCGGGTGCACGGTCCGCTTGGTCAGCGTCCGCTGCACGACGACTTCCCGTGCCGCCCACAGCGAGGCGAACTCCGGGCTCTCGGCCAGAAGGTCGTCGACGAGCGCGCGGACAGCGGGATCGGCCGGGTAGCGCCCGCTCGCCCGCAGGTCCGCGACGCACAGCCGGGCCAGTTCGAGGCGGTTGCCGGTGATCGCGTCGCCGGTGTCGAACAGCCGGCGCAGCCGGTTGCGCCGCCGCGGCGGCCACGTGGCCGGGTCGCCGATCAGCGCGACCAGCATCCGGTTCCACGCCACCAGGTCGTAGCCTGCGTCGATCACCATCGCCGGCACGTCGCCGAGGCGGTCGAGCAGCCGCAGCACGTTCCCGGGCACCGGCCGCGGCGCGGACGCGGGAGCGGGACGCGCCAGCCGCAGCAGGTACGCGTGCTCGTCGCCGGTCAGCCGCAGCGCGCGCCCGAGCGCGGCGAGGACCTGCTCGGACGGCCGGGGCCCGCGGCCCTGTTCGAGCCGCACGTAGTAGTCGACGGAAATACCGGCCAGCAGTGCGACCTCCGTGCGTCGCAACCCCGGCGTCTGCCGCCGCGGGCCGGGCGCCAGGCCGACGTCGGCCGGTTGCAGCCGGGCGCGGCGACTGCGCAGGAACCCGCTCAGCTCCACCCTGTCCACGACTCCATCATCACCCCGGCGCGGGGTGGTACCGCCAGTGCCTACCCCGGTCCGGGCGCGCGGGACGAGCCTTGCGCCATGACGATTCTGGTGACCGGCGCCCGCGGGAACGTCGCGCGTGCGCTGGTGGGAAAACTGCTCGAAGCCGGACACGACGTCCGCGCGGCCGGCCGCGACCCGGGCCGGGCGGGGCTGCCCGCCGGGGTCGAGGTGGTCGCGGCCGACCTCGCACGGCCGGCGGGCTGGGACGTGGCGCTGGCCGGCGTCACGAAGGCGTTCCTCTACGCGGGCACGGCCGGCCTCGGCGGGTTCCTCTCCCGGGCGACGGGCCTGACGCAGGTCGTGCTGCTGTCCGCGCTGGGCGCGGACCCCGGCTCGGCGGACGCCATCACCCGCGCCCACGGCGAAGCCGAGCAGGCCGTGCGGGATTCGGGGCTGCCGTGGACGTTCCTGCGCCCCGGCGGGTTCGCGGCCAACCGGCTGCTGTGGGCGGACTCCGTCCGCGCCGGCGTCGTGCGCGACCCGTTCCCGGAGTCGCATTCGGCGTTGGTCCACGAAGCCGACATCGCCGCGGTCGCCGCTCGCGCGCTGACGTCGGCCGGGCACCTCGGGGCGGTGTACTCGCTGACCGGGCCCGAATCGCTCACCGTGCGGCAGCAGGCAGCCGTGCTCGGCCGGGTGACCGGAGAGCCGGTCCGCGTCGAAGTCCAGGACCTCGACGACTACCGCCGGGAGCTTTCCGCGACGTTCGAGGCCCGCGGGCTCGGCCGGGTCGGCTCGGCCGAGGTGGTCGAGGCCCGGATCCGGCGGCTGGCCGCGCTGGTGGACCGGCCGCAGACGACGACGGAGACGGTCCGGGAGGTCACCGGCAGGCCGGCGCGGAGCTTCGCCGAGTGGGCCGCCGACCACGCCGCCGCGTTCACGCGCTGAGCGTTTCGCGCAGCAGCCGCCGGACCGCTTTGTGGTCGCCGTCGATCGTCACCCGGCCGTCGGCGATCGCCGCGTCCAGGTCGGAGGGGACTTCGAGCAGCGCGTTCAACGTCGGCGGGTCGGTCCGGATCGTCGCGTCCGGCGCGGCGGGCTCGCCCGGCTCGACCGTCAGCAGGCCCGGTTCGGTGCGGACCGTCCACACGCGACTGTCCAGTTCGACGCGGTGGCACGCCGTCGACCGCGGGCGGGCGAAGCCGCGGAGGAACAGCAGCACCGACGTCGTGCCCAGGTGTGCCGACGGGGGAAGGGAGAGCCGGGAGCCCCACGTGCCCAGCGCGAGCACGACCGGCTCCAGCTCACGGCCCCATCCGGTCAGCTCGTAGACCGTCGAGGCCGCCGGGGGCGGCAGCTTCCGGCGCGCGACTACGCCGTGGCCTTCCAGCTCGCGGAGCCGGTCGGTGACCAGGTTCGAGCTGGCGCCCGGCAGCGCGCGGCGGACGTCGGAGAAGCGCTGCGGCCCCAGCAGCAGCTCGCGCACGACGAGCAGCGCCCAGCGTTCCCCGACGACGTCCAGCGCGCGGGCGATCGTGCAGGCGTCCCCGTAGCTGCGGCTCGTCGGCATGGTCGTAATCTACAACTTGCTGGTTGTTTTTAACAACTAGACCGGCGTACGGTGGCCGCCATGGGCAATCCGGTCGTGCACTTCGAGATCATCGGAACCGACCCGGCGCGGCTTCGCGGGTACTACGGCGAGCTGTTCGGCTGGGAGTACGACACGTCGGGGCCGGTGTCGGCCCAGGTGTCGGAAGCGGGCAACTACGGCTTCGTGGAAACGGACGGCATCCCCGGCGGTGTCGGCGGCGGCGCCGGGTACGGAAGCCACGTGGTGTTCTACGTGGGCGTCCCGGACGTCGCGGCGGCGCTGGCCGAAGCCGAACGCCTCGGCGGCACCCGCCGGATGGGCCCGGACCGCGCGCCGGGGCGCGACCTGGTCGTCGCCCACTTCACCGACCCGGAGGGCAATCTGATCGGCCTCGCGGGCCCGGCCTGAGGAGTCAGTCCGCCGCGGCCGCGTTGGCCCGGTCGATCGCCGCCATGTTCTCCTCCGCCCAGTTCCGCAACGCCGCCAGCGGAACCTCCAGCGACCGGCCCAGGTCCGTGAGCCGGTAGTGGACCTTCGGCGGCACCGTCGGCTCGACGCGGCGGGCGACCAGGCCGTCGCCGGTCAGCGAGCGCAAGGTCACCGACAGCATCTTCTGCGAGACCCCGGGCATCCGCCGTTGGAGCTCGGCGAACCGCACCTCGCGCGGGTCCGCCTCGGCCAGCACCTTGACCGCCATCGACGTCCACTTCGTGCCGATCCGGTCGAGCAGCCGGCGCGTCGGGCAGGCCGGGTCGAACAGGTCGCCGCGCGGGGAGGGGGTCACCTGGAGCTCACCACCTGTCGGGGAAGTGCCGTCTTGGCGGCCGGTCGGAAGTTACCTACGGTTTGCTGGTAACCAATGGTAACTGCACGGGGAGAGTCATGCTGCGGGTGAACGGCATCGAAGTCGGCGTCACGGTCACCGGGGAAGGCCCGGCCGTCCTGCTGCTGCACGGCTTCCCGCACACCCGGCAGCTCTGGGCCGAAGTCGTCCCGCACCTCGCGCGGCGCCACCGCGTCATCGCACCGGACCTGCGCGGGCTCGGCGAGTCGGAACGCCCGCCGCACGGCTACGACGCGGGGACCCTCGCCGCCGACGCCGAAGCGCTCCTCGACGCGTTGGGCGAGCCGGCGGCGGCCGTCGTCGGCATCGACGCCGGCGCGCCGCCCGCGTTCCTCCTGGCCATGCGACGTTCCGGGCGCGTCCGCCGGCTCGTCCTGATGGAGTCGCTGCTGGGCCGCCTTCCCGGCGCCGAGGACTTCCTCGCGGGCGGGCCGCCGTGGTGGTTCGGGTTCCACGCCGTCCCGGAACTCGCCGAGACCGTCCTGACCGGACACGAACGCGAGTACGTCGACTGGTTCCTCAACGCGGGTACGCGGGGTCGCGGGCTGCCGCGCGAACTCCGCGACCACTTCGTCGCCGCGTACACCGGGCGGGAGGCCCTGCGTGCCGCGTTCGAGCACTACCGCGCGATGCCGGTCAGCGCCGGGCAGATCGCGGACGCCGTCGCGGCGGGCCGGCTCACGGTGCCCACGATGGCGATCGGCGCGCATCCGGTGGGTGACGCGCTCGCCCGCCAGCTGCGGCCCGTCGCCGACGACCTCGTGACCCACCTCGTCGAGGACTGCGGGCACATCATCCCGCTCGACCGGCCGGACGCCCTGCTCCCGCTGCTGGAGCCGTTCCTTGACCTCGACCAGGCTGGAGCTCCGACACTGGCGTCGTGACGATCTGGATCTGCGGAACCTGCGGGGTCGAGCACCCCGACACCGAACGACCCCCGGCCGGCGACTGCGCCATCTGCGCCGACGACCGCCAGTGGGTGCCCGCGTCGGGCCAGGTGTGGACGACCCTGGCCGGCCTCTCGGCCGGCGCGCACGAAGTCGTGCACGAAGAGCTGGAACCGGGGCTGCACCGGTTCAACCGGGAGCCGTCGTTCGGGATCGGCCAGTGGACCCACCTGGTGCGGACGCCCGAGGGCAACCTGCTGTGGGACCCGCCGAACCACCTCGACGCGGCGCTCGCCGCCCGGATCGACGAACTGGGCGGTGCCGCGGTGATCGTGGCCAGCCACCCGCACATGTACGGCTCCCAGGTCAGCTGGAGCCACCGGCTCGGCGGCGTCCCCGTGCTGGTGCACGCGGCGGACCGGCGGTGGGTGCGGCGCGAGGACCCGGTGCTGCGCGAGTGGTCCGGCACCGAGCGGATCCTGCCGGGCGTGACGCTGGTCGAGGCGGGCGGGCACTTCCCCGGCGCCGCGGTGGCGCACCTCGCCAACGAGACCGGCGGCACCCTGCTGGTGGGCGACACGATGGTCCCGGTGGCGGCGGCCGGCTGGGTAACGTTCATGCGCAGCTACCCCAACCGGATCCCGCTGTCGGCGGGCCTGGTGCGCCGGATCGTGGACCGGCTGGAACCGTACGAGTTCGACCGCCTCTACGGCCTGCTGGGCGGAACGGTCGTCGGCGACGCCAAGGGCGCGGTCCGCCGCTCGGCCGAGCGGTACATCGCCTGGGTGAGCGGGGAAAACGACCACCTCGGCTGAAGCGCGCAGGGTGTTTGCGGATCCGTGGCCTGCGTGGCGGGTCGGCGGCGGGGGAGGGTGTTGAGGGTGCGGGCCCAGACCTGCGCGGCGCATCACCCGCGCAGGTGGTGTCGAAGGCGCGGGACTGGACCTGAGCGGTGCATCAGCCGCGCAGGCGGGTGTCGAGGGGCGGGTCCGGGGTCTGCGTGGCGTGTCGGCCGCGCGGGTGGGTGTCGAGGGCGCGGGCCCAGACCTGCGCGGCGCATCACCCGCGCAGGTGGTGTCGAGGGCGCGGAGCTGGACCTGAGCGGTGCGTCAGCCGCGCAGGAGGGTGTTGAGCCGCGCGGCCTGCCGGGTCAGGTGGTCCCGCTCGGCCAGGTTCGGCGCCTTCCCGGCCGCTTCGGAGTACAGCCGGGCCGCGGTCACCAGGTCGCCGTCGCGCTCGTGGAGGTAGGCCGCGACCGCCGTGTGCCGGGGCAGCGTGTCGTCCACTTCCGCGAGGGCCGCGAGCCCCGCGCGGGGTCCGTCCGCCTCGCCCACCGCCACCGCGCGGTTCAGCCGGACGACCGGGCTGCCGGTCAGCTTCGCGAGCTCGTCGTACCACTCGACGATCTGCACCCAGTCGGTCTCGCCTGCCGTGGGCGCGTCGGCGTGCAGGGCCGCGATGGCCGCCTGGGCCTGGAACTCGCCGAGCCGGTCACGGGCGAGCGCCGCCTGCAGGATCTCGACGCCCTCCGCGATCGCCGCGGTGTCCCAGCGCCCGCGGTCCTGCTCGGCGAGCGGCACCAGGCTGCCGTCCGCCGCGGTCCGGCCGGCCCGCCGCGCGTGGTGCAGCAGCATGAGCGCGAGCAGGCCGGCGACCTCCGGGTGATCGATCGCGGCCGCGAGCTGCCGGGTCAGCCGGATGGCCTCGGCGGCCAGGTCGACGTCGCCCGAGTAGCCCTCGTTGAAGACGAGGTAGAGCACCCGCAGCACGGTCGCGACGTCGCCGGGCTGGTCGAACCGCACCTTCGCGACTGTCCGCTTCGCCCGGCTGATCCGCTGCGCCATGGTCGCTTCGGGAACCAGGTACGCCTGCGCGATCTGGCGCGTGGTCAACCCGCCGACCGCACGCAGCGTCAGCGCGACCGCCGAAGACGGCGTCAGCGACGGGTGCGCGCACAGGAAGTACAGCTGGAGCGTGTCGTCCACCGTGGACACCGGCCCGGGCGCCGGCTCGACGTCGACGACGTCCTCGCGCCGGCGGCGGGCGCTGTCCGACCGGGCCGCGTCGAGGAACTTGCGCCACGCCACCGTGACCAGCCAGCCCTTCGGGTCACGCGGCGGATCGGCCGGCCAGACGCGCAGTGCCTCCACCAGCGCGTCCTGCACGGCGTCCTCGGCCGACGCGAAGTCGGCGCCGCGCCGGACGAGGATCCCGAGCACGTGCGGTGTCAGGCTGCGGAGCAGAACCTCGTCCACACTCACCCCACCCGGCGCTCGTCGCGCCGGCGGACGAGCTCCTCGACGGCCGACGGCAGCGTCGTCTCGAAGTCGATCAGCTTCGCCCAGGTGGGCGTGACCACGATGCGGACCATGCCGTCGTAAAGCGACCGCACGCCCGCCTCCCACTCCACGCGCTGCTCGGGCGTCATCTCGTAGGTGCCGTTGAACCGCAGGTACTCGTCCGGGATGCCGTCGACCACGTCCAGCTCGGCCGTGCCGCGGATGAGCAGAATCTTCGGCGGGTGCACCTCGGTGTCGATCGTCAGGGCGACGGCCGGGTTGCGGCGCAGCGCCGGCAGCTTCGGCGCGTTCGTCGACGTGCAGAGGACGAGCTGCGCGCCGTTCCAGGTGAACGCGATCGGGATCGACCGCGGGGTGCCGTCGAGGGCGGTGTAGGCGAGCCGCGTCAGGTCACGGGCCAGCAGCTCCCGGCTGAGCGGGCGGTTCAGGACTTCGTCGATGGCGTCGCGGTCCATGGCCGTCACTCCGTGATGGTGGTCGCCGGACCCCAGAACGGCCGCAGTTCGAGCCATTCGGCGACGGGCTCGCCACCCTTGCCCGGGGCGGCCGACAGCTCCGCGGCCAGCTCGAGGGCGCGCTCGTAGCTGTCGACGTCGATGATCGTCCAGCCCGCGATGAGGTCCTTCGTCTCGGCGAATGGGCCGTCGGTGACCGGCGGGCGCCCCTCGCCGTCGAACCGGACCCAGGTGCCCTGCGGGGCGAGCGCCCGGTGCTCGACGAACTCGCCGGTCTCCTCGAGCCGCTTCCCGAAGTCCTCCATGTACTTGACGTGGGCCGAGATCTCCTCCGGCGTCCACTGGTCCATGGGTGCGTCGTTGACCGAAGCCGGGGCGCCCCGGTAGTGCTTCAGCAGCAGGTACTTGGCCATCGTCGTTCTCCTCGGTGCGGGTGCGGCCCATCTTGGCCGCGTTCGCACCGGGGACGCAGCCGGTGGCGCGTTCTCGACATCGCCGCCGGAAGAACTTTTCAGGCGGTCGGGCGGCCCGCTCCGGCGTAGTCGTCGCCGTCCCGGCGGTAGGAGTGGACCTGCACGGCCTGGCCGGTCTGCGGCGCGTCGATCATCTGCTGGTTGCCGATGTAGAGGCCGACGTGGTGGATTTTCGTCGACGGCTCGCCGTAGAAGATCAGGTCGCCCAGCTGCGGATCGGTCACGTGCGGGACGCTGCGGAACTGCGTGTCGGCCGTGCGCATCAGCTTGACGCCGGCGCTGCCGTACGCCGCCGTCGTCAGGCCGGAGCAGTCGAAGCCCGGGTCGTTGCCGCCGGTGCCGTTGCCGCCCCAGATGTAGGGGAGGCCGATCTTGTCGATGGCGAAGTTCACCGCGCTCAGCACCGCCGGGTTCGGCGCGGCCGAGCCCTGGCCGACCGTGCCGTAGACGTTGACCGTCGCCAGCGTCCGGTGCAGGAACAGCGGCGCCGACTGCAGCTTCGCGACCGCGTTCCACCACGGCTGGCCCTGGGACAGGTCGGTCCCGCCGTCGCAGAGCGCGCGGCCGGTGGTCAGCGCGGCGTCGTCGATGTTCTGGACATCGGGCTTCCCACCCGCGTAGCTCGCCTGGTACTTCGCCCAGAGCGCGGGGGAGAGCTGCATCGGCCCGGCGGCGTTCGCGGTCGAGACGACCTTGTCGTAGAAGTCGCGAACCTCGATCGTGCCGAGCGGCTTGTCGAGCACGCCGGTCGTCCCGATCCGGCCACCGTGGGCGCGGCCGTGGTCCGTGGTCACTTTTCCGACCGCGGCGAGCGTCACCCAGGAGAGGTGGCAGCCGGGGATGTCCTTGCCGATTTTCGTCGTCGCCTTCGCGTAGCCGACCATCGCGCGCAACGGGACGTCGAGCCACTGGCTGGTCTTGGACGCCCAGGCGTCGAACTCGCTGGCTTCCGGCACCTTCGGCGGCGCCGACGTCGTCTGCGGGGGCGTGGTCGTTTTCGCGGCAGACGGCGTCGCCGTGCTGGTCGCGGCCGCGTTCGTCGTCTCCTGCTCCTGCTTCGGCGCGAACTGGACGCCGACCACGAGCGCGGCGGCGACCACGACCACCGCGGCCACCACGACGGCGGTTCTCCGGCGGCGCGGCTCGACCTTCTCCTCGACCTTCTCCTGGGGCGCGGCTTCGGGCTCTTCGCTCACCGCGCGGCTCCGGTCAGCCGGTCGAGGACGAAGCCGCGCAGGCCGTCGAGGTCGGTGTCCATCGCGACCTCGATCGGGCGACCGGGACTGAACTGAGGATCGTCCTCGCCGAGCTTCCGCCGGTCGACGAGCGTCTGCCCGCGCGCCGGCCCCAGCCCGCAGTCGACGTCGACGCGGTAGGTCTCGGTGTGGAGGATTCCCGGCGAAACGGCCTCGGCGACCGCGACGGCGTCGTGCATGACCATCCGGTCTTCGCCGAACACGCGCGTGTAGTGCTGCCGGTAGGTGGAGGTGAGGCCTTCGAGGGTGGCGCCGACCGGCCCCGACGCCGCGAGCTTGGCCAGCCACTCGCCGTCGACGGCGCAGCGGTGCGTGAGGTCGAGCGGCACGAGCACGACCGGGACGTCCTCCTCGACCAGCACGCGGCGGGCCGATTCGGGGTCGCTCCAGATGTTGAACTCGGCGGCGGTCGTGCTGTTGCCGAAGGTCACGCCGCCGCCCATGATGACCAGCCGTCCGATCTTCGCGGCGACACCCGGGTGGGCCGCGAACAGGGCGGCGATGTTCGTCAGCGGCCCGATCGGGGCGATCGTCACCGGCTCGTCGGACGACTCCAGGATGTCGGCCATCAGGCGGACGGCGTCGCGCTCTTCGAGGGGACGCGTCGCCTCGGGCAGCGTGTAGGAGTGGCCCGAGAGGCCGTCGCCGCCGTGGACCTCTTTCGCGTCGCGTGGTTTCGAATAGACCAGGGGCCGTGACGCCCCGGCGGCGACGGGCACGTCGGTGCGGCCGAACAGCTCCAGCAACCGCCGCGCGTTCGCCGTCGTGCGGTCGAGGGGAACGTTGCCGAAAACCGACGTCACGCCCAGCAGGTCGACGTCCGGGGACAGCGCGGCCAGCGCGATCGCCAGCGCGTCGTCGACGCCCGGGTCGGTGTCGATGATCAGCTTCGTGCCCATCCAGCTCCCCTTGCCCGTGAACCCGTCCCGTACACAGGTTACGGTCACGGGCATGACGTCGATGTGGGGTGCGCCCGCGCTGTCGCGGGTGCGGGCCTGGCGCCGCGCGCGGCAGGACCCGCGGCAGGCGAAGTTCCTGACCGCCGACTCGCTGCGCTGGGTGCTGCGCAACCGCGCGTACACGCCCTGGTACCTGGTCCGGTACTACCGGCTGCTCAAGTTCCGGCTCGCCAACCCGCACATCATCCTGCGCGGGATGCTCTTCCTCGGGAAGGACGTCGAGATCCACTGCCGCCCGGGCTACGGGCGGCTGGAGATCGGCCGCTGGGTCCACATCGGCGACGGCAACGCGATCCGCTGCCACGAGGGTTCGCTGCGGATCGGCGACAAGTCGGTGTTCGGCCGCCAGAACGTGATCAACTGCTACCTCGACATCGAGCTCGGCGCGGCGACGCTGGTCGCCGACTGGGTGTACATCTGTGACTTCGATCACGTCATCGCGGACATCCACGTGCCGATCAAGGACCAGGGCATCGTGAAGTCGCCGGTGCGCATCGGCCCGGACACGTGGCTGGGCACGAAGGTCAGCGTCCTGAAGGGCACGCGCATCGGCCGCGGCTCGGTGCTGGGCGCGCACGCGGTCGTCCGCGGCGACATCCCGGACTACTCGATCGCGGTCGGCGCGCCGGCCCGGGTCGTGCGCAACCGCGAAGAGGACTACGCGGCCGACGCGGCTCGTCGCGAGGCCGTCGCGGACATGGCGCGGAAGGCGAACAAGGCGCTGCAGAAGACCCTCGAGCAGTAGGCGCCGGCCTCAGTCCTCGAACGCCATCTCCGGCGGCGGCCGCCGGAAGCCGCGGGTGATCGCCGCCAGGACGACGATGCCGATCGCCAGCCAGACCAGCCCGAAGACCAGCGCGATGCCGTCGAGGTTCACCAGCAGCCACAAATCGACCACGGCGCCGACCACGGGGAAGATCACCCAGGTCAGCACGCGTTTCCCGGATCGGTCGCGCAGCCACGTCGCCAGCACGCTGATGTTGACGAACGTGAACGCGGTGAACGCGCCGAAGTTGATGAACGACGTCGACGTGCTGACGTCCAGCGCCAGCGCGACCAGCCCGACGAGCCCGGTCAGGACGATCCCGAACACCGGTGTGGCGAACCGCGGCTGCAGTTTGCCGAAAACGCGCGGCAGCACGCCGTCGCGGCCCATCGCGAACATCAGCCGCGACGCGCTCGCCTGCGCGGCGATGCCCGACGCGAACTGCGCGACCACCAGGCCGGCGAGGAAGAAGGACGCGAAGAGGTTGCCGCCGATCGTCGTCGCGATTTCGAACGCGGCGGACGACTCGTCGGTGAACGCGCTGCCGGGGTGCGCGAGCTGGGTGAAGTAGGCGAGCACGACGAAGATGCCGCCGCCGATCAGCGCGGTCAGCAGGATGGCGCGGGGGATCGTGCGGCGTGGCTCGGTCGTCTCTTCGGTCAACGTCGTGACGGCGTCGAAGCCGAGGAAGGAGTACGTCGCGAGCGCGGCGCCGCCGGAGATCGTGCCCAGCGTGCTGCCCGGGTGGAAGAACGGCTGCGTGCTCGCCAGCGACCCGCCGACGTGCAGCACCTGCTTGACCGAAAGAACGACGAAGAAGCCGATGACCAGGATCTGGAAGGCCATCAGGACGAAGTTGGCCTTTTCGGCGATCTTGATGCCGAGGACGTTGAGGATCGTGGTCACCACGATGAAAGTGATCAACCAGATCCACTGGGGCACGGCGGGGAACTCGGCGGCGAGGTAGGCGCCGCCGATCAGCCAGATCACCATCGGCAGGAAGAAGTAGTCGAGCAGCACCGCCCACCCGACGAGGAACCCGGCGCGCGCGTCGACCGATTTCCGGACATAGGTGTAGGCCGAGCCGGCGACGGGGTGAGTGGCGGCCATCTTCCCGTAGCTGGCGGCGGTGAACAGCATCGCGACCAGCGCGAGCAGGTACGCCGAGGGCACCGTGCCCTCGGTCGTGGTCGCGACGATGCCGAAGGTGCCGAGCACGATCAGCGGAGCCATGTAGGCGAGCCCGAACAGGACGACGCCGGGCAGGCCGAGCCGGCGCTGCAGGGTCGCCGGGGCCGCGGCCGTGGTGGTCATCGGGCGTCTCCTTCTCGTGGGCTCCAGCGGTCCGGGTCGATCCGGCCCTGGTAGAGCGGTAGCTCCAGCGGAGCGTCGGCGGGGGTGAACTGGGCCCACACGCGGTTGGTGCCGGCGGTCCCGTCACGGCGGACGCGGGCGACCTCGTCGAGGTCGATGGTGTGGGCGAGCACGCCGTCGTCGTTTCCCGGCAACGCGCCGAGGACGTCGCCTTCGGGCCCGACGAGCAGGCTGTCGCCCATGCCGAACGGCCCGGCCGTGTTCACGCTGGCGACGAACACCTGGTTGACGATGGCGTTCGCCCGGGCGAGGACGAGCTCCTGCGCGCGGTCGGGGGTGGTCGTCTGGACGGGGTTGAGCACGAGCTCGGCACCCATCCAGGCGAGGTGGCGGGTCACCTCGGGGAACCAGGCGTCGTAGCAGATTGAGAACCCGACGCGGCCGGCGTCGGCCAGGTCGGCGACGACGAACCGGTCGCCGGGGTCGTACGGCTCGTGCGGCCGCCAGGGGAAGACCTTGCGGTACCAGCCGGCCAGCTCGCCTCGCGGGGAAAAGACCAGGGCCGTGTTGAACAGCTCGCCGTGGTCGCCTTCTTCGCAAACGGTGCCGGGCGCGAGCCAGATCCCGAGGTCGCCGGCCAGTTCGGCGAGTTCCGTGGTCCGTTTTCCGGGCACCGGCTCGGCGGCTTCGCGGAGCCGGCGCGTGCGCTCGTCGCCTTCGCCGTCGACGCCGCAGAGGTGCAGCTCGGGGAACGCGGCCAGCCGCGTGTCCGGGAACCGGCGAAGGACGACTTCGACCTCGCCCGCGAACCCGCCGTCCCCCGCGGGCCGGGGCGGCGCTTGCACCAGGGCGATCGGCAGGGGTCGCGGCATGGACGAAAAATAGTCCATCTTGAACACTTAAACAAGAGTGCTCAAGATGAGCAGTTTGTGCGGTACGGTCGTTTCATGGCGACGGCAGACCTGAGCGCCCCGGCCCTGACCGGCATCCGGCGGTTGTCCGCACTGGACACCGTCCGCGCGCGCATCGCGCTCGCGGTGGAGCTCGGCCTGCTGAAGCCGGGCGAGCGCCTGCCGGCGAACGCCGAGATCGCGCGCGCCCTCGGCGTCGCGGAGATCACGGTGCGAAGGGCTCTGGAGTCCTTGGTCGGCGACGGCCTGATCGAACGCCGCCGCGGCCGGGGCGGCGGGACGTCGGTGGCCGTGAACCCGCCGTCGGAGCGAGTCGGGGAAGTCGGCGCTTACCGCGAGTCCGCGGCCGAGGTCCGCGACCTGATCGACCACCGCCTGGTCCTGGAGTCGGGTTTGGTCCAATTGGTGGCGAAGCGGTCACCGGACCTGCCCCGCCTGCGGACGTTGGTCGCCCGCATGGACTCGGCGAAGGGCTGGGCGGAGTTCCACGAGCTGGACGCGGAGTTCCACCGGACGGTGGCGGCGCCCGGCCCGGCGGCGGCGGTCGCGCAGTACGAGGTCGTGCTGGCGGAGCTGTACCGGTTCTACCTGCCGTACCCGATGGAGAAGCTGCGCGAGTCGAACCGCGACCACGCGAAGCTGGTCAAGGCGCTGACCTCGGGCGACCCGGACGCGGCGGCGCGGGTGACGCGGAAGCACGTGCGCGGCCTGCACCAGACGATGTTCGTCGGCCTCGGCTGAGCGGTGGTCGGCGATCGACCACGCCCTGGTCGGCGAGATCCGGTCGACGGCCACCGCCGTGGTCCGAAGCCGGCCACTGGGCCCGTCCCGGCCGTTCGGCGGTGATCATCGGCTGATCGGCCGATCTCCGGACACGCTCGCCCCGGCAGCCTGGGCCCATGTCGATCACCCGGTTCGCCGTCCCGCTGCTCGCCGCCGCGGCGCTCGTTCCCGCTGTCCCGGCCGTCGCCGCCGCCGCGGACGGGATCTCCTGGCAGCTCTGCTCCGCCGTCGCGAACGGCTGGGACTCCGATGACCGGCGCACCGAATGCGCCCTCGTGCCCGTCCCGCTCGACTACGCCGATCCCGGTGGTCCGAAAATCGACATCGCCGTCAGCCGGGTCAAGGCGACCGGCTCGAAGACCGGCGCCGTCCTGCTGAACCCCGGTGGCCCCGGCCAGTCCGGCCTGACCATGCCGCGCACCATCGCGGGCAGCCGCGCCGGGGGCATCGGCGTTCACCATGACCTCGTCGGGTTCGACCCACGGGGCGTCGGCTACAGCGCCGACCTGCCGTGCGACACCGGCTTCCCCGAGCCCGATCCCGGTGTCCCCGACAGGGACAAAGCCCGCGAAGCCGCCGAGCGCGCGGCCGCCGCGAACCGGGCCTGCGTCGACGCCCACCGCGACTTCGTCCGGAACCTGACCACGCCCACCATCGCCCGGGACATGGACCGGATCCGGCAAGCCCTCGGCGAGGACAAGATCGGCTACTACGGCGTCTCCTGGGGCACCGCCCTCGGCGCGCAGTACCGGTCGCTCTTCGACGACCACGTCGACAAGATGCTGCTCGACTCCGTCATGCCGCCCGAGCTGAACGTCACCGAGATGGACGACGACCAGGCGACCGCCGGCGAGAACACCTTCCACGACTTCGCGTCCTGGATCGCCCGCTACGACGCCGTCTACCACTTCGGGACCACCGAGCCCGTCGTCGCGAAAGCCCTTCTCGACCTGCGCGACCGGCACGGCGCCACCGTCAACGGCATGCTCGCCAACCCGCGCCGCGAGTGGGCCGGCCTGGCGAAGCAGCTCGCGGCCATCCGTGACGGCGGCGCGCCCGTCGCCGCGAAGAAGACCACGGGCTTCGGCTGGGACGGCGAACCGCAAGCGTTCAACCACTTCCAGCAGACGGCCCTGCTCTGCAACGAGTCGCCGAGCCCGCGCGACTTCGACACCGTCTGGCAGCACCGCCTCGACCGCATGGCGCGGCTGCCCGTCGCGGGCGGCTACGGCCTCTACGAACAGCTCTGCGTCGGCTGGCCACTGGCCGCCCGGCCGTGGTCGTTCGAAAAAGGGACGAGCCCGCTGCAGCTCGTCGGCCACCTCTACGAGCCGGTCACGCCCATCGGCTGGGCGCTCCGGATGCGGGACCGGATCGGCGGCACGCTCATGACCGTCGAGGACGACGTCCACGGCTCGCTGGCCTCGCTGCCCTGCGCCGACGCCGCTGTCGCTTTCTTCGACACGGGCCGGGCGACGGCGGAGTCCTGCCCCGGCGCGCCGCTGTGACTCAGCGGGCCCGCAGCTGGTCGCGGACCTCCATCAGCGCGAAGCCGAGCAGGTTCAGCCCGCGCCAGTAGTCCGGCTTGGTCGCGTTCTTCTCCTCGCGAGCGAGGCCGGTGCCCCAGACGAGGTCCTTCTTGGACGCCTCGACGAGCACCGCGTCCCCGGTCCCGAGCAGGAACCGGCGCAGGTCGCGGTGGGCCTTGAACTTGGCCAGGTTGCCGTCGACGACGATGTCGAACCGGTGCCGCTCCCAGGTCGCCGCGTCGAACCCCGCGACCTCGCGGCCGAGCACCTTCGCCGTCTTCGGGTCGGGCGTCGTCCGGATCAGCTCGGCCTTTTCGACGTCACCGAACAGCAGCGCCTTGCCGGCCATCATGTAGTGCTCGGCGGTCGGGTAGACGACGCCGTCGGCTTCGAACGGGTCGGCCCACCACTGGCTCAGGCAGCTCGCCGTCACCCGGCCGGACTTTGCGGGCGTGTGCCCGTAGAACAGCAGGTATTCGGGCTCCGCACCCTCGTGGACCTTTTCGCGCAACGCCTCGACACTGCGGACCCCGTCGACCTTCACCATCCACCTAGTGGACCACGCGCTCAGAGCAGGAAGTGGAACAGGGGGCTGCCCGGCTCGATCCGCTCGACCTGCAACGGGCTCGCGTCCATCCGCGCCAGCAGTCCCGGAAGGTCGGATGATCGGGCGATCTCGATGCCGACCAGCGCGGGCCCCATCTCGCGGTTGGTGCGCTTGACGTACTCGAAGCGCGTGATGTCGTCCTCGGGCCCGAGCACCTGCTCGAGGAACCGCCGCAGCGCGCCCGGCTCCTGCGGGAAGCCGACCAGGAAGTAGTGCTTCAGCTCTTCGTGCATGAGCGAGCGTTCGAGGATCTCGCTGTAGCGGCTGACGTCGTTGTTGCCGCCGGAGACCACCACGACGACCGTCTGGCCCGGCTCGACCCGCACCACCGAGCCGAGCGACGCGGCGGCCAAAGCGCCCGCGGGTTCGGCGATGATCCCGTCGGACTGGTACATCGCGAGCATCTCGGTGCAGATCGCGCCCTCGGCGACCGCGGTCAGCTCGGCGCCGCTCTCGCGGACCAGCGGGTAGGTGACCGCGCCGGCCTCGCGCACCGCGGCGCCGTCGACGAAGGAGTCGAGCTCGGGCAGCCGCACCGGGTGCCCGGCCGAAAGCGCGGCCGCCATGCACGCCGCGCCCGCGGGCTCGACGCCGACGACCCGGACCTCCGGGTGGCGCTCGCGCAGCCAGCTGCCGACCCCGGCGAGCAGCCCGCCGCCGCCGACCGGGACGACCACGACGTCCGGCACGAACCCGAGCTGCTCGATCACCTCCAGCGCGACCGTGCCCTGGCCGGCGACCGTGCGGACGTCGTCGAACGCCGGCACGAGTGTCGCGCCGGTGCGCTGGGCGTCCTCGTTGGCCGCGGCGAAGGCGTCTTCGTACGTCTCGCCGACGACGATGACCTCGATGTGCGCGCCGCCGAGCGTCGCGATGCGTTCGCGCTTCTGCCGCGGCGTGGTTCCCGGCACGTACACGCGGCCGTCGGCGCCGAGCCGCCGGCACGCGTACGCGACGCCCTGGGCGTGGTTCCCGGCGCTGGCGCAGACGACCCCGAGCGCGCGAGTCGGCTCGTCGAGCTGGACGATGAAGTTGTACGCGCCGCGGATCTTGTACGACCGGACGGTCTGCAGGTCCTCGCGCTTCACCCAGACCTGGGCGTCCACCCGGGACGACAGCCGCGCGCTCGGCTCCAGCGGCGTGCGGGTCACCACCCCGGCCAGCCGCTCGGCGGCCTTTTCGATGGTCGCCGCGGTCACCGTGTCGATGTCGTGCACCCCGATGAATCTACGACTCTCGCGAGCCGGGCAACCGCCCGGGCCTCCAGGCGCATCAAAGGGGTGACGAACAGGATGGGGGTTCCATGGAGGCGGGCTTCACCGACTACGTGACGTCGCGGGCCGGCTGGCTCCGCAAGGTCGCGTACCTGCTCTGCGGCGACTGGCACCGGGCCGACGACCTGGTCCAGACGGCGATCACCCGGCTCTACGCGAACTGGCCGCGAGCCGCACGCGCGGACAACCTCGACGGCTACGCGCGGCGGACGCTGGTCAACGCGTTCCTCGCCGAGCAGCGGACGTCGTGGTGGCGCCGGGTCGATCTGCGGGGCGCCGACCACGACCGGCCCACGCCCGGTTCGGACGTCGAAGCGGCGCTCGACCTGCGGGCCGCGCTGGACCGGCTGCCCGCCCGCCAGCGCGCCACCGTCGTGCTCCGCTACTTCGGCGACCTGCCGGTCGCGGACACCGCACGCGCGCTCGGCTGTTCGGAAGGCACCGTCAAGAGCCAGACCGCGAAGGCCGTGGAAACGCTGCGCGAGCTGCTGGGCGACCCCATCCGGGAGGGACGAGCATGACCGACCACGAGCTGTCCACCAAGCTGAAGGAACTCGCCGACGCGCCCGCGCCGCCGCCCCGGATCGACCTCGACCGGGCCCGCCGGCAGGGAGGACGTCGTCGTCGCGCGCGGACCACGGCGCTGGTCGTCGGCTGCGCCGCGGTGGTGACAGCCGCGGGCCTCACGGCCGTGTCGGTGTTCCGGACCACGCCTCCGCCCGCGCCGCCCGCCGTGCTGCCCGCGCCCGCTCCGGCCCCCGTCGCGCCGTCGCCGACCGACAACCCGCTGGTGGCGAAGGCGAGTTTCGGCTGGCTGCCGGAGGAGATCACCGGCGTCGAATACGCCGCCGGTGGGCACGGCGACACCGCGTTGGCCATCGGCCGCGGCGATCTGCCGCCGATGATCTGGCTCTCGGTCTACGACCGCGAACCGGCCCCACCGCGCGACTTGAGCGGCACGCCGCACCAGGTCCCGCAGAAGGTCGGCGACCGCGACGGCCACTGGATCACGGCCGATGCGAACGACCCACTCAACCGCGGCGACAGCTACCTGCGCTGGCCGACTCCGGACGGCCGCTGGGCCCAGCTGCACACGTACTACCTCGCCCGGCCCGACCTGCAGCAGGCCATCCTGCGGGTGGCCGGTGAGGTGACCTTCGGGCCCAAACCGGTACCCCTGCCGCTGCACATCAGCAGCCTCCCGCCGGCGTTCCGCCTCTCCGACGCCTACACGTCACGGCGGCCCGGCCAGGACGGCGTCCCCTGGCGGCTGGTGCTGCAGTACTCGGCGAACGGCGCGCTCGTGACGTTCAACGTCGCACCGCCGGGCGGTCAGACGGACGGTCTCGGCAAGCCGCACTGCGTGACGAAGAACGGCCTGAAGGCCTGTGTCGGGATCGACAAGCCGCAGGCCGCGGGCGTCACCGAGCAGGACCTGCTGAGCCGGATCACGCTGCTCGGCCCGGACGAGGCGAAGTGGACGACGCACGTGGTCGGCTGATCAGCCCTTCGGCACCGCCGGGTAGGGGACGAAGGTGCTGGTGTTCTCGTCGACGGTGAGCTGCTTGCCGATCGTCGGGAACGCGCGCTGGGAGCAGGCCGGCCGTTCGCAGACTTTGCAACCCATCCCGATGGGCGTCGCGGCGGCCGGCTCGTCCAGGTCGAGCCCGGTCGAGTAGACGAGCCGCCCGGCGTGGCGCAGTTCGCAGCCCAGCCCGACCGTGAACGTCTTGCCCGGGCTGCCGTACCCGCCGATGTTGCGCGACACCGTGCGCGCGACCCAGAAGTAGCTCTTGCCGTCCGGCAGCGTCGCGATCTGCGTCAGGATCTTGCCCGGCTGGGTGAACGCCTCGTAGATGTTCCACAGCGGACAGGCGCCGCCGACCCGCGAGAAGTGGAAGCCCGCCGCGGACTGGCGCTTCGACATGTTCCCGGCCCGGTCCACCCGCACGAACGAGAACGGCACGCCGCGCTGCTTCGGCCGTTGCAACGTCGACAGTCGGTGGCACACCGTCTCGAAGCCGACGCCGTAGTGGTCGCAGAGCCGCTCGATGTCGTACCGGAACCGTTCCGCCGTGGCCAGGAACGGTCCATAAGGGAGGATCAGCGCGCCCGCGAAGTAGTTCGCCAGGCCGACGCGGGCCAGCGAGCGCGCGGCCGGGCCGGAGAACGCCCACGAGTCGGCCAGCTCGGTGATCAGGTCGTCGTACTCGAGCAGCGCGATCTGCGAAGCCATGCGAAACGCCTGCTGGCCGACCCGCAGGCTGGGCGCGAGCCGCAGAACGCGCGTCACCGGCTCGTAGCGGTGCTGCTGACCGGCGGATTCGTCGATGCCGTCGCTGGTCACCTCGACGCCGTAACGCTGCCAAAGCCGCTCCTTCAGTGCGCCGAGCACCTGGCCGCGCTGCAGCGGGATGTCGGCGGCCATCTTCTCGGCGCGGTCGTCCAGCTCGGCGACGTAGTTCTCGCGCTCGTAGAAGAAGTCGCGGACCTCCTCGTGCGGCAGTGGCGCCGCCGCGCTCCCGTGCAGGCCCAGGCCGTTTTCCGTGGTCAGCGCGGCGGTGCTCTCGACGGCGTTGCGGTAGCTGCGGTGCAGCTTGACCAGCGCCTGCGCGATCGCCGGCAGGTTCGTCGCCAGCTCGTTGAGCTCGCTGGTGGTGACGTCGACGCCGAGGACCTCGTCGAGCAGGGCTTCCTTGACGTCGGCGACCAGCCGGGACGTGTCGTTGTTCGCGAAGAACTCCGTGTCGACGCCGAACGCCTGCGTGATCCGCAGCAGCACCGGGACGGTCAGCGGGCGCGAGTTGTGCTCGATCTGGTTCAGGTAACTGGGTGAGATCTCCAGCACACGAGCGAGGTCGGCCTGGCTCATCGCCCGGCTTTCGCGCAAGTGGCGCAACCGCGCTCCGGCGAAAGTCTTCTCCATTCGTGCCCTCCTCTCCGGAAGGTTTCCGGTCCTGAACGGTTACGTGAACGGTCAAGAACGCGGATTTTCGATCAGTTGCGAACCGGCCGATTCGCAACCTTTGCAAAGAGCCTACGGACCCTTCGCACAAATTAGCAACTTGGACAACTGGACCGGATTTTCGCTGCTGTGTCAGGGTCGAACCCAGGCAAGGCGAGCAATCGCAAACTTCGCAACACCGGGAGAACCGATGACGGAACAGGCCAAGCAGGCGGCCGCGGAGCTGGCGGCGCAGTGGGCGAACGACCCGCGCTGGGCGGGCGTGCAGCGCTCCTACTCGGCCGAAGACGTGATCAAGCTGCGCGGCAGCCTCGTCGAGGAGCACACCCTGGCCCGCCGCGGCGCGGAGAAGCTGTGGAACCTCCTGCACACCGAGGACTACATCCACGCGCTGGGTGCGCTGACCGGTAACCAGGCCGTCCAGCAGGTGCGGGCCGGCCTGCAGGCGATCTACCTGTCCGGCTGGCAGGTCGCGGCCGACGCCAACCTGTCGGGCCAGACCTACCCGGACCAGAGCCTCTACCCGGCCAACTCGGTGCCGGCCGTGGTCCGCCGCATCAACAACGCGCTGGGCCGCGCCGACCAGATCAACTGGGCCGAGGGCAACACCGACATCGACTGGTTCGCCCCGATCGTCGCCGACGCCGAGGCCGGCTTCGGTGGCCCGCTCAACGCGTTCGAGCTGATGAAGGGCATGATCGCCGCCGGCGCCGCGGGCGTGCACTGGGAAGACCAGCTCGCGTCCGAGAAGAAGTGCGGTCACCTCGGCGGCAAGGTCCTCATCCCGACCAAGCAGCACGAGCGCACGCTGAACGCCGCTCGCCTGGCGTCCGACGTGCTGAACGTGCCGACCCTGGTCGTCGCCCGCACCGACGCGCAGGCCGCCACGCTGCTGACGAGCGACGTCGACGAGCGCGACCAGCAGTTCCTGACCGGCGGCCGCACCGCCGAGGGCTTCTACGAGGTCCGCAACGGCATCGAGCCCTGCATCGAGCGCGGCCTGGCCTACGCCCAGTACGCCGACCTGCTCTGGATGGAGACCTCGGAGCCCGACCTCGAGGTGGCGCGCAAGTACGCCGAGGCGATCAAGGCGAAGTTCCCGGACCAGATGCTGGCCTACAACTGCTCGCCGTCGTTCAACTGGAAGAAGCACCTGGACGACGCGACGATCGCGAAGTTCCAGCGCGAGCTCGGCCACATGGGCTACAAGTTCCAGTTCATCACGCTGGCCGGCTTCCACGCGCTGAACTACTCGATGTTCGACCTGGCGCACGGCTACGCCCGCGAGGGCATGACCGCCTACGTCGACCTGCAGGAGCGCGAGTTCGCTTCGGAGAGCCGCGGCTACACCGCCACCAAGCACCAGCGCGAGGTCGGCACCGGCTACTTCGACAACGTCGCGACGGCGCTGAACCCGGAGAGCTCGACCACCGCGCTCAAGGGCTCCACCGAAGAGGCCCAGTTCCACTGATCCCGGCCGCGGCCTGACGGCGGTACCCCCCTCCCGTCGTCAGGCCGCGTCCCTCCCTTCTTCCCTTCCCTGCACAGCTCGTGGAGGCATCCCATGGTTGATCGGCTGAACTACCGCATCGAGGTCACCGGGCCGGTCGAGGGCCGGTTCGCGGAGATCCTGACCCCGGCGGCGCTCGACTTCCTGGCCAAGCTGGACAACACGTTCGCCGGCCGCCGGCGCGAGCTGCTCGACGCCCGCCGCACGCGGCGCGAGGAACTGCAGTCCGGGGAGAAGCCGCTCGGCTTCCTGCCCGAGACGCGCCGGGTCCGCGACGACGAGTCGTGGCACGTCGCCCCGACCGCGCCGGGCCTGGAGGACCGCCGCGTCGAGATCACCGGCCCGACCGACCGCAAGATGACGGTCAACGCGCTGAACTCCGGCGCCAAGGTCTGGCTGGCGGACTTCGAGGACGCGACGTCGCCGACGTGGCACAACGTCATCGACGGCCAGGTCAACCTCTACGACGCCATCCGCCGCAACATCGACTTCACCACCGAGGCCGGCAAGCGGTACACGATCGGCGACGAGCCGGCGACGATCGTCGCGCGGCCCCGCGGCTGGCACCTGGTGGAGAAGCACATCCGCATCGACGGCCGCCCGGTGTCGGCGAGCCTGGTCGACTTCGGCCTGTACTTCTTCCACAACGCGCGCCAGCTGCTCGCCCGCGGCGTCGGCCCGTACTTCTACCTGCCGAAGCTGGAGAACCACCTCGAAGCGCGGCTGTGGAACGACGTCTTCCTGATGGCGCAGCGCGAACTCGGCGTCCCGCGCGGCACGATCCGCGCCACGGTGCTCATCGAGACGATCACCGCCGCGTTCGAAATGGACGAGATCCTCTACGAGCTGCGCGAGCACGCGGCGGGCCTGAACGCCGGCCGCTGGGACTACATCTTCAGCCTCATCAAGAACTTCGCCGCGCACGGCGCCGACTTCGTGCTGCCGGACCGCGCGCAGGTCACGATGACCGTGCCGTTCATGCGGGCCTACACCGAGCTGCTGGTGAGCACCTGCCACAAGCGCGGCGCGCACGCCATCGGCGGCATGGCCGCGTTCATCCCGAGCAAGGACCCTTCGGTGAACGAAATCGCCGTCGAGAAGGTCCGCGCCGACAAGGAACGCGAGGCCGGCGACGGGTTCGACGGCTCGTGGGTCGCCCACCCGGGCCTGGTCCCGATCTGCCGCGAGGTCTTCGACGGCGTGCTCGGCGGCTGGCCCAACCAGCTCGGCAAGCTGCGTGAGGACGTCCACGTCACCGCCGAGGACCTGCTGGACGTGGCGAGCGCCGGCGGCGAGGTCACCGAAGCGGGCGTGCGCGCGAACATCAACGTCGCACTCCGGTACGTCGACGCGTGGCTGCGCGGTACCGGCGCGGCGGCGATCCACAACCTGATGGAGGACGCGGCCACCGCGGAAATCGCGCGCTGCCAGGTCTGGCAGTGGATCCGCAACGGCACGAAGCTCGAGGACGGCACCGCGCTGACCCGCGAGCTGGCGGTCGAGTTCCTGGACGACGAGCTGGCCTCCGTCCGCGCGGAACTGGGTCCGGACACCCGCCTCGACGACGCCTACGAGATCTTCACCGAAACCGCGCTGGGCGAGAAGCTGCCGAGCTTCCTCACCACGGGTGCCTACGCGCGGTACCTCACGGACGCCCGGTAGCAGGGGCCCCGGCCGCCCCTACCTGACGAGGGGCGGCCGGATCCACACTGGTTGGGATGGTGTGGTCCGGACCGGCCCGGCGACGGTGGCTCCCCGTCGCCGGGCCGGTTCATTTTCGCGTCAGCCGACCGCGTAGGCGCGGATCACGGTCTGCCGCACGGTGTTCCCGTCGTCGTCGGCCGCGCTCGCCCGCAGCGAGACGAACCCGCTCGCCGGGTTGCGGACCACGACCGTCCAGCGGTCGCCGGTCCTGAAGGTGGGAGCGGGCTGCCAGGTGCGTCCGTCGTCTGTGGACGTTTCGACGGACAGCTTGTTCCCCGCACCGCCGCCCTGCCGCTCCACGTAAGCCGGGAACGTGACGACCCGGCCGGCGGGCGCGCTGTTGCGCAAGTTGACCGCCGGGGTGAAGCGGGCCGTGAGCAACGGCAACGCCTTGCCGTCCGCCGCGGCTGAGGAGCGGAACACCCACTCGGCCGTCACGTCCGTCCACAATGGCCACCAATCGGCGCGCCGGTGGACGTCCGCCGTCAGCCGGTACGCGCCGTCGGCGGCCGGCACCGGGATCGTCGCCAGTGTCGGTTCGCCGGTGGGTTCCACGGGGATGGCGACGCCGTCCTTCGAAAGGCTCACGGAACCCGTGTCGCCGGAATCGGGTTTGCGCGGGTGGCCGGCGGCGTCGCCGAACATCGGCAGCCACAGGTCGAAGACGCCGTCCTTGCGCCACGCCCACGGCCGCGGCTGCTCGCCCGTGTGCGTCACGGTCAGCCCGCGCAGCGACGGCCCGGCGACCGCCTGGTTCCAGCTCAGCCGGTACTGCCGGCCCGCGGTCACGTCGAGGTCCTGGGTCAGCTCGCCGCGCGGTCCGGACGTCCACACCGCGTCCCACTTGCCGGGCGTGTAGTACTCGACGCGTTCCTGTTGCGCGGCAACGGGTTCCGTGTAACCGTACCCGACCATCCGGCCGAAGAACCCGTACCCGGCGACGTACCGGACCTCGCCGGGAGCGCCGTCGTGGTAGGCCGTGCGCACCTCGGCCAGGTCACGGGTTTTCGGCCGCTGCACGCGCGGAGCGTTCAGCCGCGCCTCGGCGCCGTCGGCGAGTTCGTAGCGGAAGGCCGGTGACGGGCGGCTGACGACCGTCGCCGAAGCGCCGCCCTTCTCCGCCAGCTCGGTGAACCGCCGCGCGGTGACGCTCTGCCCGCTCCAGATCACCGGCAGGGTCAGCGCCGGCAGTCCGCCGCCGAGGACCGTGGTCGCCGCCGCGTCGCCGGACAGGCCGACCAGGCCGAGCTTCGCCCCGGCCTTTTCCACGTCCGCCAGCCGCCGGTAGGCCTCGTCGACCCGGATGCCCACCGGGAAGCGGACGACCACGAGCTTGCCGTGCGCGTCGATCTTCGCGAGGTCTTCCGGCGTACCGGCGCCGCCGGACACGACCGGGAGCGTGCTGGTTCCGGCCGGGGCGGCCGACTCCAGCCAGACGCCCCGGACCGCGAACGGCTGCCCGTCGTCGGCGGTCAGCTCCAGGTCGGGCTGGGTGGCCCGGCGGGTCTGGCTGAAAGCGAACGTCGGCGACGACGTGCCCGGGACCGTCGCGGCGAAGGCCTCGTGGAAGCGCGGGTCGAGGTCGAACCCGATGGAGAAGACACAGGCGCAGGCCGTGATCCGGCTCAGCCGCTCGACGCCGTGGGTGCCGCCGCGCGCGGCCGGGTTGTCCGGCTCGAGCGACATGGGCTCGCCGTCGTGGGCGTCCAGGGTCTGCGTGACGGCGTGGTCGAGCACCAGTTCGGGGTGGGTGATGAAGCTGTACGACGGTTCCCGGCCCGGCCGCGGCGTTTCGATGACGCTGTTCACGACGTAGCGGCCGCGCGGCAGCCGGAAGGTGCCCGGCTCGCCCTGGGTGAGCGTGCCGCTGTCCAGGTCGACGATCGTCACCGGCGGGTAGCCCGCCGGCGTCCACGGGTTGCCGTCGCGGTTCACGAGACCGACGGTCAGGTCGTACGCCTCGGCTTCCTGCTTGAAGGACAACGCCGTCCTTGTGCTGACGCCGTCGCCGCGCGCGGTGAGGATGCCCGAGAAGGTGCCGGGCCGGCCGTCCCGCGCGGGGAAGGTCAGTTCGACGGGGGTGCTGCCGCCCGCGGGCACGGTCACGGTCGCCGGGAAGGCGAGGCCTTCGACCGACGACCCGAGCGTCAGCGTCACCGGCGTCGCGCCCGCGTTGTACCAGGTCACGGTGGCCTTGCCAGACATCCCATGATGGGGCCACGGGAGGAAGGCCGACGCGCTGCCGGTGGCCGTGACGGCCGTGGTCGTCGCGCGGGCGACGTCGACGCGGCCGGTGCCGACCGCGGCCGGTCCGGCGTCGACCGGGGTGGCGGTGCTGGTGAGCGCCGCCTTCAGCCGGTCGGCCGGCCAGCCAGGGTGCTGCTGGGCGAGGATCGCGGCCGAGCCCGCCACGTGCGGCGCCGCCATCGACGTGCCGTCCAGCGCCTGGTACCCGCCGCCGGGCCACGCCGCGGTGATCGACTCGCCGGGCGCGGCGACGTCCGGCTTGGCCGCGCCGTCGCCGATCCGCGGTCCTCGGCTGGAGAACGGGCTGAGGACGTCCTTTTTGGACACCGCGGCCACGGCGAGCGCGGCGTCGGCCGCCGCCGGTGTCGCGACGGACTCTTCCTGCCCGAAGTTGCCCGCGGCGACGACGAAGAGCGTGCCGTACTGGCGCGACAAGGTGTTCACGGCTTCGGACACCGGGTCGGTCCCGTCGGAGGGCCCGCCGCCGAGGCTCATGTTGACGACGCGGGCGTGCGCTTCGGTCACCGCCCACTGCATGCCGGCCAGGATCTCGCCGAAGGTTCCGCTGCCGGAGTCGTCGAGGACCTTGCCGACGGCGAGTTTCGCGTCGGGCGCCACACCCCGGTACCTGGCGCCGGAGCCGGCGATCGTCGACGCGACGTGCGTGCCGTGGCCCGCGCCGTCCTCGACGGTGCCCTTGCCGGTGAAGTCCTTGCTCAGCACGACGTGCCCGGCCAGGTCGGGGTGCGCGGCGTCGATCCCGGTGTCGAGCACCGCGACCTCGACGCCGCGGCCGGTCAAGCCCGCCTGCCACGCCGCGGGCGCGCCGATCTGCGGGACGCTCTGGTCGAGGCTCGCGCGCATCTTCGCGTTCAGCCACACCTTCGCGGTGCCGGCGGCGAGCGTCGCGGGCTCGGCGACGAGCCGGTTCCAGAACGCCGCGGCGTCCGGCTTCGGCTCGTCGAGCGTGGTGTAGCCGAGCGCGGACGGCCCGGCGGCGAGACCGGTCCGGGCCGCGATCGCCGGCCCGGCCTGGCGGACCAGCAGCGGCACGTGCGGCGTCCGGGCGTCGTCGTAGCCCTGGCGCAGCAGGCCGGTGACGTTGAACAGCTGCTCGTCGAGCCGTCCGGACCGGACCAGCCCGGCGGCGTCGCCGGGCAGGACGTACGCGTCGCCGCGGCGCGTGTACTGCTGGATCGGCACCGGCCGGTCCCGGCGGGCGGGCAGCACCCGCACGTCGGCGCCGCTGACGAGCACCTGGTCGCCGGTGACGAGCGTGATCCGGCTCGGTGCCACGGCTGGTTCGCCGGCGGCCACGGCGTCCGGCGCGGTGAGCACGGTCGCGGCCAAGGTCACCGCGAAGATCGCGATGAGTGATCGTTTCATGGGATGTTTTCCTCGCTGTCGGGGGTCCCTCGGCTCGTGGAACGGCGGCCGCGCGGCGCGGGGTTGCCCGGGTTTCGATCTCGGAGCAACCCAGGCGCCCGCGCACCCCGTTGGACACGGTGTGGGGGCGACGAGGAGGAACAGGTGAAACGGTCGGAAGAAGCGGGGTACCGCGACTACGTCACGACCCGGATGGAAGTGCTGCGCCGCACGGCGTACCTGCTGTGCCGCGACTGGCACCTCGCCGACGACTTGGTGTCGATCACCATCGGCAAGCTCTACCGGCACTGGCCGCGGGCCCGGCGGATGGATCACCTCGACGCCTACGTGCGGCGGATCCTGGTGCGGACGTGGCTGGACGAGAAGGCCAGGGCGTGGCGGCGGGAGGAACCGGCGGAGACGCTGCCGGAGCCGGCGGTGCTGCCCGGCGACGACGTCGTCGAACGGCTCGGGCTGCTCGAACTGCTCGACGCGCTGCCGCCCCGGCGGCGGGCCGCGGTGGTGCTGCGCTACTACTGCGACCTTTCCGTCGAGGAGACCGCCGAGGTCCTCGAGTGTTCGACCGGAACCGTGAAGAGCCAGACCGCGCGCGGGCTCGACTCGCTGCGCGCGCTGGTCGCCGCGAGCCAGAGCTGATGGAGGCGAAATGAGCAGGGACCAGTTCGACGCGGCCATCGGCGCCGTGCCACCGTCCACAGTGGACGTCGACGCGGTGCTGGACCGCGAGCGCCGCCGCGCGCGGGTGCGGCGGGTGGCGAACCCGTGGACCGCCGCGGGCGCGGGTGTCGCGGCGGTGGCCGTCGCCGTCGCGGTGGTGTTCGTGCCCGGCGGTTCCGGCGCGACGCCGGTGATGCCCGGAAGCCCGCCTTCGGCGCCGCCGTCGTCGGATCCGTGCTCCGTGGATCCTTATCCGCCGCAGACCGGCGCACCGATCCCGGAGAAGGCGGACGTCGCGGCGAGCCGGCTGACCGGCGTGCTGACCGCCGCCGTCCAGCAGCGGCTCGCCCCCGGGACGAAGCTGAGCTCGAACGCCCAGGGCAAGTACCCGAAGGGGGAGCAGCACGGACCGCTGTCGTTCTTCCACGTGTTCTCCGCCCGGGTGGCGCACAAGAGCACGTGCAGCGGCGGCGAGGACTACTTCATGGCCGCGGCGACGACGGCCGACGGCCCGCGCCAGGGCAACGTCTGGGCGATCGTCACCCGGCTCGGCGGCAACGCCACACCGGCCACCGAATGCGGCAAGCCGCCCGAGGGCATGCAGCTGTCGTGCGAGCTGAAGACCGGGCCGCACGGCGAGACGGTCGTCGAGGAAACGCTCAGCTCCCCGGGGCAGGCGACGTCCAACCGGACGAACGTCACCAGGCGCGACGGCACGGGCGTCATGGTGGAGTCGCAGAACGTCGCCGACGACGCCAAGAAGGATCACCCGGACGGGCCGGACATGCCGGCGCCGCCGCTGAGCCTCGCCCAGCTGACCGACATCGCGCTCGACCCGGGGCTGACGCTCTACCCCTGAGCCAGGAGGACTTTCGCGGCTTCGCGGGCCGTGCTCGCTTCGCCCGGGTCACCGGTGATCGCGGCGAGCACGGTCGCGCCTTCGACCAGTGAGAACAGCTGGTCGGCGACGGTTTGGCCGGAAACGAGACCACGCAGGTAGGCCCGGACGTGGTCCTTGTGCTCGCGAATCGCCGCCGCGACGCCCGGCGCCGGTTCGCCGAACTCGCCGAAGGAGTTGATGAACGCGCAGCCGCGGAAGCCGGGCTCGGAAAACCAGTTCCGCAGCCAGTCGAACACGGCGAGCGGGTCGTCGCCGCGGGCGTGGACGAATTCGCGCAACGACGCCCGCCAGCGCTCGTCCCGGCGCCGGAGGTAGGCCTCGACCAGGTCGTTCTTCGCCGGGAAGGTCTGGTAGAGCCGCTTGAGCGAGACACCCGAGCGCGCGCGGACGGCGTCCATCCCGACCGCCTGCACGCCGTGGGCGTAGAACAGCTCCTCGGCGGCCTCCAGCAACCGGTCGGTCGCCTCGGTGGGGGTCATGTCACCTGCCTCTGGTGCGGAGAATGAGCGTTCTCTAGACTACCGGAGAACGCACGTTCTCGACCGCCGGAGGAGAGATCCCATGACCCCACGTCCGCCGTTCCCGCCGTTCGACGAGGACACCGCCCGCCAGAAGGTCCAGGCCGCCGAGGACGCGTGGAACACCCGCGACCCCGAGCGGGTCTCGCTGGCCTACACCGAGGATTCGGTGTGGCGCAATCGCGACCAGCACGTCGTCGGCCGGGCGGAGATCGTCAGGTTCCTGACGGCGAAGTGGGAGCGCGAGCTGGACTACGCGTTGCGCAAGGAGCTGTGGGGGTTCCGCGGCAACCGCATCGGCGTCCGGTTCCAGTACGAGTCCCGCACGGCCGAGGGGCAGTGGTTCCGCAGCTACGGCAACGAGCTGTGGGAGTTCAGCGACCAGGGCCTGATGCGCCGGCGCGAGGCGAGCATCAACGACGTGCCGATCGAGCCGTCGGACCGCCGGATCTTCGGCCCCCGCCCGGAGTCCGAGCACGGCGTCCTGCTGCCGGTCTTCTAGGGGGCCGAGCCGTCCCCGGTCCGGGGCGCACCGCGCGGGACGACCTTCACCTGGCCGGGCCGGGACTTCGCCGCCAGGACCGTGAAGCGCACGCTGACGGGCTTTCCCGCGCAGCGGAAGGAGACGGGATAGGTGCCGGGCGCGACGGCGGCGACGACGCTTTCGCCGAACAACGCCCACGGCTGATGTCCTTCGGCGTTGCGCGCCGGGGGTGTCGTGATGCGCAGCGCCTTGGTCGTGACCGGGCCCGCCTCACCGTCACAGGCGACGGTGAGGGAGACCCGTTCGCCGGGATGGCCGCTGGAGACGGACAGCTTCAGCCAGGTGGGCGGTGGCGGTGACGTGGTCTGCGCGGCGGCCGCCGGCGTGAGCGCGAGCAGGCACGCGGCGGTGAGGGAGAGGATCTTCATGGTGACCTCCCGGAGTCCCGTTCGTGTAACCAAGGCGTTTGCGCAGGCCACGGGGTTGCCGGTCGAGATTCGACTGTGACGCGCGAATCCGCCCTGAGCGGAACGAGAACCGGCCGGCGAGCCCCGCGGCCAAGCTCGCGGTCATGACGGAACCGGCGTTCGGCGGCGAAGTGAGCGAGTACTACCAGCGGTTCCGCCGCGGCTACCCACCCGCGGTGGCGGACGCGCTGACGGCATCGTTCGCGCTCACCCGCGAGGACGTCGTGCTCGACCTCGGCTGCGGCACCGGCCAGCTCACCCGGGTCCTGGCGCCCCGGGTGGGCGCGGTGCTCGGCATGGACCCGGAACCGGCGATGCTCGCCCAGGCCCGCACGGCGACGTCGGCGCCGAACGTGAGCTGGCTCCTGGGCGCGGACACCGACATCGAGGCGTTGACGCCGGTCGCCGGCCCGCGCCGGCTGGCCGCGGTGACGGTGGCACAGGCGTTGCACTGGATGGACCACGACCGGCTGTTCACGACGGCACGCTCGCTGCTGCGCCCGGGCGGCGGTGTCGCGGTGGTGACGAACGGCGAGCCGCTCTGGCTGCAGGACACGGCGTGGTCGTCGGCGCTGCGTGAGCTGCTGTCGGCGTTTTTGGGGACACCGCTGCACCGGACGTGCGGCACGGATTCGGCGAGCCAGGCCCGCTACGCGGACGCCCTCTCGGCCGCCGGGTACGTGGTCGATTCCCAGGACATCTCGTACGACGCGGCGTTGAGCACCGAGGAAATCGTCGGTGGCGTTTTTTCGGCCATGAGCCCGTCGCAGCTGCCCGCGGCCGAGGAACGGCCGGCGTTCGCCGAGCGCGTCCGGGAGGCGTTGTCGCCGTTCGGACCACTGCGCGAGCAGGTCCGGGTCCGCGTTCTGACGGGCACCCGCTGACCGGTCACGCTGGGCGAATGGGTACCGGCCCGTGCAGTTCCGCTTATTGTTTCCCCGGGACCCGGCGCGGATGCTCGCTGCCAGGCGCGTCCGTGCGCCGGCCTTCCCGAGGAGTCCCCATGACCAGCAGGTTGAGAGCTGTCGTCGCCGTCGTGTTCGTGGTGTTGTCGTTTTCGTTCGGTGCCGTGGCCACGGCGACCGCGCCCACCGCGGCCCGTCCGGACTGCGTCCGCCCCTGCCGCTTCTGAGCGGGCCGCTACCTACAGTTCGGGCTTTCGCCGCCGATCGACCACTGCCTACTGTCCCGGTACCCCGGCGGCGACGGGCTCGAAGGCGTTCCCGGTCGCGATCTTCGGCCGCGGCAGCTCCACCGGCTCGCCCGGCTTCGCCCGCCGGTAGACCGCGACGGTCGCCTCCGCGATCCGGCCCCAGTCGAAGTCCGCGGCCAGCCGCGACTGCGCGGCTTGCGCCCGCTCGGCCGCCGCGTCGGCGTCACCGAGCACCGCCGTCACCGCGTTGGCCAGTTCCGCGACATCGCCGGGGCTGAACGCGAGCCCGGTCTCGCCGTGCACGACGACCTCGCCGAGCCCGCCGGCCGTCGACGCCACCAGCGGCGCTTTCGCGGCCGCAGCCTCCAACGCGACGATACCGAACGGCTCGTACCGGCTGGGCAGCACGACGGCGTCGGCCGCTGCCAGTGCCGCGCGCAGGTCGCGATCGGACAGGTGCCCGACGAAGTCGACGGCCCGCCGCACCCGCAGTTTCCGCGACTGTTCGACGAGCTCGTCGAAGTGTCGTCCTTTTCCGGCGACGACCACGCGCGTCCCCGGGTGCCGGCGCCGGATGCGGGGGAGCGCGGCGAGCAGGTCCTGCACGCCCTTCTCCCACTCGAGCCGTCCGAAGTAGAGCAACAGCGGCGCGCCGGCCGGGCTGTAGACCTCGCGGGCGCGCGCGATCTCGTCCGCCGGCACCTGCCAGCCGCGTTCCTCGATGCCGTTGTGGATCACCGTGACGTCCTCGGCCTCGACCTCGAAGAGGTGCGCGACCTCGCGGCGCATGGCCTGCGAACAGGTGATCAGCGCGTCGGCCCGATTCGCCAGCCACCACTCGACCGAGTGAACTTGCTGGTTCAGCGGGTGCGACAGCCAGCCGGAGTGCCGTCCCGCCTCGGTCGCGTGGATCGTGCCGACCAGCGGCACCCGCGCGGCCTCGGCGATCGCGATGGCGGGGTGCGCGACCAGCCAGTCGTGCGCGTGCACGACATCGGGCTGCCAGCCGCGCAGCAGGTCGTGCGCGGCGCGGATCATGGCGTGCCCCATGGCCAGTGTCCAGGCGACGAGGTCGCGTTCGAACGTCACGTGCATCGGGTCCTCGGCGACCCGGATGATCCGCACGCCCTCGACGACGCGGTCGGTGCGCGGGTGCGTCCCGGCGTCGGTGCCCGCGGCGTGCCGGCAGAGGACGACGACCTCGTGACCCTGCCGGGCCTGGTGCGTGGCGAGCGCGTGTACGTGCCGCGCCAGGCCACCGATGGCCACTGGCGGGTACTCCCAGGACAGCATCAGCACACGCATGGGCAGAGGTTACTCGCGAGTCGGGACGGCCCGGCGGCGCCCGTGCCAGCCGACCGGCCAGCACGGTCGGCGAATGTGATCCGACTCACTGGCGGGCCCGTCGATCTCTGCCACCATCGGCGGGGATGACTGCACCGGAGGACACCGGCTGGCGCCGGCTCGACCCGCCCTTGACCACCCCGTGGACCGGCGAGGCCGGCCCGGACAACGCCCTGCCCGAGTACCCGCGGCCCCAGCTGACCCGGCCGCGCTGGCTGAACTTGAACGGCGTCTGGGAGTACGCGGGCTGGCCGTCGTCGCCGGACGAACCACGGCCGTCGGGCTACGCCGAGCGGATCCTGGTCCCGTTCCCGCCGGAGTCGGCGTTGTCCGGAATCGGACGACGCGACGAGGTCCTCTGGTACCGGCGCCTGGTCGAAATTCCGCCAGAGTGGCGTGACCAGCGGATCCTGCTGCACTTCGGCGCGGTCGACCAGACGGCGAAGGTGTGGGTCAACAACCAGCTCGTCGCGACGCACGAAGGCGGTTACACGGCGTTCAGCGCGGACATCACCGACGTCCTGCGGGCGTCGGGGCCGCAGGAGCTGACCGTCCGGGCCGAGGACCGCACCGACATCGAGCCGTTCCCGGTCGGCAAGCAGCGCAACGCGCCCGGCGGGATCTGCTACACGGCGTCGTCCGGAATCTGGCAGACGGTCTGGCTGGAGCCGGTACCGCAGACCCGTATCGAACGACTCGATCTTACCCCGGACCTCACCGGCGTGACAGTGTTTCCCCAGGTCACCGGCGGCGCGGAGGTCGTTGTCGTCGTTTCGGCCACGGACGGCGAGGTCGCTCGCGGCTCGGGCGCGGCGGGGACGTCGGTGCGCGTGGACGTTCCGGAACCACGCCTCTGGAGCCCCGACGACCCACACCTCTACACGCTGCGCGTCCAGCTGCTGGACCGGCATAGCGCGGTTCTGGACGAAGTCGGCAGCTACGCCGGCCTGCGGACGATCGGCCTGCTCCCGGACTCCGAAGGCCGCCCGCGGATCGCGCTCAACGGCAGGCCGACGTTCCTCCACGGCCCGCTCGACCAGGGCTACTGGCCGGACGGCATCTCGACCGCGCCCACCGACGACGCCCTGCGCTTCGACCTCGAAAAGACGAAAGAGCTGGGCTTCAACTTCGTCCGCAAACACGTCAAGGTCGAGCCGGCGCTCTGGTACTACTGGGCCGACACGCTCGGCCTGGTCGTCTGGCAGGACATGCCCTCGCTGACGGTGTCGTTCGACGGTCCACCCGGCATTGCGCCGGACCCGGTCCCGCGAGCCCGCGAGCTGTTCGAGGCGGAACTGATCAAAATGATCACCCAGCTGAAGGCGGTCCCGTCGATCGTCGGCTGGGTGCCGTTCAACGAGGGCTGGGGCGAGTACGACACAGCCCGTGTCGCGGAACTGGTCAAAGCACTCGACCCGACCCGGCTGGTGATCGCGAACAGCGGGGTCAACTGCTGCTTCTCCCGCCCGGACACGGGCGCGGGCGACGTCTACGACGACCACGCGTACGTCGGCCCGGGCGAGCCGGCGGTGACCGACGGCCGGGCGATCGTCGACGGGGAGTACGGCGGTCTCGGCCTCGTCCTGGACGACCACCGCTGGCCCGGCCCGCCGAACGCGTACGAAATGACGCCGACCCGGGAGCGGCTCACCGAGCGCTACGCGGAGGTGAGCACCGCTCTGGAGCGAGTGGTGGCCGAACGCGGCCTGTCCGGCGCGGTCTACACGCAGACGACCGATGTCGAGAACGAGGTCAACGGCCTGCTGACGTACGACCGCCGGGTGGTCAAGGTCGACGCGGCGGTGGTCGCGAAGTGCGCACGAGCGGTGATCGACGCCGGCTCGGCCTGAGCCGCATCGTCGATTCCCGACGACGATCGACGCCGAGGGTGCGGGTCGGGGCAGGCATCCCGGCGACGGCCTCGAGCGCGGACCGCCGCGGTGGTCGCACGCCGGCAAAGGTGACTCGATGCCTGGTCGGCTTTCGACAACGGCTCAGCCCCGGCGATCTCGCTTCGCGGTCCGGTCAGCTTTCGGCCACGACTCTGACCAGGCCCTCTCGTCCGTGGTCGAGAGCCGACAGCAGCGCGCCGCGCAAGGCGGCCGAGTCCGTCACCGCGCCGGCCTCCACCCGGACCGGCCCGGGCGCCGCCGCCCGGACCGTTCGCCGGATCTCGGCCACCAGTCCCGGACGGCTCCCCGCCGGCCCGCCCAGCAGCACCAGGTCCGGGTCGACGATCGTGCAGATCGCGGCCACGGCCCGCCCGAGCGTCGCGCCGAGCAGCCGTAGTCGTTCGGCGGCCACAGCGTCACCGTCCGCCCGGTCGAGCGTGGTCAAAATCGCGTCGACGTCCAGCGAAGGCGCGTCCGACCTGCCGAAACCCTGGTCCGCGAGAGCCGAGGCGAGCGTCGTCGACCCCGAACTGTCCAGGTACCCGATCTCGCCGGCCAGCCCGTGCGCGCCCCGCACGAGCTGGTCGCCGACGTAAAGGCTGACACCGAGCCCGGCGCCGACATAGACGTAGGCGAAGCTCTTCGCCTCCCGCGCGGCGCCCTCGCGCCGCTCGGCGAGCGCGGAGAAGTTGACGTCGTTGTCCAGCAGAACGTCCCGTCCGATTTCCCCGGCTCGGAGCCGTCCCTCGGGAAACGGCGACCCCGGCAGCTCGACGACCTCGTGCGTGACCGGGTCGACCGGGTTGGCCACCGAGATCGCGGTCGCCCGCACCGGTCCCGACCCGGCTTCGCCTGCCGCGGCGACGGCGTCGCGGACCGCGGCGGTCATCGGCCGGTCGTCCGGAGCGTGGTGGCCGGTGGTCAGAACCGTCCCGGTCAGGTCGGTCGTCACCGTGCGGATGCCCTGCTGGTTGACCTCCGCGGCGACGACGCGGCCGGCGTCGGCGGCCAGCTCGTAAAAGGTCGCGATACGACCACGGCGGCCCGTCTGGTCGGTGCCGGTGGCCCGCAGCGCGCCCGCCGTCTCGAGGCGGCGGACCGACTCGGAGATCGTCGGCTTCGAGATCCCGGTGGTCGCGGCGAGCTCCGCGCGCGTGGTCCGTCCGTGGACGAAAACGTGGTCGAGCACCGCGCGGTCGGTCATGGCCCGCAGCATCGCCAGGCGCGGAAGCGGCCGTTCGGGGTCGGACATCGCACCTCTTGTGGCGGGGGACGGACAGCGGTTACCGTAGCCGGGCCATTCTAGTAAGGAGTCCTAACCAAAAGATCGCGAGGGACACCGATGACGTCCACAGAGCTGCCCGCGAACATGTCCGAGGCCGTCTCGCGGACCAAGCGCGAGCTGCGCGCCCGGATCGGCGACGTCGCCGGCGCGTTCGCCGGAATCCGCGACCGGATGCGGCGCGAGGTCGACGCCGTCGCCGCCGACCCGGACGCCTTCCCCGTTGTTCGTTATCGGGACATCGCCGACGGCACCGTGCCGCAGCGCACGCTCGACGCCGTCCGGCGCCGCGGCTGTGCCGTCGTGAAAGGCACCTTCGCGCGCGAAACGGCCGAAGCGTGGGACTCGGAGCTGGCCGCCTACCTCGCCGACAACGATTTCGCCGGGACCTACCAGGGCCCGGCCGACGACGTCTTCGCCGGGCTCGCGTCGAGCCAGCCGCAGATCTACCCGGTCTACTGGTCGAAGCCGCAGATCCAGGCCCGCCAGCACGAGCACATGGTCGCCGTCCGGCGGTTCCTCAACTCCTTCTGGCGGCACGAGTCCGAGGGGCGCGTCTGGTTCGACCCCGATCGCGACACGGCCTACCCCGACCGCATCCGGCGCCGCCCGCCCGGCTCGGCGTCGCTCGGCTTGTCCGCCCACACCGACTCCGGCTCGGTCGAGCGCTGGCTGCTGCCCGCCTACCAGCAGGTCTTCCGCCACGTCTTCGCCGGAAACTGGCAAGAGTACGACCCGTGGGACGGCGCTTACCGCACCGAAGTGGACGAATACCCGTCAACGGTCATGTGTTCGGCCTTCCGTACCTTCCAGGGCTGGACGGCGTTGTCGGAAATGCGCCAGGGCGACGGCGTGCTGCACGTCGTGCCGATCCCGTCGGCCATGGCATACGTGCTGCTTCGCGCGCTGCAGGACGACATCCCCGACGACGACCTCTGCGGCGCGGTCAACGGCCAGGCGTTGCCGGTGAACGACAAATACCACGACGACCTGCTGCCGGCGCTGACCTCGATCCCCGGCATCGAACCCGGAGACACGGTCTGGTGGCACGGCGACGTCATCCACGCGGTCGCCGACGGCACCAACCCGGACCGCTGGGGCAACGTCCTGTACATCCCGGCGAGCCCGCTCTGTCCGAAGAACGCGGCCTACGCCGAAAAGTGCGGCCGCGCGTTCCTGACCGGAGCGAGCCCGGGCGACTTCGCGCCCGAGGACTACGAAGTGAACTGGACGGGCCGCGCCACGATCGACGACCTCACAGCGGTCGGCCGCGAGCAGCTCGGCCTGTGAACGCTGCCGCGCCGGGCCCGAAAGCCCGGCGCGGCCGGCTCACGCCGGGAGAGCGGCCTCGATGGCCTTGACGACGTTCTCGTCCTCGGGCTCGGTCCGCGGCCGGAACCGCGCCAGGACCTCGCCGTCCGCGCCGACCAGGAACTTCTCGAAGTTCCACTGGACATCGCCGGTCTCACCCTCGGCGTCGGCTGTCTTGGTCAGTTCCGCGTACAGCGGGTGCCGGCCCTCGCCGTTGACGTCGATCTTCTCGAACAGCGGGAACGTGACGCCGTAGGTCGTCGAGCAGAACGTCTGGATCTCCTCCGCGCTGCCCGGCTCCTGTCCCGCGAACTGGTTGCACGGAAAACCGACCACGGAGAAGCCCTGGCCGCCGAAGCGTTCCTGAAGCCGCTCGAGGCCGGAGTACTGCGGGGTCAGGCCGCACTTCGACGCCACATTGACCACGAGCAGCGCCTTGCCGGCGAGCGAGCCCAGAGAGCTGTCCTGCCCGTCGAGGGTCTTGACCGGAATTTCGTGGATCCCCATGAAGGTCCCTTCAGTCGTGCTTCAACGCCCGGGCGTCGAGGTGCCCGAACGGTCCGTCGTCGGCGCGGTAGGCCGCGGCCAGCTGCCCGGCCCGCGCGCGGTCGCCGCGTCGCAGCAAATCGGCCAACGCGTCGAAGCGCTCGGTGTGGACCGCCGCGCGACGGCGCGCGTAGTCCGCGGCCGAGTCCTTGGTGACCATGAACGCCCAGTCGCTCTCCAGGGCCAGCATCGCCTCGGCCACGGCCTGGTCGGCGACGGTGTCGCGAGCCGTGGTCGGCAAACCGGCAACGAGGTCGAGCAGCCGCCGCTGCAGCGCGGTGTTGGCGTCGACCATGTCCTTGACCTGCTCGCCGTCCCAGACGCGCCAGTCCTTGCCCGACCCCCACGACGACGCCGGCAGGTCGATCGGCTCGCCGACGAGCCCGGCGTCGAGCGCGCCCTTCAGCGTCGTCACGCGGACGCCCGCCTCGGGCAGCGCGCGCAGCACGCCTTCGAGCCACGCCGGGCCTTCGTGCCACCAGTGGCCGAACAGTTCCGTGTCGTACGCGGCGACCACGAGCGCCTCACGGCCGTGTTGCGCCTTCAGCGAACGCAGCCGGGTGACGACCGTGTCGACGAAGTCCTTGACGTGCAGCCCCAGCACGTCCGCGGCCAGCGACGGGTCGTACGGCGCCTTGTCCACCGGCTCGACCGTCTTGCCGGTGACGCGCGACGCCTTGAGCCCGACCTCGTGCGCCCACGTGTGGAAGTCGCGGTAGGCCGCGTGGCCGGGGTAGCCGGCCTTCGGCGACCAGACGCGGTAGGTGACTTCGAGGTCTCGTCCGAAAGCGACCACGTCGCTGCCGCCGACCGGGCGCGCCGCCCACGTCTCGCCGCGCAGCGACGGCCCGTCGACCATGAATCGGCGCACGCCCGCGGCCGCGTAGCCGTTTTCCATACCAGGCGCGTAGCCGCACTCCGGCGCCCAAATTCCCTCGGGACGCGACCCGAGCCGCAGCTCCGTGTCAGCGAGGCCGGCGGTCAGCGCGAACTCGCGCACCCGCGGGTCCAGCAGCGGCTGGAACGGGTGGGCCAGCGGTCCGCCGAGCAGCTCGATCGTCGCGTTGTCGACCAGCGAACGAAGAATGGGGGAGAAGCCGTGCCGCCAGCGCGTCCCCAGCTCCTCGGCCGCGCGGACCGCGGTCCGGTGCTCGGCCGCGGCCAGCTCGCGCAGGGTCGGGTCGCCGCGCCACAGTGTCGACGCGTGCTGGGCGCGCAGCTGCCAGTGGCCGAGCCAGTCGTGAAACGTTCGGATGCTGTACGGGTCGTCCAGCTGCGCGGCGAGCACCGGCGTCACGCCCAGTGTGAGCACGTCCCGGCGCCCCTCGGCGGCAAAGCGTTCGAGCAGGTCGACCATCGGCAGGTACGAATGCGCCCACGCCTGGTACAGCCATTCCTCGCCGACCGGCCAGCTCCCGTGGTGCGGCAGCCACGGCAGGTGGCTGTGCAGGACCAAGCAGAACGTGCCTTCGTTCATCGGCGCACCGCCACGGCGACCAGGTCGAGGCTCGCGTCGAGGTCGTCGCCGTGGACGGCGAAACCGGACGCTTCGATCGCGGCGACGTCGGCGAGCAATTCCGCGGGCCACACGGCTTGGCCGGGCAGCGAGCCCATGACCACGTCGAGCTGGGCGTCGATGATCGAACCGCCGTACCGCTCGTCGAGCGCGCGCACGGCGTCGCCGTGGTGCAGGCCGTGCAGCGACTCGACGGCGAAGCCGGCGTCGGTGAGCAGCCCGGCCAGCTCGGCCGGCGCCAGCTCACGGGTGTGGAACGGGTTCAGCGGCGTGTCGCTGTCCGGGGTGAAGGTCAGCCGGTTCGGGGTCGTGACCAGCAGTTTGCCGCCCGGTGACAACACCCGCCGGCACTCGGCGAGGAACCCGGCCTGATCCCACAGGTGCTCGATGACCTGAAAATTGGCCACGACGTCGACCGCGCCGTCCCGGACCGGCAGGAACGCCAGGTTCGCCCGCGCGACGGCGACGTCGGGGTAGCGGCGGGCGACGTGCTCGGTGGTCGGCACGTCGTAGTCCAGCGCGAGCACCCGGCGGGCCGTCGTCGCGAGGAGGCTCGCGCCGTAGCCCTCGCCGCAGCCGGCTTCGAGCACCGTCGCGTCCGCGCAGTGGGGGAGCAGAGCGAGGTAGGCGGCCTCGTGGCGGCGGAACCAGTAGTTCTCCTCGGCGATGCCGGGGACGGTCCGTTCGCCGGTCAGGTGCAGCGCCTCGGCCCGGGTGGCTGGGGTGGTCACCTCCGCGACACTAGCGGGTGTCACGTCCGGCCCGGCCGTCTCGTTCCGTGGTCATGCAACGGACAACCACCCGCGTACTGCTCGTCTTCTTCGGCCTGGTCGAGGCCGTGGTCGGAACTTGGCCACTGGTCTCGCCGACCGGCTTCTACCAGGACTTTCCCGGATTCCGCACCGGCTGGGTCTCGATGGACGGGCCCTTCAACGAGCACCTCCTGCGCGACTTCGGCGGCCTCAACCTGACGCTCGCCGCGCTGCTGGTCGGAGCCGCCGTGATCGCCACCACAGCCGTGGCGCGCCTCGCCGGCGTGGCCGCGCTGCTGTTCGGCTTGCCGCACTTCCGCTACCACCTCGGCCACGTGTCGCACTTCGAGCGGATCGACCAGGTGCTGATCATCGCTGCGACCGGGCTCGGGGTCGTGGTCCCGCTCCTGGTGCTCGCGATCCCGGGACGGCGGGTCAGTACACCGGCGACACCGTGATGCCGAGCGCGCCGGGGCCGAGGTGCGCGCCGATGACCGTGCTCGCTTCGACGACCATGCTCTCGGCCATCGCCGGCACCCGGCGTTCGATCTGCCTGCCGATCTCGAGCTCGTGGTCGCTGGCGCCGAACCGGGTCACGGCGATGTCGGCGCGGAAGCCGCCGGACTTCTTGACCGCGAGGTCGACCATCTTGGCCAGCGCCCGCCGCGTGCCGGGGACGCGGGCCAGCGGCGCGACCTCGCCGTCCTTGACCGTGAGCAGCGGCTTGATCGAAAACGCCGTGCCGAGCATGGCCTGCGCGGCGCCGATCCGCCCACCGCGGCGGAGGTACTCCAGCGTGTCGACGTAGATGAACTCGGTGCTGGTGAAGCAGCGGCGTTCGGCGGCTTCGATGACCCGCGCGGCGTCGGCGCCCGCCGCGGCCGCCCGGGCCGCGGACACCGCGGCGAACCCGAGGCTCATCCCGGTGGTGCGGCTGTCCAGGACGTGCACCGGGATGCGGACCTGCTGGGCGGCCTCCCGGGCCGCGCGGACGGTGTCGGACATGCGGCCGGAGATGTGGATGCTGACGATGGCGGTCGCGCCCGATGCGGCCGCTTCCTGGTAGGTCCAGAAGAACGCCCCCGGGTCCGGGGGCGAAGTGGTCAGTACCTGCCCGGCTCTCAGCGCGTCGATCACCTCGCCGCGGTCGAAGCGGTTCTCGTCGTCGAAGTGACCACCCAGGTTCAGCTGGATCTGGACGACTCCGATGGCCCAGCGGGAGGCGACGAGGTCGGGCAGGCAGGAGCTCGAGTCGGTGATGACGGCGATGCGCGCGGGCATGGTGGGGGAGGTTAATGCCTGACACCCACTGCGAGTAGGCCGTGGTTGGTCCGATCGGACGAACGGCAGTTCAGGTGGGGTAACCGGTCGACTACCGGGACGATGGTCCCATTAAATTGCGCATCCAGGTGAAAGGCGTCACCTCGGCGGGTGCTGGGCGCCGATCGGCCCTAATCTACCGGCCAGTAGAGCACTGTCCCGTGGTCTTCCGCGGGCCACGAACCGGGAGGTCGAAGCAGACCCATGACCAACATCGTCGTCCTGGTCAAGCAGGTACCGGACACCTACTCGGAGCGGAAGCTCAACGGGTCCGACCACACCCTTGACCGCGAATCCGCCGACGCCGTGCTCGACGAGATCAACGAGAAGGCCGTCGAAGAGGCGCTGAAGATCAAGGAAGCCGGCGAGGGCGAGGTCACCGTGATCTCGGTGGGCCCGGACCGCGCGACCGACGCCATCCGCAAGGCGCTGTCCATGGGCGCCGACAAGGCCATCCACGTCTCCGACGAGGCGCTGCACGGCTCCGACGCGATCGCCACCGCCAAGGTGCTCGCCGCCGCGATCTCGAAGGTCGAAGGCTTCGACCTGATCATCGCCGGCAACGAGTCCTCCGACGGCCGCGGCGGCGCCGTCCCCGCGATCCTCGCCGAGCTGCTCGGCCTGCCGCAGGTCACCTACGCCCGCGAGGTCACGGTCGAAGGTTCGACCATCAAGGCCGTCCGCGAGACCGAGGACGGTCTCACCCGCCTCGAGGCGAACCTGCCCGCCGTGGTGAGCGTCGGCGAGAAGATCAACGAGCCGCGCTACCCGTCCTTCAAGGGCATCATGGCCGCGAAGAAGAAGCCGGTCGAGACGTTCACCATCGCCGACCTGGGCGTCGACGCGGGCGAGGTCGGCCTCGGCAACGCGTGGTCCACCGTGACCGAATCCGCGCCGAAGCCGCCGCGCACCGCCGGCGAGAAGGTCGAAGACGAGGGCGACGGCGGCACCAAGGTCGCCGAGTACCTGGTCGGCCAGAAGCTCATCTGACAACGGCTCTTCGAGGAGGAACAAGAACATGGCTGAAGTACTCGTCCTCGTCGACCACGTCGACGGTGAGGTCAAGAAGGTCACGCTCGAGCTGCTGACCGCCGCCCGCGCGCTCGGTGAGCCGTCGGCCGTCGTCGTCGGCCCGACCGGGACCGCCGCCAAGGCGAAGCAGTCGCTGGCGTCGCACGGCGCCGCCAAGGTGTATGTCGCGGAAGGCGACGACGCCGCGAACTACCTGGTCACGCCCAAGGTGGACGTGCTCGCCGCGCTCGCGCAGTCCGCGTCCCCGGCCGCCGTGCTCGTCACCGCCAGCGGTGAGGGCAAGGAGGTCGCCGCCCGCCTGGCCGTGCGCCTGGGTTCCGGCCTGATCTACGACGCCGTGGGCGTCAACGGCGACGGCGTCATCGACCAGTCCATCTTCGGTGGCGCGTTCTCGGTGAAGTCGAAGTCCGCGAAGGGCGCGCCGGTCGTGTCCATCCGCCCGGGTGCGGTCGAGGCCGAGCCGGCCGAGGGCGCGGCGGCCGAGGAGACCGTCGAGATCCCCGCCGTCGATGCGGCGAAGGCCACCAAGATCACCGGCGTCGAGCCGGTGACCGGCGGTGACCGTCCGGAGCTGACCGAGGCCTCGATCGTGGTCTCCGGTGGCCGCGGTGTCGGCTCGGCGGAGAAGTTCGACGTCGTCGAGAAGCTGGCCGACTCGCTCGGCGCGGCCGTCGGCGCGTCGCGTGCCGCCGTCGACTCCGGCTACTACCCGGCGCAGTTCCAGGTGGGCCAGACCGGCAAGACCGTGTCGCCGCAGCTGTACATCGCCCTCGGCATCTCCGGCGCGATCCAGCACCGCGCCGGCATGCAGACGTCGAAGACGATCATCGCCGTCAACAAGGACCCGGAGGCGCCGATCTTCGAGATCGCCGACTTCGGCATCGTCGGCGACCTGTTCAACGTCGCGCCGCAGCTGACCGAAGCGGTCGAGAAGCGCAAGGGCTGATCGCTTGCTCCGAAGGGCCTTCCGGGATCACCCGGAAGGCCCTTCGCGCGTTTCCGGGACCTGAGAGAAGCCTGAGAACCCGCCATTAACTGAACGTGCACTAATCGGTCATCGGATGGCACTCTCCGCGGCTTCCAACGCGCGGGTACACCTTGACCATGACGACGTCACAGCTCCTCGTCAGCACTGATCAGGCGGGTGCCGACCTCCCCGCGGACGCTCCCCGGTACTCCCTTCTCGTCGCCCACGCGAACGAAGAAGTGGTCGCCGCGCAGAAACTGCGGCACCGGGTTTTCGCCGAGGAGATGGGCGCGCGGCTGCACTCTCCGGTCGCCGGCCTCGACGTCGACGAGTTCGACGAGTTCTGCGACCACCTCGTCGTCCGCGACGACAACACGGGCGAAATCGTCGGCACCTACCGGATGCTGCCGCCGGAACGCGCTGCCCAGGCTGGGAAGCTCTACGCCGACAGCGAGTTCGACCTGAGCGCCCTCGACGCGCTTCGGCCGTCCCTGGTCGAAACCGGGCGGTCGTGCGTGCACCCGGACCACCGCAGCGGCGCCGTCGTCAGCCTGGTCTGGGCCGGGATCGCCCGGTACATGCTGCTGTCCGGCCACCGGTACCTCGCCGGCTGCGCGTCCGTCCCACTGGTGGACGGCGGTTCCTTCGCCGCCGGCGTCTGGGACGTCCTGCGCGCCAAGCACTACTCGGACGAGGCGACGCGCGTCTCGCCGCTGATCCCGTGGGACGCGTCGGGGATCGACCGCCCCGACCGCTCGATCCTGCCGCCGCTGATCAAGGGCTACGTCCGGCTCGGCGCCAAGGCCTACGGCCCGCCCGCGCTCGACGCCGACTTCGGCGTCGCGGACTTCTTCGTCGTGCTGGACCTGCACAACGTCGACGAGCGGTACCTGAAGTTCTTCCTCGGGGTCCAGGTATGAGCCACGCCTACATGCCGACGTCGCCGTGCGGCGACGGCTGCCTGACCGAAGGCGACCCCGTGGTCGCTTTCCCGCGACGCGTCCTGCGCGTCACGGCGGCGGTCCTGGTCGTTTTTTCGGCCATGCTGACGGCGCCCCTGCTGCTGGTCTCCTGGGGCCGCGAGTACCGGCTCCGGCTGGTCTTCCGCAGCATGCTGCGGGCGTTCGGCGTCCGCCTCGACATCCGGGGCGGCGGCGACTTCCTGACCGCGCCCGCCGGCCGTGGCGCGCTGGTGGTCAACAACCACATCTCGTGGCTGGACATCATCGCGATCAACGCCCTGCGGCCGATGCGCGCGCTGGCCAAGAAGGAGATCGCGGGCTGGCCGGTGCTGGGCGGACTCGTCCGCCGCGGCGGCAGCATCTTCCTCGACCGCGAACGGCTGACCACGCTGCCGGCCACGATGGCGTCCCTGGCCGACGCGCTCCGGACCGGCTCGCTGGTGAGCGTGACCCCGGAAGGCACGACGTGGTGCGGGCTGGCGTCCGGCCGCTTTACGACCGCGACGTTCCAGGCGGCCATCGACGGCGGCGTCCCGGTCCGCCCGATCGCGCTGCGGTACCGCCTGGCCGACGGCCGCGAGACGAGCCGTCCCGCGTTCATCGGCCCAGAATCGCTGATCGCTTCCCTGCGCCGGGTCGCGGCGTTGCGCGGGCTGGTGCTCGAGGTCCACATCTGCCCGGAGATCGCCCCGGGCCGCGCGGAGAACCGTCGTGAACTGGCGGCGCTCGCCGAGGCGGCCGTGCATTCGGCACTGGGGACGGTCAAGATCCCGGCCCAGCAGCGGCGCCGGATCGCTGCTCAGCGGGTCTCCCTGGCTTCGCCTCCCGCGAAGTGATCCGGGCCCTGTCGCCGCGATCCGGCGACAGGCCCGGGTTGGTTCGCCGTTTCGCACGGGCCTGTCGTCGTAATCCGGCGACAGGCCCTTTCGCGTTCAGCCGATCGCGAGCGTGAGCTTGCCGCCCGGGTGGCCGTCCTCGCTCTCGACCTGCGCGGCCGCCGCGTCCTCGAGCGGGTAGCTCTTGCCCTGCGCGATCCGGAGCCCGCGGTCGGTCACCCAGCCGGCGATCCCGGTCAGGACCTCGCGCGACTGTTCGCCCCCGCTCGAGAACGGGATCCCCAGCTCGAAGGCGGCTCCGTCGGCGATGGTGACGATCCGGTCCTTCGTGCCCCGCAGCTCGATCGACCCCGGCAGCACCCCGTGGCCGGCGGCGTCGAACACGGCGTCCACCGGCCCGGGCGCGGCCTCGCGGACCCGCTCCACCCAGCCGTCGCCGTAGCGCACCGGCACGATCCCCAGCGACTTGAGGTCGTCGAGATTGCGGCTGCCGGCGGTGCCGATGACGGTGGCGCCCCGCGCGATGGCCACCTGCGCGGCGAAGCGCCCGACCGTGCCGCTGGCGCCGAGCACCAGCAGCGTCTCGCCTTCGCGGACCTCGAGCAGACCGAGTACGCGAAGGGCGGTCTCGCCGGCGACCGGAAGCGCGGCCGCGTCCGCCCATGAAATGCCGGCGGGCTTGGGTGCGAGCGTCTTCGCCAGCGCGTACTCGGCGTAGGCGCCGGTCTCGGACCAGCCGAACACCTCGTCACCGACGGCGAAGTCCGCGCCCTCGCCGACGGCGTCGACGACACCGGCCACTTCGAGACCGGGAATGTGCGGGAGGTCGACCTCGAAGTTCTGCCGCATGAAGCCGTTGCGGATCTTCCAGTCGATCGGGTTGATCCCGGCGGCCCGGACGGCCAGCCGTACCTGCCCCGGGCCGGGTTCCGGCACCGGGACCTCGGACAGCTGCAGGACGTCCGGCCCGCCGTAGGTGGAGAAGGTGATCGCTCGCATGGTTGTCTGCGCTCCTCGCTTTCGTGACTCTCGAATGTCCTCCCCAACGAGTCAACTCGCGTGGTATTCCGGCCGAACCACCCGGACGAGCAGTGTTCACCAGCCGGACGAGCAGGCCGCCGCACCGCGCCCGCGCCTACCTTGGACGGCATGGATGCTTCGTGGTCGGATCCGCGACACGTGCTGGACGTCGTCGAACGGCTCCTGTCGGCGCCGCGGCCGCACCTGCTCGGCCGGTTTTCCGACGAGCTGGGCAAGCTGATCCCGCACCACGCGGCCGCCATGCAGACCGGGGACTGCCCGCGCAGCCCGCTGAAGGTCGTCGGCGACCAGGCGATCGCTCAGGCCGTGACGAGCGTCGAGCTGCAACGGCTGGTCGACCGCAGCGAGCCCGGCAAGGCCCTGGTGGTCGACGGCGTGCTGGGCGGCGTCGAACGCCGTCTCGTCCTCTTTTCGTCGATGCCGGCCGTCGGCAAGGGCGCCGTGCTGGCCGTGGTACCGGCGGAGGGCGAACTGCCGACGCCCGAACTGGAGCTGGCCGCACAGCTGTGGCACATCCTCAGCACCGACGCGGGCCAGCGCGCGGCCGACCCGGGCCCGGACGTCCTGGCGAGCAATCTCGCTGCGGCCACCGCCCGGGCCCACGCGATCACGGACCTCGGCCAGACCCACGCGGCGACCCTGACGACCCTCTTGGCGGTGCTGCGCTCGTCACGTCTCTCCGACGTCGTCGCCCGCCGCACCGCGGCCGACCTGGCCCGCGACGCGCTGCTCGAACTGAAGGGTGTCGTCGACCGCGACCAAGCCCTCTCCGAGCAACGGGCGGCCGCGGCCTTCGCCCTGCTCACGACCCAGCTCGCCGAGCTGGTCCAGCACACCGAGGTCGACGTGGACCTGGTCGAACCGGTCGGTGACGCATCCCTTCCGCAGGACATCGCCCACACGGCGCGGACGATGACCCGCGGCCTGGTGCTCGCGGCTTTGGACCGCCCGGCGACCACGCGGCTGCGGGCGTCCTGGCGGCTGGACGGCGCGGTACTGCGCATCACGGTCCGCGACGACAGCCCCGAAGTCGCCGACGCCATCCCGGCCCGCGGCCTGACCGACCGGCTCACGGCCCTCGGCGGCCACTGGGAGGTCGACGCGGTGCCCGGCTGGGGGACGACGGTCACCGCGGTCCTCCCGCTCGGCGTCGCCGAGCCGCCGGAGCTGCGTCCCCTCGACCGGCTCAACCCGCGTGAGGTCGAAGTCCTGACGGGGATCTCGCAGGGCCTGCGCAACCGGCAGATCGCCGAACAACTGCAGCTCAGCGAGCACACGGTGAAGTTCCACGTCCGCAACATCCTGGACAAGCTGGACGTGAGCTCCCGTGGCGAGGCCGCCGCCCTGGCCCGCGACCTGCGTCTGGAATCGGTGACGCGTCGCACGGCCTGAACCGGCTTGACCTCCAGCGGGCTGGAGGTTGCACGCTGCTGATCATGGCCTCGACGCTCGACTCCGCACCCCGTCGCCGCAGCGTGCTGTGGACCGCGGAACACCGCCTGACCACGATCGCGCTGCTGCTGGTGGTCACGTTGGTCGCGTTCGAGAACATGGGCGTCGCGACGGCGATGCCGACGCTGGTCGCCGACCTGCACGGCCAGTCGCTGTACTCGTGGCCGTTCACGATCTTCCTGATCTCGAGCGTCGTCGCGACGGTGCTGTCAGGCCGAATCGGCGACCGTCGCGGCCCGGCGCCTGCGTTGCTCGCGGGACCGGTGTTGTTCGCGGCCGGCCTGGTCGTCGCGGGGACGGCGACCGGGATGCCGACGTTCCTCTTCGGCCGCGCGTTGCAGGGCTTCGGGTCGGGGCTGCTGCTGGTGTCGGTTTCGCTGCTGATCGCGTTGACGTTCACCGACCAGGAACGCCCGGTGATCTACGCGGCGAACGCGGCCGCCTGGGTCCTGCCGGCGGTGGTCGGCCCCTCCGTGGCCGGCGTGGTGACGGTCAGCATCGGCTGGCGCTGGGTGTTCCTGGGCCTGGTCCCGCTGGTGGTCGCCGGCGTGGCGATGCTGGTCGTGGTCGTCCGCCGCCTCCCGGCCCACCTGCCCTCTGTCGGCGGCCGACGCGCGGGCGTGGTCCAGGCGGTCATCGCGGCCCTCGGTGTCGCGGCGTTGACGTGGGCGGCCCAGCACCAATCGCTACTGGCCCTCGTCTACGGCACGGCCGGTCTCGCGGCCTTGGGCTACGCCCTCCGGACGCTGCTCCCGACCGGGACGCTGTCCTCCCGCCCCGGCCTGCCGACGGTGGTCGCGTCCCGCGCCCTGATCGCCGGCGCGTACGCCGGAATGGAGGCGTACCTGCCGCTGACGATGACCGCGGTGCACGGCTACAGCCCGGCCCTCGCGGGACTGCCGCTGACCATCACGGCGCTGGGCTGGTCCGCGGCATCGGCGGCGCAAGGGCGGTACCTGAACTGGTCCCGGGAGGCATCGCTGCGCACGGGGTTCTGGCTGGTCGCGGCGGGTCTGGTCGGCTTCGGCCTGGTCTCGCAACCCTGGTTCCCCGCCTGGCCGGCGTTCGTGGCCTGCGCGGTCGGGGGCGCCGGCATGGGGATCGCGATGCCCGCTATCTCCGTCCTCCTGCTCCGGTACTCACCCGAGGGCGAGCGCGGTTTCACCACCTCGGCCGTGCAGCTGGCCGACTGGGTGGGGTCGGCGCTGCTCATCGGCCTGGGTGGCGTCCTGCTCAGCGTGGCCGGGTCGGTTCTGGATCCATCGCCGGCGATGGCCCTGCTCACGGTGGCCCTGGTGGCCCTGGCGCTGCTGGGGGTCCGGCTGACCGGACGCTGGCCGTCGAAGGTGTGACAGCCCACTTCGAGGGCCAGGGTGGGCTTCGTCACGCGGTGGAGCGGACTACCCTGAAGAGGCGATGACCTATCTCGACCACGCGGCGACCACTCCGATGTTGCCCGAAGCCGTAGCGGCGATGACCGAGGCGCTGTCCAACGTGGGCAACGCCTCCGCGCTGCACTCTTCGGGCCGTCGTGCCCGGCGGATGGTCGAGGAAGCCCGCGAAACCATCGCCGACGCCCTGGGCGCCCGCCCCTCCGAGGTGATCTTCACCGGTGGCGGCACCGAGAGCGACAACCTCGCGCTCAAGGGCATCTACTGGGCCCGACACGACGAGCACGAGCGGCGTCGTCGCATCCTCTGCGGAGCCGCTGAGCACCACGCCGTGCTGGACACAGTCGAATGGCTCGAATCTCATTGCGGCGCCGAGATCACGCTGCTGGAAGTCGACAGCCAGGGCCGCGTCTCACCGGAGGTCCTCCGCGCCGCCATCGCCGCGGATCCCGACACCGTCGCGCTGGTGACGGTGATGTGGGCCAACAACGAGGTCGGCACGATCAACCCGGTCGCCGAGCTGGGAGCGGTGTGCGCGGAGTTCGACATCCCGCTCCACACCGACGCCGTTCAGGCCGTCGGTGCCGTACCGGTCGACTTCGCGGCCAGCGGCGCCGCCGCACTCACGTTGACCGGGCACAAGCTCGGTGGTCCGTTCGGCGTGGGTGCGCTCCTGCTCGGCCGCGACGTGACCTGCGTGCCGTTGCTGCACGGCGGCGGCCAGGAGCGCAGCGTCCGCTCCGGCACTCTCGACGTTCCGGCGATCGTCGGTTTCGCGGCCGCGGTCCGAGCCAGCGTCGCGACCCGAGCCGAATACGCGAAGCGCGTCGAAGAGCTCCGGGACGGACTCATCGAAGTCGTCCAAACCGAGGTTCCCGACGCGATTCTCAACGGCGGCGACGGCGACCGGCTGCCGGGCCACGCTCACTTCACGTTCCCCGGTTGCGCCGGCGACAGCCTCCTGATGCTGCTCGACGCCAAGGGCATCGAATGCTCAACGGGCTCCGCGTGCACGGCAGGCGTCGCCCAGCCGAGCCACGTGCTGCTCGCCATGGGCGCCGATCCAGCGGCGGCCCGGGGCTCTCTCCGGTTTTCCCTTGGCCACACATCCACTGCCGCGGACGTCGAGGCCGTTGCCGCCGAGATCGGCGGCGTTGTCACGCGCGCACGTCAGGCCGGCCTGGCCGGAATGCGCAAGCAGACCCAGAAGCAAGAGGTGTAAGTCAATGCGGGTTTTGGCCGCCATGAGCGGAGGAGTGGACTCAGCGGTCGCCGCCGCGCGCGCGGTCGACGCCGGGCACGACGTCGTCGGCGTGCACCTGGCGCTGTCGGCCAAGCCGGGTACCTTGCGAACCGGCTCGCGTGGCTGCTGCACGATCGAAGACTCGCACGACGCCCGGCGGGCCGCCGACATCCTCGGAATTCCCTTCTACATCTGGGATTTCGCGGAGCGCTTCACCGAAGAGGTCGTTGAGACTTTCGTCGGCGAGTACGCCGCTGGACGCACGCCGAATCCGTGTGTCACCTGTAACGAGAAGATCAAGTTCGAAGCTCTCCTCGAGAAGGCGATGGCACTCGGCTTCGACGCGGTCGCGACAGGCCACTACGCGCGCCTGTCCGTAGTGGACGGCGTGCCGGAATTGCGTCGTAGTGCGGACAGCGGCAAGGACCAGTCCTACGTGCTCGCCTCCCTCACGGCGGAGCAGCTCAGCCACGCCATGTTCCCGTTGGGTGGTTCCTGGAAGACCGAGGTCCGGGCGGAAGCTGAGCGACGCGGTCTGTCCGTCGCCAACAAGCCTGACAGCCACGACATCTGCTTCATCCCGGACGGCGACACCAAGAAGTTCTTGGAAGACCGCCTCGGGCAGCGTCCTGGCGAGCTCGTCGACGCCGAGACCGGTGCCGTTCTCGGCCGGCACACGGGCGTGCACGGATTCACTGTCGGACAGCGCAAGGGCCTCGGGATCGAAGCTCCCGCATCCGACGGTCGTCCCCGGTACGTCCTCTCCCTCGAGCCGGTTTCCGGCTCCGTCAAGGTCGGTTCCGCCGCCGGGCTCGGGGTCAAGGTGATCGAGGCCGACCGCGCCATCTGGCCCAGCGGTGAACCGCTGACCGAACCGACCGAGTGCGTGGTGCAGGTCAGGGCCCACGGAGGCATCGTCGACGCGGTCGCCGACGTGGACTCCGACGCGATGACGTTGCACCTGCGCGAACCCCTGCGCGGGGTAGCCCCGGGCCAGGTTGTCGTGCTCTACCGGCCGGATGCCGAAGGCGGGGATGTCGTCCTGGGCAGCGCGAAGATCTCCGGCACGCGCTGATCGTCGGCTATTCCCGTGGCTTCTTGCGGCTCCGGTTACCTCGCCGTCGGCCGGAGTGAATCGACGGTGGCTCGGTCGAGTGCACGCGGCCCGCTGGTGTCGCGACGTTCACCGTGCCGCCCGACGTGACTTCGTAGTCCCAACCGGGCTGGCTTTTCAGCTTGCGGTGCCGCGTGCAGTAGGTGACCGGCTGGTCCGCGGCTTCTTTGACCTCGCCGTGCGCCCGAGTCGGTTCCACCCCGCAGTTCTGCGCGGGACGTGTGCATCCGGGCTGCCGGCACTCGCGGTCCCGCACCCGGATGAACTCGTCGTGCGCCGGGTCCAGGGGATATCGCGTTGGTGACAGCTCGATCACCTGGCCGGTGCGCGGGTCGGTAAGGACCCGACGGATCGTCGTGTCGGACCCGCTGAGGATGCGGCGGGCCGTCGACGCCGCGATGGGTCCGCGGCCCGCCAGTGCCGCAGGCAAGTCGTTCATGCCGAGGTAGGTCAACAGATCGACGTGCAGGAACACCTCGGCGCGGTTGTTCGGGCCGCCCGTTCCGCTGAGTAGCAGGTCCGTGGCCACGTCCGCGCGGAGCTGGTCCAGCGTTCGAGACTCCTCGGGCGTCTTCAACGCTCGCGCGGCCCGATCGATGCGAGTGAACGCTGCGGTCGCCTTCTCGGTGGGCACGTTGTTGATGGACAGACTGGTTACGCCGGCGTCCTGGTGGTGCAGGGCCAGCCGTCGTTCGACAAGGCTCCGATCAGTGCGTTGCGCCGCGCCTTCGGGATCCACCTTGGCGGCCGCATAGGCTGCGGCACGGCGGACCTGGGTGGCATTGCGTCCCAGTACGCGGCCTTCGAGCGTCGCATCGACGAGGCGCGCGTGGTCTCGGGACAGCCACGCCGTCGCGTCCGCGACTTTCATGGCGCGGTACAGGTCGAGCCGGCCGTCGTCCATGAGGTTGAGCATCCGGGGGAGCCGGGCGATCAGTGCGTTCGCCGCCGAAACCATGGCACCGGCGCGATGTTCCGTGATCGACAGCGCCAAAGCCACTTCCGAAGCGGCGCTGGGCGCCCGTCTCCGGCGCACACTGAGGTTCGCGATCGCTCGTAGCTGAAGAGCCTGCAGCTTGGAGATCTCGGCGTCGGTGTGGCGGATCAGGTCGACGACCTGCTCGTCTTTCATGCGTTGCAACGTCTCCGGGTCGGTGCGGACCGTCCTCGGCACGAACGGGAGCTTGTCGTGCGAGTTCCGGGGGCCGGTCGCAGGAGCGAGTTTGCGGAGCGGTTGTGAAGGTGTCATGAGCGCGACCGTACGGGGACACGCAAGAAATGTCACCGAAGTTCGGAGGAATGGGTGGCTGAAGGTAGCGAATGGCCCTTTCGCGCCCTTCGCGGCTTGACTTGCTCGGATTGTTTCGGAATGGTTCGCGTGCGTGGGCGTGAGCGTCGCCGATCACCGGAGGGGGCTTGATTGGACTATGTCCGATATGGACAGACGGGAAATTCTTTTACAGCAACGTTTTCGGTAAATCAGAGCTTGAGTTTGAAGCCGGTGTGGCTCGGAACGAAACCGAGGCGCTCGTAGAACCGGTGTGCATCGGTCCTCGCGACGTCCGAGGTGAGCTGGACCAGGGCGCATCCGCGTTGCCGAGACTCGGCGATCGCCCAGCGCACAAGATCTGCGCCGAGCCCGGCCCCTCGGTGGCCGGCGTGAATCCTGACAGCCTCGACTTGTCCGCGAAGCGCGCCGCGCCTGGCGAGACCCGGAATGATCGTCAGCTGCAGCGTGCCGACCGGTTCGTCTTCGGACGTGACGACGACGAGGAGCTGATTCGGGTCGCCGTCGATGCCCTCGAAAGCCTGCAGGTAGGGCTCGAGGTCGTCGGGATCGTCCCGGGTGGCGCCGAGCTGGTCGTCCGCGAGCATGCGCACGATCGCGCCGATGTCTTCACGTCGTGCCCTGCGGATGCTGTAGTCGGTCACGGTGCCAGTATCACAGGACGCGGGTGAATCCTTCATAACTGTGCTCGAACCCGAAGCGCGCGTAGAAGTCTCGCAAGTCGGCGCGCGCGAGCCCGGAATCGAGGTGGACACGGCTGCAGCCTCGGCGTCGGGCTTCGTCGATACCCCAGGTCAGAAGGGCGCTGGTCACTCCTCGTCGGGCGGCGCGGACGCCTTCGAGCAGGCCGCGGGTAGCTCCTTCCCACATGAGCCCACGCAGCACCGTCAGTTGCGCGGTGCCGACGACGCCGTTGTCGTCTTCGGCTACCACCAGCGTGACGTGCGATGTGGTCATGAGTTGGCGAAGCGCGGTTGCCAGCGGCTCGCCCGGTGCACCGAACAAGCGGCTCAGCGCCTCGATGTCCGAAGCCCTGGCGCGTCTGATGACATCCATTTCACCCAGTATGCAGGAAGCTGGTCCCAGGACGTAGTCGCCATGACTCGACTACCCGCGGTGCTCAGGTCGCCGTGTAGTGGCGAACGCCTTCGACGACCTGAGTGGCCAGCTTGCCCTGGGACGCCAGGAGATCAAGATGCGCCGCCGTCTCGAGAACGGCGAGCATCTGGTTGAACGAGTCCATTTCGGATAGTTTGCGGTTGCGCCGTGTCCAGCCGATCCGATGTGCGGCCTCGTATGCCGTGCTGGCGCCGGCCGCGATTTGGGAGCCGATCGTCTCGAGGCGTTGCCGATGGTGGTCCAACAGTTCGTCGACCCGCGTGTGCACACTTTCGGACACCGGGCCGTGCGCGGGAAGCATGCGTCGGTCCGGCATCGCTCGCACCAGGCGCAACGAGTCGATGAAGTCGTTGAGCGGCAACTCGGCCGGCACGGGCTGGAAGCCGATCGAGGGCGTGATGTGCGGCAGCACGTGGTCGCCCGAAAACAGCAGATCGGCGGTGTCGTCGACGAACACGACATGGCCGGCCGTGTGGCCGGGAGTAGCGACGACGTCGAACTCGCGGCCGGGCAGGATCGGACGCGGCCCCGGCGTCAGCCACTCGTCGGGCGCTTCCCAGAGATCGGCCTCGGTGTGCCGGCGGTTCGTGCCGAAGTCGCGGGCCAGGGCTTTGACGACTTCGTCGGCACCGGCCTGGACCAGCAGGTCGACCTGAGCCTCCATCGGCAGCCGGTCGGGGTTGCCGGAAGCCTTGAGCGAGGGTTCTTCGTCCTGTCCGAGGGCGATCTTGGAGCCGAATTCGCGACGAAGGACGACCGCCTGCGAATAGTGGTCACGGTGGACGTGGGTCACGAGGAACTCGCTGACGTCGGCGAGCTCCGCGCCGATCCCGCCGAGTGCGTCCGAAAGCTGTTGCCGCGCGACGGTCAACGCCCAGCCGGAGTCCACCAGGACGAGCTTCTCGCCGTCGGTGACCGCGTAGACGTTGACCGCGCGCAGAGCATCGTTGGGCAGGGGCAACGGGATTCGGTAGACGCCGGTCGAGACCTCGTAGATTCCGGGCTCGGTCCAGTTCCTGTCGCTGCTTTCCGGCAACGGTTCCACGGTGACCTCCGTCCCGGCGAGACTGCGGCGTCCCGGCCTTCATTCACCCTGAGCCGTGCCGGGCTCGCTGTCCACCTGGAGGAGCTGAGACGCCGGTCACTCGCTCAGTCGGTGTCCTGCTTCAGGGCGGTGTCGATCGTGAGGGCCGCGGCGACCACCATGCTGGCGAGCGGATCCGGAAGGGGGTGGGGGATCTCGACGACGTAGTTGTCCGCGGTCGTGAAGGCGGCTTTGAGGAACCCACCCCACGTCTTGGTCACCCGGGCGACTTCGGTGCCGGCGTGGTCGCGGATCGAAAAGTTCCAGGCGCGCCAGTTCTCGGCGAAGATCCCGCCGACCGAGCGGCCGTCGACGACGAAGCCGAAGCGGATCTTCCCGAAGACGTTTTCCTGGACGATCTCGCCGATCGGGCTCTCGTCGGCTCGCGTGACGAGGAACCGTGACTTGAAGACCTTGGCGGGACGGGTCACCTTGAGCACGGTGCTGTGGTTGGCGTCCCGGACCTCGAACTTGTGGGTCAGGAACTGGTCGTAGTTCGTCAGCAGCCGGATCGCCTTCTTCAGCGTGCTCTGGCCGACCTCGACCACTCCGCCGAGCCGGTTGCCGTTCTGGTCGAACACGCCGAACTCGTTGGCCATCTCGATCAGCTTGGCGCGCTGGTTGACCACCAGGACCGGCTCGGTGAACAGCGTCCCGCCGCCCGCGCGTGCAGCGCCTCGGCCGCGCGTCGCGCGGTTGACCTGGTTCTGGATCCGGGCCGGGTCGTGGGCCCGCTCGATGTCCAGCTCGATCGGCTCGGAGTCGCTCGGGGGCGGTGTCTGGTAGGCCGGTCGGGTGTTGGCCGTCCAGGCCTGGCCGTCCCACCAACGGTGCAGGCGGGGGTCCCGCGCGTCGGGGTACCAACCCGGTTGCGGTGGCGAACTCGTCATGGCCGGTGAGCCTATCCGCGCGGACCGCGCCGCGGTGCCGGTAAAGACAAATGCGGCGTATGTCTGCCTCGGGACGGCCCGGCGCGGCAGCCCGGTCGGCGCCGCCGGCGGGTGGTCGACCAGAATCGGGTGTCGTGAGTGAGCGAGTTTGGCCCAGCGGTGCCGCGACGGCGATCGGCTCGATGCCGGGCACCGACCCCGCCGAAGCGGCGGCGATCGTGTTCGGCGAGCTGCCGGACTTCCCGCACCTGCCGGAGCTGCCCGCGCGTGGCGTCGGCGCGGACATGCTCGGCCGGACCGCGGCGCTGCTGGTCGACCTGGCCGTCGACGTCGTGCCGAGCGGCTACCGCGTGGTGGCACGGCCGGGACACGAGCACCGCCGGGCCGTCGACCTGCTTCGCTGGGACCTCGACGCCGTGCAGGAGGCGCGGGAGAAGGCCGGAGCCACCCCGCCGGTCTTCAAGGTCCAGCTGGCCGGCCCGTGGACGCTCGGCGCCGGGATCGAGCTGCCCCGCGGCCACCGGGTGCTCACCGACCAGGGTGCCCTGCGTGACTTCACGTCGTCACTGCTGGACGGCCTCGCCGGCCACGTCGCCGAGGTCCGCGCCAGGACCGGCGCGCCCGTGGTCGTCCAGCTCGACGAGCCGTCGCTGCCCGCCGTGCTGGCCGGTGGCCTTTCGACCCCGTCCGGCTACGGGACTGTTCCCGCGGTGCCGGAGCCCGAGGCGCGTGACCTGCTTTCGACGATGATCGAGGGCGCCAAGGCGATCACCGGCCGGCCGGTGATCCTGCACTGCTGCGCCGCGAAACCGCCGCTCGGCCTGCTGCGCGAAGCCGGCGCGGACGCCCTCGCCTTCGACCTCGCGGCGCTCGACGGCGCGTCCGCCGCGTTCCTCGACGAGATCGGCGAAGTCTGGGACGGCGGGGCGACCCTCTTCCTCGGCGCGGTCCCGTCGACAGCGCCCGCGTCACCGCCGTCCCTGAAGGACGTCGGCGAGCCGGCGTTCCGGCTGGCGGACCGGCTCGGCTTCAACCGCAGCGTCCTCGCCGAACGCGCCGTCCCGACCCCCGCGTGCGGCCTCGCCGGCGCGACACCGGAATGGATGCGTCGCGCCCTCTCGCTGACGCGTGACCTCGGCAAGGCCTTCGTCGAGCCGCCGGAAGGCTGGTGACGGAATCCGGCAACTCGCCGACGTCCGCCTCGCCGGGCAAGTAGCGTGGCGGCGTAGCCGATCGAACGAGGACCACTCCTGACCATGCGCCTGTTCCGCCGCAAGAACGCCGCCGCCGACCCGCCCGACCCGCGCACCGCGTGGCCCGAGCAGCCCGTGCCGGACGACCCGGCGGCCGCGGCGGAGACGTTCTGGCAGGGTTGGTACGACTTCCTGCCGATGGTCAGCGCGGCGCTCGGTGAGGGTGAGCCGCACCGCGTCGAGCACGAGCTCTGCCAGCTGGTCGAGGCACTGCACCCGCGGCTGCACTTCTCGCTCGAACGTGGTCGCCGATCGATCTACGCCCTGGTCGTGACCGGTCAGGAGGACCCGGAGCTGCGGCCGTTCACCGACGCGTGGCGCGCCGCCGCCCCGCCGGACGACGCGATCTGGGAGTACCACGACTCGGTCCCGCCCGTGCCGGATCCGACGGAGGTCACCGTCAACCTCGGCGAGCACCGGATCTCACTGGCCGACGTCCGCGTCGTCGCGCAGGTCGACGAGGACGAGCACGTCGTCGACGTCGCCGTCTTCCACCCGGGTTTCGCCGACCTCGACGACGCCGCGCGGCAGACCATGACGTTCCTGCCGCTGGACGCGACATTGGGTGAACGGCTCGCCGCCGAACGACTACGGCGCGTCGAGACCGCGGCGGCCGAGCCGGCCGGTGCGATCACCCTTCTGGAGTTCCGTGAACTGGTCCGCGGGCTGGGCGGCGGCGGACACGAAAATGTCGGTACCCCCGACTAGGGTTACCACCCGTGAGCAGCACCGAACTCCCCCAGGACCCGGCCGCCGCCCCGGTGGCCGAGGACGTCACCGACGTCCCGGCCGACGTGCGCGAGCGGCACGGCGCCCTCGCCGAGGAACTGCGCGACCACCAGTTCCGCTACTACGTCCTGGACTCGCCGATCATCTCCGACGGGCAGTTCGACGAGCTCCTGGGCGAGCTGCAGCGGATCGAGGACGAATATCCGGGTCTGGTCACGCCGGAGTCGCCGAGCCAGCGCGTCGGTGGCACGTTCTCGACCGAATTCACCGCTTACGACCACCTCGAGCGCATGCTCAGCCTGGACAACGTCTTCGACAAGGACGAGTTCCTCGCCTGGTGCGAGCGCGTCGAGAAGGAGGTCGGGCGCACCGAGTTCCTGGCCGAGCTGAAGATCGACGGCCTGGCGATCAACCTCTTGTACGAAAACGGCCATCTGACGCGCGCGCTCACCCGGGGTGACGGCCGTACGGGCGAAGACGTCACGCTGAACATGCGCACGCTCGAGCAGGTGCCCGAGACGCTCACCGGCACCGATCAGTTCCCGGTGCCGGCGCTGGTCGAGGTGCGCGGCGAGGTCTACTTCCGCGTCGAGGACTTCCTCGAACTGAACGCGAAGATGGTCGAAGCCGGTAAGCCGCCGTACGCGAACCCGCGGAACACGGCAGCCGGTTCATTGCGGCAGAAAGACCCGAAGATCACTCGCGAACGTCGGCTGCGGCTGATTTGCCACGGCCTGGGCAAGCGCGACGGTTTCGAGCCGCAGCGCCAGTCGGAGGCGTACGACGCGCTGGCCGCGTGGGGCCTGCCGGTGTCACCGCACAGCAAGGTCCTGACTACGGCCGAGGAACTCACCGAGCACATCGCCTACTGGGGCGAGCACCGGCACGACGCCGAGCACGAGATCGACGGTGTCGTCATCAAGGTCGACCGGGTGGCGCTGCAGCGGCGGCTGGGCACGACATCGCGGGCGCCGCGGTGGGCGATCGCGTACAAGTACCCGCCGGAAGAGGCCATCACGACGCTGCTGGACATCCAGGTCAACGTCGGGCGGACCGGACGGGTGACCCCGTTCGCGGTCACCGAGCCGGTCAAGGTCGCGGGGTCGACCGTCGCGCGGGCCACCCTCCACAACCAGGAGGAGGTCAAGCGCAAGGGCGTGCTGATCGGCGACCGGATCGTCATCCGCAAGGCCGGCGACGTCATCCCCGAGGTCCTCGGGCCGGTGGTCGACGCGCGAACCGGTGACGAGCGCGAATTCGTCATGCCGACGCATTGCCCTGCCTGCGGCACCGAGCTCGCCTACCAGAAGGAGGGCGACAAGGACATCCGCTGTCCGAACAGCCGCTTCTGCCCGGCGCAGCTGAGGGAGCGGCTCTTCAGCCTGGCCGGGCGCGGCGCGTTCGACATCGAGGTGCTCGGGTACGAGGCCGCGGTCGCGCTGCTCGACGCGCGCGTGGTCGCCGACGAGGGTGACATCTTCGACCTCGACGAAGACAGCCTCGCCGAGGTCGAGCTGTTCCGGACCAAGGCCGGGGAGTTGTCGGCGAACGCGCGAAAGCTGCTCGCGAACCTCGACGTCGCCAAAGATCGACCACTGTGGAAGGTGCTGGTCGCTTTGTCGATCCGGCACGTCGGGCCGACCGCGGCGCAGGCGCTCGCCCGCGAGTTCGGCTCGATCGAACGCATCGAGCAGGCCACCGAGGAAGAGCTCGCGGACGTCGACGGCGTCGGCCCGACCATCGCGCGGGCGACGCAAGAGTGGTTCGAGGTCGGCTGGCACCGGGAGATCGTCGAAAAGTGGCGGCGCGCCGGCGTGCGGATGGAGGAGGAGCGCGACGACTCGATCCCGCGCAACCTCGAAGGCCTGTCGATCGTGGTGACGGGGTCGCTCGACGGCTTCTCCCGCGACGAGGCCAAGGAAGTCATCATGGCGCGCGGCGGCAAGGCGGCCGGGTCGGTCTCGAAGAAGACCGCCTTCGTCGTCGTCGGGGATTCGCCTGGTTCGAAATACGACAAGGCCGTGCAGCTGAAAGTGCCGGTGCTGGACGAAGCCGGGTTCCGCGTCCTGCTGGAGCAGGGGCCCGAGGCAGCGCAGGAGGTGGCGCTGCCGGCCGGCGACGAGACTGCCGAAGACGAGTCTGGGGAGACGGATGGGTGATGTCGAGATCCGGCCACCGCGGCCCGAGGAGTACGCCGCGGCGGGCGAGGTCACGGTGCAGGCCTACGACGTCGACGGGCACCTGGCCGGTGACGTCGGGTACGACGCGGAGCTGCGGGACATCGCGCGCCGGGTCGAGCTGGCCGAGGTGCTCGTCGCCGTCGATGCGGCGGGGGAGGTGCTCGGCACGGTGACCGTCGTACGGCCAGGGTCGCCCTACGCCGAGATCTCGCGTCCCGGCGAGCTGGAGTTTCGGATGCTCGCCGTGGCGCCAGCTGCGCGGGGGAGGGGCATCGGCGAGGCGCTCACCCGGGCCGTGCTCGACCGCGCGCGAGCACTGGGCATCCGCAAGGTCGTGCTCAGCAGCCTCGACGGGATGCGCAGCGCCCACCGGCTCTACGACCGTCTCGGGTTCGCGCGCCTGGCCGAACGGGACTGGCGGCCGTACCCGCACATCAGTCTGATCGCCTACCAAATCGACGTCTGACCTGGGCGTTGCCGGAAGTCGGCAACGCGCGCGTCAGCCGTCGAGGACAACCGCGACGATCCCGGCGAGGTGGGCGAGCCGCGCGACCTCGGCGGCGCGGAAGGCCGGTCCGCCCGGCCGGGCGACCAGGAGCGCCTTGCCCGGCTTGCCGAGCGGGGTCGCCGCCAGCTCGGTGCCGAGCTCCTTCCAGGTTTCCGGGATCCAGGCTTCCTCGCCGTCGAGCACCGTCGCGCGCTCGAGCGGCAGCCACGGCAGGTCGGTGATCGGGGTCTCGGGGGCCGCGCTCGACGACGCCAGCCGGAGCGCGCCGGTCTCCGAGTGTTCGACGATCATCGCCCAGCCGGCGCGCACGATGCGGGGCACGCCCTCGGACAAGATGTCGAGGCCGGACTTCGGCTGCGCGGCGATTTCTTCGACGAGTTCGAGCTCGCGGTGCGTGTCCAGCACGCCCGCGTAGGGGCGGACCGCGTCCACTTCGACGCCTTCGACGCTTTCCGCCGCCGTGATGAGCGCGTCGGGCAGGCGACCGGAAGGGAGCTCGACCACGAGGTCGTCCACCGCCACTCCGGTGCCGCGCTCGACGACGTCCACGCTGAGGATGTCGGCGCCCACCGTGCCGAGCGCCGTGGCGACCGCGCCGAGGGTCCCCGGGCTGTCCGGAAGGATGACCCGGATCAGGAACGACACCACGCGCCCCTCTCGCTCCTGGCGTCCCAGCCTTGCCGTGGGACGCTCGATGCCGGTCGCCGATTGTGACAGACCCACCCGGCCCGCGGGACCCGCTGTCCGCCGGGCGGGATGCGAGCGTCGCCGGACGGCACCCGGCCTGCGCCGGGCGTAACCCAGTCGAGTCCGCCCGCGCCGTCACCATAGACTTGCAGCTTCCGAGACAACCCGCACAGCACAACCCGGGAGTCACCCGCGTGCCCAACATTTCCCGAGACGAGGTCGCGCACCTCGCGAAGCTGGCCAGGCTGGCCGTGACCGACGACGAGCTCGACGTCTTCGCCGGCCAGCTCGACCAGATCCTGGACTCGGTGGCCAAGGTGAGCGAGGTCGCCGCCGACGACGTGCCGCCCACCTCGCACGCCGTGCCGCTGACGAACGTCTTCCGACAGGACGTCGTCGTCCCCGGGCTCACGCAGCAGCAGGCGCTGGCCGGTGCGCCGGCCGCCGAGGACGGGCGTTTCCGGGTGCCGCGGATTCTGGGGGAAGAGCAGTGACCGAGCTCATCAAGCTGACCGCCGCGGAGCTGGCGGAGAAAATCCACGCGCGTGAGGTGTCCGCGGTCGAGGTCACGCAGGCCCACCTGGACCGGATCGCCGAGGTCGACGACCACATCCACGCGTTCCTGCACGTCGACACCGACGGCGCGCTGGCCGCGGCCAAGGCCGTCGACGAGGGCATCGCCGGGGGCAACGCGCCCGCGTCGGCGCTGGCCGGCGTGCCGCTCGCGCTGAAGGACGTCCTCACCACCGAGGGCATCCCGACGACCTGTGGTTCGAAAACGCTCGAAGGCTGGATCCCGCCGTACGACGCGACCGTGACGCGCAAGCTGCGCGAGGCCGGTGTCGTGATCCTCGGCAAGACGAACATGGACGAGTTCGCCATGGGTTCGTCGACGGAGAACTCGGCGTACGGCCCGACGCACAACCCGTGGGACCACGCCCGCATCCCGGGTGGGTCCGGCGGTGGCTCGTCGGCGTCGATCGCGGCCTTCGAAGCCGCCATCGCCATCGGCACCGACACCGGTGGGTCGATCCGGCAGCCCGGGTCCGTCACCGGCACCGTCGGGGTCAAGCCGACCTACGGCGGGGTGTCGCGGTACGGGCTCGTCGCGTTTTCGTCGTCGCTCGACCAGGCCGGGCCCTGCGCGCGGACGGTGCTCGACGCCGCCCTGCTGCACGAGGTCATCGCCGGGCACGACCCGCTCGACGCGACCTCCATCGACGCGCCGGTGGCGCCGGTGGTCGCCGCCGCCCGCCAGGGCATGACCGGTGACCTCAAGGGCGTCAAGGTCGGCGTCGTGAAGGAGTTCGGCGGCGAAGGCTACCAGCCGGGTGTCGAGCGGTCGTTCCAGGCCGCGGTCGAGCAGCTGCGCGCGCTCGGGGCCGAGGTCGTCGAGGTCTCGTGTCCGCATTTCGTCTACGCGCTGCCCGCGTACTACCTGATCGCGCCGAGCGAGTGCTCGTCGAACCTCGCCCGGTTCGACGCCATGCGCTACGGCCTGCGCGTCGCCGACGACGGCACGCACAGCGCCGAAGAGGTCATGTCGCTGACCCGCGAGAAGGGCTTCGGCGCCGAGGTCAAGCGGCGCATCATGCTGGGCACCTACGCGTTGTCGTCCGGCTACTACGACGCCTACTACGGCTCGGCGCAGAAGGTGCGCACGCTGATCACGCGTGACTTCGCGGCCGCGTTCGAAAAGGTCGATGTCCTCGTTTCGCCCACGACGCCGACCACGGCGTTCAAGATCGGCGAGCGCGTGGACGACCCGATGGCGATGTACCTCGCCGACCTGTGCACGATCCCGTCGAACCTGGCCGGCAACGCCGCGATGAGCGTGCCGAGCGGGCTGTCCGACGAGGACGGCCTGCCGGTCGGCCTGCAGATCATGGCCCCGGCGCTCGCCGACGACCGGCTCTACCGGGTCGGTGCCGCCTACGAGGCCGCGCGCGACGCCGCCGCCGGCGGGGCGCTCATCCACAAGGTCCCGGAGCTGGGAGGAACGAAGTGACTGCCGTGGCCGAGTTGATGGACTACGCCGACGTCGTCGAACGCTTCAACCCCGTCCTCGGGCTCGAAGTGCACGTCGAGCTGAACACCAACACGAAGATGTTCTGCGGGTGCCCAAACGAGTTCGGTGGCGAGCCGAACACGAAGGTCTGCCCGACCTGCCTCGGCCTGCCCGGGGCGCTGCCGGTCGTCAACGGCAAGGCCGTCGAGGGCGCGATCCGGATCGGTCTCGCGCTGAACTGCGAGATCGCCGAGTGGTGCCGGTTCGCCCGGAAGAACTACTTCTACCCGGACATGCCGAAGAACTTCCAGACGTCGCAGTACGACGAGCCGATCGCCTTCAACGGCTACCTCGACGTCACGCTCGACGACGGCGAGGTCGTGCGCGTCGAGATCGAGCGCGCGCACATGGAGGAGGACACCGGCAAGTCGCTGCACGTCGGTGGCGCCACCGGCCGGATCCACGGTGCCGAGCACTCGCTGCTCGACTACAACCGGGCCGGCGTGCCGTTGATCGAAATCGTGACGAAGCCGATCGAGGGCACCGGCGAGCGGGCGCCCGAGGTCGCGCGCGCGTACGTGACGGCGTTGCGTGACCTGCTGCGCGCGCTCGACGTGTCCGACGTCCGCATGGACCAGGGCTCGCTGCGGTGCGACGCGAACGTTTCGCTCATGGCGAAGGACGCGACCGAGTTCGGCACCCGCACCGAGACGAAGAACGTCAACTCGCTGCGCAGCGTCGAACGGGCCGTTCGCTACGAGATGACGCGGCAGGCGGCCATCCTCGCCGAGGGCGGTTCGATCAAGCAGGAGACGCGGCACTTCCAGGAGGCCGACGGCACCACGTCGTCCGGCCGGACGAAGGAGACCGCGGAGGACTACCGGTACTTCCCGGAGCCCGACCTGGTCCCGATCGCGCCCGCGCGCGAGTGGGTCGAGGAGCTGCGCGGGACGCTGCCGGAGATGCCGTCCGAGCGGCGCAAGCGGATCCAGCAGGAGTGGTCGCTTTCCGACGAAGCCCTGCGTGACCTGCTGAACGTCGGCGCCGTCGACCTCGTCGCGGCCACGGTCGAGGCCGGCGCGTCGCCGGACGAGGCGCGCGGCTGGTGGGTCAACACCCTGGCCCAGGAGGCGAACGCCCGCGAGGTCGAGCTGGCCGACCTGGCGATCACGCCGAAGCAGGTGGCCGAGGTCATCGGGCTGGTTTCGTCCGGCGAACTGACGAACAAGCTGGCCAAGGAGGTCGTCCAGGGCGTGCTCGCCGGTGAGGGCGAGCCGCGCGAGGTCGTCGAGAAGCGCGGGCTGAAGGTCGTCTCGGACGACTCGGCGCTGTTGTCGGCGATCGACGACGCCCTGGCGGCGCAGCCGGACGTCGCGGACAAGATCCGCGGCGGCAAGGTCGCCGCGGCGGGCGCGATCGTCGGCGCGGTCATGAAGGCGACCAAGGGGCAGGCGGACGCCAAGCGGGTTCGTGAGCTGATCATCGAACGCGTCGGTTCCTGACCGTTGTCCTTTTCCGTCAAGAGCGTCACCTGGCGCGAGTGGCTCGGCCTGGCGGCCGGGCTGCTCGCGCTGGGCTCGACGTTCCTCCCGTGGACGACGCTGAGCACGAACAAGCCGGACATCGAGGTCGTGCTTTCGTCGTTGCCGCAGAGTGACGTCGTCCGGAACGCGTGGAATTCGAGCTTCTTCGCGTGGTGCCCGCCGCTGGCGCTGGTGCTGGCCGGGGTGGTCGTGGTCGTATTCGGGCGAATCCGGAAGGCGCGGGTCGGCGGCCTGCCGCACCTGTGGCTGGTGGTCGCCGCGGCGGCGCTGCTGCTGATGGTGATCGGCTGGTTCACGCTGGACTGGGAGTTCGACGCCGACCAGCGCGGGATCTTCGACGCCGCCGGGATCGCCATCGGCGCCGGGTTCGGGCGGTTCCTCGGGGTGCTGGCCGCACTCGTGTCGGGCGTCGCCGCTTTCCTGGACATGCTGGCGGCGCGGGCCGAAAGCCGGCAGCCGCGGAAGCGTCAGCCGCGGAGCAAGAGCCGCTGACCGGTCCTCGGTGAACTGGTCGGCTAGGGTGGGTTTCCGCTTGCGGCCGCTCGGGCGGTCGAGTCGTCCGTTCCGGTCGTGACCTGGTGGTGACAACGTTGACAACTTTGGCGGCCGTTGCGCGAGAAAGCGCTTTCTGAGACGGTCGAGGCGAAGGTCGCCGGAGGGCGCGGGTGGCCGGGAAAGCCGGTGACAGTGCGGTGATGTGCCGCAGGGGAACGCCTCGGTGAGAAAGAGGTCCCCGCGGTGCCGTGCGGAGAGTCGCCGTGTTGTGGCGGGCGCTCGGAAGTGGCCGCGCAGGCGCGGGCGTTCTCGAAGCGCGTAGGTGGAGGGAGTTCCGGTTGGCTCGGGGAAAGCGCTTGCGCGTTGCCATCGTCGGAGCCGGGGCTATCGCCGGCAGCCATCGGATCGCTTTTCAGGCTCACGGTGACGACGTCGATCTCGTGGCCGTCGCGGATGTCGATGAGGCTCGAGCCCTCGCCTTCTGCGCCGCGACCGACCATGCCCGGCCCTACCGCGATCTCGGCACCCTGCTCGCCGAGCAGGAACCTGACTTCGTCTCGATCTGCACGCCTCCCGGCCTGCACGTCGAACAGGCCAAACTCGCCCTCGCGAGCGGCGCCTGGGTCTGGTGCGAAAAGCCCCCTTGCCGTTCGCTCGCCGAATACGACGACATGACCTCCGCCGAACGGGACGGCGGTCCGTACGTCTCCTTCGTCTACCAGCAGCGGTCCGGCTCCGCCGCCGCTCACTTCCGGGACCTGCTCGGCAAGGGGGAGCTCGGCCGTCCTCTTGTCGCGCACTGTCAAACCACCTGGTACCGCGACCACGCCTACTACGCGGTCCCCTGGCGTGGTCGGTGGGCGACCGAGGGCGGTGGGCCCGCCATGGGCCACGGCATCCACCAGATGGACCTGCTGCTCCACCTCCTGGCCGGCGAAGCGAACGAGTGGTCCGAAGTCCAGGCCATGACCGCGCGGCTCGTGCACGACGTCGAGACCGAGGACGTCTCCACCGCGCTCGTCCGGTTCGAGTCCGGGGCGCTGGCCACCGTCGTCAACAGCGTCCTCTCGCCCGATGAAGTGAGCCGGATCCGCATCGACTGCGAACGCGCCACCGTCGAGCTCACCCACCTCTACGGCCACGTTGCCGAAAACTGGCGATACACCCTGGCTCCGCAGGTCGGGCCCCTCGAAACCCGACCGGCAGAGGACGTCGGCAGCTCGCACGCCGCCGCGTTGGCGCCCGTCCTCGACGCCTACCGGGCCGGGCAGCGGCCTCCCTGCGGCGGGGCCGACGGGCGGCGGGTGCTCGAGTTCGTCGCCGCTCTCTACAAGGCCGCCGCCACCGGGCGGGCCGTGCGCCGGGGCGACATCGGGGCCGGGGATCCCTTCTACTCCGGGATGGCCGGATGAGCGCGGACATCACCGTCACGCACCGGCACGGCGACCGCGTGGTCGTCGAGGCGGGCGGGGTGCCGCTCATGTCCTATGTGTACAAGCCGGACCCCGTCGCCTACGAGTCGCGCAAGCCCTACACCCACCCGCTGCGCACCCTGCGCGGCCGGCGCGTCAGCGGGTACCGGCCCGCCGACCACCGGTGGCACAAGGGGCTGCAGATGACGTCGAGCCACCTCTCCGGCCAGAACTTCTGGGGCGGCCACACCTACGTCCCCGGCCACTGGTACCAGGACCTGCCCGACCGCATCGGCTCGATGCGGCACGACGAGTTCGCCGGCTTCACCGTCGGCGGCGACCGGCTCGCCTTCACCGAGCGGCTGACCTGGGTGACCCACCGCGGCGAGGAATGGGCGCGCGAGCGGCGCGACATCGTCGTCCACTCCGTCGAACCCGGCGAGGCCGCCTGGGCCATCGACTGGGGCATCGAGCTGACCAACATCCGCGACGAGCCGCTCGTGTTCGGCAGCCCGACCACCGCCGGCCGCGAACGGGCCGGGTATACCGGGCTGCACTGGCGAGGCCCGCGCGACTTCAGCGGCGGCCGCGTCTTCGGGCCCGGTGACCTCGGCGGCGATGACCTGATGGGCGCCCAGGCTCCCTGGCTCGCCTTCGTCGGCGAGCACGACGACGTCGACGCGCACTCGACGCTCGTCTTCGCGCATTCCCCGGAAAACGACCACGCCGTTCACGAGTCGCACTGGTTCGTCCGATCCCAGGAGACGCCCATGGTGGCCTTCTCCTGGGCGTTCTTCGAAGAGTTCGCCCTGCCGCCGGGGGAGAGCTTCACGTACCGCTACCGGGTCGTCGTCGCCGATGGCGCGTGGGACCGCGATCGGGTGACCAGCTACCTCGACAGGCACGGATGGTCATGAACGAATTCACGCTTCCAGGTGGAATCGGTATTTCGCACTTACGCGCCTACGAGTGGGAAGCCGAGGATGGTGTCCTCGGTGGCAGTCCACACGTCCACCTCGCCTGCACCGAGGCCTACGTCGTCACGGCCGGACGAGGCGCAGTCCAGACGCTGAGCACCGGCGGCTACGCGGAGACGCCGCTCGAGGCCAGCGTGATCGCGTGGTTCGCGCCCGGGACCGTCCACCGGATGGTGCAGGGCGGCGGCCTGCGCGTCACCGTCCTCATGCAGAACAGCGGCCTGCCCGAGGCGGGCGACGCCGTGTTCACGTTCCCGCCCGACGTGCTCGCCGACCCGGCGGCCTACGCGGAGGCCGCCGCGTTGCCGAAAACCGACGACGCCGCCAAAAGGCGTCGTGACCTGGCGGTCAGCGGCTACCTGCCGCTGCGCGAAGCCCTGGTGGACGGCGATCCGGAGCCGCTGCGGGCGTTCCACCGGGCGGCCGTCGCGCTCGTGTCGCCGAAAATCGGAGACTGGGTACCGCGCTGGCGGGCCGGGGCCCTGAGGGCCGCCGAACTGACCGGCGCGCACCTCAAGGCCCTCGCCGACGGCGACGGGAGCCACCTCGAGCAGTCGGGTCTCCGGGTCGCGACGCCGTCGAACCCGGACGGCTACGGCATGTGCGGACGTCGCGCGGAATACGACATCGATCAGGAAGGCCGTCAGCGATGAACCAGCAGAGCATCGGAGTGCTGCTCAACGGGGTCACCGGCCGGATGGGCTACCGGCAGCACCTGCTCCGGTCGGTGCTGGCCATCCGCGAACAAGGCGGCGTCGAGCTGCCGGACGGCACCCGCGTCCAGCTGGAGCCGATCCTCGCCGGCCGGAACGCGGCGAAACTGCGGGAACTCGCCGAACGGCACGGCCTGACCGCGTGGACGACGGATGTCGAATCGGCGCTCGGGGACGTGGGGATCTACTTCGACGCGCAGCTGACGTCGGCGCGCGAGCCGTCGGTGCGGGCGGCGATCGCCGCGGGCAAGCACGTCTACGCCGAGAAGCCACTGGCCGAGACGCTGCCGGCCGCGCTGGAGCTGGCCGGCCTCGCGCGCGACGCCGGGATTTGTCACGGAGTCGTCCACGACAAGCTGTTCCTGCCCGGCCTGCGGAAGCTGCGGCGGCTGGTCGACGGCGGCTTCTTCGGACGCGTCCTCTCGGTGCGCGGCGAGTTCGGGTACTGGGTCTTCGAGGGCGACTGGCAGGAGGCTCAGCGGCCGAGCTGGAACTACCGGGCCGAGGACGGCGGCGGGATCGTGCTCGACATGTTCTGCCACTGGAACTACGTCCTCGAGAACCTCTTCGGCCGCGTCGAGGCCGTGACCGCGAAAGCGACCACGCACATCCCGCGCCGGTGGGACGAAAACGGCGACGCCTACGCGGCGACGGCCGACGACGCCGCGTACGGCATCTTCGAACTCGAGTCGGGGGCCATCGCGCAGATCAACTCGTCGTGGTCGACGCGGGTGTTCCGCGACGAACTCGTCGAGTTCCAGGTCGACGGCACCGAGGGCAGCGCCGTGGCCGGATTGCGGCGATGCCGCGTCCAGCACCGCTCGGCGACACCCAAGCCGGTCTGGAACCCGGACCTGCCGGCCACCGAGCCCTTCCGCGACCAGTGGCAGGAGGTCCCGGACAACGCCGAGTTCGACAACGGCTTCAAAGCCCAGTGGGAGGAGTTCGTGCGGGACGTGGTCGCCGGACGGCAACACCGCTACGACTTCTTCTCGGCCGCGCGCGGGCTGCAGCTCGCCGAGGCCGGGCTGACGTCGTCCGCGGAAGGACGACGGGTGGAACTCAAGCCGCTGACGTAGCTCAGTCCTTGCCGTTGCCGCCGCCGGAGGTCGACGGCGCGATCAGCACGACGCGGTCGTCGCTCGAGATCGGCGTGCCGCCGTCCTTGTTGATCGTGCCGGCCACCGCGAGCTGCGGGTTGATCATGCTCATGCCCGCGAGCCGCCCGAACGTCTCCGGCGGCTTGCCGGTCTTGCCGTCCAGGCGGACCTGGGGCTTCCCGGTGACGGCGCCTTCGTGCGACACCGGTACGTCCTGCAGGTTGCCGGCCAGGGACGTCACGACCGCGACGAAACCGTTCGCGTCGATGAAGTCCGCGCAGCCCGCGACCCCGGGCCGGTCCTGCCACGTCCACGCCGGCGTCGTCAGCGGCTGCCCGGCCTGGACGCGGTAGAGGGCGTCCTTGTCGGCGAGCCGGTCGGTGACCCAGACGCGGCCGCCGTCAGCGGACGCGCACAGCCCGCCCGGAGCGTGCAGGCCGGCCGCGACCACCAGGGCACCGTTCGGGTTGCCCGCGGCGGCCTTGCCGGACGTGTCGATCCGCAGGACCTTCCCGGCGAGCGAGTTCGGGTCCGCGGCGGCGGCCGGGTTTCCGCCGTCGCCGGTCGCGACGAGCAGCGCGCCGCGGTTGTCGGCGCTGATCGTGCCGCGGTTGCCGGTCGCGCCCTTGGGGATGCCGGTGAGCACCGGCTTCGCCGCCTGCCCCTTGGCGAAGCGCACGACGCGGTTGTCGGTGGCCGTGGTCACATAAGCGAACACGAGCTGGTCCTCGACGTACGACGGCGACAGCGCGAGGCCGGTCAGGCCGCCGTCGCCGGCCGCCTGGACGTCGAGCTTCGCGAAGTCCGTGGCGTCCTTGCCCGCCGTCGCGAGCAGCACGCGGCCGCTCTTGCGCTCGCCCGCCAGCGCGCTCGGCGTGGCGCCGTCGCCCGGCAGGCCGGCCACCGCCGCGACGGTGTCCAGGCAGGTCGCGATCACCGCCGGGTTGAAGTCCTTGCAGCCCTGCGGCGGCGGGACGGGGGTGTTCGACGGGCCGGGCCGCACCTGCTTGCCGTCGCCGCCGGAGTCCGCGCCGGGGCCCTGGACCTCGGGCGGTGACTCGGGGCTGGGCACGGGCGCCGGGCTGAAGGTCTGGCCCGCCGCGGTGTCGTCGAACCGCGCGCACCCGGCGGGCAGCAGGACGCCGCAGGCCAGGATCGCCAGCAGGGCCGACCGGTACCGAGTGCGCATGATCCCCCAGCCTAGGGGCCGCCGCGTGAACCATGGGTGAGTACTCCTGGATTACGTTGGGGATCATGACGCTGACCGTGCTGGTCCCCGACGACGAGGGCATGTCCGTGCTCGCCGAGGTGCCGCGGGTCCTGCCCGTGCGCTACCAGTGGGGCGAACCGGTGCCCCCGGAAGCCGCGAAGGCCGAGGTGCTGATCCCGGGCAAGCACCCGCCGGGCGAGGAACTGTGGCGCACGCTGCCGAACCTGAAGCTTATCCAGCTGCTGTCCGCCGGCGCCGAAGACTGGGTCGGCAAGGTGCCCGACGGCGTCCTGCTCTCGACCTGCCGGGGCGCGCACGGCGGGAGCACCGCCGAGTGGGTCGTCGCCGCGCTGCTGTCGATGTACCGGAAGCTGGACGTCTTCGGCGCGGCGCACCGCGAGGGCCGGTGGGACCGGCAGAGCACCGACACGCTGCAGGGCAAGCGCGTGCTCATCGTCGGCGCCGGCGATCTCGGGCAGCACCTGCGGCGCCGGCTCGAGCCGTTCGACGCGCGGTGCACGATGGTCGGGATGACCGCGCGGGAGGGCGTGCACGGCGTGCGCGAGCTGCCGACGCTGCTCGGGCTCCACGACGTCGTCGTGCTGATGGTGCCGCTGACCTCGCGCACCCGCGGGATGGCCGACGCGGCGTTCCTCGCCGAGATGCGCGACGGCGCGGTGCTGGTCAACGTGGCGCGGGGCGCCGTCGTCGTCACCGATGCCCTGGTCGCCGAAGTGACCACGGGACGGCTGCGCGCCGCGCTCGACGTCACCGATCCCGAGCCGCTGCCGCCCGGGCACCCGCTGTGGACCGCGCCGGGGGTGCTGCTGACGCCGCACGTCGGCGGGGCCGTGCGCGGGGTGCGGGGCCGGTCGTACGCCGTCGCGGCGGCCGAAATCGCGCGGTACGCCGGGGGCGAGCTGCCCGACAACCTGGTCCACGGCGAGTACTGACTCGCCAGGCGGGTGCGGATCCCCTACCCTTCGCGCGTGAGCAGTGGAGACGACTTTTCGCAGCAGCCCACCAGCCTCCTGTCGGACGTCGAGGACGACCGCGCCGACGACACCCCGCGCCAGGGCGGACTGGGCCTCGGCCTGCTGATCCTGCGCGTGGCGCTCGGCGCGACCATGGGCGCGCACGGCCTGCAGCACCTGTTCGGCCTGTTCGGCGGGCCGGGCATCGGCGGGTTCGCGCGGATGCTGGAGACGTTCGGGTACCACAAGCAGACGACGCTGCTGTCGTGGATCACCGGGATCGTCGAGCTGGGCGGCGGGGTGCTCGTGGTCGTCGGGCTGTTCACGCCGCTGGCCGCGGCGGGGCTGCTCGGGGTCGCGGCGAACGCGGTGTACGCGAAGGTCCACGGCGGGTTCTTCGAGCAGCAGGGGCAGGGCTTCGAGTTGGAGCTGCTGCTGGGGATGACGGCGCTGAGCCTGCTGTTCACCGGGGCCGGGCCGATTTCGCTGGAGCGGAACACGCCGTGGCGGAAACGGCCGTTGCCGCTCGGGCTGGTCTCGCTGCTGCTGGCCGCCGCGGCGGCCGTGGTGGTCATCGTCTTGACCCGGTAGGGCTGGGGACAACTCGGCGGTGCGGGCCGGGGCTGGGGACAACTCCGGTGCCGGGCCGGGAAATTGTCAGTGGCCGCCGGTAGCGTTGAAATCGGGGGTCCCCCTCACGGCCGGGGCAGCGAATGGCCGCTCCGGAGCTGGGGCGGCTTGAGCGGGGCTTGCCTCGTGACTTTGCCGGGACTCACCGGAAAGGCCGAGGGGCGGCCGAATCCACGGGCGGAAAACGTCGAAAGGCCGCCCCGGGACCGGGACGGCCTCTCGAACTCAAGCCGGGCTTACTTGTTCACGTCACGGACCGCGCCCGTGTCGGCCGACGTCGCCATGCGGGCGTACGCGCGCAGCGCCGCCGTCACCGGGCGCTGGCGCTCCTTCGGCTGCCACGGCCGCTCCGACGCCTCCATCTTCGAGCGCCGCTCGGCCAGGACCTCCGCGTCCACCAGCAGCTCCAGTCGGCGCTCGTGGACGTCCAGCAGGATGCGGTCGCCGTTCTCCACCAGGCCGATCAGGCCGCCCGCCGCCGCCTCCGGGGAGATGTGGCCCACCGAGATGCCCGACGAACCGCCCGAGAAGCGGCCGTCCGTGATCAGCGCGCACTTCTTGCCGAGGCCCGATCCCTTGAGGAACGCCGTCGGGTGCAGCATCTCCTGCATGCCGGGACCGCCCGCGGGGCCCTCGTAGCGGATCACCAGCACCTCGCCCGGCTGGATCTCCTTCTTGAGGATCGCCGAGACCGCTTCCTCCTGGCTCTCCAGCACCCGCGCCGGGCCCTCGAAGTGCCACAGGTCCTCGTCGATGCCCGCGGCCTTGATCACCGCGCCGTTCTCCGCCAGGTTGCCGCGCAGGATCGCCAGGCCGCCGTCCTTCGTGTACGCGTGCTCGACGTCGCGGATGCAGCCGCCCGCGGCGTCGGTGTCCAGTGAGGACCAGCGGTTCGAGGTCGAGAACGCCTGCGTCGTGCGCACTCCGCCCGGCGCCGCGTGGAACAGCTCGAGAGCGGCGGGGGAGGGCGACGAAGCCCGGATGTCCCAGGCGGCCAGCCACGACTCCAGGTCGTCGGAGTGCACCGACCGCACGTCGGTGTTCAGGAGCCCGCCGCGGTACAGCTCGCCCAGGATCGCCGGGATTCCGCCCGCGCGGTGGACGTCCTCCATGTGGTAGTCCGAGTTCGGGGCCACCTTGGACAGGCACGGCACGCGACGGCCGATCGCGTCGATGTCGGCGATCGTGAAGTCGACCTCGCCCTCCTGCGCGGCGGCGAGGATGTGCAGCACCGTGTTCGTCGAGCCGCCCATCGCCATGTCGAGGGCCATCGCGTTCTCGAACGCCGCCTTCGACGCGATCGAGCGCGGCAGCACCGAGTCGTCGTCGTTTTCGTACCAGCGGCGGCACAGCTCGACGACCGTGCGGCCGGCCTCCTCGAACAGCGCGCGACGCGCCGCGTGCGTCGCCAGCGTCGAGCCGTTGCCCGGCAGCGACAGTCCCAGCGCCTCGGTGAGGCAGTTCATCGAGTTCGCGGTGAACATGCCGGAGCACGACCCGCACGTCGGGCACGCCGACCGCTCGACGACCGCCAGCCCGTCCTCGTCGACCTCGGGGCTGGCCGACGCCGCGATCGCGGTGATCAGGTCGGTCGGGGCCTGCGCGACGCCGCCGACGACGACCGCCTTGCCCGCCTCCATCGGCCCGCCGGAGACGAAGACCACCGGGATGTTGAGCCGCATGGCCGCGTTGAGCATGCCCGGGGTGATCTTGTCGCAGTTGGAGATGCACACGAGCGCGTCGGCCTGGTGCGCGTTGACCATGTACTCGACCGAGTCGGCGATGATCTCGCGCGAGGGCAGCGAGTAGAGCATGCCGGAGTGGCCCATGGCGATGCCGTCGTCGACGGCGATCGTGTGGAACTCGCGCGCGACGCCGCCGGCTTCCTTGACCGCGTCCGCGACGATCTCGCCGAGGTCCTTCAGGTGCACGTGGCCGGGCACGAACTGCGTGTAGGAGTTGGCGATCGCGACGATCGGCTTGCCGAAGTCGCTGTCGGTCATGCCCGTGGCGCGCCAGAGCGAGCGCGCGCCCGCCGCGTTGCGTCCGTGGGTGGTGGTCCTGGAACGAAGAGGCGGCACGGAAACTCCCAGGTCAAAGCGTGGTGGGGCAAACTGGTTCTACCAATTTACTCCGACGCGGAAGCTTCCGATCGGCCGGGCTTGATGTCATCGGAATCCAAGAGCCCGCTCGGGTCGGCGACGAGACCTTCGCTGACCAGCGACAGCACCGGCAGGTGTCGGGTGCGCACGGTGGGCAGCGGCACCTTCGTGTCGTCCTTCAGCACCGCCTGCACGCGCGACTTCTTGGTGATCGCCAGGCCCTTCAGCGCCGACCACGGGACGTCGCGGTGGCCGAACATCGTGCGGGTCGCCAGGCCTTCGCGGGTCGCGATCGTGCGCGTCCGGATCACGAACACCGCGAGCGCGATCGGGAAGACGTAGAGCCACTGCAAGTACGGGATGTCCCCGAGCGCGACCGGCGTCACGCAGATCGTCAGGAGGGCGATCGCCATGAACGACGTGCGGGGGATGCGGAAGACGGCCTTCCGGCCTTCGTCCTGCTCTTTTTCGGCCACCCCGAAATGGTGCACCGCGGCGCGGACCGGCCCGGACCCGGGTCGGGCGGGTGTGACGCACGTCCACGATGCGGACACGTCATCCCGCAGAGTTGACACCTGAGAGACCTTCGGACTAGCGTCAGCGTCGTGACACCGCTGACCGGCCTCGTACTTCCCAAGCGCGTCGACGCTTAGGGAAGACTTTCCGCTGCGTCGACGCGCGAACCCTCGTGCGACCTTACGGTCGGCGAGGGTTTTTTGTTGCCCTAGGGAAGCAATTCCCCGCCCCACCGCACCGATAGAGCTCAAAAAAGACCCGAACGAGTGACACCGAGACCCACGAGGCAGAACCGATGACCAGTGCCACGTCGCGCAGCGACGCGAAACCCGGGCCGACGCCCGGAACGCCCGGAGCACGTCCGAAGCCGGCGCCACCGGCGGGAACCCCGGTGCGCGTCACCGGCGCGCAGTCCCTCGTGCGCTCGCTCGAGGCGGTCGGCGCCGAGGTGGTCTTCGGCATTCCGGGCGGCACCATCCTGCCCGCCTACGACCCGCTGCTGGACTCGACGAAGGTCCGCCACGTCCTGGTCCGCCACGAACAGGGCGCGGGGCACGCCGCCACCGGCTACGCGCAGGCGACCGGCAAGGTCGGCGTCTGCATGGCGACGTCCGGCCCGGGCGCGACCAACCTGGTCACGCCGCTGGCCGACGCGAACATGGACTCCGTCCCGGTCGTCGCCATCACCGGGCAGCAGTCCCGGGCGCTGATCGGCACGGACGCGTTCCAGGAAGCCGACATCTGCGGCATCACCATGCCGATCACCAAGCACAACTTCCTCGTCACCGACCCCGCGGACATCCCGCGGACGATCGCCGAGGCGTTCCACCTGGCGGCCACGGGCCGGCCCGGCCCGGTCCTGGTGGACATCCCCAAGGACGTGCTGCAGGAGATGACCTCGTTCTCCTGGCCGACGGAGCTGCGGCTGCCGGGCTACCGCCCCACGCTGCGCCCGCACGGCAAGCAGGTCCGCGAAGCCGCGAAGCTCATCGCGAAGTCGCGCCGCCCGGTGCTGTACGTCGGCGGCGGCGTCATCAAGGCGGAGGCGCACGAGCAGCTGAAGCAGCTCGCCGAGCTGACCGGCATCCCGGTCGTCACGACGCTGATGGCGCGCGGCGCGTTCCCCGACTCGCACCCGCAGCACCTCGGCATGCCGGGCATGCACGGCTCGGTCGCCGCGGTCGCTTCGATGCAGCGCGCGGACCTGCTGGTCGCGCTCGGCGCCCGGTTCGACGACCGGGTCACCGGCCAGCTGTCGTCGTTCGCGCCCGACGCCGCGATCGTGCACGCCGACATCGACCCGGCCGAGATCTCCAAGAACCGCAAGGCCGACGTCCCGATCGTGGGCGACTGCAAGGAGATCATCGGCGAGCTGATCTCCGCCGTCACCACGGAGTTCGAGCACGCCGGCAAGCCCGACCTCGCCGACTGGTGGACGCTGCTGGACGACTGGCGCAAGACCTACCCGGCCGGCTACGAGTGGCCGGACGACGGTTCGCTGTCACCGCAGTACGTCATCGAGCGGATCGGCGAGCTCGTCGGCCCGGACGCGGTGTACGCCGCCGGTGTCGGCCAGCACCAGATGTGGGCCGCGCAGTTCGTCAAGTACGAGAACCCGCGCACCTGGATCAACTCCGGCGGCCTCGGCACCATGGGCTTCGCCGTGCCGGCCGCGATGGGCGCGCAGTTCGGCGTCCCGGACACCCCGGTGTGGGCGATCGACGGCGACGGCTGCTTCCAGATGACCAACCAGGAGCTGGCCACCTGCGCCATCGAGGGCGCGCCGATCAAGGTCGCCGTCATCAACAACGGCAACCTGGGCATGGTCCGGCAGTGGCAGAACCTCTTCTACTCGGAGCGGTACTCCAACACCGACCTCGGCACGCACAAGCACCGCATCCCGGACTTCGTGCTGCTGGCCGAAGCGCTGGGCTGCGCGGGCCTGCGCTGCGAGACCAAGGAAGACGTCGACGCCACCATCCGCCGCGCGATGGAGATCAACGACCGCCCCGTCGTGATCGACTTCGTCGTGGGGAAGGATGCCCAGGTGTGGCCGATGGTCGCCGCGGGCACCGGCAACGACGAGATCATGGCGGTCCGGGGCATCCGGCCGCTGTTCGACGACGACGAGGTCTCGGTCGAGACGACCGAGGCTGCCGCGGAAGCCGCTGGAGAAGGTGAGCGCTGAGATGAGCGTCCACACGCTGAGTGTCCTGGTCGAGAACAAGCCCGGTGTGCTCGCGCGCGTGTCCGGCCTGTTCTCCCGCCGCGGGTTCAACATCGAGTCCCTCGCCGTCGGGCCCACGGAAAACCCCGAGGTGTCCCGCATGACGATCGTGGTCGCCGTGGAAGAGCTACCGCTCGAACAGGTGACGAAGCAGCTCAACAAGCTGGTCAACGTGATCAAGATCGTCGAGCTGGAGCAGTCGACCGCCGTGCAGCGCGAACTGCTGCTCGTGAAGGTTCGCGCCGACAACACCGTGCGCAGCCAGGTCCTCGAAACCGTCCAGCTCTTCCGGGCCAAGGTGGTGGACGTCTCTCCGGAGGCACTCACCGTCGAGGCCACCGGGACGTCCGACAAGATCGGTGCGTTGCTGCGGATGCTGGAGCCGTATGGCATCCGCGAACTCGTGCAGTCCGGCATGGTCGCGGTGGGTCGCGGCGCCCGTTCGATCACCGCCACATCACCGCGCTGAAGCAAGTAAGTCAGGAAAGGAAGCAGTACCCCCATGGCAGTGGAAATCTTCTACGACGACGACGCCGACCTCTCGATCATCCAGGGGCGCAAGGTCGCTGTCATCGGCTACGGCAGCCAGGGCCACGCCCACTCGCTGAGCCTGCGCGACTCCGGCGTCGACGTCCGCATCGGCCTGCCCGAGGGGTCCAAGTCGCGGGCGAAGGCCGAGGAACAGGGCCTGCGCGTGCTCACCCCGGCCGAGGCATCGGCCGAGGCCGACCTGATCATGATCCTGGCGCCGGACACCAAGCAGCGCTTCATCTACGAGCAGGACATCGCCCCGAACCTCAAGGACGGCGACGCCCTCTTCTTCGGGCACGGCTTCAACATCCGCTACGACCTGATCAAGCCGCCGGCAGGAGTCGACGTCGCCATGGTCGCCCCGAAGGGCCCGGGCCACCTGGTCCGCCGCCAGTTCGTCGACGGCAAGGGCGTCCCGGCGCTCATCGCCGTGGAGCAGGACGCCTCCGGCAACGCCCAGGCGCTCGCGCTCTCCTACGCGGCCGCCATCGGTGGTGCCCGCGCAGGCGTCATCAAGACGACGTTCACCGAGGAGACCGAGACCGACCTCTTCGGCGAGCAGGCCGTGCTCTGCGGTGGCGCGTCCGCGCTGGTGCAGACCGGGTTCGAGGTGCTCACCGAGGCCGGCTACGCCCCGGAGATCGCCTACTTCGAGGTGCTGCACGAGCTGAAGCTGATCGTCGACCTCATGTACGAGGGCGGCATCGCGCGTCAGCGCTACTCGATCTCCGACACCGCCGAGTACGGCGACCTGACCCGCGGCCCGCGCGTCATCTCGCCGGCGGTCAAGGAAGAGATGAAGAAGATCCTCGGCGAGATCCAGGACGGCACGTTCGCCCGCGAATGGGTCGCCGAGGACGAGGCCGGCCGGCCGAACTTCACCAAGCTCGAGGAGCAGGGCAACCAGCACCCGATCGAGGCGACCGGCAAGAAGCTGCGCGACCTGATGTCGTGGGTGGACCGGCCGATCACCGAGACCGCCTGAGCATTTTCGGCACGACGCTGAAGGGGACGCCCGCGAGGGGCGTCCCCTTCAGTGCGTTCGGTGGTCGTTTCGCTACGCTTGCGACATGAGTGAGCAGCCGGTCGACGACAAGGCGCACATCCGGCACCACCTCGACTTCACGAAGGCGGAGTGGATCCGGGCGGAGCCGGAGGGCGTCACCCTCGACGACTGCGTCGAGTACGCCTTCATCGAGCACACCGACGGCGTCACCTACACCGCCATGCGGCAGTCGGCGAAGCCGGACGGCGTCATCCTCGTCTTCACGCCGTCGGAGTGGGACGCGTTCGTCAAGGGCGTCCGCGACGGCGAGTTCGACCTGCCCGAGGACCTCGCGGAGGCTTAAAGCTTCGCCGCCAGGTCGGAGATCGTCCCGAGGTCGCCGGCGATGCCGAGGTGGTCGCCGTAGTCGCGCGACTCGACGACCAGGCCGTCGCGGATGCGCATGGCGAAGATGTTCGCGATCCGCACCGGGCGGCCGCCGTACTCGCCCTGGTAGGCGAACTCCGCGATCAGCACCTCGGGATCGGTGCCCTCGTAGGTGACCAGGTCGGTCGCCTCGAAGTCGACGCCCATCGCCGCGGCCTGCTTGAAGTGCGCGCGCAGCTCCTCGCGCGTCCGGACGACGGCCGAGCCCGGCTGGAACGGGTGGGTGACGTGCGTTTCTTCGGCGTACAGCTCCGCCAGTTCTTCGCCGCGCTTGTCCGAGACGCCGTAGACGAGCCGCTCGAACACCCCGCGCCGGCTCGCCGGGTAGCTCGACGTCCGTGGTCCGATCGGCGACAACTCGCGCGGGGGCGCCTGCTCGTACGCCTTCACCAGCTGGTCGACGCCGTCCCGGATCGCGGCCAGGCGCAGGTAGTCGTGGTAGTCGCGGGAATGGACGATCAGGCCGCCCGAGACGCGCAGCACCTGGATGTTGGCCGTCGACGTGGTCTTGCCGGTTTCGAGCGACTCGGCGTCGTAGTCGTATTCGGCGACGATCACCTCGGGGTCGGTCGTCTCGTGGACGACGACGTTCTTGCGCGTGAGCCGCAGTGTGCCGGCCAGGACGCCGGTGAACCGCTCGTGGACGGCGGCCCGGCCGGTGATGCGCGTCGGCCGCGGCACGGCCTGCGGGTGCTCGACGACGGTGTCCTCGGCGTAGAGCGCGGACAGGTCGGCGAAGCGCCCTTCGCTGATGCCGTCGGACAAGGCGGCGAAGACGTCGCGGGGTGTGGTCATGAATCCTCCCAGTGGGCAAAACGGAGTCTGTAGTCCGCCTAGTAAGATACGGACTACAGACTCCGGTTGTCTAGCGAAGGAGATCCCGCGCGGCCGGCTGCCCGCACACCTCCGCCCACGTCTCCGGGGTGCTGTCGAAGAGCGCGTCGCGCGCGTTGACGTCCGCGCCGTTTTCGACCAGCTCGCGGATGACGTCGAGGTGCCCGGACTGCGCGGCCAGGTGCAGGGCCGTGGCGCCCTCGCCGTGGTTCGGGCCGCCGAACGTGCCCGCGTGGTTCACGTCGGCGCCGAGGTCCAGGAGCGTCCGGACGGCGGCGAGCCTGCCCTGTGCCGCCGCCCACGCCAGCGCCGTGCCGCGGTAGACGTCGGCGTTCACGTCGGCGCCCCGCGCGACCAGCAGCCGCAGTGCTTCGACGCGGTCGTTGCGCGCGGCCCACGACAGGGCTTCGTTCTTGACTTCGGCGGGGTCGTCCGCCGGCTGCCAGGCCGGGAACCCGCTGTGCGGGCGGTAGAAACCGCGGTGCGCGCCGGGGTCGCCCGAGGTCAGGAGCTCGTCGATGAACGCGGTGTCGCCGAGCCCGGCCGCGACGCGCAGGTTGCCCGGCGCCCGGCTGTGCTTCGCGAGCGTCTCCGCCGCTTCGCGGTGCCCCCAGAACAGGGCGACGACCAGGGGAGTGCCGCCGTCCCCGCGGGCCGGGACGTCGACCGGGGCACCCGCTTCGAGCAGCATGTCCAGCAGCAGCGGCAGGTTGCTGTAGGCGGCCTGGTGCAGGGGCGTCCAGCCGTGGACGTTGCCGCGTGCCGGGTCGGCGCCGTGGTCGAGCAGGAGGCGGCTGAGCCGCTCGTCGCACGTCGCGCCGGCCATGCCGAGCAGGTCGTTGCCGTTGGTGCCGCGGGCGGTGACGAGCCCCGGGAACTCGTCCAGGAGCTTCCCGAGGCCTTCGAGGTCGCGCGCTTCGACCGCCCGGTACGCGCGGGCGAACGGCTCCCCGCTGTCCACAAGCGACTTGACGTGCGTGCGGAGTGCTTTCCAGGAAACGAATCCGTGTTCCCGGGCGACGACCGCGCGGGCGCCGTCGCGGGTGAGGGGTTGTGCCCAGCGGTCGAACGGCTCGCGCGCGCCGGGCGTTTCGTCTTCGGCCGAAGCGAGCAGGCCGAGCGCGCGCCCGGCGTAGTACTCGACGTCCTGGTGGTACGGGTGCTGCAGGGTTTCGCCGTGCTCGGCAACGCGCCGCAGGTACGCCTGGAGCTTCGGCCAGCTCGGGAAACCGTGGTCGCGGGCGATCCGGAACTGCGCTTCGGAGAGTTTGACGCCCTCGGCGCGCGCGAGTTCTTTCGCGCGCTTGCGGAGCTGTTCGAGGTTGAGTCCACCGGGCACCGTCGTGCCTCCTTTCCTCGTCGCCCGTGGTCCGCCGGCACCGGGCAGGAAAGAAGGTGCGGAACAGGTGGTGCGGTGCTGCGGGGGTGGGCTCGGCCCTTTCCGCGGACGGGACGCGGCCCCGGCCGCGCCCCGCCAGCGTACCCCGGTCAGGGCAGCAGCTCGGCCAGCCTGCGGTAGGACTCGGCCGTGCGGGCCAGTACCTGGACGCAGACGTGGTCGGCGCCCGCGTCGAGGTGCGCGCGGATCCGGTCCGCCACCGCCTGTTCCCCGGTCGCGACGACGGCGTCGACCAGGCGGTCGCTGCCGCCGTCGGCGAGGTCGGCGTCGGTGAAGCCGAGCCGGCGCAGGTTCGCCTGGTGGTGCGGGGCCTGCCGGACGTACAGGTCGGCGTGCTCCCGGGCCGCGTCCCGGGCGGCCGGGTCGAGCACCACGGCCTGCTCGACGGCGAGGTACTTGCCCGGCCCGAGCCGTTCGCGCGCCATCGCCGTGTGCTCCGGCGGGACGAAGTACGGGTGGGCACCGTCGGCGCGTTCGGCCGCCAGGTCCAGCAGTCCCGGGCCCAGCGCGGCCAGTACTCGCCGCGGCCGGGGCGATGGCTGGGGCAGGCCCGGCAGCTCGGCCGTGTCCATCCCGTCGAGGTACTCGCGCAACGCCGTCAGCGGCCGCGCGCCCGGCCGGTGCCCGCCCAGCCCGGCGACGAACCGGCCCGGGTAGGCCTCGCCCAGCGCCCGGATCGCGCCTTCCGCCGCGAGCGGGGACCGCTGGTCGAACCGCGCCACCCCGGTGGCGACGGTCAGCTCCGACGTCGCCGCCAGCAGCAGCGCCGCCTGCGTGAACGCTTCCCGGCCGGCGAACTCGCCGAACCAGATCGCGGCGAAGCCGAGTTCCTCCACCTCGGCGGCCGTTTCGCGCAGCTCGGCGATCGGTGCGCCGTCGAAGAACCGCCAGATCCCCACGCTCATCCGAGCACCTCCGGGGCCAGCTCGACCAGGACGTCCACAGTGGACTCGAAGGTGGGCGCGGACGGCGTCAGCAGCACGTGGTCCGCGCCCGCGTCCCGGAGTTCCCCGACCCGTTTCGCGATGGTCGCCGCGTCACCCCACAGGACGAGGTCGTCGACGAACTCGTCGCTCGGCCCGGCGATGTCGGTTTCGGTGTAGCCGAGCCGTTTCCAGCCCGCCAGGTAGACGGTGACGGAGTACTCCCGCGACTGCGCCACCCGGCGCCGCACGCTCTCGCGAGCGTCTTCGCGGCTGCCGAGCAGCACGGTCTGCTGCGGGACCAGCAGCTTGTCCGGCCCGAGGATCCTTCGCGCGTACGGCGTGTGCGAGACGGGCTGGGCGAACGGGTGCGCGCCGTCGGCGTGGTCGCGCGACAGCTCCAGCATCCGCGGCCCGACCGCGGCCAGCACGCGCGGAAACGCGACCGGAGAAGGACTTTCGGCCGCCGCGGTGTCCATTTCGGACAGGTAGGCGCGCATCCGGTCGATCGGCCGGTAGTCCTCGCCGAGCTTCGCCGCCTGGAACGCGTGCCCGACGCCGACGCCGAGCACGAACCGGCCCGGGTGGGCCTGGGCGAGCGTCGCCCCGCCCTTGTACGCGGTCGTCCCGCGCCGCAGCCACGTGTTCGCGATGCCGGTGCCGAGCACGACGTCCGGCACGGTGGCGAGGAGGTCGCCGAAGTGGGCGAACACCTCGCGGGTGCCGGGTCCTTCGCCGCTCCACACCGAGCCGTAGCCGGCTTCGGCGAGCCGGCGGGTGGCCGCGCGTTCGACGTCCGGCGGTGGTTGCAGGGGCGCGCTCGGCAGCCAGGCGCCGATCGCGCCGAGCCGGGCCCGCGTGTCTTCGATCAGGGTCATCCTCGTTCCCTCCAGTAATGTGAGGCTGCCTCCGGTTAATATACGGAGGCGGCCTCCGATTGGCTACCCGGTAGGGTCGGAAGGGCGATGACCGAAGTCAAGCCGATGCGCGCGGACGCCCGCCGCAACTACGAGCGCCTCCTCGAAGAGGCGCAGCGAGCCTTCGCCGAGCACGGCGTCGAGGCGTCGCTGGAAGACATCGCGCGCCGCGCCGGGGTCGGCATCGGCACGCTCTACCGGCACTTCCCGACGCGCGACGCCCTGCTCGAGACGCTGCTGCGCGCCCGGTTCGACGCCCGGGCCGAGCGGGCGCGCGAACTGCTCACCCACCCGGAGCCGCTGACCGCGCTGCAGGCCTGGCTCGCGGAGCTGGGCGACGCCACCGGCACGTTCCGGGGCCTGGTGGAGTTGACCGCCGAAGCGCTCAGCGACGAATCGTCCCGGTTGTACGCGTCGTGCCACGCTATGCGTGAGGCCGGTTCCCATCTAGTGGAACGTGCGAAGCAGGCCGGCGAGCTGCGCCGGGACGTCACGACGAACGAGCTCCTTCTGTTGCTGCACGCGGCATCCTGGGCGGGCGGGCACCTGCCCGGCCCCGGGGGCATGCAGCGCCTCCTGGCTCTTGTTTTCGAGGGATTACGGGTGAGTTAACACCGTGGGAAGCCAGGGGGGCGTCCTGCGGGTTAAACTCCGCTCGACCGGGGCACAACGGCGTGCTGAGACCCGTCTGTCGACACAGAGCGTCCTGGAAATGACCAGATAGTGGGAGCCGCATCGTGAGCAAGCCCAATAAGCCCGTCGTCCTCATCGCGGAGAAGCTCGCCCCCTCCGTGCTGAGCGTCTTCGGTGACGAGGTGGAGGTCCGGCACGTCGACGGCACGGACCGGTCCGCGCTGCTCGAGGCGGTGAAGAGCGCCGACGCGCTGCTGGTGCGCTCCGCCACGAAGGTCGACGCCGAGGTCCTCGGCGCCACGACGCAGCTGAAGGTCGTCGCCCGCGCCGGCGTCGGCCTGGACAACGTCGAGGTGCCCGCCGCCACCGAGCGCGGGGTCCTGGTCGTCAACGCGCCGACGTCGAACATCGTCTCCGCCGCCGAGCACGCCGTCGCGCTGCTGCTGGCGGTCGCGCGCCGCGTCCCGGCCGCCGACCAGAGCCTGCGCGGCGGGGAGTGGAAGCGCAGCTCGTTCTCGGGTGTGGAGCTGCAGGGCAAGACGATCGGTGTCGTCGGCCTCGGCAAGATCGGCCAGCTGTTCGCCCAGCGCCTCGCCGCGTTCGACACGAAGATCATCGCCTACGACCCCTACGTCTCGGCCGCGCGCGCGGGCCAGCTCGGCATCGAGCTCGTCACCCTCGACGAGCTGCTGTCGCGGGCCGACGCCATCTCCATCCACCTGCCGAAGACGCCGGAGACCAAGGGCCTCATCGACGCCGAGGCGCTGAAGAAGACCAAGCCGGGCGTCATCATCGTCAACGCCGCCCGCGGCGGGCTGATCGTCGAGCAGGACCTGGCCGACGCGCTGCGCTCGGGTCACGTCGGCGGCGCCGGCATCGACGTCTTCGTCACCGAGCCGACCACGTCCAGCCCGCTGTTCGAGCTGGAGAACGTCGTCGTGACCCCGCACCTGGGCGCGTCCACGGCCGAGGCGCAGGACCGCGCGGGCACCGACGTGGCGAAGTCCGTGCTGCTGGCGCTGCGCGGCGACTTCGTGCCGGACGCGGTGAACGTCACCGGCGGCGGCGCGGTCGGCGAGCACGTCCGCCCGTACCTGTCGCTGACCCAGAAGCTCGGTCAGCTGCTCACCGCCCTGAACCCGAAGGCGCCGACGTCGGTGACCGTGCAGGTCAAGGGCGAGATCTCGAACGAGGACACCGGCGTGCTGCAGCTGGCGGCGCTGCGCGGGGTGTTCACCGGCGTGGTCGAGGACCAGGTCACGTTCGTCAACGCGCCGCAGCTGGCGGAGAAGCTGGGCGTGCAGGTCGAGCTGGAGACCGAGTCGGAGAGCCCGAAGTTCCGCAGCCTGGTCACGGTGCGCGCGGTGCACGCGGACGGCCAGGTGCTGACGGTGTCCGGTTCGGTCACCGGCAAGGACGAGGTCGAGAAGCTGGTGGAGGTCAACGGCCGCGGGTTCGACCTGCGTGCCGAGGGCACGGTCCTGCTGGTCGAGTACGGCGACCGCCCGGGCGTGATGGGCCGCGTCGGCACGCTGCTCGGCGAGGCGGGCATCAACATCGAGGCCGCGCAGATCAGCCAGACCACCGACGGCTCCGACGCGGTGATGCTGCTGCGCGTCGACCGCCACATCGACGCGCACCTGCTGGAGCCGATCGGCGCTTCGGTCGGGGCGCACACGATCCGTGCGGTCGACTTCAACTGACGTAACTCTTTCGAAGGCCCCTCGTCACTCGACGGGGGGCCTTCCAGCGCAATCACATTCACATAACGGAGTCCTTTGCCTACGTAAGTAGGTGTTTTGGGGCATTAAGTTCTCCCCGCGAGGTTGAACCACGCGTCGTCGAGGGCACGGCGCTGTGCCGCGCTTCACCGTCGGGGGTGCCAGGAGCGGCAGGCAGGTTCGGGTCCAGACCTCGAGTAAGGGGCCGACTGATGAGCAGATCCCGCTTACCCGCTCGCGCCACGACGGCGTTCTTCGCCGTGGTGCTGGCCGCCGCGCTGGGGGCGCCGGCCGCGAGCGCGGCGGACGCTCCGCTCGCCGACGGGGTGGCGCCGGCGAAGATCGACGACGCCAAGCTGCAGGGCAAGGTTTCGCCCCGGCTCGGCGCCGCGCAGGGCCGCGTCACCGCGTTCGTCGAGCTGGCCAAGAAGCCCGCCGTCGACGCGTTCACGTCCGCGCAGCCCCAGGGCAAGGAGGCCGCCAAGCGCGCCGCCCGGGTCGCCAAGGACGACACCGCCGCGGCGGTGAACTCGGTGCTGGGCCAGCTGCGCTCGGCCGACGCGAAGCCGCAGGTCGTCACCCAGACCGCCAACGCCGTCCCCGGCGTGGTCGTCACGGCCGACGCCGCGAAGCTGCGGGACGTCGCCAAGCGCGCGGACGTCGTCTCGGTGCGCACGGTCGTGCCGAAGACCCGCACCAACGCCAGCGCCGAGCAGCTGACCAACACGCTCGCCGCGTGGCAGCAGACCGGCAAGTTCGGCGACGGCGTCCGCGTCGGCGTCATCGACGACGGCATCGACTACACCCACGCCGACTTCGGCGGCCCGGGCACCAAGGCCGCCTACAACGGTGTCGACCGCACCAAGCCGACCCCGCTCTTCCCGAGCGCCAAGGTCGTCGGCGGCACGGACCTCGTCGGCGACGACTACGACGCCGCGACCCCGGGCAAGACCACCCCGGCGCCGGACCCGAACCCGCTCGCCTGCGGGGAGCACGGCACGCACGTCGCCGGCACCATCGGCGGCTTCGGTGTCACGGCGGACGGCAAGACCTTCAGGGGCGACTACAAGAAGCTGGACGCCAAGAAGGTCGACGCGATGCAGATCGGCCCGGGCACGGCGCCGAAGTCGCTGCTCTACGCCATCAAGGTGTTCGGCTGCGCCGGTTCGACGAACGTCACCTCGCAGGCCCTGGACTGGGCCCTCGACCCGGACGGCGACGGCGACTTCACCGACCACCTCGACGTCGTCAACCTCTCGCTGGGCTCCGACTTCGGCGCCCCGGACGACCCGGACTCGCTGTTCGTCCGCAAGCTCGCCGCGAACAACGTCCTCCCGGTGATCTCCGCGGGCAACGGCGGCGACATCAACGACATCGCCGGCTCGCCGGGCAACACCCCCGAGGCGCTCACCGTCGCCAGCACGCGCGACGCGGGCATCCTGCGCGACGCCGCCGAGGTCAAGGCGCCCACGACGGCCGCGGGCCAGAAGACCGGGCAGTACAGCCAGAACTACACCGGCTACGACACGCTCGACCTGACCGCTCCGGTCGTCGCGCTGTCGGCGGCGAACGCCGCGGGCTGCGCGCCGTACTCCGCCGCGGACAAGGCGAAGGCGGCGGGCAAGTTCGTCTTCCTGGAGTGGGACGACAACGACTCGACCCGTGCCTGCGGTTCGGCCGCGCGCGCGAACAACGCGCAGGCGGCCGGGGCCAAGGGCGCGCTGCTTTCGTCCACTTTGGAGCACTTCAGCGCGGGGATCGCGGGCAACGCGGCGATCCCGATGTTCCAGTTCACCGGTTCCGCGACCAAGACGCTGCGCGCGGCGCTGACCGCGGGCACGTTGCAGGTCCGGCTCTACGGCGCCGGGCGCGCCTCGATCCAGACCTACGACAAGACGATCGTGGACACCCCGAGCTCGTTCACCTCGCGCGGCACCCGCGGCCCGGCGGTCAAGCCGGACGTCGCCGCGCCGGGTGACACGATCACCTCGGCGTTCCGCGGCAGCGGCAACGGCCGGACCGTCCTTTCGGGCACGTCGATGGCGGCCCCGCACACCGCGGGCATCACGGCGCTGGTCCGCCAGTCCCACCCGGACTGGTCGGTCGAGGAGGTCAAGGCGTCGGTCATCGACACCGCCGGCCACGACGTCTCCGACGGCGCGGGCCACACCTACGCGCCGCAGCGCGTCGGCAGCGGCCGGATCGACGCCAAGGCGGCGCTGGACAACCAGGTGCTCGCCTACGTCGTCGACGACCCGGGCGCGGTGAGCGTCAGCTTCGGCACGGTCGAGGCCCCCGGGCCGGTGACGCTGTCGAAGACGATCAAGCTCGTCAACAAGGGCGTCACGCCGGCCGAGTACTCGGTGGCCTACCAGGCGGTCACCGCGCTGCCGGGCGTCGAGTACACAGTGGACAAGCCGACGGTGAAGCTGACCCCGCGTGGCACCGCCAAGGTCAAGGTGACGCTGAAGATCACCGACCCGAAGGCGCTGCGCAAGGTCATGGACCCGACCATGGCGGCCACCCAGGCCGGCCTGGCCCGGCAGTTCGTCGCCGATGCCTCCGGTCGCGTCGCCTTCACGCCGGTGAGCGGGGCGAAGGTGCCGCTGCGGGTTTCGGTCTACTCCGCGCCGAAGCCGGTGTCGACGATTTCGACGCCGCAGTCGGTGAAGTTCGCCCCCGAAGCCACCCAGGCCGTGCTCAACCTGACCGGCAAGGGCGTCGACCAGGGGAGCGGCGCGCAGCGCTACCGCTCGCTGATCAGCGTGCTCGAGCTGCAGGCGGAGTCCCCGCAGCTGCCCGAGTGCGACGCGGACGTGGTCACCGACTGCACGGTGAACAAGACCGCGAAGGGCGGCGACCTCCGCTACATCGGCGCGGCGTCCACCGCGCCGCTGGCAAAGGAGCAGGGTGAGCCGGAGAACGCGATCCTCGCGTTCGGCCTGTCCACCTGGGGCGACTGGGCGAACATCGGCAGCAACACCTCGCCGTTCGTCGACATCGACACCACCGGGGACGGGACGCCGGACTTCGAGACCTACGTGACCAAGGCGACGTCCACGGACGTGCTGCTGGCCGTCACGGTCGCGCTGACCCCGGGCTTCCCGCAGGTGGACGTCCAGGCCGTCAACGGGCAGCTCGGCGACGTGGACACCAACGTGTTCGACACGAACGTGGTCACGCTGCCGGTTTCCCTGTCCGCGCTGGGCATCGACGCGAACGCCGAGTCCCACCGCATCTCCTACACCGTGGGCGTGAGCGGTTTCTACGTCGCGCCGGGCACGACGAACGGGCTGATCGACTACGTCGGCACGCCGCTTTCGTTCGACGCGCTGGCGCCGGGCTATTCGGTGCAGGGTGGCGGCGACGCCGCGCTGGGCTACGTCGCGAAGCCGGGGACGGCGCTGGTCGTCAACCGGAACGCGGCGTCGGCCGCGGCCGACAACGCACTCGGGCTGCTCGCCATCGAGCACCACAACGCCGCGGGCAACCGGGCGAACGTGGTCAAGGTGGATTCAGCCCAGGGCGCCCGGCCGGGCAACGACCGTCAGCCGATCGGGGCCGGTCGTCGCTAGGTCGTGACAAGATCGATCCATGCAGCATCAGGGGCGTCTCCGGTGGGTATCCACCGGGGGCGCCCCTGCCCGTATTCACCCGATTGGGTGTCTCACCCTGCGGGAGGATGCGGCATAAGGGTGGTGCGGCTACGGCCGTTTGTCTACGGCCGGTAACCTTCCGGCTGCTGGCGTTTTGTTGCGGTGGGCCATCGGTGCGGCCGGTGGTCCGGTCGACGGAGGTGTGTGGATGCGGCTCGCGGTGATCCCAGGAGACGGGATCGGGCCCGAGGTGGTCTCCGAGGCGCTGAAGGTGCTCGGCGAGGTAGTACCGACGGCGGAGATCACGAACTACGACCTCGGCGCCGCGCGGTGGCACGCGACCGGTGAGCTGCTCCCGGAGTCGGTGCTCGGCGAACTCCGCCAGCACGACGCGATCCTGCTGGGCGCGGTCGGCGACCCGACGGTGCCGAGCGGCATCCTCGAGCGCGGCCTGCTGCTGCGCCTGCGGTTCGAGATGGACCACCACGTCAACCTGCGCCCGGCGCGGCTGTACCCGGGTGTCCGGGGCCCGCTGGCCGACGCCGGCGACGTCGACATGGTCGTCGTGCGCGAAGGGACCGAAGGCCCGTACGCGGGTACCGGTGGCCTGCTGCGCAAGGACACCGAGCACGAGATCGCGACGGAGGTCAGCGTCAACACGGCGTTCGGCATCCGCCGCGTGGTCGCGGACGCGTTCAACCGCGCCGAGGCCCGCCCGCGCAAGCACCTGACGCTGGTGCACAAGACCAACGTGCTCGAGTACGCGGGTTCGCTGTGGTCGCGGATCGTCGAAGAGGTCTCGCTGGAGCACCCCGAGGTGACGGTCGCCTACTCCCACGTGGACGCGGCGACGATCCACCTGGTGACCGACCCGTCCCGGTTCGACGTGATCGTGACGGACAACCTGTTCGGCGACATCATCACGGACCTCGCGGCCGCGGTGACCGGTGGCATCGGGCTCGCGGCGAGCGGGAACCTGGACATCACGCGCCGGAACCCGAGCATGTTCGAGCCGGTCCACGGGTCGGCGCCGGACATCGCCGGGCAGGGGCTGGCCGACCCGACGGCCGCGGTGCTGTCGGTTTCGCTGCTGCTGGACCACCTGGGTCAGAAGGAGGCCGCGCGGCGGATCGAGGCGTCCGTGGCCTTCGACCTCGCCACGCGGGACCAGTCTTCGCCCGGGGCCACCACGGCCATCGGGGACCGGTTGGCGGCTCTGGTGTCGTCGAACGTCCGCACCGCGGGCTGAGTTTCCGGCTTCGGGAGGCCCCGCACTTCGGTGCGGGGCCTTTCGTTTGCCGGGGCTTTCGTGCGGGCTTTCGCGTGCGGGGCCTCTCGGACGCCGGGCTCTCGGGCCCCGGGTCCCCTGGGGTCCCGGCAAAGTCCGATCGGCGCGGCCGGTCCGGCGGCCGGCAACGTCATGAACGAGTCGTTCACCTCGCCAGACGCGGTGAACGGGTCGTTCACGACCTCCGGGTCGGCTCTGGTCGGCCGTGCGGACCCGACTATGCCGCAGCCCGGCCAGGGAGCGGTGGGGCGTTCCCGGATGGTGGGAGCTTGACCCAGTTTGTGGACTTCCCGCGAACCCCTGTGGCATGATGCGACCGTGACCAGCTTCGCGATCATTATCGACGAGCGCGCCGGACGATAGCTCCACAAGAGCCCCCGGCGCGCAACCTCTCGCACCCATGCGGGAGGTTTTTTTGTTGCCACGAAACGATTGGGAGAAGACCGTGACCCGCCAGGAGCCCGCCGATACCCCGCTCGGCGATGCCTTCCACCTCTACGACACCACCCTGCGCGACGGTGCGCAGCGAGAGGGCATCTCCTACTCCGTCCAGGACAAGCTCGCCGTCGCGCGGCTGCTGGACGAGCTCGGCGTCGGGTTCATCGAAGGTGGCTGGCCCGGGGCGCTCCCCAAGGACACGGAGTTCTTCGCCCGCGCCGCGAAAGGCGAACTGAAGCTGAAGCACGCCGCGCTGGTCGCGTTCGGCGCCACGCGCAAGGCCGGCACCACCGCCGACGCCGATCCGCAGGTGCGGGCCCTCCTCGACAGCGAAGCGCCGGTCATCACCCTCGTCGCCAAGTCCGACCTGCGGCACATCGAGCGCGCCCTGCGCGTCGACGTCGACGAGGCCTGCGCGATGGTCCGGGACACCGTCGCTTTCCTGACGAAAGAGGGCCGCCGCGTCTTCCTCGACGCCGAGCACTTCTTCGACGGCTACGCCTTCTCGCCCGAGACGTCGCTCAAGGTCCTCGACGCCGCCGCCCACGCGGGCGCCGACGTCCTCGTCCTCTGCGACACCAACGGCGGCCAGCTCCCGCTCGGGCTCGCCGAGACCGTCCGGGACATCAGGGAAAAAACCGGGTTCCGCCTCGGAATCCATTGCCAGGATGACACTTCCTGCGCCGTGGCGAACTCCGTCGCCGCGGTGCAGGCCGGCGCGACGCACGTCCAGTGCACCGCCAACGGTTACGGCGAACGGGCCGGCAACGCCGACCTGTTCGCCGTGACAGGGAACCTCGTGACCAAGCTCGGCATGGACGTCCTCCCGACCGGAGGAGCGGCCGAGCTGACCCGGGTCTCCCATGCCCTTGCCGAAATCGCCAACCTCGCCCCCTACACCCACCAGGCTTACGTAGGGGCGTCGGCCTTCGCCCACAAGGCGGGACTGCACGCGAGCGCGATCAAGGTGGATCCGTTGCTGTACAACCACATCGATCCGTCTTCCGTCGGCAACGACATGCGGGTGCTGGTCACCGAGATGGCCGGCAGGGCCAGCCTCGAGCTCAAGGGACGTGAGCTCGGGGTCGACCTTGCCGGCCGGCCCGAGGCGCTGACGAGCGCCATCACCAAGGTCAAGCGCCTCGAATCCGAAGGCTGGTCCTTCGAGGCCGCCGACGCCTCCCTGGAACTGCTGCTGCGCCAGGAGGCCGACGAACCGGCCGAAGCGCCGTTCGAGCTCGAGTCCTACCGCGTGGTCCTCGACCACCGCGCCGACGCCGAGGTCGTGTCCGAAGCCACGGTCAAGGTGCACGTCGGCGGCCAGCGCGTCATCGCCACCGCCGAGGGCATCGGCCCGGTGCACGCCCTCGACGCCGCCCTGCGGAAGGCGCTCTCCCCGCACCTGTCCTGGTTGGACAGTGTGGAGCTCGCCGACTACAAGGTGCGCATCCTGCAGGGCCACCCGGGCACCGACGCGGTGACGCGCGTGCTGGTCGAGAGCACCGACGGCGAACGTGAATGGACCACCGTCGGCGTGCACGGCAACATCGTCGAGGCCAGCTGGCTGGCCCTGTGCGACGCGCTCGTCCACAAGAGCACCACCGTGGCCCCGGTCACCGCGCGAGCGGAAGTAGACTGACCACGTGCGCCTAGCCCGTATTGCTCATCCCGGTGGTGTCGCGTTCGCTTCGGTCGAAGGGGACGGTGACGACGCCCAGGTCCTGGAAATCGCCGAGCACCCGTTCGGCCAGCCCAACTTCACCGGCAAGCGGTGGCCGCTGGCCGACGTCCGGCTGCTCGCGCCGATCCTGCCGTCCAAGGTGATCGCCGTCGGCCGCAACTACGCCAAGCACGCGGCCGAGTTCGGCAACGAGGTGCCCAGCGCCCCGATGCTGTTCCTCAAGCCGTCCACCACGGTCGTCGGCCCGAACGCGCCGATCCGCCGTCCGTCGAACGTCGGCCGGGTCGACTTCGAGGGCGAGCTGGCCATCGTCATCGGCCAGCCGGTGAAGAACGTGCCCGCCGCCCGCGCGGCCAGCGCGATCCTCGGCTACACGATCGCCAACGACGTCAGCGCCCGCGAGCTGCAGAAGTCCGACGGCCAGTGGGGCCGCGCCAAGGGCTTCGACACGTTCTGCCCGCTCGGCCCGTGGATCGAGACCTCGATCGACGCGTCCGACCTCTCGCTCAAGGCTTCGGTGGACGGCGAACTGAAGCAGGACGGCCGCACGTCCGACCTCGTCCACAAGATCCCCGAGCTGGTCGAGTTCGTCTCCGGCGTGATGACGCTGCTGCCCGGCGACGTCATCCTGACCGGCACCCCCGAGGGCGTCGGCCCGATCGAGGGTGGCCAGAGCGTCTCGATCACCATCGAAGGCATCGGCACCCTGACCAACCCGGTCGAGAACGTCTAATTCCTGGCCGCCGGCTCCATCGGCCGCCGGGCGAACGCCGGAGCGTGCTCCGGCCGCAGCCCCAGGCCGAGGAGCCGGGCCGGGAAGTACGACAGCCGCGGGAAGCGCGCGAACACCTTGATCATCGGCAGCGGCGGGCCGTTGCGCTTGCCGCTCATCACCCCGCGCACGACCGTGCGGTGCATCAGGCGCTGCAGCCCCTGCACCATCAGCGTCGGCGCGAGCCTGCGCGAGCGCACCTTCGCCAGTTCGGCCTGCGTCGGGCGGCCCCGGCGCAGCGGCTCGGCCAGCAGCGTCGCCGCCGCGACCGCGTCCTGGACCGCCAGGTTGATGCCGACGCCGCCGATCGGCGACATCGCGTGCGCCGCGTCGCCGATGCAGAGCAGCCCGTCGACGTGCCACTTGCGCAGCAGGTTGAGCCGCACGTCCAGGAACTTGACGTCGTCCATCGTCTTCAGTTCGCCGACGCGGTCGTGGAACTCGGGGCAGATCTGCGTCACGTTCTCGCGGAACGCCTCGATGCCGTGGGCGCGCAGGTCTTCGCCCTTCGGCGCGAGGTAGGCGACCTGGTAGAAGTCCGGCCGGGGGAGCGGCACCGCGAACCGGCGGTCGCGCATCTTCGGCAGCAGCATGCCGCCTTCCTCGCCCGCACCGCGCGAGAGCCGGAACCACCAGACGTCGAACGGGCAGTCGTACTCGTGCGGCACCAGACCGGCTTCGCGGCGGGCCAGCGACCACCGGCCGTCGGCGGCGATCACCAGGTCGGCGCGGATTTCGCCGGTCTCGCCCGCCGTCGTGCGGTAGGTGACGCCCGCGACCCGGCCGTGCTCGCGGACCAGGCCGGTGCACTCGGTCTCCATGCGCTGGACGAACGTCGGCTCCTTGCGGGCGCTTTCGGCCAGCAGGTCGAGGAAGTCCCACTGCGGCACCATCGCGATGTACGGGTGGGGGACCTTCAGCCGGGTGAAGTCGGCCAGCTTCATCAGCTCGCCGTCCTCCTGCGGGAACCCCGCCGAACGCAGCTCGCTGTGCGGCAGCGCGTGGAACTTCTCGCCCAGGCCCAGCTCGTCGAGCAGCGTGAGCGTGGACGGGTGGACCGTGTCCCCGCGGAAGTCCCGCAGGAAGTCGGCGTGCTTCTCCAGCACCGTCACCTCGACGCCGGCCCGCGCCAGCAGGAGTCCCGTGACCATCCCGGCCGGCCCGCCACCGATGACGACGCAGCCCGTGCGCTCGGTCATCTCGACCATCTCCCCATCTATTCATCGCTTGTTGAATAACTCGAGGATGCCCCGGGCCGGTCCCCGGCGTCAAGCGTTGTGGCGACGGATACGCTGATCGGGCTATGAGTGAGACATCGGTGGTTCGCGCGCGCTTCTGTCCTTCGCCGACCGGCACCCCGCACGTCGGGCTGATCCGCACGGCGCTGTTCAACTGGGCCTTCGCCCGGCACAACCAGGGCCAACTGGTGTTCCGGATCGAAGACACCGACGCCGCGCGCGACTCGCAGGAGTCCTACGAACAGCTTCTCGACGCCCTGCGCTGGCTGGGCATCGACTGGGACGAGGGTCCCGAGGCCGGCGGCGAGTACGGGCCGTACCGCCAGAGCGAGCGCCGTGCGATCTACGCCGACGTCGCCGCGAAGCTCCTCGAGGCGGGGGAGCTGTACGAGGCCTTCTCGACCAACGAAGAGGTCGAGGCCCGGCGCAAGGCGGCCGGCCTGGACCCGAAGCTGGGCTACGACAACTTCGACCGCGACCTCACCGCCGAGCAGATCGCCGCCTACCGCGCCGAGGGCCGCGCGCCGGTGCTGCGCCTGCGCATGCCCGACACCGACCTCGGCTGGACCGACCTCGTGCGCGGCGAGATCACGTTCCCGGCGAACACGATCCCGGACCCGGTGCTCGTGCGCGCCAACGGCGAGCCGCTGTACACGCTGACCAACCCGGTCGACGACGCGCTGATGAAGATCACGCACGTGCTGCGCGGCGAGGACCTGCTGCCCTCGACGCCCCGTCAGCTCGCGCTCTACGCGGCGCTGGAGCGCATCGGCGTGGCGGAGTTCACGCCGCGGTTCGGCCACCTGCCCTACGTCATGGGCGAGGGCAACAAGAAACTGTCCAAACGCGACCCTTCGTCGAACCTCTTCAACTACCGCGACCGCGGCTTCATCCGCGAGGGCCTGCTCAACTACCTGGCCCTGCTCGGCTGGTCGATCGCCGACGACCGCGACGTCTTCAGCGTCGAGGAGATGATCGCCGCCTTCGACGTCACCAAGGTCAGCGCCAACCCGGCGCGCTTCGACCTCAAGAAGGCCGAAGCGATCAACGGCACCCACGTGCGGGCCCTGCCGGCGGCCGAGTTCGTCGCGCGCGTCACGCCGTACCTCGTCACCGCGGGTGTCCTTCCGGAATCGCCGGGCGAGCAGCAGCTGGCCCGGTTGACCGCGATCGCGCCGCTGGTGCAGGAACGCGTCACGGTGCTTTCGGACGCGGCGCCGATGGTGCGGTTCCTGTTCGCCGACGAGGACGCTTTCGCGCCGGAGGAAGACGCGGCGGCGAAGAACCTCGGCGAAGCCGCGCAGCCGGTGCTCACCGCGGCGGTCTCCGCGCTCGAGGCGCTGCCGGAGTGGGAGACGGAAGCCATCGAGGAGGCGCTCAAAGGTGCCCTTGTGGACGGTCTGGGTCTCAAGCCCCGCAAGGCTTTCGCGCCGGTTCGCGTCGCCATCACCGGCCGGACGGTTTCTCCTCCGCTGTACGAATCGATGGAACTGCTCGGCCGCGACGTCTCACTGGGACGTCTTCGTCGCGCTTTGGTCGGATAACCGAAAGAAGACGGTTCGCCAACTGGGAGTAGAACCGGTGCGCCGGAACAGGCGATCGGCAATCACCTCTTTGGCAGCGTCGCGAACGCTGCGGTTGCCCTAGCCTCACTGGGTGGATTTCGCCCTGGCACCCCGGACCCCGTCGCGAACCGCCCCCACCGAGGCGGCGCCCGAGCCCTGGGCGCCGCCTCGGCTGCGCTTGGTGTGCCTCGACATCGACGACACCTTGATCGACTGCACGGCCGCGATCCGCCGCAGCCTCCACATCCTGACCGGCCGGGGTGACCTCTGGCCGTTGTGGGACCTGATCACCGAGGAGCACGTCGCCCTCGTCGTCGCCGGCGAACTCGACTACGCGACGATGCACCAGCGCCGTACCGACTGCTTCCTCGCCGAGATCGGCATTCTCGCCGACGCCGAGCAGGTGAGCTCGTTCGAGCGGCGCCGAAGAGAGCTGCTCGACCACTCGTGGCAGCTGTTCGGTGACGTCCTCGACTGTCTGGAGTGGCTGCGCGCGGCCGGCCTGATGCTGGCCGCCGTGACGAACGCCTCAGGCGTCCACCAGCGCAAGAAAATCGCCGACCTGGGGCTGGCGCCGTTCTTCGACCACGTGGCGATCGCCGGCGAGCTGGGCGTGGCGAAACCCGATCCGGTGATGTTCCACACGGTCTGCCTCGGCCTGGACTGCGCGCCCGCGCAGGCGGTCCACGTCGGGGACAAGCTGGACACGGACGCGATCGGCGCCCGCGACGCGGGGCTGGGAGCGGTCTGGCTCGACCGCGACGGCGTCGGCGAGCGGGCCCCCGAGGGCGTCCACCGCGTCACGGGGCTCGCGGAGCTGCCTGAGCTGCTGGTTTCGGAGTACGCGACGATCGGCGTCCCCGTCCAGCGGGTGAGTGGGACCCCCGCTTTCACGGTGCGGAACGGCGTGCTCTAGTATTTCTCCTCGTGCGGTGCTGAACCGGCCAGGCTGGCTCGGTACCTCACTGGGGTATGGTGTAATTGGCAGCACGACTGGTTCTGGTCCAGTTAGTCTAGGTTCGAGTCCTGGTACCCCAGCTGCGGAGAGTGACCCCCCTGCGGAGCGAGAAATCGCCTCTGGTAAGTTCTCTCCAGCAAGAAAAACAGAAAAGCCCCTGGGAAACCAGGGAAAGATCCTAAGCCCCCGTCGTCTAGCGGCCTAGGACGCCGGCCTCTCACGCCGGTAGCGTGGGTTCGAATCCCATCGGGGGTACTCAGAAGCCCGTCTGACCCAGGTCAGGCGGGTTTTTTGGTGTGCTGGGAGAGTGCGCGCCGGAGATCCGATGTCCGCCGCCGATGCGGTATTCCGCGTTCACCAGCTCGAGCAGCTCGGCCACCGATGTGTCCGCGGACGCCCGGTCGAACGTGATTTCCCCGTGCTGCAACAGGTTCACCCGGTCGCAGACGTCGACCACCTGGCCGTAGTTGTGGGCGATCAGGATGATCGCGATGTCGCCGCGCTGCTTCAACTCCCGCAGCAGGCGCAGGATCACCGCGCTCTCCTTGGCGCCCATCGCGGCGAGCGGCTCGTCGAGCAGCAGCAGCTTCGCGTTCGAATACACCGACCGGGCCACCGCGATCGCCTGGCGCTGGCCGCCCGACAGCATGCCCACCTCGGTGGTCACCGACGGGATCGAAATGCCGATCGAGTCCAGCGCCTCCCGCGCCCGGCGCTTCATCTCGCGCCGCCGCAGGAACGGCAGCGGGCGGTGCGTCAGCTCGCGGTTGAGGTGCAGGTTCAGGTAGACGGGCAGGTCGTCGACCATCGCGAGGTCCTGGAACACCGTCTCGATGCCCAGCGACCGCGCGTGCACCACGGACTTCAGCGTGACCGGCTCGCCCTCGAACAGCAGCTGCCCGCCGTCGGGCTGGTGGTAGCCGGTGAGGATCTTGATCAGCGTCGACTTGCCGGCGCCGTTGTCCCCGATGAGCCCGAGGATTTCCCCGCGCCCGACGTGCAGGGAGATGTCGGTGAGCGCGGCGACCGGGCCGAAGCTCTTGCTGATGCCCTCGGCACGGATGACGTCGGTCATGCGGCCTCCCGGGAGCCGACGCGCTTGCGCACCACGATCAGCGTCACGTTCAGCACCATCGCGCCCAGGATCGCGGCGCCGAGCACCACGTTGAACGCGTTCGCGCTGACCCCGGTCAGGTTGAAGCCGTCGAACACGATGCCCAGCAGCAGCGCGCCCAGGAACGCGCCGGCCACCGTGCCCGAGCCGCCGAGCAGCGCCGTGCCGCCGATCACGGCCGAGGCCACCGCGAAGAACATCGTGGTGAACCCGCCGTTCGTCGGGTCGTACGAGCCGACTCGGGTGCCCTGCAGGATCCCGGCGAGCCCGGCCAGCGTGCTGGTGACCGCGAAGTTGACCACCTTCACGCGGTTGACCGGGATGCCGGATTCCGCCGCGCCGACCGGGTTGCCGCCGGTGGCCTGGGTGTGAATGCCGAACCGGGTCGCCGAGAGCACCACCTGCATCACGACGACCACACCGAGCGCCCACAGGAACTCGGTCCAGCGGGCGCCGCCGAACACCTCGAGCAGCCCGCTGTCCTTCGGCGCCCCGACCGGCCGGGCGTTGGAGATGATGAGCACCAGGCCCTGCAACAGGAACGCCATGCCGAGCGTGGTGATGAACGAGGGAATGGTGAGCACGGTCCGGATCAGCCCGTTCACCACGCCGATCACCGCGCTCAGCGCGATCGCGGCGAGCAGCGCGAGCCACAGTGGCCAGCCGTTGACGGAGAACTGCATCAGCAGGAACGGGGACAGGGTGAACACGAAGCCGGCGGACAGGTCGATCTCGCCGCAGATCAGCAGCATCACCTGCCCGGCGGCGATGATCGCCCACGGCGCCACGTACTGCGCGATCGTCTGGTAGTTGTCCGCGGAGTTGAACGCGTCGGTCGTCGCCGTGAAGTAGATCCCGGCGGCGATCGTCACCAGCAGGATGCTCAGTTCCTTGACCCGCATCACGCCGAGCAGCATCGGTCGCACGACGTCGCCCCGCTACCGGCTCAGCACCGACGCGGGCGGCAACGGGATCGAGCCCGGCATCGCGATGACGTCCTTGTTGTCGCCGCCCTCGAACCGGCTCTTGGCCGTCGCGTACGGGCCGACGTTCTCCTTGGTGACGAACGTGAGGCCGGTGTCGGTGACCGGCGGCGCGACCAGCGTGCCGGACAGCCGGAACAGGTACAGGTAGAGCACCGACAGGAAGCCCTGCAGGTAGGGGGACTGGTCGATGGTGAAGTCGAGCGCGCCGCCCTTGACGCCGGTGACCGTGTCGTCGAGCAGGTCGAACCCGCCGCCGCCGATCTTGCCGGACAGGCCGCGGTCGGCGATCAGCTTCGCGCACGCCGCGGTGCTGCCGGCGTCGACCGCGTAGATCCCTTTGACGGCGGTGTTCCCGGTGTACGCGGCGGTCATCGCGTTGAGTTCGCCGGCTTGCTCGGCGCCGGTGTTGACCGACTGGACGCGCACGCCCGGCGCGGCCTGCTTGAGCGCGTCGGTGATGCCGTCGAGCCGCGGCTGGACGTTGTTGCCGCCCGGCTGGGAGATGCCGACGAGGATGTCGCCGGCGGTGACCTTCCGCGCGATGCGCTGTCCCATCCGGAAACCCGACAGGTACAGGTCTTGGCCGACGTAGGTGAGCGGGAAGTTGCCGGCGGCGTTCGCGTTGTAGGCGATGACCGGAATGCCTTGGCCCAGCGCCCGTTTCGTGAGGTCGACGAACGCGTTGTCGTCCGTCAAGGCCACGGCGATCCCGTCGGCCTTGCCGGTGATCGCGGTCTCCATGGCACTGGCCATCTGGGCGACGTTGCCGTTCTCCGAACCGGTCCACTGCGGCTCGGGCACGCCGAGCAGCGCCGCGGCGTCGGCGAGCCCGGTCCGCGTCGGAACGAAGAACGAGTTCGTGGTGACGTGGTTGACGAACACGAACCGCCACGGCGGCGTGCTCGGGAAGGGGCCGGAGCGGCCGCCGCCGTTCTGACCTTGTTGGACGCTCGTGCACGCGGCGAGCAGCGCGCTCGCGGCGACCGACGCACCCCCGTACTTGAGCGCGGTTCTCCGGGACGTGCCTGTTCCAGCTGTCATCGTGACCCCGCATTCCCTCTCAGCGGCGGTGCTTCGGCTACGGGTCTCGCGGTACGGCGTCGACGACGGTAGCAGACGTATGATGTCTCGACCAGAGTTTCCTGGGAATCCGCGGCTGTCTGGACTTTTTCGCGACGAAAGCGTAGCCATACATATGTTGTCTGGCTCGTCGTGCTCGAGGGAGGTGGCTGCCTTGACCGAGGTGATCAGCGCGATCGACGCCGTCGACGTCCGGTTTCCGACGTCGCGGACCTTGGACGGTTCGGACGCGATGAACCCGGAACCCGACTACTCCGCCGCGTACGTCACCATCCGCACGAGCGCGGGGGAGGAGGGGTATGGCCTCGCGTTCACCGTGGGGCGCGGCAACGACGTCCAGGTCGCCGCCGTGCGCGCGCTGGTGCCGTTGGTCGTGGGCCTGCCGGTGGCCGACGCGCTCGCCGACCTCGGCGGGTTCTCCCGCCGGCTGACCGGCGACAGCCAGTTCCGCTGGCTGGGTCCCGACAAGGGGGCGATCCACATGGCCGCGGCGGCGATCGTCAACGCCGCCTGGGACCTGCGGGCCCGCCGCGAAGGAAAGCCGGTCTGGCGGCTGCTCGCCGAGCTGCCACCGGCGGACCTGGTCGACCTCATCGACTTCCGCTACCTGCGGGAAGCCCTTACCCGCGAAGAGGCACTGGACATCCTCCGGCGCGCCGAACCGGGCCGGGCCGCCCGGCAGGCCGAACTGCTCGAATCGGGTTATCCCGCCTACACCACGACTCCCGGCTGGCTCGGCTACTCGCCGGAGAAGCTGGCGGCGCTCGCGTCGGAGGCGGTCGAGGACGGGTTCACCCAGATCAAGCTCAAGGTCGGCGCCGATCTCGCCGAGGACGTCCGGCGGCTGCGGCTGGCCCGCGAGGTCGTCGGCCCGGCCGTGCGGATCGCCATCGACGCCAACCAGGTGTGGGGGGTCGGGCAGGCGATCGAGTGGCTGCGGCCGCTGGCGGAGTTCGACCCGTACTGGATCGAGGAGCCGACCTCGCCCGACGACGTGCTCGGCCACGCCGCGATCCGCCGCGCCGTGGCGCCGATCAAGGTGGCGACCGGGGAGCACACGCCCAACGCGGTGGTGTTCAAGCAACTGCTGCAGGCCGAGGCGATCGACATCCTGCAGCTCGACGCGAGCCGGGTCGCCGGCGTCACCGAGAACATCGCGATCCTCTTGCTGGCCGCGAAGTTCGGGGTGCCCGTCTGCCCGCACGCCGGCGGGGTCGGCCTCTGCGAGATGGTCCAGCACCTGGCGATGTTCGACTTCGTCGCGGTCAGCGGAACCCGGCGGGACCGCGTCATCGAATACGTGGACCACCTGCACGAGCACTTCGTCGACCCGGTGCGGGTCGAGCGCGGGCGGTACCTGGCGCCGCTGGGGCCGGGCCTCGGCGCCCGCCTGCACCCCGAGTCCGTGGCTCGCTTCCGGTACCCCGGCGGTCCGGCCTGGCGCGCCGAAGCGGGGGTGGTCGCGCGACCACCACAGCCTGTCAACGAGGAGAGGTCATGAAGATCCGCTACCTGTGCCCGGCCTTGGCCGTCGCGGCCGGTCTGCTCGCCGGCTGCGGCGGCGGGGGCACCGCCGCGTCCGGGCAAACCGTCGTCGGCGTCGACTACCCGCGCTCGGACACCGATTTCTGGAACGCCTACATCAAGTACGTGCCCCAGTTCGCCGGCCAGTCCGGCCTCGACCTCAAGACCACGAACTCGCAGAACGACGTCGCCACGCTGACCGCCAACGTGCAGACGATGATCAGCCAGGGCGTCAAGGGCGTCGTCATGGCGCCGCAGGACACCGCGGCGATCATCCCGACGCTGCAGCAGCTGGCGAGCAAGAAGATCCCGGTCGTGTCCGTCGACACGCGGCCCGACCAGGGGAACGTCTACATGGTCGTGCGGGCGGACAACCGCGCCTACGGCGAAAAGGCGTGCCGGTTCCTCGGCACGAAGCTCGGCGGCAAGGGCAAGGTCGTGATGCTGCAGGGCGATCTCGCGTCGATCAACGGCCGTGACCGCACCGAGGCCTTCAACGACTGCATGAAGCAGAACTTCCCCGGCGTCACGGTCTTCGGCGAAGCCACGAACTGGGACGCCGGCACCGCGGCCCAGAAACTCCAGACCCGGCTGACCGCGAACCCGGACATCAAGGGCGTCTACATGCAGTCCAGCTTCGCGCTTTCCGGGACGCTGCAGCTGCTCAAGCAACGCGGCCTGCTCGTACCGGCGACCGATCCGAAGCACGTGTTCGTCGTGTCCAACGACGGCATCCCCGAGGAGCTGGCGAAGATCCGCGCGGGCGAGATGGACGCGACCGTGTCCCAGCCCGCCGACCTGTTCGCGAAGTACGCGCTGCAGTACGTGAAGGACGCCATCGCGGGCAAGCAGCCGGTGCCGGGCAAGACCGACCACGACAGCACGATCGTGGCCGTCCGCGACGGCCTGATGGAGGACCAGCTGGCCGCGCCGCTGGTCACCGCGGACGGCGCGAGCTTCGGTCCGGTCGCCAGCGTCAAGGTCGACGACCAGTCCCTGTGGGGCAACAGCAAGAGCTGAGGGAGGCGGACATGGGTGCGGTACCGGTCGTGGCAGCTCGGCAGGTGGTCAAGCGCTACGGCGCCACGGTCGCGCTGGACCACGCCGACCTGACCGTCCTCCCGGGACAGACGCACGCGCTCGTCGGCCGCAACGGCGCCGGGAAGTCGACGCTCGTCTCCGTCCTCACCGGCTTGACCGCACCGGAGTCGGGCTCGCTGCGGATGAACGGCGAGCCGGCGCCGGCACTGTCCGATCGGGACGCCTGGCGGTCACTGGTCGCCTGCGTGTACCAGCGTTCGACGATCATCCCGGACCTTTCGGTGGCGGAGAACCTGTTCCTGAACCGGCAGGAGACCTCGCACGGCTTCGTCCGCTGGCCCGCGGTGCGCCGGGCGGCCACCCGGCTGCTCGAACGGTGGTCGGTCGACGTCGACGTGCGCCGGCCGGCCGGGGAGCTCGGCGTCGAGCAGCGGCAGTTCGTCGAAATCGCGCGGTCGCTGTCGTTCGGCGCGCGGTTCGTCATCCTCGACGAGCCGACCGCGCAGCTGGACGGCGGCGCCATCACCCGGCTGTTCGGCCACATCGCCGACCTGCAACGCCAGGGCGTGACGTTCCTGTTCATCAGCCACCACCTGCAGGAGGTCTACGAAATCTGCGACACGGTCACGGTCTACCGCGACGCCCGGCACGTGCTGACCGCGCCGGTCGCCGAGCTCCCGAAGGCGGATCTCGTCGCGGCGATGACCGGCGAGAACGCCGCCGTGGCCGAAGAACGCGCGTCGACGGCCCGGTCCGGCTCGGCGCCGGTGCTCGAGGTGCGCGAGCTGAGCCTCGCCGCCGCGTACGAGGACGTCTCCTTCACCGTCGCGCCGGGGGAGATCGTCGGCTTGGCCGGGGCCGGCGGCAGCGGCAAGACCGAGGTCGCGGAAACCCTGACCGGGCTGCGGAAGGCCGATTCGGGCACCCTCTTCGTCGGCGGACGGCGCCCTCGCCCCGGCGACGTCCCGGCGGCCCTCGCCGCCGGGCTCGGCTTCGTCCCGGAAGACCGCCACCACCAGGGGCTCGTGCCCGGGATGTCGGTGGCGGACAACACCACCCTGTCCGTCATGGACCGGCTCGGCCCGGGCATCTTCGTCCGGTCCGGCCTTCGCGACCGGCTGGCCGGGACGATGATCGACCGCCTCGAGGTGAAGACACCCGGCCCGGAGCTGGCGGTGTCGGCGCTCTCCGGCGGCAACCAGCAGAAGGTCGTCATGGCCCGTGCCCTCGCCGGCGATCCGCGCGTGCTCGTGCTGATCACCCCGACCGCGGGGGTGGACGTGCGGTCGAAGGAGTTCCTCCTCGGCAAGGTGGCCGAGGCCGCCGCCGGGGGCACCGGAGTGCTGATCGCGTCGGACGAGCTGGACGACCTGCGGCTGTGTGATCGCGTGCTCGTCATGGTCCACGGACGGCTCACCGCCGAAATCCCCGCCGGCCGGCCGGACCGCGAGGTCGTGGCGGCCATGGAAGGAGTCGACCTCGATGCCTGACAGCCCCACCGCCCTGCGCGCCGGAGCGCGGCCCGAAGCCGCCGTCGCCCGGTCGCCGCGGCGGATCGCCTTCGCCCGCGTGCGCGACTTCGCGCTGGTACCCGGGATCATCGCGATCGCGGTGGTCGGCCAGCTGGTGAACCCGGTGTTCCTCCAGTACGACAACGTGCTCAACATCCTGCAGACCATGTCGGAGATCGCGCTGCTGGTGCTCGCCCAGACGCTGGTCCTGGTCGTCGGCAAGATGGACCTGTCGCTGGAGTCCACGTTCGGGCTGGCCCCCGGAGTGGCGGCCTGGCTGACGATCGAGGGCGGTCACTCGCTCGGCCTGCTGCCTTCGTGGACGGCGGTGCCGGTGGTGCTGGCGGTGGGGGTGCTGGTCGGGGTCGTCAACGCGCTGCTGATCGTCCGGTTCGGGCTGAGCGGGTTCGTGGTCACCCTCGGGATGCTGATCGTGCTGCGCGGCCTGCTGACCGGGATCTCCGGCGGCCAGACGTTCTTCGGCCTGCCCGATTCGATGCTCTACCTCGGCACGACGCTGTGGGCCGGGATCCCGGCGTCCATCTGGATCTGCGTGCTGCTGTTCGCCGCCGGCGTCGTCCTCCTCGGGTATACGCGGTTCGGCCGCAGCCTGTACGCGATCGGCGGCAACGAGGACGCGGCGAAGGCCGCGGGCATCCGGACCGGGCGCATCGTGTGGCTCGTCCTGATCGCGGCGAGCGCGCTCGCCGCGCTCGGCGGCTTGCTGCTGTCGGGTCGGCTGGCTTCGGTGGCCGCGGCGCAGGGCAACGGCTACATCTTCACGGTGTTCGCGGCGGCGGTGATCGGCGGCGTCAGCCTGAACGGTGGCAAGGGCACGATTTTCGGGGCCTTCACCGGGATCCTGCTGCTGTACATGATCCAGAACGTGCTCACGCTGGCCGGCGTGCCCGCGCAGTGGATCGGGGCGCTCAACGGCACGATCATCCTGGTCGCGCTGGTGATGTCCCGCATCACCAGCGGCAAGCGGCAGACCTAAGCGCCGTCGAGGGCCCGCGGCTCGGCCAAGTGGGCGCGCAGCCAGCGTTCGGAGGTGTCCACGTGCATCAGCGCGGCGGCGGTGGCCACGCCGGGGTCGCGGGCGGCCAGCGCGTCGTAGATCGCTTGGTGCTGCGACAAAGTCTCGTGCGTGACACCGCGGTCGACGGTGCCGCGCCAGATCCTCGCCCGCAGCGTCCGCGAGGAGATGCCGTCCAGCAGCGCGGTCAGGGTTTCGTTGCCCGCCGCGGTGATCACTTCCCGGTGGAAGGCGGCGTCGAGCACGGTGAGGCGCTCGACGTCCTCGACGGCGTCCTGCATCGCTTCGAGCAATCCGGCGACGACGCGCAGCCGGTCATCGGTGATCCGGGTGGCGGCGAGCCCGGTGGCGGCGGGCTCGAGGAGGCGCCGCACTTCGGTCAGCTCCAGCACGGTGCCGTCCTGCATGAGCGAGACCGCGTTGCCCAGACCCTCGAGCAGCAGGCCGGGGGCGAGACTGGTGACGTAGGTGCCATCGCCGCGGCGCACTTCGAGAACGCGGGCGAGCGCAAGGGCTTTCACGGCCTCGCGGGTCGGACTGCGGGAGATGCCCAGTTCCGCGGCCAGCTCGTGTTCGGGGGGCAGCCGCGAACCCGCGGGGAAGCGCCCGGAGCGGACGAACTCCCGGATCCGGTCGATCGCTTCGTCGGTCAGGGACCTTGCCATGGTGGGGATTCTATCATTCGTATGATGAATGTCGGGTTCTTGGGGGCGTGTTCGAGCTATTCGAGGGATCGAGTGGCTTTTGATCTTGTGGACATATGATGTTCTGGGGGATGTGGCGGTGAATCAGTTCGAGCTGTCCAGATGCTGAGCGATTGTCTTGGCCGTCTTCTGGTGCTCGGCGACGCCGACGAGCAGACCGATGGCCAATACCGAAGGCGGGACGTAGCGGATCCAGGTCCACACGGGGAGGTAGTCGAGCGTCAGGCCGACGCTTCCGGCGACGGCGGTGAACGACGCACCTCGGATGTCGGTGAGAAGTCGTTGCCGATACTCGGTGATCATCGTCGCCTGGTCGCCGGTGTACCGCGCCGGCTGGATGTGATGCCTCGCCCACATGATCGCGCAGGCTGCGCAGATCGCGAGCAGGATGAAAGTGATGTACCAGCCCTTGATGGACGTGGAGGCGATCTTCGGATCCTCCGGCTTGATCGCGAGGAAACCGAACAGCACGAACTCCAGCACGCCGATGACGAAGGGGAGCAGGAAGTCGAGGCCTGAGGGAGACGAGCCGGGAAGGACGAGGCCACCGACCATCAGCCCGAGGTAGATGTTGGCGGTGATCAGCAGGCTGATGCCCAGGAGCATGACTCGAAGCGGCAGCTCGGCGTCGGGCCCCTTGAAGGTGAAGATCGTCGCGGCCGCCAAGCCGGCTATGCCGATCGCGACCCCGACCATGGCCGCGTGAAGGTTCATGTAGTGATCAAGCAAGTACGTCGCTTTGCGCTCTTGGATGAGGTCGCGCGTGAGTCGCATTTGATCATGTCCTCCGGATTCGCCGGCCGATCGAGGCACGGTGGTCCGGCTGATATCTCCTCGCTCATGAAGGTTGTTACGGAATGGCCGTCAATCGATTCGCTGCTCGACCAGGCCGGTAATACCTCCGATTCCGGCCTGCCCCGCACTCGACGCGGGTAGGGTCGATTCCCGTGGAGGAGGCGAATCCCGGGCGGATGCTCTGGCGGGCCCGCATCCGGGACGACGAGCACCGGGTCCGGGGCGGCGGTGTCCTGCTCGGCTCCCGGCACGTCCTCACCTGCGCCCACGTGCTCGGCGGAGGACCGTCGCCTCCTTCGGGAGTGCTGGTCGATTTCGTCGGCTTGCCCGGCCGGCCCGCGGCCGGCGCGCGGGTGGTCGAGGGCGGGTGGGTGCCCGCTCGGCAGGACGGACTCGGCGACCTCGCGTTGCTGGAACTCGAAAAGCCGGTGGAACCCGGGACCGGTGCGGTGCTGCGCCGGATCCCGGGGCTCACTTCGCGTGACGTGCGGGTCTTCGGGTTTCCCCCGGGCGCCGACTACGGGATCTGGTGGTCCGGCCGCGTACTCGGACCGGGTGGGCCGGGTGGCCGGTGGACCCAGCTGGACGTCGAAGGGCCGCTCGAGCCGGGCTCTTCCGGTTGCGCTGTGGTCGACACGACGACCGGCCGCCCGCTCGGCATCGTCGTGGCCACGGCGGGGCAGCGCACGGCCTTGATGATCCCGGCGGCGGAGATCGTCCGGCAGCTTCCCCGGGTCGCGGAGTGGGTCGTCACGGAATCCGTGCTCGAGGAACGCCTCGACCAGCTCGTCCTCCGAACCCGTGGACGGCTCGGCGGCGACACCGATGAGCTGCACGTGTCGCTGCCCAAAGCGGCGCTGCCGGAACCGTCCGAGGTGCTGCTGACCGATCCGTCCGTGCGGGAAAACCTGCGCTTCTGCGAAACCTGCGGCCATCCCGTCGGCCGCGGCCGGGACGGCGCCCCGGGCCGGGATCGCGGTTTCTGCCCGACCTGCGGCGCTGCCTTCACGTTCACCCCGGAGCTGGCCGCGGGCGACCTCGTCGCCGGGCGGTACCGGGTGCGCGGATGCCTGGCGCACGGCGGCTTCAGCTGGATCTACCTCGCCTGGGACGAGGCTTTGGACCGCTTGGTCGTGCTCAAGGGGTTGATCGGCTCCAGAGCGGCAGCCGCCGATCTCTGGACCGCGGCGGCCCGGCGCACTCTGCCGCACCTCGACCACCCGAACGTCGTGCGCGCGTTCGAGTTCGTCGAGCACTTCGAGCCGTCGACCGGCCGCGAGACCGGTTACCTGGTCATGGAATACGTGCCGGGGTTGTCGCTGCGTTCGGTGATCCGACGGGCGAAGCGTTTGCGTCCCGAGCACGTCGCCACCTACGGGCTGCAGATCCTGGACGCTCTCGGTTACCTGCACGAGCAGGGCCTGCTCTACTGCGACATGAAGCCGGACAACGTCCTGCAGACGGGCGACCGGATCAAGGTCATCGATCTCGGCGCCGTCCGGGCGATCGGCGATCACGAGAGCCCGGTGATCGGTACCCGGCACTACCAACCGCCCTCCGAGGAGTTGCGGGACCACGGCGTGACCGTCCGGACGGACCTGTTCACCGTGGGCACGACGCTGAGGGAGCTGTTGCGGGCCTGCGAAGGCCCTGCGTCCGATGTGGGCTGGGAAGCGCTCGAGCTGGTCATCGCTCGCGCGACGGCTCCCTACGACGAGCGGTTCGGCGACGCGGCGGAAATGGCGGCGCAGCTGCGCGGCGTCCTGCGTCAGATCCTGTCGCTGCGCGACCACGTGCCCCACCCGGCCCCCTCCGACGTGTTCACCCCGGCACCCGATCCGCTCATCGGCGGCTTGGGCGTTCCCCCGTGGGAAGACCTGGCCACCAACCCGTTCGCCGACTGCTCGACCGTGCCGCCGGGCCACCGCATGGCCGGCGCCTTGCCCCGTGTGCGGCCCGAGCGGAGCGAAACCGAGCCGGCTCGATGGTGGACCCGGGCGCTGGACGACCTGGCGAACTCGGACAACCGCCAAGCCGAGGCGGGGTTCCGGCGATGCGCCGAACTGGGCCCGGGCGAGCAGGCACCGTGGCTGGCGCTCGGCTTCTGCGCCGAGTCGCGCGGTGATGCGGCCGAAGCGCGACGATGTTTCCAGGCGGTCTGGGCGCGGGACCGCGGCGAGGTCGCGGCGGCCTTCGGGCTCGCACGGACTCGCTTGGCGGAGGGCGACCGCGTGGGCGCCGCAGCGGTGCTCGACGACGCCGCAGACGTGGTGGAGGCCAGGATCGCGGCGATCCGAGCGCTGGCGGCCGTGCTCCCGGGCGCCGGTCCGCCGAGCCCCGGTCACGTCGCGACCGCGCTTCAACGGCTGTCCCGGGCCGGCTCGACCGGGGAGGTCCACGACCGTCTTGCCGCCGTGGTGCTCGAAACGGCCCTGCTGGTGCGGACGACGGACCCGGAGACCGCGTCCCGGCTTCCGGCCGTGCGCGAACTCCAAGACCAGCTGTACGGGATCTATCGCACCGCGGCCCGGACGACGGCTTCCCGGAGCCTGCGCCGGGTTCTGACCGGACGCGCGAACCGCTTCCGCCGGCTCGGCCGCCGGGTTCCCGCGCCGGCGGTGGAGGTCGCGGTCCACCAGAACAAGTTCCTGCCGCTCGACGCGACCGAAGTGCCGGTGATCGTGACCGTCTCGGCGAGCGGACCGGTTCGCGATCTCACGCTCGTGGTGACGACGGCGACCGCACACCGGCTCGGTTCGGCTCGCGAGGTACATCCGGTTCTTTCCGAGCTCTCGCCGGCGGTGTCGGGCACGACATCGGTCTTCGGCCTGGGAACCTGGACAGCCGGCGAATCACGGGACTACGCGTTGACGTTCGTCGCCGGCCCGCGCGCGCCGGTCGGCGAAGATGTCGTGCTGGCCGAGGTCACGGCCGTGAGCGGGCAAGCCAGGTCGTCGGCTCAGCCGGTGCTGGGGCACTGGACCGCCGAGCTGCGCCAGCCGGACCGGGCCGGACCAGCCGCTGCCGTCCTCGCCGACCAGGCCGCCCTGGCGGAAGCGCTCGAGATCGCGATGGCGGCCTTCCAGGCCGGGGATCCGGGCGAGGCCCTCGACGCGCTGGGGAACGCGGTGGCGATGGCAGCCGAGCAGCGCAACGATGACGTGCTTCGCCGGCTGAACAGGCTGGTCGACATCGTCGACGCGGAAACCGGGTTGGTCAGCTTCCGCGATGCGACCGCCTACGCCGAGCGGAACGAGGGGGACTTCTTCTCGGAGCGGCTGTCGGTGCCGTTGCGCGAGGCCGAACTCGTCGGATCGGGTCTCGTCACGAGCGTGCGGGTCTCCGCGCGCCTCGAAACCGGCGTCTCGGAAGCAATCAAGATGCTCGAGTTCGCCGAGCCGGAGTCGCCGCGCCGGCTGCCTGCCGTGCCGCCTCAGGTGGGGGGAGGGGCGCTACGGGCACGTGTCGAATGCCGCACCGACGGGCCGATCGTTCCCGGCAGGCCGGCGCGGGTGTCCGTTGCCTTCCACCGCGAGGAGCCGTTCGCGCCGTTGACCGAGCCGGTCCGGCTGAGGGTGCTGCTCGACACGGCCTCCGGCCTGGTCGAACCCGTGAGCCGGACCGCGTGGCTGACCGTCGACCGGCGCACCGATCCGGTCGAATTCGACGTCGTCCCGGCCGAGCCGGGCAGCCTTCGGCTCGCGTTCCGGGTCTACCGGGACTTCGACACCCACCTGCTCCTCGAGATCACCGCCGAGCTGCCGGTGGAACGGAAGGAGGCGTGGTCGTGAGCCGCGAGCTGCGGTCCGAGGTGAGTCTCGACAACACCGACGGTCTGCTGCGCGTCGCCGTGCCGTCGTACAACCGGGCGCGGACGGTCAACCTGCGGTTCATCGAACTCCCTCGCGAGCGCGGGTTCCTGGTGCAGGCCTGGGGAAGTGCGTTCCCCGACGACGGCGGTGGCGGCTACCAGGGATACCTCCACCGAGGTGCCGACGTGCTCGGCTCCAGCGTCGACGTGCTGCGCGGAGCTTGGCTGCGGCACATAGTCCGGTACGAGGAAGTGCCCGACGTCGGACGGCGGCGGCATCCATTCGCCGAGGCATGGGACCTTTCCGGCCGTCCCGAACTGCTGAAGCGGGCCGGCGCCGCGCTGGCCCAGGCCGGCCACAGCACGTACAAGCTCCTTTTCGGCGGGGACGATCCGGGACTGCGGCGGATCCGCGCCCTCCTGGAAACGGCGCTGGCCGACCGCGAAAACGTCATCAGCATCGAGTCCGACAGCCTGCTCGTGCCGTGGGGGATGCTCTACGCCGCACCGGACCGGCCGGACCGGTACCCGGCGGACGACGAGTGGTCGGTGGCGGGCTTCTGGGGCTACCGGCACGTCATCGAGCACACTTTCACCCGGATAGACGACTTCGACGCGCGGATCACCGTGGCCGGCGAGAAAGTGGTCGTCGGGCTCAATGTCGACGACGGCGTCGACCGGCAGTTCCCGGACACCCCGTACATCGGCCCCGTCAAGGCGTTCTTCCAGGGACGCGCGGAGGTCGTCCTCCGCGAGGACAAGCGGACCTTGTCGGCGCACTTCCGCAGCAAGGCCTTCAAGGACGACGTCACCTACTTCGGCTGCCACGGCAAGGTCGCCGGCGCCGACGGCCGGGTCGAGCACCCGTACCTGAAGCTCGGCGACGACGAGCGGATCTTCGGCGCCGACATCGCCGCGTGGCTGGTGGACGCGCCCCTGCCCACCCGGCCGTTCGTCTACGTGGGCGCGTGCGAGGGCGGGCAGGTCTGCTCGGAGTTCTACGCGGCGTTCGGCAAGGTCCTGCTCAACAACGGCGGCCGGTGCCTGATCGGCCCCCAGATCGACCTGCCGCCCGTGTTCGCGTGCGAGTACTCCCACCGCCTGTTCGGCGAATTCCTCGAGTCCGGCGCCAAGCTCGGCGACATCGTCCGATCGCTGGCGCGCCTCTTCGCCGACGAGTACGCCAACCCGCTCGGCCTGATGTTCTCGCTGTACCGGGGCATCGACGTCCACCTGTGGCAGGAAGGGAAGCCATGACGGCACCCGTGCTCCTCGACCTCGACGACCACGGTGACTTCCTGGACCCCGAAACCGGTTCCCCGGTCCCGCCCGAGGCGGTTCCCCGGTTCCTGACGAGGTGGCTGGCGGTGCCGGCGGACGCGACCGACATCGTCGTGTTCGTCCACGGCTGGCGCACCACCCGCGCGACCGCGGACCGGCGCGCACGTCAGTTCTTCGACCTGGTCGAAGCGCGCTACGACGCCGGCCGCGACGACTACCCGGGCCTGGGCCGCTGGCAGGGCTGCTACGTGATCGTCCGCTGGCCGTCGATGAGCAACCCCTTCCTTTCCGGGTACCGGAGGATCCGGGACCGGGCGCACGCGATGACCACCGGCGGGCACGCCGCGCAGGCTCTGGGGCACTTGCTGGGCTACCTCAACGCCGAGCGCCAGCTGCCCGACGGGCCGGCGAGCCTGCGCACGGTTTCCGGCCAGTACCTGCACTGCGTCGGTCATTCCTTCGGCGGCCGGTTCGTCGTCGAGGCCGTCCAAGCGGCGGCCGGGGACGGTCCGCCCGTGCTCGGGTGGAACCGCGCGGACGCCCGCTACCCGTACACCGTGGACACCCTGCTGGTCTTCCAGATGGCCGCACGGCCCGACGTTTTCACGGACCGGTTCGCGCCCGTGCTCGAGAACGCGCCCATCAACGGCCCCATCGTGCTGACGCGGTCCCGCGCGGACCGGGCGACCGGCCTGTGGCACCGGCTGGCCGAGGGAGGAGTCCGCGGCATCGGGCACGTCGGCGCGCTCGCCCCGGCGGAGCACGTCGGTGCCACGGAGCTGCACGACCTTGCCACGCCGTACCGGCGCTCCGAGCTGGGTCGCCGGATCGTCAACGTCGATGCGGAGCGGCGCTTTCGCCGAGGCCGCTGGTGGAACCCGGCCGGAGCGCACTCCGACATCTGGTACCCCGAGTCGGCGCACCTTCTGTTGTCCCTGGCGGAACTCGCTCGCTGACGAGCACTCGTTGCGCCACCGGGGTTTCCCGCCACCCGGGTCGAACAACTGATCGATCCGGCGAGCCTGTCCTATATGGACATCATTCTCCGGTGTGTGGTGAAACCGCAGGTCAGGGGTCACTTCTGTGAATCGGGGCGGCTCGTCGGCGGCAGAGCCGCCGACGAGGTGGGAAGACTTCTTAGGCGACACAACAGAGTTCATGGTCACCCCTGTTTGGATTTTGCCCCGTCCTGGTAATACTCTGTGTGACGTCGGCCGATGGGCCTGACGGCTAGTTCCACTATGGAGGACTGGAATGACGAACAAGGCCCAGCTGATCGAGGCGCTGTCGGAGCGTCTGGGCGACGACAAGAAGGTGGCTGCGCAGGCCGTTGACGGTCTCGTGGACATCATCATCCGGACGGTCAACAAGGGCGAGAAGGTCAACATCACCGGCTTCGGTGTCTTCGAGAAGCGCGCTCGCGCCGCTCGGACCGCGCGCAACCCGCGTACCGGTGAGGCCGTGAAGGTCAAGAAGACCAACGTTCCCGCCTTCCGCGCCGGCACGACGTTCAAGGACGTCATCTCCGGTTCGAAGAAGCTGCCGAAGGCCACCCCGGTCAAGCGCGCCACCACGGCTCGCGCGACGGCGACGAAGACCGCGGCCGCCGCGGCTCCGGCCAAGGCGACGACGACCCGCACCACGCGCGCGGCCGCCGCCAAGCCGGCCACGACCACGCGGGCGACGACCACGCGGACCCGCGCCACCGCGGCGAAGCCGGCCGCGAAGGCCACCACCGCCACCAAGGCGGCCCCGAAGACCGCGGCGGCGAAGACCACCGCGGCCAAGGCCACCACGGCGAAGGCGACCACCACGCGGGCGAAGACCGCTGCCGCCAAGCCGGCTGCCGCGAAGACCGCGACCGCGGCGAAGAAGCCGGCCGCCGCCAAGGCGCCGGCCAAGCGCACCTCGGCCGCCAAGAAGAAGTAACACCTGCTGAACCTCGAAGGGCCCCGCGCCGGTCGGTGCGGGGCCCTTCGGCGTTCACGCCTTTCGCTGGAACGGCTTGAACCGCTCGGACGACTCCCAGGGACCGGTGGCGGGTGTCTTTCCGACCTGGTCCGTCCGGCCGGCTCTTCGGGGCATCCAGGGTCCGCATTCAGCGGAGCTGTCGCAGCGAGCCGGAATCGCGAAGTCCGTCGTGAAGAAGTGGGGCCGGCGGGGTGTCGTCACCCGCGTGGCCGGGCGGGAATGGCCTCCGTTGGCGGCGAGGACGGGTGGTCCCAGCCGCCAACGGGCCGTGCGCCTCGATCTCTCCCCAGTGATCTTCCGGCCACCGCCTTACTTCTTGGCGGCGGCGACCTTCTTGCGCGGGGCGCGCTTGCGCGGCGCCGCCGGGGCCTCGGCCTCGGTCACCTGGGCCTGCTCGTAGGCCGCGATCACCTCGGACGACAGGCGGCCGCGCTCGGAGACCTCGTAGCCGTTCGCGTTCGCCCAGGCGCGGATCTGCTGGTTGCGCTCGCGGTCGGTCGTGCTCGTCGTGGTCGACTGCCCGGTGGCGACGCGGACCTTGCGGCCGCCGATCCGCCGGCCGGCCGCGATGTAGCGGGCGAGTTCGTCGCGCAGGGCGGCGGCGTTGTCGTCCGAAAGGTCGATTTCGTAGGTGACGCCGTCGAGACCGAACTGAACGGTCTGGGCAGCGGTGCTGCCGTCGATGTCGTCCAGGATCTCGACGAGGACTTTCTGGGCCACGGGAATGCTCCTCAAGCTGGATGTGCGTCCGGGGAACGTGACGTGTGACAAGTTGCACAATGACCGACGTTCTCAGGTGGAGTGTATCCACCCGGGGATCGGTACGGCAATTTCCCGTGGACTTCCCGCGATTCGGCGGTCCTGATTGGACGCACCGGGCCGGCTCCGCGGTGCGGGCGAGTGCTAGGTCGTGCTCTGTTCGCCGTGGTGGTAGGACGGATCCGTCTCGAGTGCCTCGTCGGCCTTCTCTTCGACGGGATCGGCGAGCTCGGCTTTCGCGGCGGCGTCTTTGGCCTCTTCGATGTGCTGCCGCGAGCGGGCGAGGTCTTCGGGGGTGTCGGGCTTCTGGTTCGCTGCCATCACAACTCCTTGCCGGGGCAATTCCGTGGTGTGTGGATACCCGCCTGGCGGGACGGCAACCGTCGGCGCGGATCGATTATTTCGGGGGTTATTGCGGAAAGCGGGCGGGGAATCGCTCGCCGGCCGCACCCTCGCCGCGCATCTGCACCAGCTGACTCCCCGCAGGCGCCCTCACACGCCCCTCCCACCGCCCAGGTGGACCACAGCGCCGACTGGGCTGCGCCAAGTGCCCCAGAACCGCCACAGCGTCCCCAAGCCGGCCACACGGTCCTTCCCGGGGGTGGGATCGCCGCGGGGAGCCAGCTGGTGCAGATGGGCGGCGGAGGGGTCTATGGGGGCCGTTGCAGGGGAGTCTGGCTGGTACACATGCGCGGCGGGAAGGCGCGTTGGTTCGCTGCCGGAGTCCCGTCCGGCGCACGCGTGGCGGCGAGGCCGTGAATTCTTCCGCTCACCACCCGCCGGGTGGTGAGCGTGTGTCCGGGACCGGTTCCGCTTTCCCGCCGCCGGCCGGTGAACGCTGTTTCCCCGGAACGCCGAAGGGCCCCGCACCAGCCGGTGCGGGGCCCTTCCGGGGTGAAGCGGAAGTTACTTCTTCTTGGCGGCCGAGGTGCGCTTGGCCGGAGCCTTGGCGGCTGTGGTCTTCTTCGCGGCGGCGGTCTTGGTCGCGGCCGGCTTGGCGGCGGCCTTCGCCCGCGTGGTGGTCGCCTTCGCCGTGGTGGCCTTGGCCGCGGTGGTCTTCGCCGCGGTCTTCGGGGCCGCCTTGGTGGCGGTGGCCTTGGCGGCCGGCTTCGCCGCGGTGGCGCGGGTCCGCGTGGTCGTCGAGCGCGTGGTGGCCGGCTTGGCGGCGGCGGCGCGCGTGGTGCGGGTGGTGGTGGCCTTGGCCGGCGCGGCGGCGGCCTTGGTGGCGGTCGCACGGGTCGCGGTGGCGGTGGCGCGCTTCACCGGGGTGGCCTTCGGCAGCTTCTTGGTGCCGGAGATGACGTCCTTGAAGGTGGTGCCGGCGCGGAAGGCGGGCACGTTGGTCTTCTTGACGCGCACGGCCTCGCCGGTGCGCGGGTTCCGGGCGGTGCGGGCGGCGCGGGCACGCTTCTCGAACACCCCGAAGCCGGTGATGTTGACCTTTTCGCCCTTGTTGACCGTCCGGATGATGATGTCCACGAGACCGTCAACGGCCTGCGAAGCCACCTTCTTGTCGCCCAGACGCTCCGACAGCGCCTCGATCAGCTGGGCCTTGTTCGTCATTCCAGTCCTCCATAGTGGAACTACTAGTCACGGCCCATCTCGGCCGACACTGCACACGGTATTACCAATACCGCACAAAATCCAACCGGGGGTCGAAATATTTCCTTGCGAGGGCGCTGGTTCCGCCTCCTGAGGGACGTCCGTGAGAGGGCGCCCGGAATGGAAACTGGACTTCGACCATGGCTCTGAGCAGGCAAAACGCGGTACGAGTGCCGTCCACAGTGGTCGTCCATATAGGACCCGGGGCCCTTCCGGCGACTTTTTGCGCGACACGCCGACGCGCGGCCTCCCGGCGTGTGGCTGTGGCCACGCCGGCCCCGATCCCGCGCAGCGGCGGGGGTTCCCGGGCCCACCGGCCGGCCCCGATCAGGCTTGCCCTGGCGCCGCCGGGGATCTTGCCGCGGAGCCCGGGAGGGACAGCCAGCCGATCGCGTAGGTCTCCTTCACCTCGACCTCGACGGGACGGAACGCGGCCGCGTCGATCGACGGGGTCTGCCGGACGACTTCGTCGTGGAACCAAGCGGAAGTGATCACGGCGAGCGGACCCGCTGACGACCGCAAAGCGGCCTTCACCTGGGCCGCTTCCAGCAGCCGGAAGGCATGGATGATCGAAGGGGCCGTAACGCCGAACTCGTCGTGGACGACCTCTCCGGCGTGCAGGGCCATCCGCAGCCGCAGCTGTTCCTCCGTCCGGTGCCGGGCGTTGTGGCGCTGCAGCCCGCGCACCAGTGCGCGCGGCAGGGAAGCCGCGATGGGCCCTTTGGGGACTTCGGGCGGAACGAGGACCAGCACGCCGTCGCCGCAGTCGATGGGCGAACAGTCCTTCCAGGGCACACCTGAGTCGCCGAAAGCCCGGCGCAGGGCCTGATACAGCGCCTGCCGGACGACGAGCCGATGCGCATTGGTCCGGCGGGCGTTCCCGTAGCCGGAGACGTCGACCACCACGATCGTCCGGTGAACCGCCTGGCGGGGGCCGGGTTCGCGCCTGCCCACTCAGATCGCCTCCCGCGCGGTCAGGGCCGTTCTGAGGCGCGTGAGGGCGCGGTGCTGGGCATCGCGACCGAGCACAGGGCAACGGCCCTCCCTTCGAACCGCCACTGATGCCGCCGAGCGCTCATCGCCATGTGCCGCCCAGCGCGCGGTCCCGTTCTGCGTCACCCGTGCCGTCCGTCACGCCGGATCCGGATGTTCGGGCGCCGGCAGCTCTCCGTGGGAAGACCCGATGTACCGAGCGGTGTCGGACATCTGTTCGGCCGGTCTGCTCACGGTGGGCTCCTTCGTCACGCTCATGTCGGTAAGTGACGGAAAAAGCCCTGCGGTGACTGAAGATCTTCCCCGTGGGGTGAACTCACTCGTTCGGCCCAGCGTGACCACTCCGGTACGCAGCAGGCGCAACGCCGTGTTGGACGCGGGACTGTCGGTCCGGCGGGCTAGTCTGCCGCGGGAGGAAGACCCGGGTGCGACAGGGAGAACCGTGGACCAGGAGACGCTCACCACCGTGGTCGGCCGGGTGGCCGGGACCGAGGACTCGACGCCGCTGCAGTTCCACGTGGCCATCGATCCCGATGCCTACCTGCAGCTCGACGACGTCGTCGTCACCCGGCGGCAGCTGCCCGGCCTCGGCGAAGTCACCTCCTACGGCGTTGTCACGCAGGTGAGCGCGCGGCACGAAGGTGCCAGCTTCGGCAGCGACGTCTTCCTGATCTCCGACGGCGTCCTGCCCGCTCAGGTGCAGGAGATCGCCGAGATCGCCACCACCCGCGTCGAGCCCGAGTGCTACGTGCCGCCCAAGCCGGGCAGCCAGGTCGAGCGCGCCAAGGGTGAGGATCGCGCGCAGGCGCTCTACTTCGACAACATGACCCGGCAGGTGGCCGTCGGCCTGGGGCGGGACGGCGAACCCGTCTACCTCAACCTGGACTTCCTCGACGGCACCCGCGGCGCGCACGTCAGCATCTCCGGGGTCTCCGGCGTCGCCACCAAGACGTCGTTCGCCTTGTTCCTGCTGCACTCGATCTTCCGCGGCGGCGCCCTGCCCAACGCCCACAACGCCAAGGCCCTCGTCTTCTCCGTCAAGGGTGAGGACCTGCTGTTCCTCGACACCCCCAACCGCGCCCTCGACGAGAACCTCAAGGCCGAGTACGCCAAGCTCGGCCTGCCCGCGGAGCCCTTCGCTTCCGTCGGCTTCTACGCGCCGCCGACACCGTCGGACACCACCGGGAAGCCTTACGTCACCGGGCGCACCTCCGGGGTCGGCGCGTTCTGGTGGACCATCGCGGAGTTCTGCTCCGGCGACCTGCTGCCCTACGTCTTCGCCGACGCCGAGGACGAGCGCAACCAGTACACGATGGTCATCCACCAGGTCGCGAACCGCCTGCGGCTGGACAGCACCCCGGTGGGCAAGGACGGCGCCGCGAACGTCGACGGCGTCCTGTGCCGCACCTACGCCGAACTCATCGACGTCATCTGCGAGCGCGTCACCGACGAGGAAACCCGCGCGAGCTGGGCGGGCGCGGTCACCGGCGCCGGCACGGTCAACGCCTTCATCCGCCGCCTGCGCTCCAGCCAGCGCGCCCTGTCCGGCCTCATCCGCGGCGACCTCACCGACCACGCCGCGCGCAAGCTGTCCACGGAAAACCAGCAGGTGACCGTCGTGGACATCCACAACCTCGTCGAGCGCGCGCAGCGGTTCGTCGTCGGCGTCACGCTCGCCGCGGAGACCGCGCGCAAGGAAGCCGCCGGCCCCGGCGGGCTGCTGTTCACCATGCTGGACGAGCTCAACAAGTACGCGCCGCGCGAAGGCAGCAGCCCCATCAAGGAGGTGCTGCTGGACATCGCCGAGCGCGGCCGGTCCCTCGGCGTCATCCTCATCGGCGCGCAGCAGACCGCCTCCGAGGTCGAACGCCGGATCGTCAGCAACAGCTCGGTGCGGATCGTCGGCCGCCTCGACGCCGCCGAGGCCTCGCGCCCGGAATACGGCTTCCTCCCCGCCAGCCAGCGGGTCCGCGCGACGCTCGCCACGCCCGGCACGATGTTCGTGAGCCAGCCGGAGATCCCGGTGCCGATCGCGGTCGGCTTCCCGTTCCCGGCCTGGGCCACGCGGCTTTCCGAGGCCGGGCAGATCCCTTCGGCGACCCCGTCGTCGAAGAAGTCCGATCCCTTCGCCGGCCTGCCGACGCGCGGCAGCGACCCCTTCGGCGACGACCCGCCGCCGTTCTGAGCCCGCCGGCCCGCACGGAAGAACGGAAGGACGAAGCGTGAAGTTCCTGCACACCTCCGACTGGCACGTCGGCAAGACGCTCAAGGGCCGCAACCGCCTGGACGAGCAGCGTGCGGTGCTCGGCGAAATCGTCCGGATCGCGCGGGACGAGCAGTTCGACGCCGTCCTCGTCGCGGGCGACCTCTACGAGACGTCGGCGCCGTCCGCGGCCGCGCAGGAACTCGTGGTGCGGGCCCTGATGGCGCTGCGCGAAACCGGGGCCGAGGTGATCGCCATCGCCGGGAACCACGACCACGCCGCGACGTTCGAGGCGTACCGCCCGCTGCTGCGGGCGGCGGGCATCCAGCTCACCGGCGATCCCCGCCCGGTCCACGACGGTGGCGTGTACTCGTTCGACGCGCGGTCGACGGGCGAACGCGTCAACGTCGCCGTGCTGCCCTTCCTTTCCCAGCGCTACGCGGTCCGCGCCGCCGAACTGCTCACCGGGACCCCGGCGGACAACGTCGGCGAATACGACCAGCGCGTGCGCGACATCCTGGAGCACCTCCGGACCGGTTTCTCCGACGGCGCGGTGAACCTCGTCATGGCGCACCTGACGGTCACCGGCGGGACGATGGGCGGCGGCGAGCGCGCGGCGCAGTCCATCTTCGAGTACCACGTGCCGGCCACGGCGTTCGGCGCCGATCCGCACTACGTGGCCCTCGGCCACCTGCACCGGCGCCAGTCCCTGCCCGCCGCGTGCCCGGTGCACTACAGCGGTTCGCCGTTCGCCGTCGACTTCGGCGAGCAGGACAACAAGAGCGTCGTCCTGGCCGTCGAGGTCACGCCGGCGACACCGGCGAAGATCACCGAAATCCCGATGACGAAGGGGCGCCGGCTGCGGACCGTCCACGGCACGGTGGCGGAGCTGACCGGCCGCAAGGAGGAGTTCGGCGAGGACTACCTCCGCGTCTACGTCCGCGAAGCGACCAGGGCCGGGCTGCGCGAGGAGATCCAGGAAGCCCTGCCGAACGCCCTGGAAATCCGCATCGACCCGGAGTTCGCCGCGCCCGTGACGACGGCGGGCGGCGACCGCGCGGTCGCGGACCGTTCACCGGGGGAGCTGTTCGCGTCCTACTGCGAAGAACGGACGATCGAGGACAAGCGGGTCCAGTCGCTCTTCGCGCGGCTGCACGACGAAGAGACGAGCGGGGTGTGACATGCGGCCTGTGCTGCTGGAGATGACCGGCTTCGCGTCGTTCCGCGACAAGACCGAAGTCAGCTTCGAGGACACGGACTACTTCGCGCTCGTCGGCCCGACCGGCGCCGGCAAGAGCACGGTGATCGACGCGCTCACCTTCGCCCTCTACGGTTCGGTCGCCCGCTGGGACCACGAAGGGCTCGTCGCGCCCGCCCTCGCCCCGACGGCGAACCGCGCGACCGTGCGGCTGGTCTTCGACGCCGGCGGCGCGCGCTACCACGTCGTGCGCGAAGTGCGGCGCAGCGGCGGGAAGAAACCCACGGTCAGCGTCAAGAACGTCCGCCTGGAACGGCTGATCGACCCCACCGCGCTCGGCGGCCCGGAGGACGACGCCGACCCGGTCGCCGCGGACTCCGAGGTCACCCCGGCCGTCGAGCGGCTGCTCGGGTTGACGTTCAAGCACTTCTGCACCTGCGTCGCGCTGCCCCAGGGCGACTTCGCCGAGTTCCTCCACGCCAAGGCCGCCGACCGGCAGAAGATCCTCATCAAGCTGCTGGGCCTGGAGGTCTACGAGCGGATCGGCCGCCGCGCCGGCGTCACGGCGGAGCAGCAGAAGCAGCGGGCCGCCGTCCTCACCGAGCAGCTCGGCAGCTACGCCGACGCGACCGAGGAAGCCGTCGAAGAGCTCGCCGCGCGGATGACGGCGCTGGCCGACCTGGACGCGCGCGTGACCGCGGCCCTGCCCGGGCTCGGCGACGCGACCCGTGCGCACGACGAAGCCCGGCAAAGCGTCGCGACCCTGACGAAGGAACTGGGCGTCCTCGACGCCCTGGAACGCCCGGACGGCGTCGAAGACCTGGAGAACCGGCGCCGCGCCGCGGCCGACGAGGCGACCACGGCCCGGACCGCGCTGGAGACGGCCGAAACGGCGGACGAGACGGCCCGCGCCGCGCTCGCGTCCGCTCCCGCCCGCGGCGAGCTGGAACGGATCCGCGCCGCCCGCGCGGAGCTCGCCGAGGCCGAAAAGGCCCTTCCGGACCTGGAAGCCGCCGCGAAAGCGGCAGCGGCGGCGAAGACGGCCGCCGCCGCGGCGGTGACGGAGGCCGTGGCCGCCGTGGACGTCGCTCGTCAGACGCGGGACGCGACGGCGCGGGCGGCCGAGAACGCCGCCGCCGAAGCGGCGCGTGCCCGGCAGGACCGCGATCGGCTGGCCGGGCTGCGGCCGCCGGAAGATCTCGGTGACCTGGCGAAGGAAGCCGCGCGGGTGGCGAAGCGCACGGCGGACGCCGACGCCCGCCTGCGGACCGCCGAGACCGCCGATGCCGAAGCACGCGCGGCGCTGGCCAAGCAGCCGGACGTCGCCCCGCTCGCGGCCGCCCGCTCCGACGCCAGGACGCTCTACACGGTCTGCGACGCGCAACGGAAAGCCGCGCCCGAGCAGGCGGCGCGCCGGACGGAACTCGAAGCGGCGCGAGCCGGCTTCGCCCGCGCCGACGCCGAAGTCGCCGCGGCGAAGACGGCGGTGTTCGAAGCCGAACGGGCCGGGCAGGCGCTGACGCTGCGGGCCGGCCTCGCCGTCGGGCACCCGTGCCCGGTCTGCGAGCAGGAAGTCGCGACGCTGCCCGACGCCGGGGGCCACGCCCACCTGGCCGAAGCGGCGGAACGCCTCGAGCGCGCCGAACGCGAACGCGCCGCCGCCGAGTCCGCGCTGCGCACGCTGGAACGGGCCGTAGACCGCGACGCCGACTCGGCCGCGTCGGCGGCCGCGCAGGCGGAAGAACTGCGCGCGGTACTGGTGGAGGTCGACGGCCCGCCGGAATCGCCGGTATTGCGTCGCCCGGTCGAAGCGGGTTTTTCCGAGCAGGACTACGCGGACCTCGTCACGGCCGTGCGCGAGCGGGGCGAGTGGCTGTCGGCGACGATCGAGCGCCGTGCCCGCGTCGCCGACGCTGCACACGCCGCCGACCAGGAACTGGCGGCGGCCCGCGCCGATCGTGCGGCGGCGCAGGAAGAGGCCGACGCCGTCGAGAAGTCCTTCGCCGCGGCCAGGGAAGCGCTGCGGGCGGCCCGCGATCCGCTGGTGGAGCTGGGCGCGCCCGCGGTCGACGACGGTGACGTCCCCGCGGGCTGGCAGCGGCTCACCGCGTGGGCGGCGGCCACGCTGGAAGACCGGCGGACGGCGCTGGCCGCGCTGGAAGCGGCGGCCGAGACCGCGGGCAAGGAAGCCGTCGTCGCGGCCGACGACCTCGCCTCCGCCGAGCGGGCCGCCGAGCAACGCCGGAAACGAGCGGGAGACGCGGCGCTGGCCGAGCAGTCGGCGAGCACCGCGCTCGCGACCACCCGGCGCCGGCACGGCGAACTGGGCGAAACCCTGGCGGGCGCGCCCACCGCCGAGGTCGTCACCGAGCAGCTCGCGAAGGTCGCCGAACTCGAGCAAGCCGCGAAGAAGGCGGACGCGGACCTGCGGACCGCCCGTGCCGCCGCGAAACAGGCAACCGAGGCCCAGACGCGCATCGCCGAGCAGGTCGACGCCGAACGGCAGCGGCTCTCCCGGGCTCGCGACCCTCTGGTGAGCCTGGGCGCGCCGCCGATCGACGGCGACAGCCTGCTCGGCGCGTGGACCGCGCTCACGGACTGGGCGGCGGGGCAGGCGAACGAGCACCGCGACCGCCTGGCCGTCGCGACGACGGCCGAGCGCGAAGCGGCCGAAGCGTTGCGGGCGGCCGAACGCGCGGTCGCCGACGACGTCACCGCGCTCGGCGTGGCCCTGCCCGAAGGGCCGGTGCGCGACCGCGTGCCGGTCGCCTTGGCCACCGCGCGGGCGCGCGCGGAAGCCGACCACACGGAAATGCGGCGACGGGTGGCGCGCGTGGCCGGCCTGCACGGCGACATCGCCGCCGCGGAGTCCGAAGCGCAGGTCGCGCGGCTGCTCGCGGATCAGCTGCGCTCGGACAAGTTCCCGCGCTGGCTGATCGCCGGTGCGCTGGACACGCTGGTCGCCGAGGCGTCGGCGTCGCTGCTGGAGCTGTCCGGCGGCCAGTTCGAGCTGACCCACGACAAGGGCGACTTCCTGGTGGTGGACCACAACGAGGCCGACGCCCGCCGCCCGGTGAAGACGCTCTCGGGCGGCGAGACGTTCCAGGCGTCGCTCTCGCTGGCCCTCGCGCTGTCTTCGCAGCTGGGCGCGATGGCCGCCGAAGGGGCGACCAAGCTCGAGTCGATCTTCCTCGACGAGGGCTTCGGCACCCTGGACGAGGCCACCCTCGACGTCGTGGCGTCCACATTGGAGAACCTGTCCGCCACCGGCTCCCGGATGGTCGGGGTGATCACGCACGTACCGGCGCTCGCCGAGCGCGTGCCGGTGCGGTTCCTGGTCACCCGCGACGGCTCCGGCTCGCACATCAGCAGGGAGGGCGCATGACGGCGGTGGCCGGGATGCACTTCAGCGTCGACTCGTGGGACCCGGGCTACGGCAGCTCGATGGAGGCCGAAGAGCTGGCGCGGTCCGGGGCCGAGGTGGAGCTCGAAGTCGAGGTGCCGATGGCGGAATGGGCCCCGATCGACCCTTCGCCGGTTTCGCCGCCCGACGCGGTGCTGTTCGTCGACGGCGTCCGCCGCATCGACGCCCGCGTCTGGATCGACGACCCGGCCGGGACGAACTCGGCGTCCATCGGGCTGTGTGCGTCCTACGCGGCCGGGGTGGTGTGCTGCTGCGACGGGCGGGCGCACGTCGTGGGGACCGACGTCCGGCGCGGGGTGTTCACGGTGGCCTCCGAAGCCGCCGACATCGTCACCCCGGCGGGGGTCTACCGGGCGTTCCGCGCCGCGGCCAAGGAGGACAAGCCGCTGGCGGTGGTGCTGTCGTCGGCGTTGCAGGAGCAGCTGGCCGAGGCCGAGCTGGACACGGCGACCGCGGCCCGGGCGGCGATCGCCGGTCACGTCGGCAGCGACCTGCTGGTGGTGGACGGCCCGCTCAGCGGCCGCACGCACCTGTCGCGGGCGGTCGGGTTCATCAAGAGCCACCAGACGACGTACCTGCCGGGCGAGCTCAACGCGATGGTCGGCGGGCTGGCGCCCAGCCAGCGCACCCCGGTGTTCCTGATGGGCACGACGTGGGTCCGGCACTCGTGGTACCTGCGGCTGCCGTCGGTGGGCGGACCGCCGTGGTCGGGGGTGGTCCGCGTGGAGGCGGCGCCCCACCTCGGGCGCGCGGAGGTGGCGGATCTGGCGAACCTGACGCAGTCGGTGCTGGGGCGGTTCGCGTCGGTGGAGTACAAGGACTCGCGGGCGCCGCAGAACCTGTACCCGATCGCGGGGTTGGAGCGGGACCTGCGGCACCGGCTGGGGGACCAGCAGTTCGTCTACCGGGCGTTGCGGCTGGCCGCGGCCCGCTGAGGAGCGCTTCGGCCCGCAGCCGGAACAAGCCGGTGACCAGAACCGGCCCGGTGGGCGCGATCCGCGCCCACCGGGCCGGGCCCGCCCTCTGGGGTGGGCGGGCCCCCGGAACGGCTGCCTGGGGGCCCGCGCCGTCCCGGGGTGTCCTTTGTGGAGGGTCAGCTCGCCGGCCACCCGCGTGCGCCGGAGCGAGTGGCCTCGCCGCGGTCGTTAGTCCGATCAGTGCTTTCTGCGGCAAGCTCGCACCCCACTCCCGAGTGCTCCCTCCACGCTTGAGCGGGGGAAACGGTTGAGCCGCACCGACGTTCAAGTACGTGAACGACTATCGAGTCTATGTTTCCTGGTCACGTATGCGTTAACTTGTCCGCCGTTGATCCCGCTCGACGACGAGGGAGACCGCGATGCGCACCGGCCGGCTCGTTCTTGCCGCGGTACTGGGGTTGTCGCTCTCGGCACCGGCGACGGCGGTCGCGGACGCGCAGCCGTGGCGCGACACCCGTCAACCGCCCGACCGCCGCGCCGCCGAGCTCGTCGCCGCGATGACCCTCGACGAGAAGATCTCCCAGCTGCACCTGCAGCCCGACGCGCAGCACCAGCGGTTCGTCCCGCCCATCCCGCGCCTCGGCGTCCCCGGCTTCCGGATCGCCAACGGCCCCGCCGGGATGGGCCCGGCCGACGACAAACCGCAGAAACCGGCGACCGCGCTGCCCGCCACGATGGCGCTCGCGTCGACGTTCGACACCGCACTCGCGCGCCGCTACGGCCGCCTGATCGGTGACGAAACCCGCGCGCTCGCGCACAACGTCTCCGAAGGGCCCGACATCAACATCGCCCGCGTCCCGCGCAACGGCCGGACGTTCGAGGGCATGGGCGAGGACCCGGTGCTCGTCGGGGCCATGGGCGCCGCCGACATCCGCGGCATCCAGGAGAACGGCACCATCGCCGAGGTCAAGCACTACGCGGCGAACAACCAGGAGACCCAGCGCCAGAGCATCGACGAGCACATCGACGAGCGCACGCTCAACGAGGTGTACCTGCCGCACTTCGAGCAGGCGGTGACCGAAGGCCGCGCGGGCTCGGTGATGTGCGCCTACCCGAAGATCAACGGCGTCTTCACGTGCGAAAACCCGGCGCTGCTGCAGGACAAGCTGCGCGGCGACTGGGGCTTCACGGGGTTCGTCCAGTCCGACTGGGGCGCCGCGCACAGCACGATCGGTTCGGCGAACGCGGGCATGAACCTCGAGATGATCGACGGCACCTGGTACGGCGAGAAGATGAAGCAGGCCGTGCTCGCCGGGCAGGTCAGCGAACAGCGCGTCGACCAGCTGCTGATCCCGCGGTTCCGGACGATGTTCGCGTTCGGGCAGTTCGACCACCCGCCCGTGCTCACCCCGCTGCCGGCCGCGGAGCACGACGCGGCCGCGAAGCAGTTCGCCGAACGCGGCATGGTGCTGCTGCGCAACGACCACGCCCAGCTGCCGCTCGGCTCCGCGGTGAAGTCGATCGCGCTGATCGGGCCGTTCGCCACCAAGGCCAAGACCGGCGGCGGGGGCAGCTCCGCCGTCATCCCGACGTCCACAGTGGACCCGTTGGCGGGGCTCAAGGCCCGGGTGCCGGGGGCCGCGGTGACCTTGGACGACGGCAGCGACCCCGCGCGGGCGGCCGCGCTGGCGGCCGGTGCGGAGGTCGCGGTCGTGATGGTCGGCGACAACGAAACCGAAGGCAAGGACCGGCCGAGCCTGGCCCTGGACGGCACCCAGGACACGCTGGTGACCGCGGTCGCCGCGGCGAACCCGCACACGGTGGTCGTGGTGAAGAGCGGCGGTCCGGTGCTGATGCCGTGGGCGTCGTCGGTGCCGGCGATCCTGCAGGCGTGGTACCCGGGCCAGCAGGACGGCGCCGCGGTGGCGAGCGTGCTGTTCGGCGACGTCAACCCGTCGGCGAAGCTGCCGATCACGTTCCCCGCGGCCGACGCGGACACCCCGGCCGGCACGGTGGCGCAGTTCCCCGGTGTGAACGGGGTCGCGGAGTATTCGGAAGGGCTGCAGGTCGGCTACCGCTGGTTCGACGCACAGGGCCGCGCGCCGCTGTTCCCCTTCGGGTACGGCCTGTCGTACACGACGTTCGCGTTCTCGGGGCTGTCGGTGCGTTCGACGGGCGACGGCGCGACGGCGACGTTCACGGTCCGCAACACCGGCCGGCGCGCGGGCGCGGAGGTGGCCCAGCTGTACCTCGGTTTCCCGGCGGCCGCGGGCGAACCGCCGCGGCAGCTGAAGGGGTTCTCGCGGGTCGAGCTGGCGCCGGGGCAGTCCCGCCGGGTGACGATCCACCTGGACGCGCGCGACTTTTCGGTGTGGGACGCGGCGAGCCACGCGTGGGCACCGGTGAAGGGCGGGTTCACGGTGCAGGTGGGCGACTCGTCGCGGTCGCTGCCGCTGCAGGCTCCGCTCGTCCGCCGGTGACCGCTCAGGCCTTGCAGCCCGGGGCGCTCGCCGCCGCGGTCAGCAGTTCCGGGGACTCCGCCAGCGGGGCGACGGGGTCGTACGTGCCGTCGACGTCCTGCTGAGCCTGCTCCAGCGCCTGCCACGCCGGATCCTGCGAAGCCGCGTCGCCGGGCTTCGCGCTGTCGAGGGCCGTCTTCGCGTCGCGTGCCCGGTCGCGGGCCGTCGTGTACTTCGTGACGAACGCCTTGCGGACCGTCTCCGCCAGCGGGACCGGGGCCGGCGGGAGCGCCGCGAGGCGGTCGACCACTTCGCCCGCCCGGTCCGCGATGCCGCCCAGCTCCTGGCTCAGCGCCCGCTGCGCCTCCTCGACCGAGCCCGGCCGCGAGGTGCCCGGGACCGCCTCCGCGTTGGTGCGCTTCCGGTAGTCGTGGATCGCCGAGCAGAACCCGTCCAGCCAGCCGAGCGTCGCCGGGTCCACCGACGGCGCGGTCGTCGGCGCCGTCACCGTCACCGTCGGCGGTGGTGCCGCCGGACCCGGCTCCGAACACGCGGTCAGCAGCAGGCACGCCCCCAGCACACCCGGCAGGATCTTCATGGTTTCCCCTCACGCTTTGCGAGTACACGCGCGAGGGGCCCCGCCGGTTGCGTCACGCCGCGGCGAGCGTCCCGCCCAGCGCCAGCCGCCCGTCGTCGGTCAGCTCCGCGCGCGTCCACTGCCCGACGGCCACCACGCGGGCCGGCCGGATCAGCCCCGCCCGCGCCAGCTCGTGCGCCGTCGCCTGGTCGCAGCACGGCAGCCCGTCGACCCGCAGGTCCGGTTCGCAGCTGCAGGTCAGCTCGGCCCGCCCGGCGCCGACCGCCCGCAGCATCGCCAGTGCTCGTCTGTTCAACATGGTCCTTCCCCCTCCGTGGTGCTGTCCTGGAGGAGACGTGACCGCCGTCACCGAATACGCGGTTTTCGCGAGGTTCCCCCGAACGGTGCACGATGACGGCATGACGCACCAGATCGAAGACCCGGCCGTGCGCGCGTTCGTCGACGCGCTGAACGCGGGCGACCGCACCGCGTTCCGGGCCGCGCTGACGCCCGACGCGACGATGTCCGACGACGGCACCGACCGCGACCTCGAGGAGTGGACCGGAAAGGAGATCTTCTCCAGCCAGGGCCACCTCGAAGTGGAGACCGCCCAGGACGAGGGGAGGCGGTTCGTCGCGAACTACTCGAACTCGACGTGGGGTGCCATGCGCACGCGATGGGCGTTCACCGTTCGCGACGGCAAGGTGGCGCGGTTCGAAACCGGCCAAGCCTGAGACCTGACCGGAATTCAGAGCCGTTCCTGCAACGCGTCCGCCGCGGCGAGCAGGTCCGCGGCCCAGCGCGCGCCCGGCTTGCGGCCGATGCGCTCGATCGGGCCGGACACCGACACCGCGGCCACGACCGTGCCCGCCGAATCGCGGACCGGCGCCGAGATGCTCGCCACGCCGGGCTCGCGCTCGGCGACGGACTGCGCCCACCCGCGGCGCCGCACTTCCAGGAGCGTCCGCTCGCCGAAGACCGCGTCGGCGAGGATCGTGCGCTGCGTGTGCGGGTCCGCCCACGCGGCGAGGACCTTCGCGCCCGAGCCGGCCGTCATCGGCAGCCGCGAGCCCACCGGGACCGTGTCGCGCAGGCCGGACGGCGGCTCGGCCGTCGCGACGCACACGCGCTGGACGCCGTCGCGGCGGTAGAGCTGCACGCTTTCGCCCGTGACGTCCCGCAGCTTCGGCAGCACCACGCCCGCCGCGTCGAGCAGCGGGTCGGTCGAACCACCCGCCAGCTCGGCCAGCGCCGTACCGGGCCGCCAGCGGCCGTCCGGACCGCGGCGCAGCAGCCGGTGCACCTCGAGCCCGACCGCGAGCCGGTGCGCGGTGGCCCGGGGCAGGCCCGTCCGCGTGCACAGTTCCGCGAGGCCGCAGGGGTCGTCCGCGACCGCCTGCAGGACGGCCACTGCTTTGTCCAGTACTCCGATACCGCTATGCTGTCCCACGAACCGATACTAGCGTCCCGCACTTTGGGAAGTCCAGTATCTGGGAAACCCCGAACTCGAGCTGCGTCCTTCCTTCGCGGCTCGCCTCCGTTCCGCAGGTGCGCGCCCGAGTTCCGACGTCGAACCGTGGAAGGAGCCGGAGATGACCAGCCCGACCGGCAAGGCCCGCACGCTGGCGGAGAAGGTGTGGGAAAGCCACCTCGTGCGCCGAGGTGAAGGCGCCGAGCCGGACCTGCTCTACATCGACCTCCACCTGCTGCACGAAGTGACCAGCCCGCAGGCCTTCGACGGCCTCCGCCTGGCCGGGCGGCCGGTGCGCCGCCCCGACCTGACCATCGCGACCGAGGACCACAACGTCCCGACCGTCGACATCGAGCTCCCCATCGCCGATCCGGTCTCGCGCACCCAGGTCGACACCCTTCGCCGCAACTGCAAGGAGTTCGGGGTCCGGCTGCACCCGATGGGTGACGCCGAGCAGGGCATCGTGCACGTCATCGGCCCGCAGCTCGGCCTGACGCAGCCCGGGATGACCGTGGTCTGCGGCGACAGCCACACCTCCACGCACGGCGCGTTCGGCGCCATCGCCTTCGGCATCGGCACCTCCGAGGTCGAGCACGTGCTCGCCACGCAGACGCTGCCGCTGCGTCCCTTCAAGACGATGGCGATCACCGTCGACGGGCAGCTGCGGCCCGGCGTCACGGCGAAGGACATCATCCTCGCGGTGATCGCGAAGATCGGCACCGGCGGCGGGCAGGGCTACGTCCTGGAGTACCGCGGCCAGGCCATCGAGTCGCTCTCGATGGAGGCGCGGATGACCGTCTGCAACATGTCGATCGAGGCCGGCGCCCGCGCCGGGATGATCGCGCCGGACGAGACGACGTTCGCCTACCTGAAGGGCCGTCCGCACGCGCCGCGGGGCGCCGACTGGGACGCCGCGGTGGAGAACTGGCGGCAGCTGCGCACCGACGACGGCGCCGAGTTCGACGCCGAGGTGCACCTCGACGCGAACGAGCTCACGCCGTTCGTGACCTGGGGCACCAACCCCGGCCAGGGTCTCCCGCTGGGCGCCGACGTGCCCGACCCGGAGCAGATCCCGGACGAGAACGACCGCATCGCCGCTGAAAAAGCCCTGTCCTACATGGACCTGAAGCCCGGCACGCCGCTGCGCGAGATCGCCGTCGACACCGTCTTCCTCGGCTCCTGCACCAACGGCCGGATCGAGGACCTGCGGGCCGCGGCCGAGGTGCTGCGCGGTCGGAAAGTGGCGGACTCGGTCCGGATGCTGGTGGTTCCCGGCTCCATGCGGGTCCGCAAGGCGGCCGAAGAGGAGGGCCTCGACGAGGTCTTCACCGCGGCCGGCGCCGAGTGGCGCCAGGCGGGCTGCTCGATGTGCCTCGGCATGAACCCGGACCAGCTGAAGCCGGGCGAGCGCAGCGCGTCGACGTCGAACCGCAACTTCGAGGGCCGGCAGGGCAAGGGCGGCCGGACGCACCTGGTCTCGCCGCTCGTGGCCGCCGCCACGGCCGTGCGGGGCACGCTGTCGTCGCCGGAAGACCTGCTGACCGCCGCCCGCTGACCCACCCGAGGAGCTACCGACATGGAACCGTTCACCCAGCACACCGGCATCGGCGTCCCGCTGCGCCGGTCCAACGTGGACACCGACCAGATCATCCCGGCGGTCTACCTCAAGCGGGTGACCCGGACCGGGTTCGAGGACGGCCTGTTCGCCGCCTGGCGCGGTGACCAGGAGTTCATCCTCAACCAAGAGCCGTTTTCGCGGGGCAGCGTGCTGGTCGCGGGGCCGGACTTCGGCACCGGCTCCTCCCGCGAGCACGCCGTCTGGGCGCTGATGGACTACGGCTTCCGGGTCGTCATCTCCGCCCGGTTCGCCGACATCTTCCGGGGCAACTCCGGCAAGGGCGGCCTGGTGGCCGCCCAGTGCGAGCAGCACGACGTCGAGCTGCTCTGGAAGCTGCTGGAGAACGAGCCGGGCACCGAGGTCACGGTCGACCTCGAGACCAAGACCGTGCGGGCCAAGGACTTCACCGCCCCCTTCCAGATCGACGACTACGTCCGCTGGCGGCTGCTGGAAGGCCTCGACGACATCGCTCTCACGTTGCGCCATGCCGGTGAGATCGACGCGTTCGAGACGGCCCGCCCGTCCTGGAAGCCGACGACCACCCCGGTCCCCGCTTCGTAAGGTTGTCGGGGGCGGAATCCCTTGTGAGGTAAGGGATCCCGCCCCCTTTTCGGTTGACTGCGACACCACGCCGAACGGCCCTCGCGGGGATCTCCCGCGAGGCGGAACCCGCCCCGGGGCAAGGGAAAGATTCCGCGTGCCGTTTGGAATTTGTGCTGCCTTGGTAATACCGTGTCGCTAGTCGGCCCGACGCGGCCGTGGACGAGTACTTCCTTCTTGGAGGACTGGAATGGCCAACAAGGCCCAGCTGATCGAGGCGCTGACTGAGCGCCTGGGCGACAAGAAGGCCGCTTCCGAGGCGGTCGACGGTCTGGTCGACATCATCATCCGGACGGTCAACAAGGGCGAAAAGGTCAACATCACCGGCTTCGGGGTGTTCGAGAAGCGTGCCCGCGCCGCTCGTACCGCGCGCAACCCGCGTACCGGTGAAGCCGTGCGGGTCAAGAAGACCAACGTGCCGGCGTTCCGCGCCGGAACCACGTTCAAGGACGTCATCTCCGGCGCGAAGAAGCTGCCGAAGGCCACGCCGGTGAAGCGCGCGGCGGCGTCTTCCCGCGCCACCACGTCTTCCCGGGCGACGACGTCCACGCGCGCGGCGGCGGCCAAGCCGGCGACCACGCGCGCGACGACGACCCGGACCCGCGCGACGGCGGCGAAGCCGGCGACGACCACGCGCGCGACGGCCGCGAAGGCGACCACGTCCCGCGCGAAGGCGGCTCCGAAGGCGACCGCGGCCAAGGCGGCCACGACGAAGGCGGCGGCTCCGAAGGCGGCCGCGGCCCCGAAGGCGGCGGCGAAGACGACGGCGGCCAAGACGACGGCGGCGAAGTCCACGACGACCCGGCGGACGACGGCGGCGAAGGCCCCGGCCCGGCGCACCACGGCGGCGAAGAAGAGCTGACCACCCGAAACTGTCGGACCCCTGCGGTAACGTGAAAACGGGGGTCCCCCAGGGGGTGACCCCCGCTGGGCGTAGGACATTCACGGCAGGGCCCTGCGCATCCCGTGCGCAGGGCCCTGCCGTGTTTCGCGGGCTTGGCGGGGGAGAAGCGATCCGCCGGGGTCCCGTGGGCTCGCGAATCGGTGAGCCGGCGTGCGAGCCCGGCCGTTCCGGTGCGCCGGTCACGGGCGGAGTGCGAACGCGGCCGTTCCGGGTGCGCCGGTTGGCGTTGCGGTGCAAGCCGTTCTCCGAGACCACGAACCGGAAGTCACCCACTGCCAAGATCGGCCGTCCGAACGGGATTCGTGCACCACCCGCTCGGAGCACCCGCCGGCCCCGCAACCGGTTCCGCCCAATTTCGCAAAGTTGCTTGAGCGCCCGGCCGAGTGATGCCACGCTGCGTTCCTCGGGGTCCGCGTCCGGCGGTGTCCCGCGGCGCGCGCGAACCTGGGGGCGACCACCATCGACATCCGGCTGCTCGGCCCGTTCCAGGCGCTCGTCGGCGGTTCGCCGGTCGTGCTGACCAGCTCCCGGCAGCGCGCGCTGCTCGCGACGCTCGCCCTCTCCGCGGGGCGCCTGGTGACGATCGACGCCCTCGCGCGCGGTGTGTGGGGCGAAGCGCCGCCCGCGCACATCCGCGGCAGCCTCCAGACCTACGTCATGCGCCTGCGCCGGCTGTGCGGCGAAGACACCGTCGTCACCGAACCGGACGGGTACCGGCTGGTCGTCGACCCGTCCCGGGTGGACGCCCTGCGCTTCCTCCGCACCCTCGACCAGGCCGCCGCCGCCACCGAACCCACCCGTCGCCGCGCCCTGCTCACCGCCGCGCTCGCCGCCTGGGGCGGCACACCCCTCGAAGGCGTCGGGTCCCCCGTGCTCGCCGCCGAATGGGGCCCGCTGCTGACCGAGCGGTACCTCTTCGCCGTCGAGCAGCGCATCGACCTCGACACCGGGCTCGTCCCCGACGCCCGGCTCGTCGCCGAACTCACCGACCTCGTCGCCCAGCACCCGCTGCGGGAATCGTTGTGGGAACGGCTGGTGCGCGTCCTCGCCCGGTCCGGCCGCCGCGCCGAGGCGCTCTCCCGCTACGCCGGGCTGCGGGCCCTGCTGGCCGACGAACTCGGCGTCGAACCGGGTGAGGACCTGCGCCGCCTGCACGCCGAACTGCTCGCCGCCGACAGCGAACCCGCCGTGCACACGGTCCCGCGCCAGCTGCCCTTCGACGTCGCCGGCTTCACCGGCCGCGGCCCCGAACTCGCCGAACTCGACCGGCTCCCGCCCGGCGGCGCGTCCGGCATCGTCGTCATCGAAGGCACGGCCGGGGTCGGGAAGACGTCGCTGGCCGTGCACTGGTCGCACCGCGTCCGCGACCGCTTCGCCGGTGGCCAGCTGTTCCTCGACCTGCGCGGGCACTCCGCCGGCACGCCGGTCACGCCCGGCGCCGCACTGGCCGGGTTCCTGCGCGCCCTCGGCGTCCCGCCCGAAACCCTGCCTTCCACAGTGGAGGAACGCTCCGCGCTCCTGCGCAGCCGCCTCGCCGGCAGCCGCACGCTCATGCTGCTCGACAACGCCCGCGACGCCGACCAGGTCCGGCCGCTGCTGCCCGGCCCGGACAACCTCGTCGTCGTGACCAGCCGCAACCAGCTGCGCGGCCTCGTCGCCCGCGACGGCGCCCGCCGGATCGCGTTGCGCTCCTTCGACGACGTCGACGCCACCGCCCTGCTCGCCGGCAGCGTCGGGCCGCAGCGCCTGGCCGCCGAACCGGACGCCGTCGCCGAGCTCGTCCAGCTGTGCGGCCGGCTCCCGCTGGCGCTGGCGCTGGCCGGGGAACGCGCGTCGCGATTCTCCGGCGTCTCGCTCGCGGGGATCGTCGAAGAGCTGCGCGACCAGCGGCTGCGCCTGGACACCCTGCGCGACCCGCAGGACGCCGGCACGGACCTGCGTGCCGCGTTCTCGTGGTCCTACAAGGCGTTGCGCCCGGCCGCCGCGCGCTTCTTCCGGCTGCTCGGCCTGCACCCCGGCCACGGCTTCAGCCTGTCCTCGGCCGCCGCGCTCGCCGGCGCGGACCTGCGCGAAGCCCGCGAGCTCGCCGACCAGCTCGCCGCCGCCCACCTGCTCAACCAGCCCGGCACCGACCGGTACCAGTTCCACGACCTGCTGCGCGTCTACGCCGCCGAGCTCGTCGAAACCGAGTCGAGCGCGGCCGAACGCGCGGCGGCGCTGCGCCGGCTCCTCGACTGGTACCTCGCGACCGTCGCCGAAGCGACCAAGCTCGTGCGCCCCGACCTGCTCACCGACGACATCGCGCTCGACGCCCCGCCGCTGCCCGCCGTCCCGTTCACCCAGCACGAACAGACGATCTCCTGGTACACGACCGAGCGTGCGGCGCTCACCGCGCTCGTCGGCATCGCCGCCGAAAACGGCTTCACCGCCCACGCGTGGAAGCTCGCCTGGCTGCTGCGCGGGTTCTTCGCCGAACGCCACGACCGCGACGACTGGATCACGACGGCTCGCACGGCCGTGACCGCCACCCGCGCCGCCGACGACAACACGGGCCTGCAGTACAGCGCCAACAACCTCGGCTCGGCGTACCTGCGCACCCTGCAGCCCGACAAGGCGCTCGAAGCCCTGGAGGAGGCCCGCGCGGCGTCCGAGACGGGCGACGGGACCGCGCTGGCCGTGGCGATCCTGTCCAACCTGGCCGGCGCGTACTACGTGCGGGCCGAGTACGCCGAGGCCGAGCGCCACGCGCTGCAGGCGGTCCGGCTCGCCCGCGACCACGGCCAGCGGACGTTCGTGCCCCACGCCTTGCTCAACGTGAGCGCCAGCCGCATCGGCCTGCGCAACTACGACAACGCCGCCGAAGCGGCCCAGGCGGCGCACGAAGCCTTCGAGGGGCTGGGCGACCGCTACCACGCGGCGCTGGCCCTGGGGAACGTCGCCGAAGCGCTCGAAGGGGCCGGACGCCACGACGAAGCGGAGAAAGCGGGCTTGGAAGCGCTCGCCGAGCTGAAGGAGCTGAACGCCGACTACGGCACCATCGACGTCCGGATCACCCTCGGCCGGCTCAAGCTCCGCACGGGGCGGAGCGAGGAGGCGAGGCAGCACTGGGCCGAGGCGCTGAACGTCAGCCAGCGCCTCGGCGATCCCCGTGTCCCGGAGATCCAGGCCCTGCTGGCGACGGTGCCGGCGGAGGGGCCCCCGGCCCGGGATGCGCCGTACCCCTAGCCCGGCGCAGCCCAGCGGGACCCGGTACCAGTACACCAAGATCGACTGTCACGACGCTGTCGCGTGACAGCGGCGCCTCAGCGGTGGCTGGGGGAGGGGGTCGGCAGCGCGCTCGGGTGGTAGTCGGCCGCGACGAGGACCGGCCCCTCGTCCGCCGTCGGCGGGCGGAACGACAGGACCCAGAACGAGCCCTTCTTGCTCGGCACCACCCCGCCGCGCGCGGCGGGCAGCTCCACGCCGTCGCGGTCGGCCAGCGCGCTGACCAGGTCCGGGATGACGCCGCCCTGGCTGCACACCACCGGGGTCCCGCCGTCGCCCGCCAGCGCCAGCAGGCGCGCGACGCCCAGCACCGGGTCCGGCCAGTACCCCTCTTCCGACAGCAGCGGCTCGTGGCGCACCTCGGCGCCGACGTCTTCGGCGACCCCGTGCACCGTCTGCACGCACCGCAGCCGCGGCGCCGAAAGCACCCGGTCCGGGCCGAACAACCGCAGCACCCGCCGCAGCGCCGACGCCTGCCGCAGCCCCGCCTCCGACAACGGCCGGAGGTCGTCGTCGCCGGTCCACTCGTCCCGCTTGCCCGCCTTCGCGTGGCGCACCAGCACCAGCGTCGTCAGGCCCACCGGTAGTTCGCAGAAAGCGCGCAGCACCCGCACGTCTTCCGGTCGCGTCAGCAGTTTCTCCGCCGCCGTCGGGTCGAGCCAGCGCAGCTCGTCGACCTCGTCGTTCGCCGCGAACTCCCCGGACACGGCTTCGGCGGCGAAGTAGTCGACCGTCTTCGGGACCGTACCGTCGCCGTCGCGCGCCGGCACCGGGTACGAGGTCCGAACCAGGTAGCGGCCCAGGACCGCGTCGAACCCCGTCTCCTCGCGCACTTCGCGCACGGCGGCCTCGGCGATCGTCTCGCCCGGATCGAGCTTTCCCTTCGGCAGCGACCAGTCGTCGTACCGCGGGCGGTGGACCAGGGCGACTTCCGTCGTCCCGCCGGCGACGCGCCACAGCACCGCGCCGGCCGCCCGTACTGCGTGGGTCATCCGGCGGCCCCGTGCAGCTTCGCCAGCTCCAGCTGGTGGTCGCGCACCCGCGAGCCGTCCGCCGGGAACGGCGACCACTCGCCGCTCGCCGTCAGCACCCAGCACCGCGTCGCCGGGTCGAGCGCCGAGTCGAAGATGTCGTCGAGCTGCCGCGTCAGCTTCGGGTCCTTGACGCGCACCAGCGCCTCGATCCGCCGGTCGAGGTTCCGGTGCATCATGTCCGCGCTGCCGATCCAGTGCGTCCCGCCCGCGCGGAAGTGGAAGACCCGCGAGTGCTCCAGGAACCGGCCCAGGATCGACCGGACGTGGATGTTCTCCGACAGGCCTTCGACACCCGGCTTGAGCGCGCAGATCCCGCGGACGACGACGTCGACCGGCACGCCGGCCTGCGACGCGTGGTACAGCGCGTCGATCACCTGCTCGTCGACCAGCGAGTTGCACTTGATCCGGATCCCGGCCTGCTGCCCGGCCCTGGCCAGCTCGATCTCTTCGCCGATCGCGCGCACGATGCCGCGGCGGATCCCGTGCGGCGAGGTCAGGATCGTCCGGTAGGTGTCCTGCCGGGAGTAGCCGGTCAGGACGTTGAACAGGTCGGTGATGTCCGCGCCGATGCTCGGGTCGGCCGTCAGCAGCCCGAGGTCTTCGTACAGCCGCGCGGTCTTCGGGTTGTAGTTGCCGGTGCCGATGTGGCAGTAGCGCCGGATCGTCGAGCCCTCCTGGCGCACGACCATCGACACCTTGCAGTGCGTCTTCAGCCCGACCAGGCCGTACACGACGTGCACGCCCGCGCGCTCCAGCGTCCGCGCCCACGTGATGTTGGCCTGCTCGTCGAAGCGCGCCTTGATCTCGACCAGCGCGACGACCTGCTTGCCCGCCTCGGCGGCGTCGATCAGGGCGTCGACGATCGGCGAGTCGCCGGACGTCCGGTACAGCGTCTGCTTGATCGCGAGGACCTTCGAGTCGGCCGCCGCCTGCTCGATGAACCGCTGCACGCTGGTGGAGAACGAGTCGTACGGGTGGTGCACCAGCACGTCACCCTCGCGCAGCGTCGCGAAGACGCTCTTCGGCGTCTCGCGCTCGCCGAACGCCGGGTGCGTCGCCGGGACGAACGGCCGGTCCTTCAGCTCCTTGCGGTCCACTCCGGACAGCTGGTGCAGGCAGGTCAGGTCGAGCAGGCCCGGCACCTCGACGACGTCGGCCGGGTCGACGTCCAGCTCGCGCAGCAGCAGCTCGAGCATGTGCTCGCTCATGTCCTGCGCGACCTCGAGCCGCACCGGCGGGCCGAACCGGCGCTGCGCCAGCTCGCGCTCGAGGGCCTGCAGGAGGTCTTCGTCCCGGTCTTCGTCGACCTCGAAGTCGGCGTTGCGGGTGACGCGGAAGACGTGGTGCTCGGTGACGTCCATGCCGGTGAACAGCTCGCCGAGGTGCGCGGCGATGAGCTCTTCGAGGGGCAGGAAGGTCGCGGTCCGGCTCGTGCGTTCGGTCTCGACGCGCATCAGGCGCGGCACGTTGCTCGGCACCTTCACGCGCGCGAAGCGCTCGGTGCCGCCCTCCGGGTCGCGGACCGTCACGGCGAGGTTGAGCGAAAGGCCGGAGATGTAGGGGAACGGGTGCGCCGGGTCGACGGCCAGCGGCGTCAGCACCGGGAAGATCTGCTCGGAGAAGTAGCTGGACAGCCGGAGCTGGTCGGCGCCGGCGAGGTCGGCCCAGCCGACGATCCGGATGTCGTGCTCGGCCAGCTGCGGGCGCAGGTTCTTCTCGAACGCGCCGGTCTGCCGCTCGACCAGGTCCTGGTTGCGCTTGGAGATGTAGTCCAGCTGCTCGCGCGGGGTGAGGCCGTCGGCGCTGCGCACCAGGAGGCCGGTCTCGTCGCGGCGCTTCAGGCCGGCGACGCGGACCATGTAGAACTCGTCCAGATTGGACGCGAAGATGGCGAGGAACTTCGTCCGCTCGAGCAGCGGCTGCGACTCGTCCTCGGCCAGCGCGAGGACGCGGGCGTTGAAGTCCTGCCAGGAGAGCTCGCGGTTGAAGTACCGGTCGTCCGGCAGCGTCTCGACGGCGGTGGGCGCGGCGGTGACGGCGGGCGGCGCGGACGGGACGGCGCGGAACTCCTCGGCCGGGCGCTCGGCCGCCCGGCGGCGCGTCGTCGCCGGGGTGGCGGCCGCGGCGGTCGTCTTGCGGGGCCTCGGCTTGCCGGCGGTGGCACGGGCCGCGGTGTCGCGCGCGGTGGACTTCGACGGGACCTTCTTCGCCGCGGCGGGTTTGGCGGCGCTGGTCTTCTTCGCCGTCTCCGAAGATCCACTGGCCGGGTTCCGTCGCCTCCGCGGTGCGGGCGTGCCGCCGTCGTCTGTGCTCACGGACCCCATTCTTCACCAAGCCACGGGGAATTGCGCAGACCGCGGTGAAGGTCAGGTGAACAGCTCTGCTGTGTGTTTCCCGACACCCAGGCTTTTGACGTGGGCGAGGTCTTCGGCGGTGTCGACGTCGCTGCGCAGGGTGGGGAGCTCTCCCCGGAGCGGGACCGCTCCGGAGGCTTCGTGGTGCCGGGCCGAGCCGGCGCCGAAACGCGGGTCGAGGGGGGCGCCGGGGGCGGACAGCAGGAGGGTGGTGCCGGTGCCCTGGCGGTCGGCGACGAAGGCCCTGCGGTTGTCGCTTTCGGCGATCGCGCCGGTCAGGTCGATGGCGCGCAGTGCGGGGAGATCGGCCTGGAGCGCGCCGACGACGGCGTGCGGATCGTCTTGCCGGAGCAGGTCGGCGCCGTGTCGGAAGGCGGCGTTGAGGGTCTTCTCGGGAGGCTCGGCGACGATCTCGACCCCGAGCTGGGCCAGTTCGGCGACGGCTCCGGGATCGGCGGCGACGAGCAGCACCCGCCGGACCCGCGCGGTCGAGGTGACGGCGGCGAGGGTGTCGGCGGCGAGGGCGAGGACGAGCCCGGGGTGCAGGGCGGGCGCGACGGCACCACGCAGCCGCGACTTGCCGTCGCGGGGGTGTTTCATCGGCACGACCAGGTCCACGTCCACGTGTCCATCTTTACCCGAAACCGGGGGCGGGGGTGGGCGGGAGGGGGCGGTTGTCCACAGGTGACGGGTGTTGTGGACAAGTCCGGGGGTGGGGGCGGTCGGTGGGGGTTTCCGGTCGGTGGGGGTCGATACGCTCGAGACGGGGTGGCCCCCAGGGAGGGTGGGCTCTGGTGGTGGGGGTGGGGGGTGTGGAAAACCGGCTGGGCCTGCTGGTCGGGGGAGGGTGGGCTTGCCTTCGGCGAACCAGAATGCCGACTTTGCCGGGGCCCTGGCGGCGGGGTGGGCTCTGGTTGGTGGGGACGTGGAAAACCGGCCGGGCCTGCGGTCGGGGCCGGGTGCCGAGGCGGGAGGAGGGGTTCGGCCGGCGGCATTGTCGGCGAGTTCGTGCTCCGGATTCAAACTCGCGCCGGGTGGGCCGGGCGAGAGTGGGCCGAGTCTGGGCGAAGGCTAGCCGAACCCGGACCCGGCCGAGCCTGGGTGGGGCCACAGGGCTCTGCCGGGTCGGGCTCTGGCGCGGGTGGGGCGGGCCAACCCCGGCGGGTCGTGCGCGGTCGAGCTTGGGTGGGGCGACCGGGCTCTGCCGGGTCGGGCTCGGGCGGGGCGGGCCAACCCCGGCCGGGCCGAGCGCGGTCGAGCTTGGGCGGGGCAACCGGAGTCTGCCGGGTCGGGCTCGGGCGCGGGCAGGCCAAACCCCACCTGGTCGAGCGCGGTCGAGCCTGGATCGGGGCGGCAGAACCCTGTCGCGTCGAGCCTGGGCCAGGACCGAACCGAGCCGGAACCGCAGCGCCGAACCCGGGCCGAGCCGGGCCCGGACCTGAGCGGACGAACCGGGCGGAGCCGAGTCCGAACCCGGCCAGCCCGACCCGCTGACCCGAAGCCACTCACCGGCCCCCGGATCCCCCGCCGACCACCTCGATCACCGGTCAAGCGCACCCTCCCTGGACTGCCCTCACCCCGGCGCGGCAGGATCTGGGGGAGTTGACGTGGAGGAGGAGATCGTGGCCCGGCGTGAGAAGGGCGGCTTCTGGGTAGGGCTGGCCGCCGCACTGTTCTACCCGCTCACCGGCATTGCCCGGCGGGTCTACGTCGGGGCCGAGAAGATCCCCCGGCAGGGCCCCGCGCTGCTCGTCATGAACCACATCTCGCACCTGGACCCCGCCGTCGACGCCGTCTTCGTGCACCGGCAGAAGCGGGTTCCGCGGTTCCTCTTCAAGGAGAGCCTGCTGCGCGCGCCGGTCCTCGGCCCGATCGTCGGAGGGTCCGGGCAGATCCCCGTCTCGCGGGGGTCCGCCGCCGCCGGGGACAGCCTCAAGGCCGCCCACCAGGCCCTCGAAGAAGGCAAGATCGTCGTCATCTACCCCGAGGGCACCATCACCAAGGACCCCGCCGGCTGGCCGAAGGAGTCCTTCACCGGCGCCGCCCGGCTCGCGCTGCAGAACGACGTCCCCGTCATCCCCATCGCGCGGTGGGGCACCAGCCAGATCTTCAACGGCTACACGAAGAAGTTCACCCCCTTCCCGCGCAAGACGATCACCCACTCCGTCGGCGACCCGATCGACCTGTCCGCCTACCGCGGCGGCAACACCCGCAGCGCCTCGAAGCTGCGCGAGGTCACCAAGGTCATGATGGACGAGGTGACCCGCCTGCTCGGCGAGATCCGCCACGAAGAACCGCCGTCGGCGAAGCCGGGGGAACCCGCCTGATGCGCGCCGACGTCCAGCGGGTCACCGTCCTCGGGGCCGGCTCCTGGGGCACCGCCTTCGCGAAGGTGCTCGGCGACGCCGGCCGCGACGTCACGATGTGGGCGCGCCGCGAGCAGGTCGCCGAGGACATCCGGGAACGGCACGTCAACAGCGCCTACCTGCCCGGCGTCGGCCTGCCGGAGAACATCACCGCGACCAGCGACCCGGCGAAGGCTCTCGAAGGCGCCCAAGCGGTCGTGCTGGCCGTCCCCAGCCAGAGCCTGCGCGCGAACCTCTCGGAATGGCGCCCGCTGCTGCCGCCGGACGCCGTCCTCGTGAGCCTCGCCAAGGGCGTCGAGCTCGGCACGCTCAAGCGGATGAGCGAGGTGATCGGCGAGATCGTCGGGATCGATCCGAACGAGGTCGTCGTCGTCACCGGGCCGAACCTGGCCAAGGAGATCGCCGCCGGGCAGCCGTCCGCTTCGGTGCTCGCCTGCGCCGACCACGAACGCGCCGTCGCGATCCAGCGCGCCTGCGCCAACTCCTACTTCCGCCCGTACACCAACACCGACGTCGTCGGCTGCGAGCTCGGCGGCGCGTGCAAGAACGTCATCGCGCTCAGCACCGGGATGGCCGCGGGCCTGGGCCTCGGCACGAACACGATGGCGACGCTCATCACGCGCGGCCTGGCCGAGATGGCCCGGCTCGGCGCGAAGCTGGGTGCCGACCCGCTGACGTTCGCCGGGCTCGCCGGCGTCGGCGACCTGGTCGCGACCTGCTCGTCGCCGCTTTCGCGCAACCGGACCTTCGGCGAGCGCCTCGGCCGGGGCGAGACCCTCGAACAGGCGCAGGCGGCGGCCGGCGGGCAGGTCGCCGAGGGAGTCATGTCGTGCTCGTCGATCCGGGCGCTGGCGCAGAGCCTCGGTGTCGACATGCCGATCACCGACGCGATGCACCGCGTCTGCCACGAGGGCGTCGACCCGCGGCAGGCGGGCGCGGAGCTGCTGGGCCGGTCGCAGAAGCACGAATGGTCCTGAGAAGCGGTCCTTCTTCCCGGTTGCTGAGACGTCTTGACCGGTTACGGGAAGCCTGCGACGCTGGTCGCATGATGGCGCACGGACTGATCGAGCTGCGGGGTACGTCGTACCTGCGCGCCGTCACGTGCGCGTGTCGCTGCTGTCGGTGACCCCCGCCCCGGCCCGGCTCGACACTCCTTTTCACCCGTGAGGACCCTCATGTTCGCCGTTCCCGACAACACCCTGCTGCGTCCCGAAAACCCCGCGCTGCGCCACCCGGTGCGCGTCGCGCTGGAGGTCGCAGCCGACCGCGACCGCTGGAAGCACCTGCTGCGCTACGACCCCGACGAGCGCTTCGCGACGCTCGTCGAGAAGGACGAGCGGCAGGAGGTCTGGCTGATGAGCTGGCTGCCCGGACAGCACACCGACCTGCACGACCACGCGTTCGCCAGCGGCGCGTTCACGCTGGTCAGCGGCCGGTTGACGGAGGCGGTGGCCCGGCGCGCGCCGGACGGCCGCGCGGTCACCGAGCTGCACGCGCTGTCGGCGGGGCAGTCGCGGGTGTTCGGCCCGGGGTACGTGCACGAGGTGCGCAACGACGGCCCGGACCCGGCGGTCTCGGTCCACGTCTACCGCGACGCGGAGCGCGCGATGCGCTCCTACCACCTGGACCTGCTGGGCGGCCCGGTCCTCGACTGACCGCTTCAGTCCAGGTCGCCGCGGGCGCGGAACCCGCGCTCGATCGCGGCCCGGTCCGCTCCCGAGGCCAGCAGCGCGTGCAGCAGGATGCGGGACTTGCGCGCGTCGAGCCAGCCGGCCATCGTCGCGCCCATCGCGATCAAGCTCGACTCCGAACCGTGGAAGCCGTACGTCGAACGCAGCGTCGGGCCCGCGCCCGTTCGCGAGGCGACGACGACCGGCAGCGAAGGCACCAGCCGCGCGATCACGTCGGCCGTGCCGGCGGACACGTGGCCCGCGCCGGTCGCCGCGACCACGATCCCGCGCACGTCCGGCTGCGTGGCCGCGTGCGCGAGCACCGCTCCCGAGTCGTCCAGACCGGCCTCGACCACCGGGACCAGCCCCGAAAAGCGCGTCCCGGTCAACGCGGGCGGCCGCGGCGGCGACGGGTGGAAGTAGTGCACCGCGTTCTCGACGACCGTGCCGAGCGGACCCGCGGGCGCCGACGAGAACGCCTCCAGGTGGGTCGAATGCGCCTTGCGCACCCAGCGCGCCGCGTGGACGTCGTCGTTCAGCGTCACCAGGGCACCCCGGCCGCGGCTGCGCGGGTCGGCCGCCACGGTCAGTGCGTTACGCAGGTTGGCCGGGCCGTCCGGGCTGAGCAGCCCCGCGTTGCGCATCGCCCCGGTGACCACGACCGGGACGTCCGACGGCCAGACCAGCTCCAGGAAGTACGCGGTCTCCTCGAGGGTGTCCGTGCCCTGGACGACGACGAACCCGTCGGCTTCCTGCCGCAGCCCCCAGTCGCGGCACCGCAGCAGCGTCGCGAAGTCCAGCGACGCGCTGCCGATGCCGGCCAGCGTCTCGGCGAGGACGTCCATCGGCAGGTCGCCGAGACCGCCGAGCAGGTCGGCCGCGCCGAGCCGGGGCACCGCACCGCCGGAACCGGCGGCCGGGGCCATGGAGATGGTGCCGCCGAGGGTGGCGAGGGCGATCAAGGGCATGCGGCCACCCTATTCAGCCGGTCTTGACCGCCTGGAGCGTGTAGCTCGCCGCCAGCCGCGGCGGCGCGTCCCGCAGCCGCCACTCGTTCCCGTCGCGCACCATCTGCCCGGGCAGCGCGTCCCACGGGACGCTGTCGTGTTCGGTGAACCCGGTCAGCGCCAGCCCGTTGTCCAGCAGGGCGGTGACGATCTCGCCGAGGGAGTGGGCCCACTCGTGGGTCACGGTGTGGTGCTGCTCGCCCGTCACTTCGACGTAGCTGCCCGGCTCGTCGAACACGAGCGGCTCGGCGTGCTCGAAGTACGGGTACCGCGGCACCGCGGGGTCGGCGGTTTCGTCGAGCGTGCCCAGCATCGGGTGGCACTCCCGGATGAACAGCCGCCCGCCCGGACGCAGCAGACCGGCGACCACCGCGGCCCAGCGCGCCACCGACGGCAGCCAGCACAGCGCGCCGATCCCGGTGTAGACCAGGTCGAACCGACCGGCGCCCAGCACCTCGACGGCGTCGTACACGTTGGCTTCGTGGAAGTCGATGGACGCGCCCGCCGCCTCGGCTCGCCTGCGGGCCTCCGCGAGCGCCTGCCCGGAGAAGTCCAGTCCCGTCACGGAAGCGCCGAGCCGGGCCAGGGAGATGGTGTCCGTGGCCAGGTGGCACTGCAGGTGCACCGCGCGCAGGCCGCGGATGTCGCCCAGGCGCGGGAGGTCGAACCGCACGACGTCGCTGAGGTGCGCCGGATCCGTCACGAAGTCGTCGAAGCCGTAGCCGGGCGACGCCGCGTGCAGCACCGCGCGTTCGTCCCAGTTGGCCTTGTTGACGGCGAAGGAATCCGTCACGACGTCGCGGCTCGTTCGGCCGCGCTGCGCAGCACGCAGAACTCGTTGCCCTCGGGGTCGGCGAGCACGGCCCAGCCGGTGCCGTCGGGCTTGCGGAGGTCGTTCACCAGCGTGGCGCCCAGCCCGAGGATGCGCTCGACCTCGTCGTCGCGCGGGATGTCCGGCTGCAGGCACACGTGGAGCCGGTTCTTGACGGTCTTCGGTTCGGGCACGCGCAGGAACAGCATGTCGATGCCGCCCTCGAGCTGGATGCCGCACTCGTCGTCGCCGGGCTGGTCCTCGTCCGGCACCGGCTTCCCGGTGACTTCGCTCCAGAACTGGCACAGCTTGTACGGATCGGCGCAATCGACGGACACGTGCAGGACGGACGACGGCATGGCACTCCTCGGGTCGGCTTGACCCGAGTCTGGCCGAGCCGCGGCGCGACGGCGACCGATTTCAGGACGCCAGCGCGAGCCCGGCCGTCCGGTGCACGCGGCGGCTGTCGTCGACGATGAGGATCTCGCAGTCCGGCCGGTCGGCCGCCCACGTGATGCCTTCGGCGCCCATCGCGAACGCCGCCGTCGCCAGCGCGTCCGCGGTGACCAGGTCGCGGGCCATGACGGTGACGCTCAGCAGCCCCGTCGCCGGCGCGCCCGAGCGGCCGTCGAGGATGTGCGAGCCGCGCTCGTACGCCGCCGACGTCGCGATGGCGCCGTCGCGCGACTCCAGCACCGCGCACACGGATAGGGGCTGCTCGGGGTGGCGGACGCCGACCCGCCACGGCCGTCCCGGCCGCGGCTCGCCGGCGGTGACGACGTCGCCGCCGGCGTTGAGGCAGAACGTCGTCGCGCCTTCGGCTTTGAGCATGTCGGCGGCGCGCTGCACCGCCCAGCCCTTCACCACCGCGCACGGGTCGAGGCCGCGGCCGGGCAGCCGCGCGCGGAACGCGCCGCCGGAGAGCTGTTCGTAGTACGCGCAGAGTTCCAGCACTTCGAGGAGGTCGTCGCTGAGCTCGGCGGCGGTCAGCTCGCCGCGGTCGTAGCGGCTGACTTCACTGTCCTCTTTGAACGGGCTGAACTTCGCGTCGACGTCCCGGAACCAGGCGAACACCTCGTCGACGATCTCGGCGAAATCTCCCTCGTCCCGCAGGTCGAGGGAGATCGGCAGGCCCATCACCTGCTCCACGCGCGTGGTCATCTGCTGCCCCGTGCGTCGATGGCCGCCTGCAGCGACGTCTTGTAGGACTCGCTCGTCTCGGTCGCGCCGGTCACCGTGTCGATGTCGGCGTTCTGGGCCTTCATCGCTTCCTCCTGCAGGCGCGGCAACGCGGTGAGCGCGCGGCCGTCGTCGGGGGCCTGCAGCAGCGTGACCGCGACCATCCGCGACCCGGTGAAGGTCACCTGCACCTGGACGGTGCCGTAGCGGCTGGACTCCGCGGTGCCCTGGGTGGTCACCGTCGCATTCGCACTGTCCGGAGTGGACGGAGACGCCGATGTCGAGGCCGGCGGGGCGGCCGATGTGGACGGTGCGCTGGTGCTGGGCGGGGCCGGCGCGGCGACGGCGGTGTTGTGCACCGGCCCCGGCTCGAACCGCCAGACCGCGATGAACCCCGCGATCGACAGCGCGACGACGAAAATGGTCTTCTTCACGACAGGATCCCCTTAGGCCGCGAGGCTGAAGCGTTCGGCGTGGACCTGGGTCTTCGGCACCTTCAGCTCGCGCAGGCTGCGCAGCACGGCCGACGTCATCCCCGGCGGGCCGCAGACGAACACGTCCCGCTCGTGCACGTCCGGCACCATCATGTGCAGGTTCGCCGGGCCGAGCATCGCCCCGCGCGGGCCGACCGCCTGGTCCGGTCCGGTGAGGACGCTGACCACGGCGCCTCGGGCCTTGGCCAGCCCGTTCAGCTCCGGCAGCAGCACCGCGTCGGCCTGCGTGCGCACCCGGTAGAGCACGACGACGTGCCCGTCGATGTCCTCCAGCAGCGCCCGGATCGGCGTGATCCCGACCCCGCCGGCCACGAGCAGCGCGTTGGGCCGGCGCTGGTGGATCGTGGTGAACGCGCCGTACGGGCCTTCGGCGAACACCCGCGTCCCCACGCGCAGGTTGCGCAGCGACGCGCTGGCGTCGCCGAGCGCCTTCGCGGTCAGGCGCAGCGTGCGGCCGTCGGGCGCGGCCGACAGCGAGAAGGGGTTGGCCTGCCACCAGCGGTCCTTCGTGAGGAACCGCCACAGGAAGAACTGCCCCGCCCGTGCCGGCATCTTGTCGAGGTGCTTGCCGGTCATGTACACCGAAACCACGTCGGGCGCCTCGGACACGACGGCGGTCACCCGCAGCTGGTGGCGCAGGTTCCGCCACAGCGGGAGCACGACCCGCCCGGCGAGCACGGCGGCGCCGGCGCCGAGCCAGAGCGTCCACCAGTAGGTCTTCGCCGTCTCGGAACCGGCGAACGACTGGCCCAGCGCGATCTGGTGGGTGAACGCCAGCAGCACCGCGGCGTAGGTGTAGAGGTGGATGAAGTGCCACGTCTCGTACGCCAGCCGCTTGCGCGCGAACTTCGCCGAAGCCGCGCCGACCATCAGGATCACGGCGAACGCGACCAGCGCCCGCAGGATGCCTTCGAGCGTATTGGCCATTTCGACCAGCTCGTCGACGACGCCCTTGCTCGAGACCTCCGCGTAGCCGAAGGCGATGAACACCAGGTGCGCCAGCAGGGTCCACAGGATCGTGAAGCCGGTCCAGCGGTGCCACGTGGTGAGCCGGTCCATGCCGATCCGCCGGTCCAGCCAGGGCAGCCGGGCGACCAGCAGCAGCTGGACCGCCATGGCCAGCGCGCCGTACATGCCGGCGAGCCTGCCGATGCTGATCAGCACGTTCTGCGACAGGCCGGCCTCCGCGAACAGCGCGGTGACGGCCGCCACGTTGGCGCCCAGGAAGAGGAAGAGGCCGGATTTCGCGGCGATCCGGGGGCGGATCGCCGGGCGCGTGGCCTCGGCGGTCTGCGTCATGGTGGTCACACGGATCCCCTTCGGTTTCGGTTCACGAAGGCCAGCCTCGCCACGGACCCTGTGGCGAGTCTGGGTAGCGGCTGTCGGATTCCTGTCGGCCCGCGCCGCCGCCTCGCCGGGTGCCCGCGCGCCGGGAGAAGATGGCGGGGTGCAGCCCGCCGAACCCGTGCGCCTGCTCGTCGTGGACGACGAGCCGCACATCGCCGACCTCGTCGCCACCGTCGCCCGGTACGAGGGCTGGGACGCCGTCACGGCCGGATCGGGGAAGGCCGCGCTGAGCCGGGCCGCCGAGTTCGGGCCGGACATCGTCGTGCTCGACCTGATGCTGCCCGACCTCGACGGCTTCACCGTGCTCGACCGCCTGCGCGAGAACGGCGGCGCGGTCCCCGTGGTCTTCCTCACGGCCAAGGACGCGACCTCCGACCGGGTCGCCGGGCTCACCCGCGGGGGTGACGACTACCTCGTGAAACCGTTTTCCGTGGAGGAGCTGATGGCGCGGCTGCGGGCGGTGCTGCGGCGCAGCCACGGCGGCGTGCCGGCCGCGGCGCGCGGCGCGGTGCTGCGCGTCGGGGACCTGACCCTGGACGAGGACACCCGCGAGGTCCGCCGCGGCGACCGCCTCGCCGAGCTCACCCCCACCGAGTACGAGCTGCTGCGCTACCTCATGCGGCGGTCGCCGTCGGTGCTGACCAAGGCGCAGATCCTCGACCACGTCTGGGAGTACGACTTCGGCGGCCGGTCCAATGTGGTCGAACTCGTCATCTCGCACCTGCGGCGCAAGGTCGACGCGGGCGACGGCGAACCGCTGATCCACACCGTGCGGGGCGTCGGGTACGTCGTGCGCCGGGCCACCCGGTGAAGCGCTTCTTCCGCCGGTGGTACGGGGCCTGGCAGCGCACCCGGCTGGGCACCCGGATCACGCTCGGCCTCGGCGCGCTCGCGCTGGTCGTGTTCGCCGCGGTCGGCGTCACGACGGTCGGGATCATGCACGGCTACCTCGACCGGCGGCTCGACGAGCAGCTGTCCAAGAGCCAGAACACCCAGCTGCCGCAGCTGCGCGAGACGCACGGCTCGCCGCAGTCGGTCTACTCCTGGTATTCGGCGCTGTACAAGGTGCGCGACGGCGTCGCGACGCCCGAACCGGGTGGTCAGCTGCCCGGCGACGCGAAGCAGCTGGCGAAGATCGCCGCCGACGCGGTGGACGGCGACGTCACCCGCACCGTCTACCTGTACGGCGACGGGCCGTACCGGGTGCGCGCGTGTCCGGTCGACACCGGGTCGGTGCTGCTGTCGGCGGCGCCGCAGAAGGACCTCGACGGCACGGTCCGGCAGCTGGTCTGGGTCGAGGTCGCCGCGTTCGCGCTCGCGCTGGGCGTGCTGGTGGTCGTCGGGCGGCTCGTGCTGCGCCGCGGCCTGCGCCCGCTGGCCGACATGGCGGGCACCGCACACGACATCGCGTCGCACGACCTCACGGCGAACGCCGACCTCCCGGTGCGCGCGGCGGGCACCGGCGGCGGCGCCGAGGTCGAGGAGCTGCGGACGGCGTTCAACGTGATGCTGGCCCACATCGACACGTCACTGGCGGCGAAGACCGAGGCGAACGAGCGGCTGCGCCGGTTCGTCGCCGACGCCTCCCACGAGCTGCGCACGCCGCTGACGTCGATCCGGGGCTACGCCGACCTCTTCCGCTACGCGGCGGCGAACGAGCCGGCCGAGCGGGAGGCGCACCTGGCGAAGATCCGCTCGGAGACGGCCCGGATGAGCGTGCTCGTCGACGACCTCCTGCTGCTGGCGCGGCTCGACGCCCGGGCCGCCGAGACGCCGTTGCGGCCCGAGCGCGTCGACCTGGCGGAGCTGGCGGGCGACGCGGTGGACGCGTTCGCCGCCGGGCGGCCGGACCACCCGGTTTCCGCCGCGCTCGCGCCGGCTTTCGTGTCCGCGGACCCGCTGCGGCTGCGGCAGGTGCTCGACAACCTGCTGGCCAACGCGGCCGTGCACACCCCGCCGGGGACCGCGGTGCACGTCTCGGTGGCGGTCGACGGTCCCGAGGCGGTCGTGGCGGTGACCGACGCCGGCCCGGGGATCGCGGCCGCCGACCAGGAGCGGATCTTCGACCGGTTCTTCCGCGTCGACGACTCCCGCACCCGCGGCAACGGCGGCACCGGGCTCGGGCTGTCGGTGGTCCAGTCCCTGGTGACGGCGCACGGCGGCACGGTCACGGTGGCTTCGGCGCCGGGCCGCACGACGTTCACGGTCAGGTTGCCGCTCGACCGCTGACGTGCGGCGGGACCTGCCAGCCGGGGGAGAGGTCCGCCGACGGCTCGGGCGTGCCGAAGACCGTCCGGACCGGCAGGACGCCGGCCCACGCGGCGTCCGCGTCGAGGTCTTCGGGCTCGTCGTCCGGGCCCTCGGCGCGCATCTTCACCGACGCCTCGGCGAGGTCGAGCGCGAGCACGCTGACCGCGGCGAACTCCTTCGCGTTCACTTCGCGCGCGTGCTCCCACGAGCCGGGCGCCAGGTGGTCGGTGAGCACCTGCAAGCCGTGCATCTTGGCTTCGGCGTCGGTGACCGCCGTCGCCTTCCCGAAGATCACCGCGCTGCGGTAGTTCATCGAGTGGTTGTTCACCGAGCGCGAGTAGACGATGCCGTCGAGGAGCGTCACGGTGACGCAGACGTCGAGGTCCTTCGCCGCCGTGCGGAGGCTGGCCGCGCCGGTGGAACCGTGCAGGTAGAGCACGTCGCCGTCGCGGCCGTAGCCGGTCGGCAGGACGAGGGGCGCGCCGTCGCGGACGATGCCGAGGTGGCAGATCAGGCCCTCGTCGAGGACGGCGTACAGCGCCGAGCGGTCGGTCACGGCGCGGTGCTTCTTGCGGCCGAGCGTGGTGCGGGGCGTGGTGGACAGCATGCGACCAGCGTCTCCCGGCACAGTGGCATCGGAAAACGTCCACTTCTCGTACACTTGGGAAGTCCACTCGAGGAGGCTCCCGTGACCCACGCCGACACCGCGCTGCCGGTCAGCCTCGACCGTTCGGCGGTGACGCCGCTGGCCGTCCAGCTCGCCGACGCGCTGCGCGAGGCCGCCGCGTCCGGGCACCTGCGCGGGGGTGACCGGCTGCCGTCGACGCGGGCGCTGGCCGGCCGCCTCGGCGTCAGCCGCACGGTGACCTCGGCGGCGTACGAGCAGCTGCACGCCGAGGGCTGGATCGCCGGGCGGCACGGCTCCGGCACGTACGTGACGACGCCACCGTCCTTTTCGGCTTCGGAGGTGCCGGCCCCCGCTGTCCCGGCGCCCGAGGCCGCCGCGTCCCCGCTGCTCGACCTCGGGCCGGGGACGCCGTGGGCGGACGGCCTGGACCGCGCGGCCTGGCGCCGCGCCTGGCGGGCCGCGGCCGACCCGGACCCGCTGGTCCGGGCGCACCGGGCGGGGCTGCCCGAGTACCGCGCGGCCGTGTCGGAGCACCTGCTGCGCCACCGCGGGCTGGCGGCGGGCTCGGTGCTGGCGACGGGCGGCACGACGGCGGCGGTCGTCGAGCTGGCGGCGGCGGTGCTGGAACGCGGGGACGTCGTCGCGGTCGAGGAGCCGGGCTACCAGCGGGCGGTGCAGGCGTTCCGCCGCGCGGGCATGCGGGTGGTGGGCGTCCCGGTGGACCTCGAGGGGCTGCGGCCTTCCGCGATCCCGGCGGGGGCGCGGGCGGTGTACTGCTCGCCGGCGCACCAGTACCCGATGGGCAGCAGGCTCTCCGCGGCGCGGCGGGTGTCCCTGGTGGAGCTGGCGCGCTCGTCCGGCATGCTGGTGATCGAGGACGACTACGACGGCGAGCTGCGGTTCGACGTGGCGCCGCTGCCGATGCTGGCGTCGCTGGCCCCGGACGTGGTGGTGCACCTGGGGACGACGTCGAAGATCCTCACCCCGACGCTGGGGGCGGGCTGGATGGTGGCGCCGGAAGCCATCACGTCGGCGGTGCTGGCGTACCGGGACCTGACGGGGACGCGGCCGTCGCCGGCGGGGCAGCGCGTGCTGTACGAGTTCGCGCGGAACGGGGATCTGGGCCGCCACCTGCGCAAACTGCGCCGGGAGATGGCCGAGCGGCGGACGTTGCTGGCGGGGGCGTTGTCGTCGGCCGGGGTGCCGGTCCGGGGCGACGACGCCGGCGCGCACCTGGTGGTGCCGTTCCCGTCGGCTCCGGTGGAGGAGGCGGTGATCGCCGCGGCCGAGCGGCGGGGGATCCGGCTGGACGGGCTGGCAAGGCACTTCGCGGGCGAGCCGACGGCGCACGGCGTGGCGATCGGGTACGCGGGGTGCTCGCGGGAGGCGCTGGTGGCGGCGCTGCCGGCGCTGGTGTCGTTGCTGCGCGGACAGGCCCTCCCGTAGGAAGCGACGCGCCGGAACCGGGGAGGTTGCGCTCGCCGCTCGGGTGGGGCCGCCCGCCGCACCGGGCTCGGCTGTTCCGCGAGGTCACCGGGTACGGTGGCTCACCATGAGCGAGAAGATCCGGGTGGCGGTCGTGTTCGGCGGGCGCAGCAGCGAGCACACCATCTCCTGCCTGTCCGCTGGCAGCGTCCTCGGGAACCTCGATCCGGCGCGGTTCGAGGCCGTCCCCGTCGGCATCACCCGGGAAGGCCGCTGGGTGCTCGGCACCGGCGACTCCGCCCAGCTCGCCATCCGCGGCCGCGAACTGCCGTCGGTCGACGACGGCAAGGGCCTCGTCCTCGCCGGCGATCCCTCCAGCCGGGGGCTCGTCGCCGTCGAACCCGGGCGGGAAAGCGAACTCCTTTCCCAGGTGGACGTCGTCTTCCCGGTGCTGCACGGCGCCTTCGGCGAAGACGGCACCATCCAGGGCCTGCTCGAGCTCGCCGGTATCCCGTACGTCGGGCCCGGCGTGCTCGCCAGCGCCGCGGCCATGGACAAGGAGACCGCGAAGAAGCTCCTGGCCGCCGAAGGGCTTCCGGTCGGGACCTTCGCCGCGCTCAAGCGCGGGCAGTCCACTTTGGACGAAAACGACCGGGATCGGCTCGGCCTGCCCGTGTTCGTCAAGCCCTCCCGCGCCGGCTCTTCCGTCGGGATCAGCCGCGTCACGTCGTGGGACGACCTCGACGCCGCCATCGAGTTCGCGCGCGCCACCGATCCCAAGGTCCTCGTCGAGGCCGCCGTCGTCGGCTGCGAGGTCGAGTGCGGGGTCCTCGAATTCCCGGACGGGCACGTCGAAGCCTCGCTGCCCGCCGAGATCCGCGTCCTGTCCGAGGACGAAAACGCTTGGTACGACTTCGAAACCAAGTACCTCGGCGACGACGCGGAGCTCGACATCCCGGCCAAGCTCGACGACGCCCTCACCGAGAAGCTCCGCGCGATGGCGGTGCGGGCCTTCCACGCGCTCGACTGCCAGGGCCTCGCCCGCGTCGACTTCTTCGTCGGCGCCGACGGCGAGCTGACCATCAACGAGGTCAACACCATGCCCGGCTTCACGACGAAGTCCGCCTACCCGAAGATGTGGGAGGTCACCGGCGTGGACTACGCGACGCTGCTGACCACCCTCATCGAGACGGCGATCGCCCGCGGCACCGGCCTCCGCTAGAACTTCAGCGGCCGGGCCGGCAGCTTCGCCGCCACCGCGTCCGAGATCGTCTGCAACGGACCGGTCCCGGCGCTGTCCGGCACGGTCAGCGCCGCGTAGACCTCGCGGTCCACGACGTACCACGTCGACGCGCCCTCGCCCGGCACCTGCAGCCACTGGACGCCATTCACCAGGCGCAACGCCGCCGTCGGCGTCAGCTCCGGCGGACGGTTCAGCCCGCACCGCAGCACCAGCGGGTCTTCGGTGCCCCAGGCCACCGTCGCCGGCGGCGCCGGAGCGGCCAGCTCGCGCACCTTGAGGGACTTGCCGTTCGACGTCAGTTCCGCCGGGACGGCGCCCAGCAGCGTGGCGCAGGCCGGCGACCCCGACTCGGGGGCGGTGACCGGGACCAGCGGCAGGGGACCGGCTTCGGGCTGCTCGGAGCCCTTGGTCAACGCGAAGACGGCGACCGCTACCGCCAGGGCCACGGCGAGCGCGGCCGCGGTGACGAAGACCACCCGGGGCGGGGCACCGGTGTCGGAATCAGGCACCCGACCACTACACCACTGGTCAGAGATGGACGACCGGGCAGGTCAGCGTCCGCGTGATGCCCTCCACGTTCTGCACCTTCGCGACCACGAGCTGGCCCAGCTGGTCCACGTTGTCCGCCGCCGCGCGGACGATCACGTCGTACGGTCCGGTGACATCCTCCGAGCTGGTCACACCCGGGATGCTGGAGATCTCGGCAGCCACCGCGGCCGCCTTGCCGACCTCGGTCTGGATGAGGATGTATGCGTGGACCACGGCGCGCCCTTTCGTCGGGATCGATCGGCTCAAGGTAGGAACGTCATCAGCAACGTATCGCCAGCTCATCAAAAAACATAGGGCATCCGACTATCGGTGATCGACCTTTGTCCCGGTAGAGAAAGCAGAGGTGACCGGTGTCACCGAACGACGGAACGGTCGCCGAGACCGGGGAGTTCGCGCTCATCCGCGCCGTCACCGAAGGACGGCGCCAGCCGCCGGGCACCCTGCTCGGTCCGGGTGACGACGCCGCCGTCGTCGCCGCGCCCGACGGCCGCGTGGTCGCCAGCACCGACGTGCTCGTCCAGGGCGTCCACTTCCGGCTCGACTGGTCACCGCCCGAGTACGTCGGGCGCAAGGCCGTCGCGGTCAACCTGGCCGACATCGCCGCCATGGGCGCCACCCCGACGACCGTCCTGGTCGGACTGGCCTGCCCGCCCGACACCCCGCACGCGGTCGTCACCGGTCTCGCGGACGGTATGTGGGCCGAGGCGGAACGTGCCGGCATCGGCGTCTCCGGCGGCGACATGGTCCGCGCCGACCAGCTCGTGATCAGCGTCACCGCCCTCGGCGACCTCGGCGACCGCGAACCCGTGACGCGCTCGGGGGCCCGCCCCGGCGACCTCCTGGCCGTCAACGGGCGCCTCGGCTGGGCCGCGGCGGGCCTCGCCGTGCTCGGGCGCGGGTTCCGCTCCCCGGTCGGCGTCGTCAACGCCCAGCGCTGCCCGGAACCGCCCTACGAAGCCGGCCCGCGCGCCGCCCTCGCCGGGGCCACGGCCATGATCGACGTCTCCGACGGGCTGCTGGCCGACCTCGGGCACATCGGCGAGGCGTCCGGCGTCGGCCTCGACGTCCGCACCGCCGACCTCGAAATCCCGGCCCGGCTCACCGAAGTCGGCGCCGCACTGGGCGCCGACCCCCTCGACTGGGTCCTCACCGGTGGCGAAGACCACGCCCTCGCGGCGACCTTCCCGCCGTTCACCGAACTGCCCGACGGCTGGCGCACGATCGGCGTCGTCACGATGGCGGACTCCGGGATCACCGTGGACGGCAAGCCTTTCTCGCGAGAAGGCGGCTGGACCCACTGGCGCTGATCTAGAGTCGGTGGACGTGAGAATCGTTCCGGTCCCCTACGACCACCCCGACGCGGCCAAGCTCATGGCCGCGGTGCAGCAGGTCTACGTCGAGCGCTACGGCGACGAGGACGTGACCCCGATGAGCCCGGCGGACTTCGACCCCCCACAGGGGGTTTTCCTCGTCGGTTACCAGGGCGAGGAAGCGGTCGCCTGCGGAGCGTGGCGCGCCCACGACGGCCCGGCGCCCGACTTCCGGGACGGCGACGCCGAGTTCAAGCGGATGTACGTCGCCGATTCCGCCCGGGGCCGCGGGTTCGCGCGGATGATCCTGTCCGAGCTGGAACGCACGGCGGCGTTGTGCGGCCGCAAGCGCGCGGTCCTCGAAACCGGCACCAAGCAGCCGGAGGCCATCGCGCTCTACACGTCGTCGGGGTACGCCGAAATCCCGAACTTCGGCGTGTACAAGAACGAGCCGGAGAGCCGGTGCTTCGGCAAGGACCTCACCTCGGCGTGAGCTTCAGCAGGGCCGCCGCGTGCGGCCGCAGGGTCGCCGAGACACCGGTGCCGATGTCCCGGTGGGCCCAGAGGTCCCGGACGTTCCACGAACCGGGGATCGGCGCGGAGACGGTCGCGGTGGTGCTGCCGGTGTTGAGCAGCACCACCGCGAACCCGCCGCCGGTAAGCGGTTTCCCCCACACCTGGTAGCCGGGCCCGGCGGCGAGCCGGCGGCCCTGGCCGCCCGCGAAGTCCTGGTCGACGGCGATCGCCTCGGGGTTGCCGAGCGTCGCGAGGTCGGCCTCGCTCAGCTTCGCCGGGTCGGTGCCGGCGAACAGCGGCGCGTTCAGCACGGCCCAGACGCTGAAGTGCGCGCGGGCCTCGTCGGCGGTCAGCGTGCCGTTGCCGACCTGCAGCATGTCCGGGTCGTTCCAGCCGCCCGGGCCGCCGCTGTGCACGGCGACGGCGGCCTGCTGGTCGATCGTCGCGAGCACCGAATCCCAGGTCGCGGTGAGGTCGTAGGTGGTCCGCCACAGGTTCGCCACCGGCCGCGCCCAGGTCCACGGGCTGGAGACGCCGTACTCGGAGATCGCGTAGACGATCGGGCGGGGCAGCGCGGCGAGCTCGTCACGCATCTTCTCGAACGCGGCTTTGCGGTCGAGGCCGTCGACCGTGTCGGCGTTGCACCAGTCGTACTTGAGGTAGTCGACACCCCAGCGGCCGAACGTCTCGGCGTCCTGGCGTTCGTGGCCGAGCGAGCCGATGCCGGACGCGGGGTAGGCGTCGTTGGCCATCGCGCAGGTCCGGCTGCCGGGTACCGCGTAGATGCCGAACAGCAGACCGCGCGAGTGCACGTAGTCGGCGAGGTCGGCGATGCCGTGCGGGAACCGCGCCGGATCGGCCCGCAGCGACCCGTCGGCGGCGCGCGCGGGCGCCTGCCAGCAGTCGTCGACGACGACGTACCGGTAACCCGCGTCACGCAGTCCGGTGTCCGCGAGCGCGTCGGCGGCGCGCTTCACGACGTCCTCGGTCAGGTCGTGGCAGCGCACCTGGTTCCAGCTGTTCCAGCCCATCGGCGGCGTCCCGGCCAGGCCGTTCGCGAGCGCGGGGGACGCCGTGGGCAGGCTGAGCAGCCACGTCACCGCGACGAGGAGGATCAGGAGCGGGCTGGTTTTCGGCTTGACGGCGATGGCGTGATCCAATCGCAGGACACGTGAAACCGCAGTCACCCGGAGGCGGCATGCCGATCTACGCACTCGGTTCGCTCGAACCGACGATCCACCCCGACGCCTACGTCCACCCGGACGCGACGGTGATCGGCGACGTCCGGATCGGCGCGCACGCGTCGGTGTGGCCGCAGACCGTGCTGCGCGGCGACCACGGCTACATCGAGATCGGCGAGCGCTCGAACGTCCAGGACGGCTGCGTCCTGCACTGCACCGAGCGGCACCCGACGATCCTCGGGCCGTCGTCGGCGATCGGGCACGCGGTGCACGTCGAGGGCGCGACGATCGGCACAGGCTGCCTCATCGCGTCCGGTTCGGTGGTGCTCAACGGCTCGGTGATCGAGGACGGCGGCATGGTCGGCGCGGGCGCGGTCCTGTCGTACGGCTCGTACGTCAAAACCGGGGAGATCGCGCTGGGCGTGCCCGGGAAGACGCGGGAGAACACCTCGTTCAGCGCGGAGAACATCGCGCTGGTCGTCGAGTCCTACGTCGAGCGCGGCCGCCGGTTCAAGGCGGAGCTGAGGCGGCTCGACCCGCTCGGGTGACGCCGGCCACGCCGGGTAGGCTTGCGCGCCGTGACCGCACGACCGCTGCAGGACATCGTCGAGGCAGGCTGGGCCAAGGCCCTCGAACCGGTGGCGCCGCAGGTCGCCGCGATGGGGGAGTTCCTCCGCGCGGAGATCGCCGCGGGCCGGACGTACCTGCCGGCGGGTGAGCACGTGCTGCGGGCGTTCAAGCAGCCGTTCCACGACGTGCGCGTGCTGATCGTGGGGCAGGACCCGTACCCGACGCCCGGGCACGCGGTGGGCCTGAGCTTCTCGGTGGCGCCGGACGTCCGGCCGATCCCGAAGAGCCTGGTCAACATCTACAAGGAGTACTGCGACGACCTCGGGCACCCGCTGCCGTCCAACGGCGACCTGACGCCGTGGGCCGACCAGGGCGTGCTGCTGCTCAACAGGTCGCTGACCGTGCAGCCCGGGAAGTCGAACTCGCACCAGGGCAAGGGCTGGGAAGCGGTCACCGAGCAGGCGATCAAGGCCCTCGCGGCGCGCTCGGAGCCGATGGTGGCGATCCTGTGGGGCCGCAACGCGCGGAACCTGCGGCCGATGCTGGGCGAGGTGCCGTGCATCGAGTCGGCCCACCCGAGCCCGCTTTCGGCGCACAACGGCTTCTTCGGGTCGCGGCCGTTCAGCCGGGCCAACCAGCTCCTGGAACAGCAGGGCGCGGCGCCGGTCGACTGGAAACTTCCCTGAGGAGCCGTGTCCGGATCGACGTGACGGCTCCGACCAGGGGGAAACGAACCCCTTTCCGGAGGAAACCATGAACGTCACCTCGGCCGACGGCACGTCGATCTTCTTCGAGCGGCGCGGGGACGGCCCGCCGGTGATCCTGGTCGGCGGCGCGTTCAACGACCGCACGACCACGGTGGGCCTGGCGGAGGTCCTGGCCGGCGACTTCACGGCGATCACCTTCGACCGGCGAGGCCGTGGTGATTCCGGCGACTCGGCCGAGTACGCGGTGGAACGCGAGATCGAGGACCTCGCGGCGCTGATCGCGCACGCGGGTGGCACGGCGTCGGTGTTCGGCCACTCGTCGGGCGCGGTCCTGGCGCTGGAGGCGGCCGCGGCGGGCATCGGGATCGACAAGGTGGTGGCGTACGAGCCGCCGTACGCGACGGACGAGCACCCGCGCGCGGACGTGGTGGACGAAGTGCGCGCCCTGCTCGCGGCGGGGGACCGGGACGGCGCGGTGGCGACGTTCCTGGAGGTCGCGGGCACTCCGGCGGAGATGATCGAGGGGATGAAGCAGGCGCCGGTGTGGGGCTGGTTCACGGCGCTGGCGCACACGCTGCCGTACGACCTGACGATCGTCGGCCCGGACGCGCGCCCGCGCGCCTCCTTGGCCCGCATCGCGATCCCGGCGCTGGTGATCGGCGGCGGCGCCAGCGACGAGACCCTGCAGGCGGGCGCCCGCGCGGCGGCCGCGGCGGTGCCTGGCGCCCGTCACGAGACGCTGGAAGGCCAGGACCACGGGGTGCTGCAGTACCCGGAAACGCTCAAGGAGCTGCTGACAGGTTTCCTGAAATAGAAAATGGCGGGTGCTCCGAGGAGCACCCGCCACCCAAACTCTTCTCGCCTCAGCCGCGAACGACCTTGCCCGCCTTGATGCAGGACGTGCACACGTTCAGGCGCTTGCGCTGGGACACACCCACCTTGGCGTGGACGGTCTGGATGTTCGGGTTCCACCGGCGGTTGGTACGGCGGTGGGAGTGCGAGACCGACTTGCCGAAGCCGGGTCCCTTGCCACAGACGTCGCACACGGCAGCCACGTCGAACTCCTTTGGATCTGGGTCATAGAAATGAGCCCAGATGCACTGGGCAACTCGACCATAGTAACTACTGCGATCGAGGCCCTCGGCACCGGGTCGATACGCTGCCGGAGGACCGGTCAGGAGGTTACGGGGTGCGGGTGCTGGACGCGGCGGCGGTGTCGGCCTGGGCTGCGGGTTGTGTGCACAGCCTGGCGAGCCTGCGGCCGGCCATCGACGAGATCAACGTCTACCCCGTCGCCGACTCCGACACCGGCTCCAACATGCTCTTCACGATGCGCGGCGCGGCGCGGGAGCTGGAGCAGTCCGCGCCGGGAACCGCCGCCGAGGCGCTGAAGGTCCTCGCCCGGGGTGCGGTCGCCGCGGCCAAGGGCAACTCCGGTGTCATCCTCTCCCAGGTCGTGCGCGGGCTCGCGGACCGCGCCGAAGGCGAGCTGGACGGCGCGTGGCTGGCCGCCGCGCTGGGCCACGCCGACGAGGTCGCCACCGGCGCCGTGAGCCGCCCGGTCGCCGGGACCATCCTCACCGTCCTGCACGCCGTCGCCCTGGCCGTGCGCGGGGACACGCGCAGCCTCGGCGAAGTCGCGCGGAAAGCCGCCGAAGAGGCCGCGCACGCCCTCGAGAAGACGCCCCTGCAGCTGCCCGCCCTGGCCAGGGCGGGGGTGGTCGACGCCGGTGCCCGCGGGCTCGTCGCCGTGCTCGACGCCTTGGTCGGCGTCCTCACCGGCGCCGCCGTCGAGCGGGACCACGCGCTGGAAGTGCCCACCGCGCAGGAGCAGGCCTACGCCTGGGAGGTCATGTACCTCCTCGACGGCGTCGACGAGCAGAGCCTGCCGACCCTGCGCAAGGAGCTGAGCGGCCTCGGCGACAGCGTCACGGTCGCCGGCGACGGCTCGGGCAGCCACGCCGTGCACGTCCACTGCGCCGACATCGGCGCCGCCATCGAAGCCGGCCTCGCGCTGGGCCGCCCGCGCAAGGTCCGCGTCGAACCGCTGCTCACGCCGACGCCGATCGAGCCGGGCGGCGGGATCGACCGCACGGTCGTCGCCGTCGTGCACGGCGGCGCGCTGGCCGAGCTGCTGCGCGCCGAGAGCATTCCCGTGCTGGCCGTTCCCGAGGGCGGGACGCCGAGTGTCGAGGACGTGATCAGCCTGCTCAACGAAGCCGCCGGGCAGCACGTCACCGTGCTGCCGGGCAGCGTCGGGCTCACCGCGGCGGTCGACGCCGCCGCCGGGCACGCGATGGCCGCCGACCGCGACGTCGTGGTCATCCCGTGCGTCTCGCCGGTGCAGGTGCTGGCCGCCCTCGCCGTGCACGACGCCGGGCGCCGCACCAACGACGACGTCGTCGCGATGGCCGAAGCGGCCGCCGCGACCAGGCGTGGCGAACTGCGGATCGCGCAGGAGGAGTCGCTAACCTGGGTGGGCCGGGCCCAGTCCGGCGACGTGGTCGGCCTGGTCGACGACGAAGTGGTGCTGATCGAGCCGGCGCCCGCGTCGGAGACGAACCTGGTCGCCGCCGCGATGAAGGTGCTCAACCGGATGCTGGCGCTCGGCGGCGAGCTGGTGACGGTGCTGAGCGGGGCCGGCGTCCCGCCCGGGGTCGCCGAGGAGCTCGCCGAGCAGCTACGGGTGGAGCACCCCGAGGTGGAGCTGGCCGGCTACGCCGGCGGCCAGACCGGCGCCGTGCTGCTGATGGGAGTCGAATAGCGAGATGGCCGGACTGCGCGACAAGCTGCCGCTGCTGCTGGGCGCCAAGACGGCGAAGGCGCTCGCCACGTCGCTGGGCATCGAGACCGTCAGCGATCTGCTCCGCCACTACCCCCGCCGCTACGCCGAGCGCGGCGAGCTCACCGACATCGCGGGCCTCGAGCTGGGTGAGCACGCGACCGTGCTGGCGCGCGTGGAGAAGGTGAGCAAGCGGCGGATGAAGTCCCGCAACGGGACCATCCTCGACATGGTGATCACCGACGGGAAGCGCCGGCTCACCTGCGCCTTCTTCAACCAGGCCTGGCGGGAGAAGGACCTCGTCCCCGGCAAGACCGGCCTGTTCGCCGGCAAGGTGTCCGCCTTCCGCGACACGCTGCAGCTGACCAACCCCGAGTACGAGCTCTTCGAGGCCGACCGCGCCGACGAGGCCATGGACGACTTCCTCGCCGCGATCATCCCGGTCTACCCGGCGGCGCAGGGGATGCCGACCTGGTCGATCGCCAAGTGCGTCCGCCAGGTCCTCGACGTCCTGGAGGTCGACGAGGACCCGATGCCGGCCGAGCTGCGGCGGCTGCACAAGCTGTCCGACCTCGACACCGCGCTGCATGGCATCCACCGCCCGAGCAACTGGGCGCACCTTGAAGCGTCGAAGAAACGTCTCAAGTGGGACGAGGCGATGGCCGTCCAGCTGATCTTCGCGCAGCGGCGGCACTCGGCGATCTCGCGGCCGGCGAAGGCGAACCCGCACGTCAGCGGCGGCATCATGGACGCCTTCGACAAGCGGCTGCCGTTCGACCTCACCGCGGGCCAGCGGGGGATCGGCGACGAGATCGCCGCCGACCTGGCCTCCGAGCACCCGATGAACCGGCTGCTGCAGGGCGAGGTCGGCTCCGGCAAGACGATCGTCGCGCTGCGGGCGATGCTGCAGGTCGTCGACAACGGGCGGCAGGCCGCGATGCTCGCGCCGACCGAAGTTCTCGCCGCGCAGCACGCGCGGTCGCTGCGGGAGATGCTCGGCGACCTCGGCCAGGCCGGCGAGCTGGGCGCGGCGGAGAACGCCACGAAGGTGACGCTGCTGACCGGGTCGATGGGCGCGAAGGAACGCAAGAAGGCGCTGCTGGAGATCGTCAGCGGCGAGGCGGGGATCGTCGTCGGCACGCACGCGCTGATCCAGGACCACGTCGAGTTCGCCGACCTCGGTCTGGCCGTCGTCGACGAGCAGCACCGCTTCGGCGTCGAGCAGCGGGACGCGCTGCGCACCCGCGGGTCCGGCGACACCAGCCCGCACGTGCTCGTCATGACCGCGACGCCGATCCCGCGCACGGTCGCGATGACCGTGTACGGCGACCTGGAGGTGTCCGCGCTGCGCGAGATGCCGGTCGGGCGCTCGCCGATCTCCACCACGGTCGTGCCGGTCGCCGAGAAACCCGCGTGGTTCGAGCGGATCTGGCAGCGCGTGCGGGAAGAGGTCGGCAAGGGGCACCAGGGGTACGTCGTGTGCCCGCGGATCGGCGACGAGCCGCCGTCGGACAAGAGCGACAAGCGCCCGCCGCTCGCGGTCCTCGACGTCGCCCCCGACCTGGAGCACGGCGCGTTGCAGGGGCTGAAGATCGGCGTGCTGCACGGCCGGATGCCGCCCGACGACAAGGACGCCGTGATGCGGGCGTTCTCGGCCGGTCAGCTGGACGTCCTGGTGGCCACGACGGTGATCGAGGTCGGCGTCAACGTCCCGAACGCGACCGCGATGGTGATCATGGACGCCGACCGCTTCGGCGTCAGCCAGCTGCACCAGCTGCGCGGCCGCGTCGGCCGGGGCAGCGTGCCGGGCCTATGCCTGCTGGTCACCGAGGCCCTCGACGGCACGGCCACGCGCGAGCGGCTGGCGGCGGTCGAGTCGACCACCGACGGCTTCGAGCTGTCGCGCCTCGACCTCGAACTGCGGCGCGAAGGCGACATCCTCGGCGCCGCGCAGTCCGGCAAGCGGTCGACGTTGAAGCTGCTTTCGCTGCTGCGCGACGAAGACGTGATCGCGGCTTCGCGAGCCAGTGCGCAGGAGATCGTCGAGAAGGACCCGGACCTGAAGAAGTACCGGGGCCTGGCCCAGATGGTGGCCGACGTCGTCGACGTCGACCGCGCCGAGTACCTGGAGAAGAGTTGATCCGCGAAGCCACGGTGGCCGACGCGCCCGCGATCGGCGAGGTCCACGTGCGGTCCTGGCAGGCGGCCTACGCGGGGCTGATCCCCGCGGACTTCCTCGCCCGGCTGTCGGCCGAGTCGCGGGCGGCGTCGTGGGCCCGGCACCTCGAGAACGGCGCCGGTCCGGTCCTGGTCGCCGAGGAGGACGGCGTCGTCGTGGGGTTCGCGGCGTTCGGTCCCGGCCGGCTCTTCGCGCTGTACCTGCTGCCGGAGCACTGGGGCCGCGGCCTCGGCCGGGCGCTGCACGACCGGGTCGTCGAAGAGCTGCCCGGGGACAGCGCCGTCCTGTGGGTGCTGTCGACGAACGAGCGGGCGAAGGCCTTCTACGCGCGGCAGGGCTGGGTCGACGACGGCGTCACCCAGACCGAGACGGTCGACGACGGCCGCGTCACGCTGGAGGAGCGGCGGTTCAGCCGCCGGTTGCGGTGAACACGCCGGCTCTCGCCGCGGCCGCGGCGGCTTTCGCGGCGACTCCGGCGTCCCGCGGGGTCACGCCTTCGCGGGAGACGAACAGGCGGTAGAAGACCGGGCCGCACGCGAACCGCACGACCTCGACCGCGTCGGTGCCCGCCGGGACCTCGCCGCGTTCGACGGCCCGGTCGACCACGACGGCCGAGCGCGCGTGGCGGTCGACGTAGAACTCGCGCAGGGCGTCCGCGGCGCGGGCCGACAGGAACGCCGCCGAGATCGACGCCGTCGGCAGCTCGCGCTCGCCGGGCGAGGTGAAGTAGTGCACCAGCTCCAGGTTGATCCCGCGCAGGTCGCCCTCCAGCGAACCGGTGTCCGGCGCCGTCCACTCCTGCTCGGTGCCCATCAGCAGCGCCGCCGCGACCAGGCCTTCGGCGGACTCCCAGCGGCGGTAGAGCGTCGTCTTGTGGACGCCGGAACGCTCGGCGACCGCCTCGACGGTCAGCTCCGCGTACCCACGTTCCCCGAGCAGCTCCAAGGTGGCGTTCAGCGCGGCCAGGCGGGTCCGCTCGGTGCGGCCGCCCGGGCGTTTGGTCCCGGAAATCTCGGTTGCCAACTGCTACTCCTGTTGCGTTAGTGTGCCCAGTATGCCAGAACCCGACTCCATCGACGTCGCTTCCGTCGCCGAGCTGATCGGCGCTGCCGAGGTCGTCGCCATCGGCGAGAACAACCATCACATCCGCGAGTTCGGGGTGCTGCGCGACCGCCTCCTCCGGCACCTGGTCACCGAGCTCGGGTTCACCGTGCTGGGGTTCGAGGGCGGGTTTCCCGAAGGGCGCCTGGTCGACACCTGGCTGCGGGGCGGCCCCGGCGACGTCGCCGACGTGGCCAGGGACGGCTTTACGTTCGGCCTCGGCGACTCGGCCGAGGTGCACTCGATGCTGACCTGGCTGCGGGGGCGCGGGGTCCGGTTCCACGGGCTCGACGTGCCGGGTTCGGCGGGTTCGCCGGTGCCCGCGCTGCGGGCGGTCCGGGAAGTCCTGTCGCGGGTGGATCCGGCCAACGTGTCCCTTGTGGACAACGCGCTGGCGGCTTGTGCCCCCTACGCGTCGGTCAGCAGCGCGGTCGCGCCCGCGCGGCACGGCGCGATGAGCGTCGAGGCGCGGGACGCGGCGACGACCGCGTTGACCGTCCTCAAAGGACATGTCGAGTCGCTGGCGCCCGAAGCCGTGCACGACGCGGAAGGTGCGCTGCGCGTCGACCTGTACCTGCGGGAGCTGGCCGCGCTCATGGCCGGGCAGGCGCCGGAGCCGCAGAGTTCGTCGCGGGACACGTACATGGCGGAGACCGTGCGGCTGCTGCGCCGGCGGCACCCGGGCGAAAAGATCGTCCTGATGCTCCACAACGGACACCTCCAGCGCCTGCCGTTCTCGCCGATGCCGGGCATGACGGCGCCGTCGGCCGGCACGCTCCTCGCGGCCGAGCTGGGGAACCGCTATTTCGCGCTCGCGTTGACCGCGGTTTCGGGGACGACGACCGGGCTCGCTCCCGACGACGGTTTCCCGCTGGGGTTCCGGATGTTCGAGCAGGCCCTCGACCCGCCCGCGGACGGCAGTGTCGAGGCGGTGCTGGCTCCCCGGGCGCCGTGTGTGGTCGCGCGGCCGGCGGCGACGGGCATCCGGCACGCGCACATGACGGTTTCGGTCGACGTCGCTTCGGCGTTCGACGCGGTCATCTGCCTGAAGGGGCAGGAAACGATTTTCCGGGCCTGAACCGGACAGGTGTGCCCGTTCGGCTGATTGCCGTAGTGGGTTCGCGGGCGTTTCCTACCGGTATGGCCGGGCGGAGGCGGGCGCTGATCGTCGCCAACGGCGAGTACGACAACGCGGGACTGCAGCGGCTGGGCTCGCCCGCGGCGGACGCCGACGCCCTCGCCGGCGTGCTGGCCGACCGGGCGATCAGCGACTTCGACGTGCGCGTGGTGCGGAACGAGACCGCGCACGTGGTCCAGGCGGAGATCGAGGACCTGTGCGCGGAAGGCCGCCCCGAGGACGTCCTGCTGCTGCACTTTTCCTGCCACGGCTTGAAGGACGACGCGGGCGGGCTGTACTTCGCGGCCCGCAACACGCGCCCGGACCGGCTGCGGTCGACGGCCGTGCCGGCGCAGTTCGTCCAGCAGTGCATCCGGCAGACGCGCTCGCGCAGCGTGGTGCTGCTGCTGGACTGCTGCTACGGCGGGGCGTTCGGCCAGGGCGTGGCGGTCCGGGCGTCCGGCGACGCGAACGTCCTGGACAGCTTCCGCGGCGGCCGCGGCCGGGCGGTGATCACGGCGTCGAACTCGATCGAGTACGCGTTCGAGGGGGCGACGCTGGCTTCGGACGAGCCGGCCCAGCCGTCGGTGTTCACGGCGGCGCTGGTGGAGGGGCTGCGCACGGGCGAGGCCGACCGCGACGAGGACGGCTGGATCGCGCTGGGCGAGCTGTACGAGTACCTGTTCGACCGCGTCCGCGAGCGCAACCCGAAGCAGACGCCGAGCCGCGACATCGAGATGCAGGGCGAGCTGTACCTGGCGAAGAGCAGGCGACGGCGCATCAAGCCGTCCCCGGTCCCGCCGGATCTGGCGGGGGCGATCGCGGCGGAGAACCCGTTCACGAGGCTGGGCGCGGTGGCGGAGCTGCGCCGCCGGCTGGCGAGCGACAACCTGCCGGTGGCGGTGGGGGCGTTCGAGGCGCTCCGGTCGATGGCGGCCACGGACATCGAGCACGTGGCGGCGGCGGCCGCGGACGCGTTGTCGTTCGCGGTGGTGCGGGTGGACGTGGCCGCGGTGCGGTTGTCGGCCCCGGCGGGTTCGCGGGCGTCGGCTCCGGTCCGGGTTTCGGGGCCGCCGGTGGCTCGGGAGGTGCGGTTCGACGCGTCGCACGCGTGGATCCGGGCGGCCGAGGTGGCCGGCGGGGCGGAGCTGTCGGTGACGGCGGGGGAGTCGGGTGTCCGGCGCGGCAAGGTGGTGGTGACCGGCCCGACGGGGGACGCGGTGGTGGAGGTGGAAATCGAGACCGAGCCCGCGCCGGTGGAGCCCGAGCCGATTACCGCGCGGGGAGCTGCCGGCGCGGATCCCGGGCCGGTGGCGGTGGAGCCCGAGCTGGTCACCGCGCGGGGAGCTGCCGGCGCGGATCCTGGGCCGGTGGCGGTGGAGCCCGAGCTGGTCACCGCGCGGGGAGCTGCCGGCGCCGAACCCGGGCCAGCCGCCGTCGAGCCCGAGCCGATTACCGCGCGGGAAGCTGCCGGCGCCGAACCCGGGCCAGCCGCAGTCGGGCCCGGGACTGCCGAGCCCGCGCCGGTGGAACCGGAGCCCGCGCCCGCGCCGGTGGAACCGGAGCCGAGCCCCGAGCCGGCGGTCGCGGCGAATCCCGAGCCCGCGCTCGCGTCCGAGCCGGAAGCCGCGCCGGGTGGTCGTACCCGTGCCGTTGATCCCGTCGGTGGCTTTGCCGGGGTCCTCGCCGTCGCCGGGACCGTCCTCGCCGTCGCCGGGCTGCCCCTCAACTACCGCTACGACAGCTACACCCTCGCCCAGTACCGCCCCGGCATGGAGTACTCCGTCGGACTCGTCGCCGCCTGCGCGCTCCTCGGCGGGGTCCTCAGCCTCGTCCCGCGGACCCGCTCGCGGACCGGCCCCGCCCTTCTCCTCGGTGCCGGCCTGGCCGCCCTCTTCGGGCTCATGCGCTTCATCGGCGAAGCGCTCACCCTGTCCACCGGCTCGGCGACCGAACTCGACGCCGGCTTCACGTTCGCGCTGCTCGCCCACCTCGCCTGGGCCGTCGCCGGCGTGTCCGCCCTCGTCGCGCTTCGGCGGAACGGCGGTCTCCGCGCCGGGCCGATCACCGGGTGGGCCTCCTGGGCCGCCGTCGCGCTGGGGATCGTGGCCGCCGCCGGCTGGGTGTTCCAGCTCGCCGAACTCGCCGCCTACGACTCCGACAGCGCCGGGCGCAACGGCGCCTACTTCCTGCTCGGGGCCCTGGTGGCCGTCGTCGTCCCGGTGGTCGCCGTCGTGCTGCGGCCCGTCACGCCCGCCGTCCTCGCCACGGGGCTCGCGGGGCCGGTCGCCGTGCTGCCGCCGACCTTCGCCGCGCTCGCCGACTACTCCTCGCTCACCTATGCCGGGCAGGTCGTCGCCGTCGTGGCGCTCGTGCTGCTCGCCGCCGACGTAGTCGTGCCGGCCCGGCGGAATCAGCCGATCGAGCGACAGTCCTGAGTTGTCGGCCCGGCATCGCCGGGGTACGACGACGATCATGAAGACAGCGACAGTGGTGGCCGCCGTGGTGGTCGTGCTCGCCGGGCAGGCCCCCGCCCTCGCCGACGGCGGGGTGCAGGCCGACCCACCCAGCTGGGGCCTCGACCGGATCGACCAGCATGCCGGGCTCGACCACACCTACCGCTACGCCACCGATGCCGCGGGCGTCACCCTCTACGTGATCGACAGCGGGGTCGACGCGAAGCACCCCGACTTCCAGGGCCGCGTCGCGCCCGGGCGGGACTTCCTGAACGGCGGCTCCGACACCACCGACACCAACGGCCACGGCACCCGTCTCGCGGGGATCGCCGCCGGCAAGGACTACGGCGTCGCGAAGGGCGCGCAGATCGTCCCGGTGCGGGTGCTCGACAAGGACGGCGGCGGCGCCACCGACCAGATCATCGCCGGCATCGACTGGGTCGCGCAGAACGCCCAGCAGCCCGCCGTCGCCGTCCTCGGCATCGGCGGGGTCCCGAACGACCGGCTCGACGCCGCGGTCAAGCGCCTCGCGGCCGTCGTCCCGGTCGCGGTCCCCGCGGGCAGCGAGACGGCGGACGCGAGCGGCTTCTCCCCGGGCCGGGTCGCCGAAGCCCTGACCGTCGGGGCCACCGACAGCCAGGACCACCCGGACAAGGCGTCGAACTTCGGCCAGGACGTCGACCTCTACGCCCCGGGCGTCGACGTCCCCGGCCCGATCGCGGGCGGCACCGGCGCGGGGCCCGAATCGGGGACGTCGATGGCGGCGGCGTTCGCGGCCGGCGTGGCGGCGCTCTACCTCGCCCGGCACCCGGAATCGACCCCGGCCCAGGTGGACCAAGCGCTTGTTCAGGCCGCGACGACGGACGCGCTGAAGGGGGTTCCGGACGGCACGGCCAACCGGCTGCTTTACGCGCCACCGGGATCCTGACAAGCTGCCCCGACGCCGTCGGCGCCAACCCCCAGCGGCGCATGATGTCCATCACCCGGGACTGAACTCCCGCAGAGCGGGAAGAACCGGGTAACGTGCGTTGACTTACCGATCCAACTGGGAAGGACCGGGCATGTTCCGCAAGGTGCTGGTGGCCAACCGCGGGGAGATCGCGATCCGAGCGTTCCGCGCCGGCTACGAACTGGGCGCGGGGACCGTCGCCGTGTTTCCGCACGAAGACCGCAACTCCCTGCACCGGCTGAAGGCCGACGAGGCGTACGAGATCGGCGAACCCGGTCACCCCGTGCGCGCCTACCTCTCGGTCGACGAGATCGTCGCCGCCGCGAAGAAGGCGGGGGCCGACGCCGTCTACCCCGGGTACGGCTTCCTGTCGGAGAACCCCGACCTCGCCCGCGCGTGCGAAGAAGCGGGCATCACCTTCGTCGGGCCGAGCGCCGACATCCTCGAGCTCACCGGCAACAAGGCCCGCGCGGTCAAGGCCGCGCGCGAGGCCGGCGTGCCGGTGCTCGGGTCGTCCGAGCCCTCCAGCGACGTCGACGCGCTGGTCGCGGCGGCCGAGGAGCTGGGCTTCCCGGTGTTCGTGAAGGCCGTCGCCGGTGGTGGCGGGCGCGGGATGCGCCGCGTCGAGGACCCCGCCCAGCTGCGCGAGTCCATCGAGGCCGCCGCGCGCGAGGCCGAGTCCGCCTTCGGCGACCCGACCGTCTTCCTGGAGAAGGCCGTCGTCGAGCCGCGGCACATCGAGGTGCAGATCCTCGCCGACGGCGCGGGCAACATCATCCACCTCTACGAGCGCGACTGCTCGGTGCAACGGCGCCACCAGAAGGTCGTCGAGCTGGCGCCCGCGCCGAACCTCGACCCCGAGCTGCGTGACCGGATCTGCGCGGACGCCGTCAAGTTCGCGAAGCAGATCGGCTACCGCAACGCCGGCACCGTCGAGTTCCTGCTCGACAAGCAGGGCAACCACGTCTTCATCGAGATGAACCCGCGCATCCAGGTCGAGCACACGGTCACCGAAGAGGTCACCGACGTCGACCTCGTGCAGTCGCAGCTGCGGATCGCCTCCGGCGAGACCCTCGACGACCTCGGCCTGTCCCAGGACAAGATCTACCTGCGCGGTGCCGCGCTGCAGTGCCGCATCACCACCGAGGACCCGGCCAACGGGTTCCGCCCGGACACCGGGATGATCTCCGCCTACCGCTCGCCGGGCGGCTCCGGCATCCGGCTCGACGGCGGCACCGCCTTCTCCGGCACCGAGATCAGCGCGCACTTCGACTCGCTGCTGGTGAAGCTCACCTGCCGCGGCCGCGACTTCAAGACCGCCGTCGGCCGCGCGCGCCGCGCCGTCGCCGAGTTCCGGATCCGCGGCGTCGCGACGAACATCCCGTTCCTGCAGGCGGTGCTCGACGACCCGGACTTCCGCGCCGGGCGCGTCACGACGTCGTTCATCGAGGAGCGCCCGCAGCTGCTCACCGCGCGGCAGTCCGCCGACCGCGGTACGCGGCTGCTGACCTACCTCGCCGACCAGACGGTCAACAAGCCCAACGGCGAGCGCCCGAAGACGCCGGACGCCACGCTCAAGCTGCCGAAGCTCGCGAAGGACGCCCAGCCGGCGCCGGGGTCGAAGCAGAAGCTGGTGGAGCTGGGCCCGGCCGGGTTCGCGGAGTGGCTGCGGAAGTCGCCGCACATCGGCGTCACCGACACGACGTTCCGCGACGCGCACCAGTCGCTGCTCGCCACCCGCGTCCGCACGAAGGACCTCCTGGCGGTGGCGCCGGTCGTCGCGAACACGTTGCCCGAGCTGCTGTCGCTGGAGTGCTGGGGCGGCGCGACCTACGACGTCGCGCTGCGGTTCCTCGCCGAGGACCCGTGGGAGCGGCTCGCCGCGCTGCGCGAGGCCGTGCCGAACATCTGCCTGCAGATGCTGCTGCGCGGGCGCAACACCGTCGGCTACACGCCGTACCCGACCGAGGTGACCACCGCCTTCGTCCAGGAGGCCACGAAGACCGGCATCGACATCTTCCGGATCTTCGACGCCCTCAACGACGTCGAGCAGATGCGCCCGGCGATCGAAGCCGTGCGCGAAACCGGGTCCGCCGTCGCCGAGGTGGCGCTCTGCTACACGTCGGACCTGTCCGACCCGGCCGAGAAGCTCTACACGCTCGACTACTACCTCAAGCTGGCCGAGCAGATCGTCGGCGCCGGGGCGCACGTCCTGGCGATCAAGGACATGGCCGGGCTGCTGCGCGCGCCCGCGGCGACCAAGCTGGTCACCGCGCTGCGCAAGGAGTTCGACCTGCCGGTGCACATCCACACCCACGACACCGCGGGCGGCCAGCTGGCCACCTACCTCGCGGCGATCAACGCGGGCGCGGACGCCGTCGACGGCGCGGTCTCGTCGATGGCGGGCACGACGTCGCAGCCGTCGCTGTCCTCGATCGTGGCGGCCACCGACCACTCGGCCCGCACGACCGGCCTGGACCTGCGGGCGATCGGGGACCTGGAGCCGTACTGGGAGAGCGTGCGCAAGATCTACGCGCCGTTCGAGGCCGGGCTGGCGTCGCCGACCGGGCGCGTCTACGACCACGAGATCCCCGGCGGGCAGCTGTCGAACCTGCGCACGCAGGCCATCGCGCTGGGCCTGGGCGACCGGTTCGAGGACATCGAGGCCATGTACGCCGCGGCCGACAAGATCCTCGGGCACCTGGTGAAGGTGACGCCGTCGTCGAAGGTCGTCGGCGACCTCGCGCTGCACCTGGTCGGCGCGGGCGTCTCGCCGGCCGACTTCGAGGCGGAGCCGAACAAGTTCGACATCCCCGACTCGGTGATCGGCTTCCTGCGCGGTGAGCTGGGCGACCCGCCCGGCGGCTGGCCGGAGCCGTTCCGCACCAAGGCCCTGGAGGGCCGCGCGGCGGCGAAGCCGGTCCAGGAACTGTCCGAAGAGGACCGTTCGGCGCTCGCCTCGGAGCCGCGCCGGACGCTCAACCGGCTGCTGTTCCCGGCGCCCACCAAGGAGTTCGAGGCACACCGCGAGGCCTACGGCGACACGTCCGTGCTGCCCAGCAAGGACTTCTTCTACGGGCTGCGGCCGGGGGAGGAGTACTCCGTCGACCTCGAGCCGGGTGTCCGGCTGCTCATCGAGCTGGAGGCGATCGGCGAGGCCGACGAACGCGGCGTCCGCACGGTGATGTCGACGCTCAACGGCCAGCTGCGGCCGATCCAGATCCGCGACCGCTCGATCGCCTCGGACATCCCGGCGACCGAGAAGGCGGAGAAGGGCAACCCGAAGCAGGTCGCCGCGCCGTTCGCCGGCGTCGTCACGCTGCAGGTGGCCGAGGGCGACACGGTCGAGGCCGGCGCGACGGTCGCGACGATCGAGGCCATGAAGATGGAGGCGTCGATCACCGCGTCCGCCGGCGGCAAGGTGGGCCGGCTGGCGATCACGAACGTCCAGCAGGTCGAGGGCGGCGATCTCCTGCTCGTCCTGGAATGACGCTGATCAACGCGGTCCCGCAGCGCCAAGGCGCCGTGGGACCGCGGGCGGCGGAGCTGCCGGACGGGTGCCTCGCGCTCGCGGAGCTGGCCGGGCACGTGCTCGGCCGGCCGGTGCACCACGTCCGGCAGACGCGCGCGCTGTCCGAAGTGGACGGCGGGATCGCGTCGCGGGCGGTGCTGACCGGGGCGAACCGCGCGGCCCAGCTGGCGGCCCTGGAGTCCCCGGGCGGCCCGGTCCTGACCGTCGGCGGCGACTGCGGGGTCGAACTGGTCGCGATCGGCGTGGCCCGCTACCGCTACGGGCCGGGCCTCGGCGTCGCGTGGTTCGACGCGCACGCGGACCTGAACACGGCTTCGACGTCGCCGTCGGGGGCGTTCCACGGGATGGTGCTGCGGTCGCTGTTCGGGGAGGGCGACCCGGAGTTCGCGGCCGACCCGGCCCTGGAACCGGGACGCGTGGCCTTGCTCGGGACGCGGGTGTTCGACCCGGAGGAACGCGCGGCGGTCGACCGCGGACTGGCCGTCCCGGCACTGGATGCCTTGACCGGGGTGGAAAAGCTGTACGTGCACGTGGACCTGGACGTGCTGGATCCCGGGGAGTTCGCCGGGGTGAACCACCCGGAGCCGGACGGCTGGACGATCGCCCGCCTGGTCTCCGAACTGGACGCGCTGCAGCGGTTCGAGGTCGTCGGCGCCGGGATCACGGAGTGCGTGGGGAGTTCGCGTGAGGTCGAGGTGCTGACGCCCGTCCTGGAAGCGGTGGGCCGGCTGCTCACGACCAGGCCGCACGGAGGGCGTTGACGGCGGTGTCCAGGTCGGCGCCGAGCTCCCGGGCCTGGGTCGCGTAGGTCGCCGCGGCGGCGAGGAGCAGTTCCGCGGGGACCGGGCGGCCTTCCGGGAGCGTCACGACCGTGCCGCGGGCCCGTGCCGTCGTCACCCAGCCCGCCGCCTCCAGTTCGCGGTACGCGCGGGCCACCGTTCCGGACGCCAGTCCCAGGTCACGGGCCAGCTGGCGGATCGGCGGCAGGCGCGTGCCCTCCGCCAGCGAGCCCGTCTTGACCGCGTGGACCACCTGGTCGTGCACCTGCCGCCAGGGTGCCAGCCCGTTCTCCGTGTCGACGACGATCTTCACGCCGGGGCCGGCTGCCGCTTCACCGGCGCGGTGACGGCCAGGAACGCGGCCAGCCCGAGCACGACCACCAGCAGCGAGCGGAGGTCACCGGCCGGCCAGCCGATCGCCGTGCAGGCGCCGATGCCCAGCCCGATCGCCACCCGCGTGCTGCGGCAGCGCAGCGCCAGGTCGACCCGGGGGCCGCCGACCGGCGGGCGGCGCACCGCGAGCAGGGTGATCGCCGCGCAGATCACCGCCGTGCCCGCGGCGACCGCCAGCAGCTTCCACTGCGCCGTCAGCGCGAGGTGCGTGATCGACCCGGTGGCGGCCAGCACGCCGAGCACCAGCACCCAGGCCGGGACGACGCCCAGCAAGGTCCGGGGGACGAGGTCCGCTTCCCGGCGCGGGCCGCGGGACGGCCGCTGCGCCAGCAGTTCGGCGATCAGGCCGCCCAGCAGCAGGGTGGCGAAGAGCGCGCCCGGGCCGGTGTCGTCGAGCAGCGGCGGCAGGGCGAGGAAGAGCCACGGGTACCAGAACCGGCGGCGCTTCAGGTACCGGACGGCGAGCATCACCTCGCCGGCGTCCGGATCGGGGATGCCCCAGCGCACCAGCAAGCGTTTTCCCTGCTTCTCACCCGGCCAGAGCACGATCAGGATCGCCAGGCCGATCAGCCCGGTGACGAGCGCCACCGCCAGCACGTTGTCCCACGGCATGCGGACCTCCTCGCTTGTATCAACCACACGATACAAGATGCCGGCGTAACCGCACCGCGAACCGTTCGTTGGGTGGTTCGGCCGTTCGCAGGCAGGCGAACGTGCAGTCGGCGGGATACTTGTCAGCTTCCCGCAGCCGCGTCCGGTGAACTTGTCACGAACCTGACAAGAAATCGGTTTCCTCTCATTCGGGTGACACATTCGGCGCTAGCTTTTCGATGTGTCCGTTGTCACCCCGCTTCAGGTGCGGGGTACCCGGTCACGCACGCGCGTGCCGGAGTCCCGGGGCGGAGCGAAGGAGCTGCGATGTCGGTGGAGCGCGGATTCGAACACGCTGCGCCACCGGCCGCACTGCCCCGCAAGCTCGCCGACATCCTCCGGCCCGAGCTGGCCAGCCTCGCGGCCGAGATCGTCGACGAGATCCGCGCGACCATCCCGGCCTACGCGCGCCCGCTCGACGGCCCGTACGGCAAGTCCATCCGGGCCGGCGTCGAATACGCGATCACGTTGTTCGTCGCGCAGATCGCCGACCCGTCGGTCTCGAAGGAACAGTCCCACGAGGTCCACCACCGGCTGGGGCAGAACGAAATGCGCGAGGGCCGCAGCCTCGACACGCTGCAGTCGGCGTACCGGGTCGGCGCGCGCGTGTCGTGGCGGCGGATCATGCGCGTCGGGCGCAGAAGCGGGCTCTCGTCGGCGGTGATGTCCCAGCTGGCCGACGCGATGCTGGCGTTCATGGACGAACTCGCCTCCGTCGCGCTCGACGGCTACCTGGAGGCGAAGGCGCGCACGGCGGGAGCGCTCGACACCTGGCGCCGCAAGCTGCTGCACCTGATCCTGGAGGTACCGCCGGCCTCCCCGAAGGCGATCGCCGAGCTGGCCCAGCTGATCGGCTGGCCGGTGCCGACGGACGCGACGCCGGTGGCGGTCTGCCCGGCCGACGGCGTCGCCCCGGCCCGCCGCCACGCGGGGCTCGACGCCGACATCCTCGCCGAGCTCGACACACCCGACCCGAAGCTGGTGGTTCCCGGCGAACTCGGCGGCGCCCGCCTGGCGACGCTGCAGGTGGCCCTGCCGGACTGCCGGCTGTCGATCGGCCCGTGCGTCCCGCTGGCGTCGGTGGCGGATTCCCTGCGCTGGGCCCGCAACGCGCTGCACCTCGCCGAACGCGGCGTGCTGGCACCGCGCCCGGTGCTGCGCGCGGAGGAGCACCTGGCGACGCTGCTGGTCAACTCCGACACGGGCCTGGTCGGCACGCTCCGGCACCGCCTGTTCGCGCCGCTGGCGGACATGACGGGCAAGCAGCAGGAGCGTCTGCTGGAGACGCTGCGGGCGTGGCTGGACAGCCAGGGCAACGTGGTGGAGATAGCGGAGCGTCTGGGGGTCCACCCCCAGACGGTCCGCTACCGCATGCGCCAGCTGCAGGCGACGTTCGGCGACAGCCTTCGCGACCCGGCGGCGCGGTTCGAGATGGAGCTGGCGTTGCGCGCGGGCGCGGCGCCGTTGCCGTTGCGGTACCCGGTGAGCGAGCTGCTGCCCTCGCCGCGCTCGGGGGCCGGCTCACGTCCACAGTGGACGCCTCGGTAGCCGGTCACGTCCGCCGCGCCACCCGGCCCGGCCCCCGCGCGGAGATCGGCGCGGTCCAAAAGGGTCAGCGGCTCGCGCGGAAGGCCTCCGCGGGAATGGGTGCGACCGGCGGGCAGTTGCGGTGGTCGGCCTCCATGCACAGCTGGATGATCGTCAGCCGCGCCGAGGCCTGGTTGCCCGGGCCCGAGTTCTGGCCCGTGAACAGCGAACTCAGCTTCTCCGCCGCGCCGCAGTTCTTGAACGGGGGCAACGTGAAGCCGCGGTACTTCGGGTCCGGGTTCGCCGGGTCGGTGCCGATCAGGCCGCCGGTGAACGGGTCGTACTCGCCGATCATGTCGATCGGCATCGGCGTCGCCGAGACGCAGTCCGGGCCGGCGTCGAGCGGGACGCCGTTCACCTTGACGTCGCTCAGCCGGGAGACCACGTCGAGGTGGTTGCGCAGGATCCCGTCGAACAGCGTGCCGAACGAGTGGATCATCGTGCCGCTGCGGTAGTCGGCCGGCAGGAACTCGACCGTCGCGGTGATCGGCAAGAACCCGTAGCCGAGGTAGGACACCGTCACCGGCGCGAACGCCACCTCGCCGGTGATCTCGCTGCGGATGGGGAACCCGTCGGGCGTCGTGATCCGGAACCAGACGCCGTTGACCAGCGCGGCCGGCTTGCTGTGGATCTTGGCGCCGGTCTTGGCGATCGTGGCCGTGTTGTCGATCTGGTTCGGCTGCAGCGGCAGGACCAGCGTGACGTTTTCGTCCACCGGCGGCTCATCGTCGAGCAGGGAGTGCTTCTTCGTGCCACCAGGCTGAGGCGCCGGCGTGGCTTTCTTGCCGGGCAGCGGTTTCCCGGACGGCGGCGCGGTGGCGGCCAGCACGGCGACCGAGCCGAAGGAGAGGTCCTGTCCGGTGTCGGCGGTGCACGGCACCTGCTGGGCGGGCTGCTCGGGCGGCGCGCCCGTCGGGCCCAGCGCGAGTTTCGGCGCGGTCAGCCGGATCTTCAGCAGGCCGGCGGCGGAGGGGGAGAACGCGGGGAGCTTTCCCTTGGCCGTCAGGGGCAGGTCGCCCTCGGCCGGGAGCGGGGTCGCGGCGATGGTCAGCGGGACGGCGAGGGTGTCCTTGACTTTGCCCTGCTCCAGCAGCAACTGGAAGGTCAGGCCGCCTTCGAGGGTGGTGGCGGCACCCAGCAGCTGCTGGGCGGCGGCGCGCGGTAGCGAAAACGACACGGCCAAGCCGTCGATCGTGGCGGGCTTGCCCGTGGTCATCGAGGCGGGCAGCGTGGCCTCGGTCTTCACGTCGAGCTTCAGCGGCCCCACCGGGTCGGCGAAGGGGCAGGTCGCCGCGACTGTCTTCGCGACCTCGCGCCCGCCCTTGCCGGCGTCCGCGGCGGCGGTCCCGGGCGCGGCGGAACCCGTCCCGGTGAACGCGCCGGTGCTCACCGACACCGCGCACAGCAGCGCGAGCGCGCCGCGGGTCGCCGTCCGCCGGGTCAGCCGTGGGGTCATGCCGTGCTCCTGTCCGTACCACCGGGGAACGAGCCGTAGGGATGGCCGGGGCCCCGGCCATCCCTACGGTGAAACCTAGATCAGCGCTGTCACGTGATGACGAAGCTCGGCGAGAACGCGAGGTTCTGCGCCGGGCTCGTCGTCTTCGGCGTGCAGCTCATGTTCCAGTTCGCCCAGGTGTTGTTGGACGCCTTGTGGAACTGCAGGGCCGCGGTGATCGGCGTGCCGAGCGACAGCGTGTCGCTGCCCGCGGCCGCCGGCGCGGTGTAGGTCGGGATCGACGAGGACGCCACTTGGCTGATGTTCACCGTGATCGGGCCGCCGGCCGGGTAGATCGTCTCGGGGATGTTCAGTCCGCTCGCCGGTCCGGAGACCGAGCCGCTCGCGGCGGTCACCGGCACGGTCGCGGTGCCGCGGAGACCGTCGTAGCCGACGGCCGTCAGCAGCGAGTGGACGGCCGCGGAGATCGTCGCGGTGCCCCCGACGTTGGTCGGCACGGCGGTGCCGCCGGCGGCGATCGAGTCCGGACCGGTCAGGAACGCGGTGATGGCCACGTCCTGCTGCGGGATGCCGGGGAAGGTGCACCGGTAGGTCGCGCCGGCGTTGTAGGTCGTGTCGGCCGAGGCCACACCGGTCAGCACCATGCCGAGCGCGCTGACGGTGGCGGCGGTCGCGGCCGCCTTGAGGGACAGGTTCCTGAGTCGGGTCATGACTGCCAATCTCCTTCGATCATCCAGTTGACGTCTCGGGCGGGCGTTGCCCACGCGCCCCGCGGACCGAATCGGTACCGCGAATTCCCCCGGGTGTTTTCCCTGGTGCAGCCCCAACCCTCGCGAGGTGGCTGTGATAAATGAGGTTACTCGCCAGTCGGTTGCGCAACAAGGATGTCACGTGGTCGGTTTCCGACGGCCATTGTCCGGATGAGTTTTTGTCAACACCGGAGCAGTGCGGTGATGACCTTGGTGCGTTCTTGACAAATACTCGACCGCGTTCCGATCGGCGGTTGTGCGCGTTACTATCGATACCACGCGCGCACCGTGACCGCGGGAATCGATTCAGCGAAAGAGGATGCCGTGGCCCCCCGTTTCCGCTCTGCCCACCGCCGGGCCTCCGTGCTGCTCGCCGCCACCCTGGCCGCCGTGCCGGTGGTGTCGGCGGCGTCCGCTTCCGCGCAGGCGCCGGGCACCGGCGGCGTCGTCGAATGGGGCTTCTCGAACTACATCATGGGCCCGCCCCCGGAGGCTTCCGACGGGCTCAGCGCCGTCTCCATGGGCGGGATGGACGCCATGGGCCTGCGGGGCGGCCAGGTCCTGGTGTGGGGCGACAACAACTTCGGGCAGACCGAGGTCCCCGAGGCCGCGCTGTCGGGCGTGAGCGCGATCGCCGCGGGCTGGGGCCACGAGCTCGCGCTGAAGAACGGCGGGGTCCTGGCCTGGGGGAACGACTGGTACGGCCAGGCCCAAGTGCCCGCCGACGCGAGGTCCGGCGTCACCGCCATCTCGACCAGCGCCATGCACAACCTCGCCCTCAAAGGCGGGCGCGTGCTCAGCTGGGGGCTCCGCTCGGACGTCCCGGCCGCCGCGACCTCCGGCGTCACCGCGGTGTCCGCGGGTGGCGACCACAGCCTGGCGCTCAAGGACGGCGGGGTGCTCGCCTGGGGCGCCGACGACCACGGCCAGACCGACGTCCCCGCCGACGCGAAGTCGGGCGTCACCGCGATTTCCGCGGGTCACCAGCACAGTCTCGCGCTCAAGGACGGCCGGGTCATCGCCTGGGGCCGCAACGACAACCACCAGGTCGACGTCCCCGAGGCGGCGCTGTCGGACGTCGTCGCGATCGAGGCGGGGTGGACCTTCAACTTCGCGCTCAAGAGCAACGGGGACTACGTCGCCTGGGGGTCCAACGACGTGACCGAAGGCGACCCGGTGAGCTGGGGCCTCTGCGGTCCGTTCCTCTCCCTCTCCGCCGGCGACCGGTTCACCGTCGCGCTCAAGGCGGATCCGAACGCGCCCTGCTGATCAGGCGACGGAAAGAGGGGCTCCCCGCGCCGGGAAGCCCCTCTTTTCGTACCGGATCAGCCGTCGGTCTTGGCCGCCAGGTCCAGGGAAATCGTGTTGCCCGGGCCCGACACCAGCGCGCCGAGGGCCAGGTCGGCGATGAAGCAGTTCTTGAAGTCCGGGATGGTGTAAGTGCCCGTCACCGTGATCTTCGGGCCGAAGATGTCGACGTCCTTGGCGCTGAGGTCCAGGTCGAGCGGCTTGCTCGCCTTGCAGCTGCCCGGCACCGTCGGCAGCGGGATCACCGGGACCAGCAGGCCCGCCCAGATGTCGTAGATCTCCATGTTGGCCTGGGCGTGCGTGGTCAGCGTGCCGTCGGCGATGGTGCCCGTGGCCGGGCCCGTCGGGGTGATCTTGACCTTCGCCTTGATCTTGAAGATGCCCGAGACCAGCGAGATGTTGGCCTGCGACGGCGGCAGCGTGAGGTCGGCGCGCAGGCCGACCGAGCCGGTCTGGTCGTCGATGATCAGGGCGCCGTCGAGGGTGCCCGGGCCCAGGGCCATCGCGCTGCCGGTCTTCTTGACGACCGTGCTGCCGGTGACCGTGTAGCCGACCGGGATCTCGACCACGTCGGCCGAGGCCGGAACGGCGGTGACCACGCTCATCGCGATGCCCGCTGCCGCCGTGACCGCGGCCGCGCGCGCCCATTTCCGGCCGTTCTTCCGAGTGCGCGACAAAGTAAGCATGCCGACTCTCCTTCACATTGTGAAACGGTGGGGAAAACGGGGTCAGCGAGGGGTGAGCCCGGTGATTTTCCAGGTGTTTCCCTCGCGTTCCGCGACCACCGAAAGCTGGGCCGCGGCGGAACTGCTGGAATTGTTGTCGGCGCGGGTCGCCGATTGGTCGAGGAACACGAGCAGCCGGGCGTGGCCGTCGCGTATCTCCTGCACCGCCGACGACGTCACCCGCGTCGTCAGCACCAGTTTCTGGGCCGGTGCTTTTTCCTTCACCTGCGCGAACAGCCGGTCGTAGGTGGCGAGGGCGTCGCCGCGCAGGACGTCCTTCGCGGCCTGCTCGGTGACGTCGGTGCGGTCGTAGGCGTAGGAGAAGATCCGGTTGAGCGCGAGCGTCACCGCCGAGGTGACCTCCGCGGTGGCGCCGACGTCGGTCAGCGCGTGGTTGGCCGCGGCCGGGTCGTCCGCCGCCGACCGCGCCGCGACCGTGAACGCCACGCCGGTCCCGGCGAACAGCACCGAGACGGCGACCAGCAGCGGCAGCAGCCACCGGCGCCGCCGCGGCTCCTCGGCGACGACCTCTTCGACGGCCACATCGTCTTCCGTGGTGGTGCTCATCGCGCCCCCACCGGCAGCTCGTCGAGCGCGCTGAGCTTCCAGCCGCCGTCGGTCCGGGTCAGTCCCGCGGCGAACCGGTTGCGCTTGGTCGCCGGCGCGACGCCGGCCTTCTGCGCGGTGATCTCCACCGACGCGATCAGCTTCGCGGTGCCGGCGTGCTCGTCCAGTTCGCTGAGCGCCGCGTCCAGGACCTTGCCGGTGGACACCGTCGCGTCCTGCGTGAGCGTCTTCTTCGTGGCGTCGTCGGTGTGGGCGAGCCGCTCGTGCAGCGGGCCGGTCGAGGCGTCGAGCCACTGCCCGAGCCCCTGGTCGAGCTGGTGGTAGTCCAGCGTGCACAGCCGCGCGACCAGCTCGCGTCCGGCACTCAGCGCTTCGTCGCGCGTGGTGCCGTAGGTGAGTTCCTCGCTGTGCGCGGTGCGGTACCAGGCGAACCCCGACCAGGCCGCGAAGGCGGCGGTGACGACGACCGCGAGCACCGCCGCCCGCAGCGGCCACTTCACTTTCCCAGCCACAGCATCTCCTCGAGGGTCGGGGACACCGCCAGGCCGCCCGGCGTGGTGAGCGGGGCGCCGGGGCCGGGCACCGCCGGTGCGGGCACCGGCGGGCGGGGCACGTTCTGCGACCCCCGCACCGAGGTCGCGTCGCCCTTCTCGAGCGTGCACGACGCGCCGGTGTTGAACGGCAGCGGCGAGGTGTCGGTGCTGGGCCGGAACCGCGTGCCCTCGTACCCGGCGCGGCAGGGGACGGGGTCGTAGAACGTCAGCGCCATGCCGAGGTTGGCCTCGCCGCCGTCGAACGCCGTCGACGTCGCCGCGACCATCTTCGGCGTCATGACCAGCAGCTGCTCCAGGTCGCCGGTGCGGGCCTGGACCACCTGCGCGGTGGTGAGCAGGTTGGCCAGCAGGATCGGCAGCCCGGGGTGGGTCTCCTTCAGCAGCGTGCCCAGCTCGGACGCGGCGGGCGGCGCGGTGGCGATCAGCCGCCGCAGGTCACCGTCCGAAGAGGACAGCTGTGCGGCGAACAGCTTGGCGTTGCTGGTGAACGAGCGCCATTCGGCCGAGGAGTCCAGCTGGGTGCGCAGCACGGTCGAGCCGTCGTCGATGAGCTTCGTCGTCTGCGGCAGGCTGGCCGCGGCGTCCCTCGTGAACGACGTCGCGGTGTCGAGCAGCACCTGCAGGTCCGGGCCGGTGCCGCGCAGCGCGTCGTCCAGCTCGTCGACGACCGTGCGCAGGTCGCCGGTCGGCACCGACGCCGTCAGCGAGTCGAGGTCGCCGAGCAGGTGCTGCACCGGCATCGGCAGCGTCGTCTTCTCCCGCGGGATGACCGAGCCGCCGGCCAGGTACGGGCCGTCGGACGTCCGCGGCCGCAGGTCGACGTACTGCTCGCCGACCGCGGACCGGTTGGCCACCACCGCCTGGGCGTTCGACGGGATCGGCGGGGCCGAGCCGTCGATGACCAGGTCGGCCTCCATCCCGGACGGCGTCAGCCGCAGCTCGCCGATCCGCCCGACGGCGACGCCGCGGTAGGTCACCTCGCCGTTGGTGAAGATGCCGCCGCCCTCGGCGAGTTCCAGCTTCACGGTGTAGCCGCTGCCGCCGAAGAGCCGGTCGATCCCGGCGTAGTTCGCGCCGACGAACGCGACGGTGACGAGCGAGATCACGACGAACGCGACGACCTGGATCCGGACCCGGGTGGTCAGCATCACTGGCCTCCCGACGGCAGCGGCAGGACCGGCAGGTCCGGCGGGGTGCCCTCGCCCGGCGGGGGCAGTGTCGTCCCCGGAGCGGGGATGACCGACAGGTAGACGTTGAGGTAGTCGCCCTTGATCGCCGGGATGACGGCGTCGGTGTACGGGAACGACGGCAGGATTTCCAGGGCTTTCGGCAGCGACGCCCCGGCGTCGGCCAGGCGGTGCAGGATCGGCGCGAGCGCCCGCAGGTCGGCGACGAGGTCGTCCTTGCTCTTGTGGATGACGTCGGTGGCGACGCCGGAGAGGTCGTCGAGCGACTGCAGCATCGCCACCAGCTGGGTGCGCTGGTCGGTCAGCGTGCGCAGGCCCGGCGTGAGGTCGGTGAGCGCGCCTTCGACCTGCTTGTCGCGGTCGGCGAGCGTCGTCGCGAGCCGGTTGACGCCTTCGAGGGCCGCGGTGATGTCCTGGCGGTGCGCGTCGAGGTCGGTGGCGAGGGTGTTGACGCCGGAGAGGAACGAGCGGATCTGCGTCTCGTTGCCGGTCATCACCTTGCTCAGCTCGCGGTTGATGGTCTGCAGCTGCCCGATGCCGCCGCCGTTGAGCAGCAGGGAAAGCGCGCCGAAGACCTCTTCGAACTCGGGGTTGCGGTTGGTGCGCGACACCGGGATCACGGCGTTGTCGGCCAGCCGCGCGGTCTGCTTCGCTTCCCCTTCGGGCGCGGCCAGTTCGACGAACTTCTCGCCGAGCAGGCTGGACTGGCGCAGCCGCGCGACGGCGTCGGCGGGCAGCACGACGTCGCCGTTGACCTCGACGACGGCTTCGGCGGTCCAGCCGTCCGCGCCGAGACGGATGGTCCGGACCCGGCCGACCGGGACGTCGCCGACCTTGACCGCGGCCTGCGGCACCAGGTCGAGGACGTCGGCGAACTGGACGGTGACGTGGTACGGGTGGTCGCCGACGTCGGCGCCGCCGGGCAGCGGCAGGTCGTAGACGCCCTTGAACTCGCCGGAGCAGGCCGTCAGCACCAGGCAGCAACCCGCCGCCAGTGCGGTTACGCGTCGCAGTGGTCTCATCGGCCGCCCGCCTCGTTCGTGTAGACCGACCCGGTCACCGGCAGGGGCAGGTAGTCGAGCAGGTCGGTGCGGCTCTGCAGCGCCCCGGTGGCGGGGTCGATCGTCTGGAGCAGGTTGGTCGCGGCCAGCGGCGCGGTTTCGAGGTACTCGGCCAGGGACGCGCGCTGGTCGACCAGCGTCTGCGTGGTCACCGCCAGCTTGTCCACATTGGACTTGATGAGCGCCCGGTTGTCCTTGAGGAACCCCTGGATGTCCCCGAGCGCGGTACCGAGCGACCGCAGGGCCGAAGCCAGCTCGTCGCGGTTGGCCGACAGCGTGCCCGACACCGACGACAGCTGCTGGTTGACCTTGGCCACCTGGTCGTCGTTGGCGGCCAGCATGGACGTGAACCGCTGCAGCTCCCGGACGGTGGTGAACAGGTCGCCGGAGTTGCCGGCCAGGGTCCGGGCCAGTTCGGAGAGCTGCTTGACCGAGTCGTTGAACGCGGTCCCGTTGCCGCGCAGGTTGTTCGCACCGGTGGTGAGCAGGTCCGAGAGCGCGCCGTTCTTGTTGGCGCCGTCCGGGCCGAGCGCCTTGGTGAGCGTGTCGAGGCTGGCGTACAGCTCGTCCAGCTCGACCGGGGTCGCGCTGCGGTCGACGCCGATGACCGCGCCGTTCACCAGCCGCGGCCCGCCGCGCGCGGGCTTGGAGAACTGGACGTACCGGTCGGCGACGACGCTGGGCGCGATGACGACGACGTCGGTGTCGGCCGCGATCGGCGCGGAGCCGTCGTAGGTCAGCGTCACCTCGACCTGCTCGCCGCGCGGGGTCACCGACTCGACCTGGCCGATCCGGACGCCGAGCAGCCGGACGTCCGAGCCGCTGTAGACGCCGACCGCGCGGGAGAACAGCACGGTCGCGCGGTCGAGGCCCGAGCCGGAGAAGACCCACCACAGCCCGGCCACGACGACGAGCGCCGTGACGACCGCCGCGGCGAGGAACCGGTAGGTGCGGGTGGCGTTCACTTCGGGGCTCCGAACTGCTTCGGCGGCGTGCACGGGTCGCGGTTCTCCGGCAGCAGCCCGCAGAGGTAGGCGTCGAGCCACCGGCCGTTGCCCAGCGCGTTGTTCGCCAGCCGGAAGACCGGGCCGGCCGCGGCCAGGCTCTGCTCCAGGTTGCCGTTCTGGCGCGACAGCAGGTCGGTCACCGTGTTCAGCTGGCTCAACGCGGGCTTCAGCGCCGCGGTGTTGTCGGCGACCAGCCTGGAGAGCTGGGTCGCCAGTGCCTGCGCGCCGGTCAGCAGGTCGTGGATGGCCTGGCGGCGCCGGTCCAGCTCCCCGAGCAGCAGGTTGCCGTCGGAGAGCAGCTGCTCGAAGTCCTCGTTGGAGTTCGCCAGCGTCGTGGTGATCTTGCGGGCGTTGGCCAGCAGGTCGGCGAGCTGGTCGTCGCGGGAGGACACGGTCTTCGACAGCGCGGACAGGCCGTCGAGCGCGGTGCGCACGTGGGCCGGGGCGTTGCGGAAGGTGTCGCTGATCGCGGTGAAGCTGTCGGCGAGCTGCGTGGTGTCGATCGCGCCCGCGGTGTTCGCGAGGCCGTTGAACGCCTCGGTGACGTCGTAGGGGGTGACCGTCCGGGAGCGCGGGATCGCCTGGCCCGGGTCCTGCACGGCGTCGCCGGTCGGCTTGAGCGCGAGGAACTTGCGGCCCAGCAGCGTCTTGATCCGGATCTCCGCCGACGTCCGGTCGCCGACCCACGCGTTCTTGACGCGGAAGGTGACGAGCACGTGGTCGTCGGCCAGCTCGACGTCGCGCACCTCGCCGACCTTGATGCCGGCGACGCGGACCTCGTCGTCGGCCTGCAGCCCGGCCGCTTCGGAGAACTCGGCGCGGTAGGTGGTGCCGCCGCCGACGACCGGCAGGTTGTCGTAGTTGAACGTCACGGTCAGCAGCGCGGCGAGCACGACGCTGCCGGCGACGCCGAGGGCGAGCGGATTGCGTTCCTTGAAGGACTTCACGAGCCGCACCTCTCCGCCGTGACCGGCGTCCCGCGCGGGGGCGTGGTCTGCAGGGTGGAGCTGCAGAGGTAGAAGTTCATCCACGAGCCGTAGGAGGCGATCCGGCCCAGGCTGTTCAGCTTCCCGGGCAGCGTGGACAGCGTCTGTTCGAGGCCTGGCAACGTCTTCTCGTCGGCGAGGTTCTTCGTGACGCCGTCGAGCCCGGTGATGCTGTCCTTCAACGGCGTCCGGGCGTCGCCGAGCAGGCCCGCGGTGGCCGTCGAGAGGTCGCCGAGGCCGCCGATCGCGTCGCCGATCGCGGTGCGGTCCGCGGCCAGGCCGGAGACGAGCTCCCGCAGCGTCGAGATCAACGTCGTCAGCGCGGTTCCCTTGCTGTTCACCGTGCCGAGCACGTGGTTGAGGTTGGTGATGACGTCGCCGATGAGCTGGTCGCGGCTCGCCAGCGTCGAGGTGAGCGACCCCGTGTGGGCGAGCAGTTCTTCGACCGTGCCGCCTTCGCCTTGCAGCACCTGGACGATCTCGCCGGAGAGCTGGTTGACGTCGGTGGGCGAGAGCGCCTGGAACAACGGCTTGAAACCGTTGAAGAGGTCGGTCAGGTCCAGCGCCGGCGTCGTGCGGTTCAGCGGGATCTCCCCGCCCACCGGCAGTGTGCCCTTCCCGCCCGCGCCGCGTTCGAGCGCGATGTAGCGCTGGCCGACCATGTTGCGGTACTTGATGACCGCGCCGACGTCGGCGGGCAGCTGCCGGCCCTGGTCGAGGGAGAACCGGACGTGCGCCAGGCTGTGGTCGGCGATCTCCAGCTCCTCGACCTGGCCGACCCGGACCCCGGAGATCCGGACGTCGTCGCCGACGTTCAGCGAGGTCGCGTCGGTGAACGTGGCGCCGTAGAGGTCGGTCCGGCCGACACCGGTGTTCGCGATGGACACGGCCAGCAGCACGGTCGCGGCCGTGGTGACCAGGACGAAGATGAGGCTCTTGATCAGCGGGGCGGCGAACTTCCTCACTTGAGCGTCACCTCCGTGCCGCGGTAGAGCGCGCCGACCAGCACGCTGCTCCAGCCCGCGACCTGCCCGGTGGGCACGCCCAGTTGCGGCGCCAGGATCGTGGCCAGCAGTTCCCGTTCCTGCGGCGAGTTCGCGACGCCGAGGTCGTCGCGCGTGCCGGTCACCAGCGGGTGCTGCGGCGCGCCGGGCGCCACCGCGGCGGTGCCGGTGGTCGGCGAGACGCCGCTGGGGTAGCAGCGCGGGCCGCCGCCGTCGGCCGGGTACATCGGGTCGTCCCTGCCGGGCACGTACTTGCCGCGGGCCTGGCTGACGGTGACCTGTGCGTGCATGCCGGGCTGGTTCGTGCCCTTGCCCAGCGCCTCGTCGACCGGCTCGCGCAGCGCGTCCATCGCCTTGATGGTGCACGGGAAGCTGGGGGAGTAGCGCGCCGCGACCTCCAGCGCCGAGCGGCTGTCGGCGGAGAGGGCGATGATGGTGTTCTTGTTGCGGTTCAGGAACTCCCGGACCTCACCCGACGAACTCAACACCTCTTGGTAGACCGTCGCGAGGTCGGGGGCCTTGTCCCGCACGGTGTTCAGCGTGACGGCGGAGTCGGTGAGCGCGTCCAGCAGGTCGGGGGCGATGTCGCCGTAGAGCCGGGAAACCGACGCGAGGTCCTGGACGTCCTTGGTGAACGCCGGCAGCTGCGGGGTGAAGTCCGTCAGGTAGTCGGCAGCGGTGGAAAGCGTCTCGCCGATCTGCTCGCCACGCCCCTGCAGCGCCGTCGAGACCGCGGTCAGCGTCGTCGCGAGCTTCTGCGGCTGGACGGCTTTCAGCAGCGGCAGCAGGTTGTCGAAGACGCGTTCCAGCTCGATCGCGTTCGCCGACCGGTCCTGCTCGATCACGGAACCGGCGACCAGGTGCGGGGCCCGGACACCGTCCGGAATGGACAGCTGGACGTACCGCTCGCCGAACAGCGTCTTCGGCACCAGGAGCGCGGAGACGTTGCCGGGCAGCAGGTCCACCTTGTCCGGCTCCAGAGCAAGCGCTATCTCGGCACCCTGCGGGGTCGCCCGCACTTCACGGATCTCGCCGACGAGCACCCCGCGGGCCTTGACCTGACCGCCCGGCTGCAGCTGGTTGCCGATCCGGCTCGCCTTGAGCGTCACCGGGACCGTGCTGACGAAGTCCTTGTCGTACACCTTGATCGAGAGCGTCACGAGGACGCCCATGACCACCAGGAACAGCACGCCCGCGGTGCGGATCCCGGCCTTGCGGCGGGTTTCGCGTCTCATCCGGCCACCTGCACGGTGGTCGTCGCACCCCAGATCGCCAGGGACAGGAAGAAGTCGAGCACGCTGATCGCGACGATCGCCGTGCGCACCGCGCGACCGACCGCCACGCCGACCCCGGCCGGGCCGCCGCTCGCGCGGAAGCCGTAGTAGCAGTGGGCCAGCACCACGACGACGCTGAACACGAGGACCTTCCCGAACGACCACAGCACGTCGCCGGGCGGGAGGAACAGCAGGAAATAGTGGTCGTAGGTGCCCGCGGACTGGCCGAAGAACCACACGGTGATCTGCCGCGAGGCGAGGTAGCTCGACAGCAGCCCGATCGCGTAGAGCGGGATGACGGCGAGGAAGCCGGCGATCACCCGCGTCGTCACCAGGTAGGGGACGCTGGGGATGCCCATGACCTCGAGGGCGTCGATCTCCTCGGAGATCCGCATCGCGCCCAGCTGCGCGGTGAAGCCGCAGCCGACGGTGGCGGACAACGCGAGGCCACTCACCAGCGGCGCGATCTCGCGGGTGTTGAAGTAGGCGGAGACGAACCCGGCGAACGCCGACGTCCCGACCTGGTTGAGCGCGGAGTAGCCCTGCAGGCCGACGACCGTGCCGGTGGCGACGGTCATCCCGATCATCACGCCGATCGTGCCGCCGATGACGGCGAGCGCGCCGCTGCCGAAGCTGACCTCGGCCAGCAGCCGGACGATCTCCCGCAGGTAGCGGTGCAGCGCACGCGGGATCCAGGCGATCGCGCGGAGGAAGAACAGGATCTGGTCGCCGAGGGTGTCGAGGAAGCCGAAGCTCCGGTCGACGGTTTCGCGGACCCGGGCGGATCTCGGGACGTCGGTGGTCACCACGGCTCAGCTCCCCTTCGGCGGCACGAGCTGCAGGTACACGGTGGTGAGCACCAGGTTCAGCACGAACAGCAGCAGGAACGTGATGACCACGGACTGGTTGACGGCGTCCCCGACGCCCTTCGGCCCGCCCTTGGGGTTGAGCCCGCGGTAGGCGGCCACGACCCCGGCGACGAACCCGAAGATGACCGCCTTGATCTCGCTGATCCACAGGTCGGGCAGCTGGGCCAGGGCCGAGAAGCTCGCCAGGTACGCACCCGGCGTCCCGTGCTGCATGATCACGTTGAAGAAGTAGCCGCCGAGCACGCCGACGACGCTGACCATGCCGTTGAGGAAGACCGCGACGCCCATCGCGGCGAGCACGCGGGGCACGATGAGCCGTTGCACGGGTGAGACGCCGAGGACCTCCATGGCGTCGATCTCTTCGCGGATGGTGCGCGACCCCAGGTCCGCGCACATCGCGCTCCCGCCCGCGCCGGCGATGAGCAGCGCGGTGACGATCGGGCTGGCCTGCTGGATGATGGCCAGGACACTGGCCGCGCCGGTGAACGACTGCGCACCGATCTGCGTGGTCAGCGACCCGATGTGCAGCGCGATGACCGCGCCGAACGGGACGGACACCAGGGCCGTCGGCAGGATCGAGACGCTCGCGATGAACCAGAACTGCTGGATCAGCTCACGCGCCTGGAACGGGCGGCGGAACGTCAGCCGGACGACGTCGAGGCCGAGCCCGTAGAGCCGCCCGGTCTGCCGCAGCGCGGCGGCCCCGGGGAACGACGCCGTCGTCGTCCGTTCGGCCATTCGTGTGCCTCCCCAGCGGTTTCGGCGGCACGCCGAATACACCCGAGGTGAGCAAGGGGAAATGGTCCGAACAGGGTAACAATGGTCGGCCATTCACGGTCTCGGGGATCGCCGTGCCGTTTCCTACTGGTCGGTACGCTAACGAGGGCCCTGCTGGGAGACAAGAACTTCAGCGGGATCACGCGGTCACGGGCTGGTAACCGCGCCTTTTCTTGTCGGGTGCTGACAAACGGAACGGATCTTGTTGTCAAAGATGGAAAAGAAAATACCGACCCGGCTGCCGGAAGTGACGGAAGAGCACTTTTGCGGCGCCCGGACGCACGGAAGGGCACCTCCAGCGCGTGCAGGTGCCCTTCGGTGCGGTGGAGTCAGGACTTGAGGCCGGCCAGCAGCTCGTAGGACCGGACGCGGTCGGCGTGCCCGTGCACCATCGTCGTGACCATCAGCTCGTTCGCGCCGGTGTCGGCCAGCAGCTGCTCGAGTCCCTTGTGGACCGTCTCCGGCGAGCCGATGATGCTCGAGCCGAAGCGGTCGGCCAGGAACGCGCGGTCGATCTCCGTGTACGGGTACTCGGCTGCCTCCTCCGGGGTCGGCAGCGCGATCGGGCGGCCGCGGCGCAGGCTCAGGAACGTCAGCCCGGACGGCCCGGCCAGGAACCGCGCGCGCTCGTCCGTCTCGGCCGCCACGACCGACACGCCGAGCATCACGTACGGCTCGTCGAGCACCCCGGGCCGGAAGTTCTCGCGGTACAGCTGCACGGCCGGGATGGTGTTCTCGGCCGCGAAGTGGTGGGCGAAGGAGAACGGCAGCCCGAGCCGCCCGGCGAGCTGCGCGCTGAAGCCGCTCGAGCCGAGCAGCCACACCGGCGGCTGGTTGCCCTCGGCGACCACCGCGTTGACGCCACGGGCCTCCGAATGGGTGAAGTAGCCGATCAGCTCCTGCAGGTGCTCCGGGAAGTTGTCCGCGGACAGCCCGCCGGGGCCGCGCAGCGCCAGCGCCGTCCGCTGGTCGGTGCCCGGCGCGCGGCCGATGCCGAGGTCGATGCGGCCCGGGTGGAACGCCTCCAGGGTGCCGAACTGCTCGGCGACGACCAGCGGGGCGTGGTTGGGCAGCATGATGCCGCCCGACCCGACGCGGATCCGCTCGGTCGCGTCGGCGACGTGCCCGATCAGCACGACCGTCGCGGAGCTGGCGATGCCGGGCATGTTGTGGTGCTCGGCCAGCCAGTAGCGGGTGAAGCCCAGCCGTTCCGCGTGGCGGGCGAGGTCCAGGGTGTTGCGCAGCGTCTCGCCGACGGTGTTCCCCTCCGAGACGGGGGACAGGTCGAGCACGGACAGCGGCACGTCAGGCAGTGAGCTCACAACCGGGGTCAACGCCCCGGTGCCGCGTTTGCTTCCCGGCCCGCTGTGACGGCCTTCACGAACCGGGGAAGATGACGCATGGCCGAGCTTCCCCTCCGCGATCGTGCGGGCAACGTCCTGCTGGCCGTGCGTCAGGTTCCCGAAAGCGATCTCACGCGGCTGGCCGGCGAAATCCCGGTGCCCGCCTCCCTGGTCGTGGCCGTCCACGCCGGCGCCGTCCTGATGATGTTCGACCGGCGGCGGCAGCAGTGGGAGCTGCCCGGCGGCATGCGGGAGGCCGGGGAGGGCACCCGCCGCGCGGCGGCCCGCGAACTGGCCGAGGAGACCGGCATCCGCGGGGTGGCCTTGACCTTCGCGGCGGTGGCCGAGTTCGCCCTGACCCGGCCCGCGCGCCGGGAGCTGCTCGCCGTCTACCGGACCGATCTCGGCGCCGCGCCCCGGCTCAGCCTCGGCGAAGAAGGGCTCGGGTTCCGCTGGTGGTCGCCCGGCGAGCCCGTGGGCGCGGACACGAGCCCGCTGGACGCGGAGATCGCCGCGCGAGTCCTCGCCGGAGTCGCCTGAAAGGGGTTTCCCCAACCCCGCCCGGCCGGGCGCGCGACCCGATACCGTGGGGCCGGAAACCGGAAAAGGGAGGACGGGGTGCCGCGTCCGGAGCGACCCTTGGATCCCGGGGACGACCCGCTGACCGGATTCGCCGCCGATCTCCGGCGGTTGCGGGAAAGTGCCGGGAATCCGACGTACCGCGAGCTCGGCCGGCGTGCGCACTATTCGGCCGGGACGCTTTCGGAGGCCGCCGGCGGGCGGAAACTCCCCAGCCTGGCCGTGACCCTGGCCTACGTCCGGGCCTGCGGCGGGGTGCCCGGTGAATGGGAAGAGCGCTGGCACGCCGTCGCCGACGGCGCGCGCCCGGACGAGGCCGCCGCGCCCGCGCCGGAAACCGGGGAAAAGCCGCCGTACGTCGGGCTGTCCGCATTCACCCCCGCCGACGCGAGCCGGTTCTTCGGCCGCGAACGGCTGGTCGAAAAGCTCGTCACCCGGCTTTCGGGACAACGTTTTCTCGCCGTTCTCGGCGCCTCCGGCTCGGGGAAGTCGTCGCTGCTGCGGGCGGGCCTGCTGCCGTCGGTGAAGGACCCGGTCATCCTGCTCACCCCCGGCGCCCGGCCGTTGCAGGAGTGCGCGGTCAAGTTCGCGGCCGCGCTCGGCCTCGCGCCCGGCGCGCTGCTCGACGACTTCGCCGCGCACCCGCGCAACCTCGGTCTCGCCGCCCGCCAGCTCGCCGAGTTGGACGACACCGACGTCGTCGTAGTCGTCGACCAGTTCGAAGAGGTCTTCACCCTCTGCCAGGACGAGCAGGAACGGGCCCGCTTCCTCGACGCGCTCGTCACCGCCACCACCGAGCCCGGCAGCCGGACCCGGGTCGTCCTCGGCATCCGCACCGACTTCTACACCCACTGCGCGCGGCACGCGGACCTCGCCGAAGCCATGCAGGACGCGCAGGTCCTCGTCGGCCCGATGACCACCGAGGAGCTCCGGCAGGCGATCACGCGGCCCGCCGTTGACGCCGGGTACCGCGTCGAGACCGCGCTCGTCTCGCGGCTCGTCGCCGACGCCACGGGCCGCCCCGGCGTCCTGCCCTTGCTCTCGCACGCCCTCCTCGAAACGTGGCGACGACGGCGCGGCACCACGCTCACCCTCGCCGGGTACGAGTCGACCGGCGGCATCGAACGGGCCATCGCCCAGACGTCGGAAAGCACTTTCGCGCGGCTCTCGGCGCGCCAGCAGCGGCTGGCCCGGCAGGTCTTCCTCCGGATGACCGCGCTCGGCGAAGGCACCGAAGACACCAAGCGCCGGATCGGCCGCGGCGAGCTCGACACCGACGACGAGGACACCGCCGTCGTGCTCGACGGCCTCGCCGCCGCGCGGCTGGTCACCCTCGACGACACCGGCATCGAGATCACGCACGAAGCCCTCATCCGCGGCTGGCCGCGCCTGCGCGAGTGGCTCACCGAAGACCGCGAAGGCCTGCGCGTGCACCGCCAGCTCACCGAGGCGACCGACGCCTGGGAGGCCGTCGGCGAGGACCCCGGCTGGCTCCACCGCGGCACCCGGCTGGCCATCGCGCGGGAGTGGGCCGCCCGCCAGGACACCGCGCTTTCCCGGCGGGAACGGCGGTTCCTCGACGCGAGCCTCGCCGTCGAGCACGCGGAACGGGAACGCGACCGCCGGCGTACCCGGCGGCTGCGGCAGCTCGTCGCGCTGCTCGCCGTGCTGCTGGTGGTCGCCGTCGCGGCCACGGTGTACGCGGTGCGCGCGGAGAGCACGGCCACCGACCAGCGCAACAGCGCGCTCGCGCAGAAGGTCGCCGGGCAGGCGCTGGCCATGCGCGCGACCAACCCCGCGCTGGCCGCGCAGCTCGCGCTCGCCGCGTACCGCCTCGACCCGGGCGCCGAGGCACGCAGCAGCGTGCTCGGTGTGTTCGCGACGCCGTATTCGACGCGCGTCACCGGGCACACCGGCCGGGTCAACACCGTCGCCCTCCGCCCGGACGGCCGCGTCCTCGCCACCGCGAGCTGGGACGGCACCGCGCGCCTGTGGGACGTCCACGACCCGCACCACCCGGTGCCGCTGGGCGTGCTCACCGGGCACACCGGCAACGTCAACAACGTCGCCTTCAGCGCCGACGGCCGGACCGTCGCCACCGCGGGGTTCGACGGCACCGCCCGGGTCTGGGACGTGCGCGACCCCGCCCGGCCGGGGCCCGGCACGATCGTCGAGCAGCACGACGGCAAGTCCTACGCGGTCGCCTTCAGCCCGGTGGCGCCGCTGCTGGTGACCGCCGACGTCACCGGCGCGCTGCGGCTGTACGACACCACCGACCCCGGCCACCCGCGGCAGGCGGGGGAGCTGACCGGGCACACCTCGTACGTCAACAACCTCGCGTTCAGCCCGGACGGCCGGCTGCTCGCCTCGGCGTCGGCCGACAAGACCGCCCGCCTCTGGGACGTTCCCGGGAAGCGCTCGCTCGGCGTCGCGGCCGGGCACACCGACGTCGTGCACTCGGTCGCCTTCAGCCGCGACGGGCACACCCTCGCCACCGCGAGCGCGGACCAGACCGCGCGCCTGTGGGACGTCACCGATCCCGCCGCCCCGGCGCAGCTGGCCTCGCTCGGCGCGCACAAGGCCATCGTGCGCTCGGTCGCGTTCGCCCCCGACGGGCACACCCTGGCCACGACCGGCTTCGACCGCACCGCGCGGCTGTGGGACGTCGCCGACCCGCGGCAGCCGCGGGAGCTGCAGTCGCTGCCCGGGCACATCGGCGCGGTCGGGTCCGTGGTGTTCAGCCGCGACGGGCGCACGCTCGCCACGGCCAGCGACGACCAGTCGGCCCGGCTCTGGGACCTGCCCGGGCCGGCCGTCCCCGCCCACACGGCGCGCGCGTGCCACGAAGCCTTCGGCCTCGGGGTCCTTGCCACCGGCGGCTACGACCAGGTGGTGCGGCTGCACGACCTCGCCGACCCGGCCGCACCCCGCACGATCGCCACGATCGGCGGCTTCGGCGACGCGGTCTGCGGCGTCGCCATCAGCCCGGACGGCCGCACCCTGGCCACCGGCAGCTGGGACCACACGATGACGCTGCGGGACATCACCGACCCGGCCCACCCGGGGCCGCCGACGGTCTTCTCCCGGCCGCACGACGACATCGACGCGGTCGCGTTCAGCCCGGACGGCAAGGTACTGGCCACGGCGGGCGACGGCCACACGGTCCGGCTCTGGGACCTCGCCGACCGCCTGCACCCGGTCGAGGTCGCCAAGCTGCAGGGGCACGACGACGACGTCCACACACTCGCCTTCAGCCCCGACGGCCGGACGCTGGCCAGCGGCAGCTGGGACCACACCGCGCGGCTGTGGGACGTCTCGGCGCCCCGCGCCCCCAGATCGTTGGTGAAGCTGGAAGGGCACACCGACACGGTCTTCTCGGTCGCGTTCAGCCCCGACGGCCGCATGCTGGCGACGGCGGGCGCCGACCGCGTGGTGCGCCTGTGGTCCGTCGCCGATCCCGCCGCCGCGAAGGTCTCGGCGGTCCTCGCCGGCCACACCGACATCGTCATGGCGGTGTCCTTCAGCGGCGACGGTCGCGTGCTGGCCTCCGGCAGCTACGACCGCACGATCCGGCTGTGGGACGTCGCCCGCGCCGAGCCGTACGCGGTGCTGCCCGAGGAAGGGGACCGGGTCTACGCGGTGCAGTTCGCCCCGGACGGCCACACGCTGGCGGGCGCGGTCGCGGACGGGAAGGTACGGTTCGCCGAGACCGATCCTGACCGGGCGGCCGACAGGATCTGCGCCGTCGCGGCACCCCGGGTCACCGAAGCCGAGTGGTCGGCGAGCCTGCCGGGCATCGATTACCGGCCGCCCTGTTCATAACGAGTTGTTCGGCGTTGTTGTTCGGTGCCGGCACGCGGACACCGAACAACGTTTGTCCACTAGACATGCCCTCGGACGCCACGTCCCGCGACGTTCATTCACCGGGGGTCTGAAGGGCTCCTTCAAGGACGGGAGCCCCCGCATCCCGCCCTCGGAGGAGCCCTTCAGCGTGCCCGGGGTCAGCCCGCCGGGATCCAGTCGGGGTTCGAGGCCAGCACGATCAGCTGCTGCGTCGCCCGGGTCAGCGCCACGTACAGCACCCGGCGGCCCGTCGTCGACTCGACGATCAGGTCGTTCGGCTCCACGAGCACGACCGCGTCGTACTCCAGGCCCTTCGAGTCCAGGCTGCCGACGACCTTGAGCCGCTCGTCCGCCTGTCCCGACACCCAGCCCGCGACCTCCGGCACCCGGTCCATCGCCGTGATGACGCCGACCGTGCCCTCGACCGCGCCCAGCAGCTCCTTCACCGCCGCCTGCGTCGCGGTCGCCAGGCCCGCCGCCTCGACCGGGCGGACCTCCGGCTCGACGCCGGTCTTGCGCACGGCCACCGGCAGCTCGCCCGCCTCCGCGTGCCCCGCCACGACCTTGGCCGCGAGGTCGAAGATCTCCGCCGAGTTCCGGTAGTTCGTCCGGAGCGTGAAGCGCCGGCGGGCCGTCTTGACGCCGAACGCCTGGTCGCGCGCCGAAGCCGCCTCCGCCGGGTCCGGCCACGAGCTCTGCACCGGGTCGCCGACGACCGTCCAGCTCGCGTACTTGCCGCGCCGCCCGACCATCCGCCACTGCATCGGCGAGAGGTCCTGCGACTCGTCGACGACGACGTGGGAGTACTCGTCGTAGTGCTCCGGGCGCGTCGGCGCGCCGCCCGAGCGCTCCGGCTCGACCTCGATCACCTGGCGGCGCTTGCGCTTCGGCGGCGGGCCGATCAGCACGCGCAGCTCGTCGAGCAGCGCGACGTCCGCGATCGACCAGCCGCGCGAGCGGTCCGCGAGGTCCGCCGCCAGCAGCGAGATCTCCTGCCGGTTCAGGACGCCCTTCGCCACCGACGCCAGCCGCTTCTCCTCGCCCAGCCACCTGAGGATCTGCGCCGGGTAGAGGATCGGCCACCAGACGACCAGGAAGCGGTGGAAGTCGATCCGCTCGCCCAGGTCGGTGATCAGCTCCGCGCGGTCGATCTGCTTGCCGTCGGCCTTCGCGTACTCCTCGGCCTTCGCCGCCAGCGCGTCGAGCAGCAGCTCCGCCGCCCGGATCCGCGACCGGTTCGGCGGCGCGCCCTGCGTGTGGGCCTTGCGGCGGACCTTCTCCAGCTCCCGCGCGGTCAGCTTGAGGACCTCGCCGCGGTAGACGATCCGCATCTCCTCCGGCGCGTCCGGCGGCGTGTCGCGCAGCGCGCGCAGCAGGATCTTGCGCATCCGCAGCGACCCCTTGATCGCGGCCAGCGGCGCCGCGTCCTGGCGGGTCGCCTCCAGCCCGTCGAGGACCTCGCCCAGCGCGCGCAGCTCGACGTTCGTCTCACCCATCGAGGGGAGGACGCGCGAGATGTAGCTGGTGAACACGCCCGACGGCCCGATGACCAGGACGCCGGCGCCGCCCAGCTGGCGGCGGTAGCGGTAGAGCAGGTAGGCCGCGCGGTGCAGGGCGACGGCGGTCTTGCCGGTGCCCGGGCCGCCGGTGATCTCGGTGACCCCGCGCCACGGCGCCCGGATGACCTCGTCCTGCTCCTTCTGGATGGTCGCGACGATGTCGCGCATCTTCTCGCCGCGCGAGCGCCCCAGCGCGGCCATCAACGCGCCTTCGCCGACGATCTGCATGTCCTCGGGGACGGCGTCGGCGATCAGGACGTCGTCGTCGACGTCGAGGACGTTCTGGCCCGAGCAGCGGATCACGCGCCGCCGCACGACGTCCATCGGCTCCTCGGCGGTGGCCTGGTAGAACGCGGCCGCGGCCGGCGCGCGCCAGTCCGTGACGAGGTTGTCGAACTCGGCGTCGCGGATGCCCAGCCGGCCGACGTAGGTGCGTTCGCCCTCGCGGTCGTCGAGCCTGCCGAAGACGAGCCCCTCGTACTCGGCGTCGAGCGACTGGAGCGTCTGGTTCGCGTGGTAGACCATCATGTCGCGCTCGAACAGCATCGACGCCTGCTCGAAGATCGCCTCGCGCTGCGCGCCCTGGCCGATCTCGTAGCCCTTCGTGCGCATCGCCTCGGCTTGGGTGCGCAGTTCGTCCAGACGGGTGTACACGCGATCGACGTGGGCTTGTTCGATGGCGATCTCGGCCCGTCTGACCCGAGGTTCCGACACGCATGGCTCCTTGACAGCTCTGGATCGCCTCCGAGGGCGAAGAACGACTCTACGCGTTGGCTCCGGCGGGCACACCGATGTCCCGGCCATCAGTGCCCCGTGTCATGCCTTCACAATCGGGGGGTGACCAGGATCGTGGCCGGGACGGCGGGCGGGCGGCGGCTGAAGGTGCCGCCCAAGGGCACCCGGCCGACGTCGGAGCGCGTGCGGGAAGCCCTGTTCAACGCCCTGGAGACGGCGGGCGAGGTGGACGGCGCCCGCGTCCTCGACCTCTACGCCGGCTCGGGCGCGCTCGGCCTCGAAGCGCTCTCCCGCGGCGCGGCGGACGCCTTGTTCGTGGAGTCCGACCGGCGCGCGGTGGACGTCCTGCGCGGCAACGTGACGGCGCTGGGCCTGGGCGGCACGGTCCGGGCCGGGCAGGTCGAGGCGGTCGTCGCGGCGCCCGCGCCGTCGTCGTTCGGCCTGGTGCTGGCCGACCCGCCGTACGCCGTCGACGCGGCCGCGCTGGGCAAGGTCCTGGCGTCGCTGGCCGCGGGCGGCTGGCTGGGCTCGTCGGCGCTGGTGGTGATCGAACGCGCCGCGCGCGACGGCGAGCCGGACTGGCCGCCGGGCTTCGAAGCGACGCGCGCGAAGAAGTACGGCGACACGGCGGTCTTCTGGGCCGAATACACGCCTGTGGCGTGAGCCACGCGGCGGAAACCGGGTGCGGCACGGTAGCGTCCGCGCCATGCGGCGTGCGGTCTGTCCCGGTTCCTACGATCCGGCCACCAACGGCCACCTCGACATCATCGAACGGGCCAGCGTGCTGTTCGACGAGGTCGTCGTCGCGGTGGGGGTCAACAAGAGCAAGAAGGGCCTCTTCGAGATCGAAGAGCGCCTGGAGATGCTGCGCGAGATCACCTCGAAGCTGCCGAACGTGCGCGTCGACTCGTGGGAGGGCCTGCTGGTCGACTACTGCCGCGAGAACGACATCGCGGCGGTCGCCAAGGGCCTGCGCTCGGTCAGCGACTTCGACTACGAGCTGCAGATGGCCCAGATGAACCGCGAGCTGACCGGCGTCGAGACGCTGCTGATGGCGAACAACCCGGCGTACGGCTTCGTGTCCAGCTCGCTCGTGAAGGAGGTCGCGGCCCTCGGCGGCGACATCGAGCACCTGGTCCCGCCGGTGGTCTACGAGCGGCTCTCGGCGAAGTTCCCGAGGCTCGGGCGCTGATCGACCCCCTACGTTCGTCGGGACTTGCGGCCGTTACCGGCCGAGTTCACGTTCCCGTCTTCTGAAGATCACTCGATCGAGTTACGGTCCGAAAATGACCAACTACCGATCACGCCTGGTCGCGGTCCTCTTCGCGCTCCTGGCCACGCTGTCCATGGGGGTCACCGCCGCCGAAGCGGTGACGAACTCACCGGCGGTCGCCGCGCAGAACTCCTGCGGCGACCTCTCCGGGTTCTCGCACACGACGCTCTCGGCCCTGCCCGCCGAAGCGACGACGACGTACAACCTGATCCAGACCGACGGGCCGTTCCCGTACCCGCAGAACGACGGCGTCGTCTTCGACAACCGCGAAGGCATCCTCCCGTCGTGCGCGTCGGGCTACTACCACGAATACACGGTGCCGACGCCCGGCTCGAGCAACCGCGGCACGCGCCGCATCGTGACCGGCTCGGGCGGCGAGTACTTCTACACCGGCGACCACTACGCCACCTTCCAGGTCATCGACATCGACGGCGGCAGCACGCCGTCCCAGTGCGGCGACCTGTCGAAGCTGACCGGGATCGGGTACTCGCAGCTGTCGCCGGCGGCTCGCACGGTGGTCGACAACGTCCGCGGCGGCGCGTCCACCGGCACGACCTACGAGAACCGCGAAGGCGTGCTCCCGGCCTGCGCCGCGGGCTACTACCGGCTCTTCGCCGTCGGCACGGACGACCGGGTGATCGCCGGCGAGGCGGGCGAACTGGCCTACACGCCCGACCACTACGCCACGTTCAAGCGGATCGACCTGAATTCCTGAAGCCCGTGCAACGCGCCGCGCCCCCTCGTCCGTGAGGTACACCGGGACCGGACGAGGAGGCGCGATGCGGGCGGCGGAGGACACGGACTTCCGGGAGTTCGCCCGTGCCCGCGCGGTCGCGCTGAGACGGACGGCCTACCTGCTGTGCGGCGACTGGCACCTGGCGGAGGACCTCGTCCAGAACGCACTGGTCAAGCTGTACCGGGTGTGGCCGAAGATCACCCGGCGCGGCCCGGTCGACAACTACGCCCGGCAGGTCCTGCTGCGCTGCTGGCTCGACGAGTCCCGCCGGCCGTGGCGCCGCCGGGAACGCCGTGACGGCGTCGTGCCGGACCTGCCTTCGCCCGCGCCCGAGACCGGGATCTCCGGTCCGCTCCTGCGCGCACTCGCCGAAGTCCCGCCGAAGCAGCGCGCCGCCGTCGTCCTCCGCTACTGCGCCGGCCTGCCGGCGGCCGAGGTCGCCGAGGTGCTGCGCTGCTCGGAGGGAACCGTGCGGAGCCAGGCCGCCCGCGGCCTCGAGACCCTCCGGGGCGTGCTCGAGCACAGCGCGGAGAGGAGCACCTGGTGACCGACCTCGAAACCCGCCTGCGCGAGGTGGAGATCGCGGAACCGCCGCTGGGCTTCGACCCCGACGAGGTCGCCGACCGCGCGGCGCGGCACGTCCGGCGCCGGTCCGCCGGGGTGGTCCTCGCCGCCGTCGCGGTCTTCGCGGCCGCGTTGGCCCTGCTCCCCTCGCGGGAGCCGGTGGGACCCGCGGCCGCACCGGTGCCGCCGTCGGTGGCCGAGCAGTCCCGGATCCGGCTGGCGCTCGCCGAAGCTGTCACGCGGGCGCTGCCCGGTGTCCACGACCTGACCCTGGGCCGGTCGCCCGCCGACAGCATCGGGCCGGACCGGATGAGCGTGACGGCCGAATTCGTCGACGCGAGCGGACGGCCCGGCAACTTCCAGCTGGTCGTGCGCGGGGCGTCGGCCGCGCACGAGGTCGTCCCGGCCGACCGGCTCTGCACCGCGGCCGGCGTCGAGTCGCACTGCGTCCGGCTCCCGCGGCCCGGCGGCGGCCAGCTCGTGTTGTCCGAACTGGTCTACCCCGGCGAGAACGGCCGACCGGTGCGCGAGGGCAGCACCGGGTTCCTCTACCGGCCCGACGGCTCGACGGTGATCGTGACCGGCGGCCTGGGCTACCCGCTGACCGAGGAGCAGCTCACGCGGGTGATCACCGATCCGGCGTTCGTGCTGCCGTAGGGGGAGCCGGCACCGGGCGTGTTCCTGGGGGACACGCCCGGTGCCGGTGGCGTTCACCGGTTCGGCCGCCGAAACGGGCAGACTGGTCCCAGCGACAGGGGATTGGAGTTGCCGTGTACCGGGTTTTCGAGGCGCTCGACGAGCTCGTCACCATCGTCGAGGAGGCGCGCGGCGTCCCGATGACGTCCAGCTGCGTGGTGCCCCGCGGCGACGTGCTCGAACTCCTCGACGACGTCCGCGACGCGCTGCCCGCGGAGGTCGACGACGCCCAGGACGTCCTCGACAAGCGCGACGACCTGATCCACGCCGCCCGCAAGGAGGCGGGGGAGACGGTCGCGGGGGCCAACGCCGAGGCCGAGCGCGCGATCGCGGAGGCGACGGACGAGGCGGAGCGCATCCTGGCCGACGCGCGCGCCCGCGCCGAGCAGATGCTCGCCGACGCCCACGACCAGGCCGACCGCACGGTGGCGGCGGGCCAGGCGGAGTACCAGAACCTCACCGACCGCTCCCGCGCGGAGTCCGAGCGCATGATCCAGGCCGGCCGCGACGCCTACGACCGCGCGATCGAGGACGGCCGCGCCGAGCAGGCGCGGATGGTGGCCCAGACGGAGGTCGTCCAGGCGGCCCACGCGGAGTCGGCCCGGATCGTCGACGAAGCCCACGCGGAGGCCGACCGCCAGCGCGCGGACTGCGACGCGTACGTGGACGGCAAGCTGGCGGAGTTCTCCGAGCTGCTGGCGACGACGCTGCGAACGGTCGACTCGGGCCGCAACCACCTGCGGTCGCCGGCGAACCTGCCGGGTTCCGGCGGGCGGCCGACGCTCTACGACTACCAGGTGTGACGAGCTTCTCAGCCGTCGCGTGACGCCCGCGCCGCCCAGCTCAAAAGTGGTGGCGGCCCGTGCGTACCCTGGATTGGATGTCCGAGAACAAGACCCCCCAGCTCGACGACCGCAGCCCGTGGGTGATCGACACCCGTGAGCTCGGCCGTCACGCCGGCCTCAGCCGCGCCCTCACGCGCAGCGTGCCGGTGGAGACGCCGCTCGGCGTCCCCGACGTCATCACCATCGAGGCCGGCTCCGAGCTGGAACTCGACCTGCTGCTCGAGTCCGTCGTCGAAGGCGTGCTGGTCAGCGGCACCGCGAAGGCCACGGCGAAGGGCACCTGCGCCCGCTGCCTCGACCCCCTGACCGAAGAGGTCGAGGTCGAGGTCCAGGAGCTGTTCGCCTACCCGGGGTCGGCCACGGAGGAGACCACCGAGGAGGACGAGATCCCCCGGCTGGTCGACGACAAGATCGACCTCGAACCCATCGTCCGCGACGCCGTCGTGCTGGCCCTCCCGCTGGCGCCGCTGTGCACCGAAGACTGCGCCGGGCTCTGCACGGACTGCGGCGTCAAGTGGGCCGATCTCGAGCCCGGACACGGGCATGAGAAGATAGACCCTCGGTGGGCCGCACTGGTCGAGCGCTTCGACGAGAACGCGGGCGAAAAGCCCGGGCCCAGCTGAACAAGAGCAAGCCTGACGAGCGTCCAGCTCGATGGTGAGGAAGTTCGCTCGCACGACCGCGAGCAGACCGTCTTAAGGAGATCTACTCGTGGCCGTCCCGAAGCGGAAGATGTCGCGATCCAACACGCGCTCCCGCCGCAGCCAGTGGAAGGCGGCTCCGGTGCAGCTGGTGCCTTGCTCCAACCGCGCCTGCAAGCAGCCGAAGCTCCAGCACGTCGCGTGCCCGTCGTGCGGCCAGCACAACGGCCGCCAGGTCGTCGAGCCCGCCTGATCGGGTAGCCGACATGGGGGGCAAGACGCCCGGGGGACCACCCGCCGATCCGGCGCCGTTGCTCGAAGCGCTCGGGGTCACACTCGACCCCGAGCTGCTCCGGCTGTCGCTGACCCACCGTTCGTACGCGTACGAAAACGGGGGCCTGCCGCCGAACGAGCGGCTCGAGTTCCTCGGTGACGCGGTGCTCGGCCTGGTCGTCACCGACCACCTCTACACCACGCACCCCGACCTGCCCGAAGGTCAGCTCGCGAAGCTCCGCGCCAGCGTCGTCAACATGCACGCGCTGGCGCGGGTCGCGCGCGGGCTCGGCGAGGGCGGGCTCGGGGCGCACCTGCTGCTGGGCAAGGGCGAAGAGCTCACCGGCGGCCGGGACAAGGCGAGCATCCTCGCCGACGGGCTGGAGGCGGTCATCGGTGCCGCCTACCTCGAGCACGGCATCGAGATCGCCCGCAAGCTCGTGCACCACCTCTTCGACGGCCTGCTCGCCGAAGCGCCGCTGCGCGGTGCCGGGCTCGACTGGAAGACGAGCCTGCAGGAGCTGACCGCGTCGGCCGGCCTCGGCGTGCCCGAGTACAAGGTCGAGGACACCGGGCCGGACCACCGCAAGGAGTTCACGGCCACGGTGCTCGTCGCCGGCCGTCCCCTCGGCCACGGCACCGGCTCGACGAAGAAGGAAGCCGAGCAGAAGGCCGCCGAGACGGCGTGGCGCTCGCTGTCGGCCGAACTCGAGGCCGAGAAGAAGGACGACCCGGAGTCCTGATCACCGGGAACCTCCGTTGACGATTTCCCGAACCGCTCAGTAGCGTGTGGCGATCCGCCGCGCTCGATCCCGACTGAGAGGTTTGGCGGAATGCGTCTGTTCTTCGTCCCCTTGATCGCGGCGGCGCTCGTCGTCGTGCCCGGACCGGTGGCCTCGGCCGCGCAGGTCCGCGTCACGTCGCTTTCGGCGCTGCAGTCCGCGATGGACAAAGCGAACCCCGGTGACACGATCGTGCTCGCCGACGGTTCCTACTCCGCGGGCTCGACGCTCTCGATCAAGCGGTCCGGCACGTCCACCGCGCCGGTGACCGTCGCCGCCGAGCACACCGGCCAGGCGACGATCACCGGCTCGAAGACGTTCGCCTTCGCGAGCGGTGTCTCGAACGTCGTGCTGCGGGGGTTCAAGTTCCGGGGCAGCGCGAAGCTGAGCGTCCCGGCCGGTGCGCCGGGCAACCGCCTGACCCGCAACGACTTCCAGCTCACGACCGACGGCAACTGGGTGACGGTCAGCGGCGACGACACGGTCGTCGACCGCAACGTCTTCCAGAACCGCACCAGCCAGGGCGTGTTCCTGCAGATCCTCGGGCCGTCCGGCGCGATGGCCAAGCACGTCCACGTGCACCACAACTACTTCTACAACCACCAGTTCAGCGGTTCGAACGGCGGCGAGTCGATCCGGCTGGGACTCAGCGACCACCAGTCGTACTCGGCCAACGCGCTGATCGAGAACAACCTGTTCGAGAAGGCGGACGGCGACAGCGAGGCGATCTCGGTCAAGTCGTCCGACAACGTGGTGCGCTACAACACGATCCGCGACAGCAGGGGCTACATCGTGCTGCGCCACGGCAACCGCAGCACCGTCGAAGGCAATGTCCTCTTCGGCTCGGGGATCCGGTTCCACGGCAACGACCACAGGATCGTGAACAACTACGTCGCGAATTCCGGCGATCGGGCGATCGTGTTCGGGTCCGGCGACGAAGCCGACAGCGGGCCGACGAGCAAGCTGCACGACCGCCCGGACCGCGTCACGGTCGCGTACAACACGGTGCTGGGCAGCTCTTCGGTGATCGACGGCGACGGCGGCGACTTCAAGCCGAAGGACTGCGTGGTCGCGGACAACATCGTCAAGGGGACGTCGGGGACGCTCGTGACGCTGCCGAGCGGGTCGACGGTCAAGTACGAAGGCAACATCACCTTCGGTGGCGCCGCGGGGATCCCGTCGCGGTCGGTGGACCCGAAACTGGTCAAGGACGCCGCCGGGCTGTACCGGCTGGCTTCCGGGAGCCCGGCGATCGACGCCGGCGTGGGGTCTTACCCCTCCGCGGCCAAGGACTTCGACCTGCAGGCGCGTTCGGGGGCGTACGACGTCGGCGCGGACGAGTACTTCGCGTCCGGCACGACCCGCGTCCCGCTGACGAAAGCCGACGTCGGACCGGCCGCCCCCTAAAACTGTCGTACCTCCCGGGCACAATGGTCGTATGCCCGAACTCCCCGAGGTCGAAGTCGTCCGCCTGGGCCTGCAGGCGCACGTCGCGGGCCGGACCATCCGCGAGGCGGAGGTCCTGCACCCGCGCGCCATCCGCCGGCACACGCTCGGCGCGGAGGACTTCGCGAAGCGGCTGATCGGCAGCCGCGTCGAGGCGGCGCGGCGCCGCGGCAAGTACCTGTGGCTCGAGCTGTCCGACAAGGAGGCGCTGCTGGCGCACCTCGGGATGAGCGGGCAGATGCTCGTCCAGCCGGAGGGCACGCCGGACGAGAAGCACCTGCGGGTGCGGCTGCGCTTCGCCGACGACGGGCCGGAGCTGCGCTTCGTCGACCAGCGGACGTTCGGTGGCCTGGCGCTCGACGACGTCCACGACATCGGTGACGACGTGCTGCTCCCGGACACGATCGCGCACATCGCGCGTGACCCGATGGACCCGGCGTTCGACCTCGACGTGGCGGTCCGCGCGCTGCGGTCGCGGCGCACCGAGGTCAAGCGGGCGCTGCTGGACCAGACGCTGGTGTCGGGCATCGGCAACATCTACGCGGACGAAGCACTGTGGCGCGCCCGCCTGCACTGGGCCCGGCCGACGGAGAAGCTGACGCTCGCGAAGGGGCGTGAACTGCTGTCGGCGGCGTCGGACGTGATGAACGCGGCGCTGGGCGCGGGCGGCACGTCGTTCGACGCGCTGTACGTGAACGTGAACGGGCAGTCGGGGTACTTCGACCGTTCCCTGGACGCGTACGGCCAGGAAGGCATGCCCTGTCACCGCTGCGGGACGGCGATCCGGCGGGAGCCGTTCATGAACCGGTCGTCGTTCTCCTGCCCGCGGTGCCAGCCCCGGCCGCGCGCCAACTTGCGTTGATAAATGGTGTTCAGCTTTCAGCTAGGATGAATGTGCCTGGTAGCTGAGGGAGTGCATCGTGGTCAAGGAGCCCGGAAAGTCGACGCTGGCCGACAAGATCGACCGGCTGTTCCACGTGGTCCGCAGGCCCGATCGGGAGCCGTACAGCAACGAAGAGGTCGCGAAGGCGTGCCGCGAGGCAACGGGCGAGAGCTTCTCGACGACGTACTTGTGGCAGCTGCGCACGGGCCGCCGCGACAACCCGACGAAGCGGCACCTGGAGGCACTGGCCCAGTTCTTCGGAGTCCCTCCGGCATACTTCTTCGACGACGAGCAGAGCACGAAGATCGCGGAAGAGCTGGCCCTGCTGGGAGCGCTGCGCGACGCGGGGGTCCGAGATCTGGCGCTGCGAGCGGTGACGCTGTCCTCGGACGGCTTGGACACGATCAGCGACATGATCGACGCGATCGCCCGAAGGGAGGCAGGTCGCGGCACACCGAAGAGGGAGGCCTGAGGTGACGGCGGTGGCCAGACCCGCGCGCCGGCCGGGCGCTCGCGTGGGTTACCGGCCAGGCGCTGCTGCAAGCCACCAGCCGGGCACGAGCCTTCGCCGTCGGCCGGGCGCTGACCTGCGGTCGGGCGCGCCCCGTCAGCCGGCGGCCGCTCCGAGCCGGCCCTTGTCCGCCGCCCCGCGACCGCGGCCGAAACTCGCGCTCGCGATCTTCCTGCCCCCGCGTATCCCCACCGCCGCCGCCGCGTTGAACCGGCCGAGGCCGTGGGGGCGCGGCAGGAGGGAGGGCTGACGTGGCGCAACCGTCGCGGCGCGCGGGGCGCGCCCTGTGGAAACGGGCCCGGGAAGTCGCCGGTTCCGTTGCCCTGCCCGAACCCTTCGATGCCGAGGCCTTCGTCGCGAGCCTCGCCGCCACCAGGCGGCGGCCCATCGAGCTCATGCCCGTCAGCGCCCCCGAGGGCGCTCCCTGCGGGCTGCTCATGAGCACCGAACGCGCCGACTACATCCTCTACCCCACCAACACCACCGCCCTGCACCGGCGGCACATCCTGCTCCACGAGGTCGGCCACCTGCTCTGCGGCCACACCGGGGCCGACGGTGGCGCGGACGGCGTCGCCATCGACGCCGCCGCCGGGCGGCAGCTCATGCCGAACCTCTCGCCCGAACTCGTCCGGCGCGTGCTCGGCCGCACCACCTACACCGAGGTCGAAGAACGCGAAGCCGAGCTCGTCGCGAGCCTGCTCGCCCAGCGCGTCGTGCGGCCCGAAGAGCCGCGGGAGCTCGCCGCCGACGTCCCGGACGGCGTGCGGCGCTTCGACTCCCTCTTCGGCGGCCGGTCCCGCCGCCGGGCGCCGTGATCGAGACCCTCGCCTACCACCTCTGCCTGGTCGGGTTCGCCGGGTTCGGCTACAAGCTCGTCGAGGCGCGCCGCAGCCAGCCGGTGCGCACCATGTGGTTCCTCGCCGGCTTCGGTATCTGCATCGCCGCCGGCATCGTCGTGCTGACGCCCGCCATGGCCGCCCTCGCCGGGCCCGGCCCTGTCGCCGAATGGGTCCTCAGCCTGGCCGGCGACGAGCTCAAGCTGGGCGCGATCGGGTTCGCCGTCGCCTTCACCCAGTCCGTGTGGCGCGGCGAAGGCGCCCGGCTCGCCCCGCACGCGCTGTTCACCGGCGCCACCATGGTGCTGCTCGCGGTGTCCTTCACGCTCTCCGAGCCGCGACGCGTCGGCGACGACACCGTCTTCTCACCCGGCGGCCTGCCGTTCGCCCTCGCCGACAAAGTGATCTTCCTCGTCTACAGCCTGATCAGCCTCGGCCTGCTGATCGCGGTGTTCGCCCGCAGCGCGTGGCACGCGGAGCCGGGACCGCTGCGCACCGGGCTGTGGCTGCTGCTGGTCGGCGTGGTGGCGGCGTTCGCGTGGACGTTCTGGGACATCGACGACGTCCGCGCCCTCGCCGAGACGGGCCGGATCGGCGCGCGCGAGGACCTGCCCTCGTCGGTGCTCGCCGCGGCGACGATCGGGTTCGTCACCGCCGGCGCGACCCTCGGTGCGTGGGCGCCGGCACTCACGTCGGTGCTCGGCCGGATCCGGGCGTACCGCGCGTACCGCCGCATCGAGCCACTGTGGACGGCGTTGCGCGCGGCGGTGCCGGGCATCGCGCTCGACCCGGGCCGCGAGCTGGCGGGCGGTGCCGAATTCGCGCTGTACCGCAGGGTCATCGAGATCCGCGACGGCCACCTGGCGCTGCGGGCCCACTTCGACCCGGACCTCCCGGCCCGCGCGGAGACGGAGGCCCGCCGAGCCGGAGTCCGCGAAGCCGACGTGGCACCGACGGTCGAGGCGGTGGCCCTGGCCGCGGCGATCGAGGCCGTCCGCGAGGGCCGCCGCTTCGAGCCGCCGCGACGCGAGCCCGGCGACCTCACGGAAGCCGACGCGGACGTCGAAGCCGAAGCGGCGTGGCTGGTCCGGGTCAGCCAGGCCTGGCAACGGCTCACGACGGGTAGCGCGCCCCGGTGACCGTCACCCGCAGCGTGTAGACCGAACTCGACGCCGTGATGAACAGGTCGTTCCCCCTCGGCCCGCCGAACGTGAAGTTGGAGCAGACCTCCGGCACCCGCAGCTTGCCGATCCGCGTGCCGTCCGCGGCGAAGCAGTGCAGGCCGTCGTGGGCCGCCGCCCAGACCCGGCCTTCGCTGTCGACCCGGACGCCGTCGAACACGCCGTTGTCGCACGTCCCGAAGACCTCGCCGCCCGAGAGCTTTCCCCCGGAACCCACGCCGAACACGCGGATGTGGCTCGGCTGCCGCCGGGTGTCCACTATGTACAGCAGCGACTCGTCGGCCGAGAACGCCAGCCCGTTCGGCCGTGAGAAGTCGTCGGCCACGATCCGCACCTCGCCCGACGGGTCGACGCGGTACACGTGGCACGCGCCGATCTCGCTCTCCGCCCGGTACCCCTCGTAGTCGCTGTCGATGCCGTAGCTCGGATCGGTGAACCAGATCGACCCGTCCGAGTGCTCGACGACGTCGTTCGGGCTGTTGAACCGCTTTCCCTCGAACTCCGCCGCCAGCACGGTGATCGAGCCGTCGTGCTCGGTGCGCGTGACGCGGCGGGTGCCCTGTTCGCAGCTGATCAGCCGTCCGTGACGGTCGACAGTGTGCCCGTTCGAGTACTGCGACGGCTGCCGGAAGACCCCCACGTGCCCGGTCGTCTCGTCCCAGCGCAGCATCCGGTCGTTCGGGATGTCGCTGAACACGAGGTAGCGCCCGGCCGGGAACCAGGCGGGCCCTTCGGTCCAGCGGCAGCCGGTGTACAGGCGCTGCATCCACTCGTCGCCGTTGACGCGCGCGAAGCGTTCGTCGAGCACTTCGAAGTCCGTCTTGACCTGATCCATTTCCCCATCTTCGTGGCAGGCCGCCGCGCTCGACACGCCCGTTCGGCCCTCCGCCGTGCGCACTACTGTGCAATGCGTGGTACCTTCCCAAGCGTAAGACTGGAGGGTGCAGTGGAGATCAGTCAGCTGCTCAAAGGGGTGCTCGACCTCGCCGTGCTCGCGGTGCTCCGCGAGGAAGACGGCTACGGGTACGACGTCCTGCGAAGACTCAGGAGCGCCGGCCTGGACGAGGTGGGGGACGCGTCGGTGTACGGGACGTTGCGCAGGCTCTACAAAGCCGGCCTGCTCACCTCGTACGTGGTGCCCAGCGAAGAGGGCCCGCACCGCAAGTACTACAGCCTGAACGAGCCGGGCCGGGCCCGGCTGGCGGAGTCGGGCAAGACCTGGCAGAGCTTCGCATCGACGATGAACGTACTCCTGGGAGACGCAGTGGGAGAGGCAGCATGAGCGACAAGCCGACCGCCGTGCGGGTGTATCTGGCGCGGGTCCGCACCGCGCTCGCCGACCTGCCCGCGAGCGAGATCGAAGAAATCCTCGAGGACGTCCGCCCGCACCTGGCGGAGCTCGAGGCCGAGCTGGGGGAGGGCGCCCGCGTCGAGGCCCTGATCGAACGGCTCGGCACGCCCGAGAGCTACGCCGCCGAACTGCGCGCGTCCGGCGGGTACCCGGCGCCGGCCGAGGGGGCGACACAGGTGCTCGCCACCGCGAAGGCCCCGAGCCTCGCGAAGCCGCGCATCGCGTTCTGGGGCCTGGTGCTCAGCGCCGTGGCGCTCGCGCTGTTCGCGTTCGCCGCCGCGGTACGCGTCGACCCCGACGGGCTGCTGGGCGCCGTGCTGTTCCTGCCCGTGTTCCTCATCAGCCTCTTCCTGCTGCTGCGCGGCGGGGTCGAGCCGGTGCTGGCGCTGCCGGAGGTCGGGTGGCTGCGCGAGACGCTGGCCAAGGGGCGCCGGCAGGAGGACTCCGGGAAGGCGATCACCTACCTCGCGTCGCTGAAACCGGCGTGGTGGGTCGTGTGCGCCGTCGTGCTGATCGCGTTCGGGCTGCTGCTCATGCTGCGATCGCGCAGCGCGGTGCTGCTGCTGCCCTTCCTGTTCGTCGCGGGGGGCGCGGCGGTGTGGGCGGGGCCGCGCGTGCGCCGTGACCGGCGGCTGCTGTGGCTCGCCGTGCCGATCTCGGCGTTCGTCATCGGCGGCATCCTGGGCGGCTTCGGCGCGGCGGTCGACCTGATCTCCCACCGGAACTCCTACTCGAGCTCGCCGTCGTACTACCCGTCGTCGTCCGACCGGTACGGCAACGAGCAGCTGACCTACGGCGGCCACGAGGTCGAGAACGTCTACGCGTTCGACGCCGAGGGCAAGCCGCTGACCGAGGTCTACCTCTACGACGAGGAGGGCCGTCCGCTCACGCTGACCCGCTACGGCTGCGAGCGCGCGAGCGGGACCAAGGAGAAGATCGGCGCGGACAACCGGTTCCCGCGGCCGCGGGTCGAGCAGGGCGTGACCGACGACGAGGGCAACTACAACGGCTACAACGGGTACCGCTCGGCCTGCCGCGAGGACGCGGGGGTGCCGTTCAGCGCGGCGATCCCGAAGGTGACGGCCCCGCCGGCCACGTCCACCGCACCGGCCACGTCCACCGCACCGACGTCTTCGTCCGCGCCGGCCACGCCGACGCCGACGAAGTAACGGGGGAACGAACGCCGGGAGCCGGTTCGGGGCCGCTCCCGGCGTTCACCCGATCCCAACGTGCGCGAAACGTCCCGCGAACGCGGGCGTGCTGAGCTGGGTGGGTGCCGGACGCCTTCGCCCCGCGGACCCGCGTGGTCCACGGGTACGAGCGCGCCTACCGGATGGCCGGGCGCGGGCCCGCGCTGCTGTTCCTGCACGGCATCGGTGACGACTCGTCGACGTGGCTGGAGCTGCTGTCGTCGCTGGCGGCCGACCACACGGTGATCGCGCCCGACCTGCTCGGGCACGGCGCTTCGGCCAAGCCGCGCGCGGACTACTCCGTCGCCGCCTACACGTGCGGGATGCGCGACCTGCTGACCACGCTCGACGTCGACCGCGTGACGGTGGTCGGGCACTCGCTCGGCGGCGGCGTCGCGATGCAGTTCGCCTACCAGTTCCCGGAACGCTGCGAGCGCCTCGTCCTGGTCGGCTCGGGCGGGGTGGGCGCGGGCGTGCACCCCTTGCTGCGGCTGGCCGCGGCCCCGGGCGCGGGAATGGTCCTGCCGCTGCTGGGCAGCCGCCCGGCGCTGACGGCGCTGCGCGGGTTCGCCGGGCTGCTGCGGGTGTTCGAGGACACCGACCTCGACTACGTGCTGACCCGGTACGTCCGGCTGCTGGAGCCGAGCACCCGGTCGGCGTTCCTGCGGACGCTGCGCTCGGTCGTCGACTGGCGCGGGCAGGTCGTCAACATGCTCGACCGCTGCTACCTGACCAGCGGGATCCCGACGCTGCTGGTGTGGGGCACCGAGGACCGGGTCGTGCCGAGCGGCCACGCGCTGCGCGCGCACCGGGCGATGCCGGGCAGCAGGCTGGTGCTGTTCGAGGGCGCCGGGCACTTCCCGCACCGCGCGGACCCCGAGCGGTTCCTGGCGATCCTGCGGGAGTTCCTGGTTTCGACGGCGCCGGCGGAGTACGACCGGGCGCGCTGGGGCGAGCTGCTGCGGGCGGGCCGCCCGGCGGGGACTCCGGATCCGACGGGGGTTCCGGACGCTCCCGCGGTGGCCTCGGGGAGCTGAGCAGCCCCCGTTTTCCACGCTACCGGCGGGCACCGACAGTTCGGGGAGTGGCGACCGGAGCTGTCCCCAGGTACGACGAAGGCCACCTCCCGGCGGAGGTGGCCTTCGCTCTTCAGGGTGTCAGTGGCCGAAGGCGCTGCGCGCCGCGAGGTCCGCCAGGAGCGCGCGGCCCTTCTCGGCGTTGCGCGGCTGGGAAAGGACGTCGTAGCGGCGGGCGACCAGCTGGCTCTGGGAGATGAACCCGCGTTTGTTGCGGTTCACCGCGTAGCCCAGCGCGCCGAAGAGCAGGTTGAACCCGAGACCGGCGACGAGGCCGATCACGATCGGGACCAGACCCGCGCCCGGGTTCAGCAGGCTGAGCACCAGGCCGAGGAACAGGCCGAACATCGCGCCGGAGGTCGCCGCGCTGCCCAGGACCTTGCCCCAGGACATCTTGCCGGCGACGCGCTCGACGAGCATCGGCTCCACGCCCACGATCGTGACGTCGGTGACCGGGAAGTCCGTGCCCGCGAGGTGGTCGACCGCGCGCTGCGCCTGCTCGTAGGACTCGTAGGAACCGATCGGCCAGCCGGTGGGCATGGTCGGCAGCTGGGGCCGCGCCTGCTGCTGTCCGATCGTGTTCTGCTGCGTGAATGCTGTGGTCATCGATCTCACCTCTCCTGCCCCGTTCAACGTGGGAGTACCCGGAATTCCTCCCGGCGCGGCGAATTCACAGGGTCTTCTCAGCCGGGCAAACCGCGCAATCCGGCGGTGAGCGCAGGCCGGGGGCGGGTGGGGTGGATGGAGCCGGGGAGCGGGAGGTCGGGGCGTGGTGCCGAGCGCTGCGCGGTGGCCGACGCGGGGCGGGCGGGGGTGGTGGCCGCCGTGGGGCGGGCCGCGGCGGAGGACTGGCGGCCGCGGCTGCCGAACGCTGCGCGATGGCCGGCCGTGGGGCGGGCGGCTGCGCGGCGAGCCGGCACCGCGACTCCACCGCGCGAGCCGGGCTACCCGTCGCGCTGCCGCAACGCCGGTCGAGCGGGGTGGTGGTCGGTCGGCGCGGCGGGCCGCCACCGCGACTCCACCGCGCGAGCCGGGCTACCCGTCGCAACGCCGGCCGAGCGGCGGGCGTGACGCGGGGCCCGGAGCAGCGAGCCGGGAAGCCGGCGCGGGTCCCGGACACCAGCACAGCGGCCGTCCCGCACCCGCACGGCCGACCGCAACTCAATGGCTCAAAAAGATACCTTTGTTCCAGTTGACCCCGCGCCCCTCGCCCGGTAGGAAGGACCCGCAAAGGATTCGCATCAAACCTTTGGGGTGGCTGATGGCACGCAGGCGAGGCATGCTCACCCTCGACGAGCTCCGGGCCCGGGTGGACGCGGGCACGATCGACACCGTGCTCGTCGCGATCACGGACATGCAGGGCAGGCTCCAGGGCAAGCGCTGCTCGGCGGAGTACTTCCTGGACGAGGTCGTCGGGCACGCCACCGAGGCCTGCAACTACCTCCTGGCCGTCGACGTCGACATGAACACCGTCGACGGCTACGCGCTCTCCTCCTGGGACAGCGGCTACGGCGACTTCGTGCTGCGCCCCGATCTCGAGACGCTGCGCGAGATCCCGTGGCACGAGGGCACCGCGCTGGTGCTCGCCGACGTCGAGCGGGTCGAAGGCGGTCCCGTTCCCATGTCGCCGCGGCAGATCCTGCGCCGGCAGCTCGACCGGCTCGCCGAGCGCGGGCTCGCCGCCTACGTCGGGACCGAACTCGAGTTCATCGTCTTCGACGACACCTACGAAGCCGCCTGGGACAAGCGCTACCACGGTCTCAAGCCGGCCAACCAGTACAACGTCGACTACTCGATGCTCGGCACCGCGCGCCTCGAGCCGCTGCTGCGCCGCATCCGCAACGAGATGGCCGGCGCCGGGCTCTACCCCGAGTCCGCCAAGGGCGAGTGCAACCCCGGTCAGCAGGAGATCGCCTTCCGCTACACCGACGCCCTGCGCACCTGCGACAACCACAGCGTCTACAAGAACGGCGCCAAGGAGATCGCCGCGCAGGAGGGCAAGAGCCTCACCTTCATGGCGAAGTACAACGAGCGTGAAGGCAACTCCTGCCACATCCACATCAGCCTGCGCTCCACCGAGGGCCGCGCCGTCCTCGCCGGCGACCACGACCACGGCTTCTCGACGCTCATGGAGCAGTTCCTCGCCGGCCAGCTCGCCGGGCTGCACGAGCTGACCTACTTCTTCGCGCCGAACGTCAACTCCTACAAGCGGTTCGTCCCCGGCAGCTTCGCGCCGACCGCCATCGCCTGGGGCACCGACAACCGCACCTGCGCGCTGCGCGTCGTCGGGCACGGCGAGTCGCTGCGCGTCGAAAACCGCGTGCCGGGCGGGGACGTGAACCCCTACCTCGCCGTCGCCGCGCTCATCGCCGCCGGCCTCCACGGCATCGAGAACGAGCTGGAGCTGGAAGAACCCTTCAGCGGCAACGCCTACCACTCCGACCGCGGCACCGTGCCGACGACGCTGCCCGAGGCCGCCGCGGCCCTCGACGGCAGCGACCTGGCCCGCGACGCCTTCGGCGACGACGTCGTCGACCACTACCTGAACGCGGCGAAGATCGAGATCGACGCCTACAACGCCGCCGTCACCGACTGGGAGCTGATCCGTGGCTTCGAGCGCCTCTGAACCGGTCATCGGCCTCACCAGCTACCTCGAGCCCGCTAAGTTCGGGGTCTGGGAGACCGAAGCCGCGCTGCTGCACCGGTTCTACGTCGACTGCGTCGTCGCGGCCGGTGGCGTCCCGGTGCTGCTCCCGCCGGTGTCCGAAGCCCACGGCCGTCTGATGTCCACAGTGGACGGCCTGGTGCTGACCGGCGGCGCCGACGTCGAGCCCGGGCGCTACGGCCACGAGCCGCACCCGGCCACCTACACCCGGCCCGAGCGCGACGCCTTCGAGTTCGGCCTGTTCGAAGCGGCCCGCCGCCAGGGCAAGCCGGTGCTGGGAGTGTGCCGCGGCCTGCAGGTGATGAGCGTCGCCCTCGGCGGCACCCTGACCCAGCACCTGCCGGAAGCGAGGGAAACCACCGAGCACCAGCCTGCGCCGGCGACGTTCGGCCGGGGCACGGTCACCCTGGCCGAGGGCAGCCGGGCCGCCGCGATCCTGGGCCCGGAAACCAAGACCCTCTGCTACCACCACCAGGCCATCGACCGGCTCGGCGCCGGCCTGGAACCGGTCGGCTGGGCCGCCGACGGCACCATCGAAGCCGCCGAGGTGCCGGGGGAGTTCACCCTGGGCGTCCAGTGGCACCCCGAGCAGGACAGCGACGACGTGCGGCTCTTCCGAGCCCTGGTCGACGCGAGCAAGGAGAGGGCATGACCAGCAGCTTCGACGTCCGGAACCCCGCCACCGGGGAGGTGGTGCGGACCGTCCCGCTGACCAGCGCCGAGGAGACCGACGCGGCGATCGCCCGCGCGCAGGCGGCGTTCCCGGCCTGGCGCGACGTGACCCCCGGCGACCGTGCGCGGCTGCTGCGCCGCTTCGCCGACGCCGTCGAGGCCGACATCGAGCACCTCGCGCGGCTGGAGGTCGAGAACTCCGGGCACACCATCGGCAACGCCCGCTGGGAGGCCGGCAACGTCCGGGACGTCCTCAACTACTACTCCGCCGCCCCGGAACGCCTGATCGGCAAGCAGATCCCGGTGCCGGGCGGCGTCAACGTCACCTTCCAGGAGCCGCTGGGCGTGGTCGGCGTGATCGTGCCCTGGAACTTCCCGATGCCGATCGCCGGCTGGGGCTTCGCGCCCGCGCTCGCCGCCGGCAACACCGTCGTCCTCAAGCCCGCCGAGCTGACGCCGCTGACCGCGCTCCGGCTGGCCGAACTGGCGCGCGAGGCGGGTGTCCCGGAAGACGTCTTCCAGGTGCTGCCCGGCAAGGGATCCGTGGTGGGACAGCGGTTCGTCGACCACCCGGGCGTGCGCAAGGTCGTCTTCACCGGCTCCACCGAGGTCGGCAAGCAGATCATGGCCGGCTGCTCGGCCCAGGTGAAGCGCGTCACCCTCGAACTCGGCGGCAAGAACGCGAACATCGTCTTCGCCGACTCCGACCTGGAGAAGGCCGCGGCGACCGCGCCCTACGGCGTCTTCGACAACGCCGGGCAGGACTGCTGCGCGCGGTCGCTGATCCTCGTGCAGGCGAGCGCGTACGACCGCTTCATGGAACTGCTCGAACCCGCCGTGCACGGCGTCGTCGTCGGCGACCCCGGCGACGAGAAGACCGAGATGGGGCCGCTGATCTCGGCTTCGCACCGGGAGAAGGTCGCCTCCTACGTCCCGGACGACGCACCCGTCGCGTTCCGCGGCAGCGCGCCCGCCGGCCCGGGCTACTGGTTCCCGCCGACCGTCCTCACCCCGCCCGACCTGCGGCACCCGGCCGTGGCGGAGGAGGTGTTCGGCCCGGTCGTCGCCGTCGTGCCGTTCGCCGAAGAGCCCGACGCCGTCCGGATGGCCAACGCGACCGAGTACGGCCTGTCCGGGTCGATCTGGACCCGCGACGCCGGCCGCGCGTTCCGGGTGGCGCGCGGCGTCGAAGCCGGCAACCTGTCGGTGAACTCGCACTCTTCGGTGCGCTACTGGACGCCGTTCGGCGGGTTCAAGCAGTCCGGCCTCGGCCGCGAACTGGGCCCCGACGCCGCGGCGGCGTTCACCGAAACCAAGAACGTCTTTCTCAGCACGGAGGAGTAATGGTCCAGCGTTTCGAAGGCCGCGTCGCGGTGATCACCGGCGGCGCGAGCGGCATCGGGCTCGCCTCGGCGCGCCGCTTGGCGAGCGAAGGCGCGAAGGTCGTCATCGGGGACCTGACGCCGGCCGAGGGCAAGGCGGCCGCGGACGAGGTCGGCGGCGCGTTCGTCCAGACCGACGTCACCGACGCCGAACAGGTCGAGAACCTGTTCCACAGCACGGTCGAGCAGTTCGGCTCGGTCGACGTCGCGTTCAACAACGCGGGGATCTCCCCGCCCGAGGACGACTCCATCCTGACCACCGGCATCGACGCCTGGGAGCGGGTGCAGCGCGTCAACCTGACGTCGGTGTACCACTGCTGCAAGGCCGTCCTGCCGCACATGCAGCGGCAGGGCAAGGGCTCGATCATCAACACGGCGTCGTTCGTCGCGGTGATGGGCGCGGCGACGTCGCAGATCTCCTACACCGCGTCCAAGGGTGGCGTGCTCGCGATGAGCCGCGAGCTCGGCGTGCAGTTCGCGCGGGAGAACATCCGCGTCAACGCGCTCTGCCCGGGCCCGGTGAACACGCCCCTGCTCAAGGAGCTGTTCGCGAAGGACCCGGAACGCGCGGCGCGGCGGCTGATCCACGTGCCGGTCGGCCGGTTCGCCGAGCCCGAGGAGATCGCGGCGGCGGTGGCGTTCCTGGCCAGCGACGACGCCAGCTTCATCACGGCCTCGCAGTTCCTGGTCGACGGCGGCATCTCCGGCGCTTACGTCACCCCGCTCTAACGCTTGGTCGGTTTCTTGACGCCGTAGACCTCCCGCAGGTAGCTCCAGGCGGCGTTGAGCTTCTTGCGCTCTTCGGAGACGAGCCGTTCGCGGCGGCGCAGCACGCGGACGGCGATCTCGGAGGCGAGGAAGGCACCGGCGGCGAAGGTCAGCACGCCGACGATGAGCGTCAGGGCGATGATGGTGGTGGTCATGCTCACAGCGTCGGGCGCGCGCGGGCGATTCGTCCGTGCGCAAAGCTAGCCGGTTTCGTTAGCTTTGTGAGGTGACGCACTGGCGCGCCGGCGAGTGGGCGGAAGCGGTCCGGACGGGCATCCGCGCGAGGGGGCTTTCCCTCGACGAGGCCGCCCGCCGGATCGGCGTCCCGACGTCCACGCTGCGCAGCTGGATCGAGCACCGGCACGCGCCGAAGGTGACGGTGTTCGACCACTGGGCGCAGCTCGCCGAGGTCACCGGGCTCGGGGAGGCCGAGCTGCTGCGCGTCGCCGGCGTGCTGCCCGACTCCCTCGCGTCGCCGGTCCACGTCGCGCAGGCGGCGAAGGCGCTGCGGGAGGGCATCGACCAGGCCGGGCAGTTCCTCCGGCAGGCCACGGCGCTCGTCTACTCCTCGCCCGGCACGCAGGTGGCCAACGCGATCGCCGCGTCGCCGATCGACTGGGAGATGCGGATCCGCTCGGCGACCCGCGGCGACGAAGTGCGCGTCACCTACCACCACTACGTCGGGATCGTCCCGCCGCGGGACTTCCCGTACGACGACGCCGAGACGCGCCGCATCATCGAGCACGAGATCCTCGGCGAGCTGTGGCGGCCGCTCGGGCTCTACTGGCGGGTCGCCGAGGTGCACGACTGGCACGAGCCGCCGCGGCTGGTCATCCAGGTGCCCGAGCAGGAGGCGACGCGGCCGCCCGCGCCGTCGCCGGTGATCGCCGCGCCGCCGGTCGTGGTGCTGTCGCCGATCTGGGGGTACGGCGAGCTGCTGGCGTCGCTGGTCGCCGACGGGCTCGGGTTCGGCACCGTCGACTTCCGCTACTTCGGCCTCCCGGACGCGATGGCCGACCGCGTCCGGATCACCGCCCGCGAGCTGGCCGAACCGGCGCCGCGGCTGGTGCACTCGGTGCCGCCGATCATGCTGCTGCACGGGCTGGCCGTGCCGGACCTGACCGGACGGCTCCCGGTCGTCGTCCGCTACGGCCCCCGCATGCGGGCCCGGGCGGCGCGGATCTACCGGTCGGCGCTGCTCGAAGCCGGGTTCACCGACCCCCTCGACGGCGTCCGGGCGATCGAGGAGGCGATCGCGGTCCCGCCGGGCTGCGCGTACTTCGAGGTGACGCTCGCCGACGAGGACGTCTTCGACGGCGACCACCCCTCGCTGGACCGGCTCAACGACGCGGTGGCGTGGCACGCCGAGCAGATCGTCGAGCAGGTGCTGCTGGGCGCCGGGCACCCGCCGGTGCCGGTGGGCGGGCCGCTCAAGCGCCTGGTCCTGCCGTCCGGCCGGGTCCGGCGGCCACCGGCGCTCGCCGGGAGCGTCATGCGTCGAGGCGCGCTCGAAGACTGATGTGGTGTTGCCCGGGTGAAGTAGACGGACCTCGAACCCGGCAGGTACCGTGACCGTCACAACTGCAGATCGGGCCGTAGAGCCGGAGCGGGAGAGCCCCCACGAAGTCGGTGGGGCACCGAAGGAGCAAACTCCCCAGAATCTCTCAGGTACCTGTTACCGCTTCGCGCGAGGCCACTCTGGAAAGCAGGCGCACCCGCGCCTCACCCAAGGTGAAAGCCGTGCATCCCACGGTGAAACTCTCAGGTGCCATGACAGAGGGGGAGTTCCCAGCGCACCGTTGTGTGCCCAGGCCCGAGGAGCTCCCCATCACTTCAACGCAGTTCGACGCCCGCCACATCGGCCCGTCCGAGGCCGAACGCGCGAAGATGCTGGCCGAGTGCGGCTACGGCAGCCTGGACGCCCTCGTCGGCGCCGCCGTGCCGAGCGCCATCCGCGCGACGAAGGAACTCACCCTGCCGCCCGCCGCGTCCGAAGAGGACGCCACCGCGGAGCTGCGCGCCCTCGCCGCGCGCAACCGGCCGATGACGCAGATGATCGGCCTCGGCTACTCCGACACCGTCACCCCCGGCGTGATCCGCCGCAACGTGCTCGAAAACCCGGCCTGGTACACCGCGTACACGCCCTACCAGCCGGAGATCTCCCAGGGCCGGCTCGAAGCCCTCCTCAACTTCCAGACGATGGTCGCCGACCTCACCGGCCTGGCCACCGCGAACGCCTCGCTGCTGGACGAGTCGACCGCCGTCGCCGAAGCCGTCACGCTCATGCGCCGCGCGTCCAAGTCCAAGTCGAACAAGGTCGTCCTCGACGCCGAGTGCCTGCCGCAGACCATCGCCGTCGTGCGCACCCGCGTCGAGGCCCTCGGCATCGAGGTCGAGGTCCGCGACCTGCTCACCGGCCTGCCGGACGAGTTCTTCGGCGTCGTCGTCCAGTACCCCGGCGCGTCCGGCGTGCTGCGCGGCCGCGGCTTCTACCACGCGATTTCCGAGTCGGCGAAGGCCGCGGGCGCGCTGTTCACCGTCGCCGCCGACCTCCTCGCGCTGACGCTCATCACCTCGCCCGGCGAGTTCGGCGCCGACGTCGCCGCCGGCTCGACGCAGCGCTTCGGCGTCCCGCTCGGCTACGGCGGCCCGCACGCCGGGTACATGTCCGTGCGCTCCGGGCTCGAGCGCTCGCTGCCCGGGCGTCTCGTCGGCGTCTCGGTCGACGCCGACGGCAACTCCGCCTACCGCCTCGCGCTGCAGACGCGTGAGCAGCACATCCGCCGAGAGAAGGCGACGTCCAACATCTGCACCGCGCAGGTCCTGCCGGCCGTGCTGGCCGCGATGTACGCGGTTTACCACGGCCCGGACGGCCTGAAGAAGATCGCCCAGCGTGTCCACGGCCTGGCCGCGGGCTTCGCCGCCGCACTGCGCGCGGCCGGTGTCGAGGTCGTGCACGAGTCCTTCTTCGACACCGTCGTCGCGCGCGTCCCGGGCGGCGCCGCCGAGGTCCACGCGGCCGCCCGTGCGGCCGGGATCAACCTCGGCCACGTCGACGCCGACCACGTCCGCGTCGCCTTCGACGAGGTCAGTACCCCCGCGATCACCGCGAAGGTCCTGCGCGCGTTCGGCGTCGAAGAAGAGGCCGGTGACGGTGTCGCGCTGCCCAGTGGCCTGGCCCGCGAGAGCGGCTTCATGGGTCACGAGGTCTTCGGCACGCACCGCTCCGAGACGGCGATGCTGCGCTACCTGCGCAAGCTGTCCGACCTCGACTACGCGCTCGACCGCGGCATGATCCCGCTCGGCTCCTGCACGATGAAGCTCAACGCCACCACGGAGATGGAGCCGATCAGCTGGCGCGAGTTCGCCGGCATCCACCCGTTCGCCCCGGCCGAGGACGCCGAGGGCTACCACACGCTGGTGGAGCAGCTGGCCGGCTGGCTGGCCGAGGTCACCGGCTACGACAAGGTGTCGCTGCAGCCGAACGCGGGCAGCCAGGGCGAGCTGGCCGGGCTGCTGGCGATCCGCGCCTACCACCGCGCGAACGGCGACGAGGCCCGTGACGTCTGCCTGATCCCGTCGTCCGCGCACGGCACCAACGCCGCGTCCGCGGTGCTCGCCGGGATGCGCGTGGTCGTCGTGAAGTGCACCGACGAGGGCAACGTCGACCTGGCCGACCTCAAGTCCAAGGTGGACACCCACAAGGACACGCTCGCCGCGATCATGGTGACGTACCCGTCCACGCACGGCGTCTACGAGCACTCGATCGACGAGCTGGCCAAGATCGTCCACGACGGCGGCGGCCAGGTGTACGTCGACGGCGCGAACCTCAACGCCCTGCTCGGCCTGGCCAAGCCGGGCGAGTTCGGCGGCGACGTCTCGCACCTGAACCTGCACAAGACCTTCTGCATCCCGCACGGCGGTGGCGGCCCCGGCGTCGGCCCGGTCGCGGTGCGCGCGCACCTCGCGCCGTTCCTGCCGAACCACCCGCTGCTCGACGCGGCCGGTCCCGAGACCGGCGTCGGCCCGATCAGCGGCGCGCCCTACGGCTCGGCGTCGATCCTGCCGATCTCCTGGGCCTACGTCCGGATGATGGGCGCGCCCGGCCTGACCGCGGCCACCAAGGTCGCCGTGCTGGCCGCGAACTACGTCGCTTCGCGCCTGGCGCCGCACTACCCCGTGCTCTACACCGGCCAGGACGGCCTGGTCGCGCACGAGTGCATCCTCGACCTGCGCCAGCTCACCAAGGAGACCGGCGTGACGGTCGACGACGTCGCCAAGCGGCTCATCGACTACGGCTTCCACGCGCCGACCATGTCGTTCCCGGTCGCGGGCACCCTGATGGTCGAGCCGACCGAGTCCGAGGACCTGGGCGAGATCGACCGGTTCTGCGACGCGATGATCGCCATCCGCGCCGAGATCGACGAGGTGGCCAACGGCCGCTGGAGTGCGGAGGAGTCCCCGCTGCGCGGTGCCCCGCACACCGCGGAGACGCTGGTCGGCGAGTGGGACAAGCCCTACGACCGCGAGCTGGCCGTGTACCCGGCGGGTGTTTCGCGCAAGAACAAGTACTGGCCCCCGGTGCGTCGCATCGACGGCGCCCGCGGCGACCGTAACCTCGTGTGCTCCTGCCCGCCCCTCAACGCTTACGAAGGCTGATCCCGACGTGTCGAAGGAAACCTCCCTGCACGGAGTCCACAAGGGACTCGGTGCGCTGTTCACCGACTTCGCCGGCTGGTCCATGCCGGTCCGCTACGCCAGCGAACTGGCCGAGCACAAGGCCGTCCGCGAGGCGGCCGGGCTGTTCGACCTCTCGCACATGGCCGAAATCCACGTCACCGGCAAGCAGGCGGCCGACGTCCTGGACTTCGCGCTGGTCGGCAACCTGACCGGGGTCAAGCCGGGCCGGGCGCGGTACACGATGATCTGCGACGCTTCCGGCGGTGTGCTCGACGACCTGGTCGTCTACCGGCTGGCCGACGAGCACTACCTGGTCGTCGCCAACGCGGGCAACGCGAAGGTCGTCGCCGATGCCCTCGCCGAGCGGGTCGCGGGCTTCGACGCCGTCGTGGACGACAGGTCCGAGACCACCGCGCTGATCGCCGTCCAGGGTCCGAAGGCCGTCGAAATCCTGGGCGCGGTGACCGACGCCGACCTGGACGCGCTCAAGTACTACGCCAGCGTCCCGGCGTCGGTGAAGGGCCACGACGTCCTGCTCGCCCGCACCGGCTACACCGGCGAGGACGGCTTCGAGCTGTTCGTCGACGCCGACGAGGCGCCGGCGCTGTGGCGCCTGCTGATGGACGCGGGCGAGCCGCACGGCCTCGTCCCGGCCGGCCTGGCCTGCCGCGACACGCTGCGGCTGGAAGCCGGGATGCCGTTGTACGGCAACGAACTCACGCTCGACCAGAGCCCGTTCGAGGCCGGGCTCGGCCGCGTCGTCAAGTTCGAGAAGCCGGGCGACTTCGTCGGCCGCGCGGCTCTCGAGGAGCGGTCCAAGCAGGACGTCCCGCGCGTGCGGGTCGGGCTCAAGGGCGCCGGCCGCCGGGCCCCGCGGCACGGGTACAAGCTGCTGGCCGACGGCACCGAGATCGGCGAGGTGACCAGCGGCGCCCTGTCGCCCACGCTGGGTTACCCGATCGCCATGGCGTACGTCGATCGGGCGTACGCCGAGCCCGGCACCGAGCTCTCCGTCGACATCCGGGGCAGGATCGAGCCCGTCGAGGTCGTCGCCCTGCCCTTCTACTCCCGCGCGTAAAGGACTCCCAGCTGTGAGTATCCCCGAGAACCTGCAGTACACCAAGGAACACGAGTGGCTGAAGGTCGAGGACGGCATCGCCACCGTCGGCATCACCGCCTTCGCCGCCGAGTCGCTCGGTGACATCGTGTTCGTCCAGCTCCCCGACGCGGGTTCGACGATCACCGCCGGCGAGGTGTTCGGCGAGGTCGAGTCGACCAAGTCGGTCAGCGAGCTGTACGCGCCGGTCTCCGGCGAGGTCGTCGAGGTGAACGGCACCACATCGGACACCCCCGAGGTCATCAACTCCGACCCGTACACCGAAGGATGGCTCCTGAAGGTGCGTCTGACCGGGGACGTGCCGGAGCTGCTCGACGCCGCCGCCTACGCCGCGCACACCCAGGAGAACTGATGACGACTTTCGACGCCCACCTCGCCGACGTCGACCCCGAGGTCGCCGCGGCCGTCGCCGACGAGCTGACCCGCCAGCAGTCCACCCTGGAGATGATCGCCTCCGAGAACTTCGCGCCGGTGGGCGTGCTCGAGGCGCAGGGCTCGGTGCTGACCAACAAGTACGCCGAGGGCTACCCCGGCCGCCGCTACTACGGCGGCTGCGAGCACGTCGATGTCGTCGAGCAGCTCGCCATCGACCGCGCGAAGGCCCTCTTCGGCGCCGAGCACGCCAACGTCCAGCCGCACTCGGGCGCGCAGGCCAACGCGGCCGCGATGTTCGCCGTGCTCAAGCCGGGCGACACGATCCTCGGCCTCGACCTGGCGCACGGCGGCCACCTGACGCACGGGATGAAGATCAACTTCTCGGGCAAGCTCTACAACGTGGTCGCCTACCACGTCGACAAGGAGACCGGGATCGTCGACCTGGCCGAGATCGAGCGCCTGGCCGGCGAGCACGAGCCGAAGCTGATCATCGCCGGCTGGTCGGCGTACCCGCGTCAGCTCGACTTCGCCGAGTTCCGCCGCATCGCCGACAAGGTCGGCGCCAAGCTGATGGTGGACATGGCGCACTTCGCCGGGCTGGTCGCGGCCGGGCTGCACCCGTCGCCGGTGCCGCACGCCGACATCGTCACCACGACCACGCACAAGACCCTCGGCGGCCCCCGCGGCGGGCTCATCCTGTCGCGTGAGGAGCTGGCGAAGAAGATCAACTCGGCGGTGTTCCCCGGCCAGCAGGGCGGGCCACTGGAACACGTCATCGCGGCCAAGGCCGTCGCGCTGAAGATCGCCGCGAGCGAGGAGTTCAAGGAGCGCCAGCAGCGCACGCTCGAAGGCTCGCGCATCCTCGCCGCGCGGCTGTCGCAGGAAGACTGCGCTGCGGCCGGGGTCCGGGTGCTGACCGGCGGCACCGACGTCCACCTGGTGCTCGTCGACCTCGTCCAGTCCACTCTGGACGGCCAGCAGGCCGAGGACCGGCTGCACGAGGTCGGCATCACGGTCAACCGCAACGCCGTCCCGTTCGACCCGCGGCCGCCGATGATCACCTCCGGCCTGCGGATCGGCACGCCGGCGCTGGCCACCCGCGGATTCCAGGCGGAAGACTTCACCGAGGTCGCCGACGTCATCGCCGAGGCGCTGAAGCCGGACTTCGACGACGCCGTGCGCGCCAAGCTGCGCGACCGCGTCGAGACCCTCGCGAAGAAGCACCCGCTGTACGCGGACCTGTCCCGATGAGCGCTCAGCCCGAAGGGCGGAAGCTGCTGCGTCTCGAGGTTCGCAACAGTGAGACGCCGATCGAGAAGAAGCCGTCGTGGATCAAGACGCGGGTGCGGATGGGGCCGGAGTTCACCGAACTCAAGGGTCTCGTGCGCCGCGAAGGCCTCCACACCGTTTGTGAAGAGGCCGGTTGCCCCAACATCTACGAGTGCTGGGAAGACCGTGAGGCCACGTTCCTGATCGGCGGTGACCAGTGCACGCGTCGGTGTGACTTCTGCCAGATCGACACCGGGAAACCGGCCGAGCTGGACCGCACCGAGCCCCGCAAGGTCGCCGAGTCGGTGCAGGCCATGGGGCTGCGGTACTCGACGGTCACCGGCGTCGCCCGTGACGACCTGGAAGACGGCGGCGCCTGGCTCTACGCCGAGACGGTCCGGCAGATCCACGCGCTGAACCCCGGCACCGGGGTGGAGCTGCTGATTCCGGACTTCAACGCCGACCCGGCTCAGCTGGCCGAGGTGTTCGGGTCGCGGCCGGAGGTCTTGGCGCACAACGTGGAGACGGTGCCGCGGATCTTCAAGCGGATCCGTCCGGGGTTCCGGTATGCGCGGTCGCTGGAGGTCATCACCAGGGCGCGTGAAGCCGGTCTGGTGACCAAGTCGAACCTGATCCTGGGCATGGGCGAGACGCCCGAAGAGGTGGCTCCGGCGATGCAGGACCTGGTCGACGCAGGGTGCGAGATCCTGACGATCACGCAGTACCTGCGTCCCTCGCCGCGGCACCACCCGGTGGACCGGTGGGTGAAGCCGGAGGAGTTCGTCGAGCACTCGAAGGCCGCGGAGGCGATGGGTTTCGCGGGGGTGATGGCGGGGCCGTTGGTGCGCTCGTCGTACCGCGCGGGACGGCTCTACGCCCAGACCAAGCGTTACCGTGGAGAAGAGCTGCCGGAGAACCTGGCCCACCTCGCCGACCAGGGCCCGGCTTCGCAAGAAGCCAGCTCCCTGCTGGCACGATAGGAAGGGGCGGATCAATGGCGATCAGCGTCTTCGACCTGTTTTCCATCGGCATCGGCCCGTCGAGCTCCCACACCGTCGGGCCGATGCGGGCCGCACTGACCTTTGTGGACGGACTCGGCGACGACCTCGCGCGGACGTCCCGCGTCCAGTCCGAACTGTTCGGCTCGCTCGGCGCGACCGGCTTCGGCCACGGCAGCGACAAAGCCGTCCTGCTCGGGCTGTCGGGCGAGCGTCCCGAAGAGATCGACACCGACACCGTGCCGGGGCGCATCGCGGAGATCCGCGAGTCCGGGCGGCTGCGCTTGGCCGGCACGCACGAGATCGCGTTCGACGAGGACACCGACCTCACCATGCACCGCCGCAAGTCCCTGCCGGCGCACCCGAACGGCATGGTGTTCCGCGCGTTCGACGCGTCGGGCGCGGTGCTGCGGGAACGGACGTACTACTCGGTCGGCGGCGGGTTCGTGCGCGACGAGTCGTACGAGACGGACACGGTGTTCGTCGAGGACTCGACACCGGTGCCGTACCCGTTCCGCACGGGCGCGGACCTCCTGGCGCACTGCGCGGCCACCGGCAAGCCGATCAGCGAAATCATGCTGGCGAACGAACTGTCGTGGCGCACCGCCGCGGAGGTGCGGTCCGGGCTCCTGGACATCTGGGCGGTCATGGCGGAGTGCGTCCGCAACGGGTGCACGCACGAAGGCGTCCTGCCGGGTGGGCTGAAGGTGCCGCGGCGCGCGCGTTCGCTGCACGAGAAGCTCCTCGCCGAGGACGGCGCGGACGACCCGCTGTACGCGATGGACTGGGTGAGCCTGTACGCCCTCGCCGTCAACGAGGAGAACGCGGCGGGCGGGCGCGTGGTGACGGCCCCGACCAACGGCGCGGCCGGCATCATCCCGGCGGTCCTGCACTACTACCAGCGCTTCATCCGGCACTCGACCGACGACGGGATCGTGACGTTCCTGCTCACGGCGGGCGCGATCGGCTCGATCCTCAAGCAGACGGGCTCGATCTCGGGCGCGGAGGTCGGCTGCCAGGGCGAGGTCGGTTCGGCGTCGGCGATGGCGGCGGCGGGCCTGACGGAGGTGCTGGGCGGCACGCCGGCCCAGGTGGAGAACGCGGCGGAGATCGGGGTGGAGCACCACCTGGGGTTGACGTGCGACCCGGTCGGCGGCCTGGTCCAGATCCCGTGCATCGAGCGCAACGCGGTGGGAGCGTCGAAGGCGATCCACGCGGCGCGAATGGCGATGCGCGGCGACGGAAGCCACGTGGTGACGCTGGACAAGGCGATCAAGACGATGCGCGAGACGGGCGCGGACATGAGCGTGAAGTACAAGGAAACCGCCCGCGGCGGCCTGGCGGTGAACGTCATCGAGTGCTGACGCCGCGGCCTGGCTCAGTTCCGGCGGTCCTCGGGTTCCACCGCGAGCCGCAGGCCCACCTCGACCAGGCGCCAGCCCAGTTGCTGCTTGCGCGTTCCCGGGCTGCGGCTCGGCGTCGCCCGGCCCGGTGGGCGGTTGCGGACGCCGTGGCGCAGCTCGTCCTCTCGCTCGTGGACCAGGTCTTCCGCCATCAGGAAGTGCACCGGATCGCCCCCTGCGTCGATGTTCGGTGTCGGTGGTGCCATCGTCGCCGACCGTGGCCGTCCGGTTCCACTGGTTTTCCGCACCGCGAACACAGTGTGATCGCCTCGCGAGCCCGAAGCCACTCCGAAGGTGCGCCGCGGCTTAAACTCGCGGGATGGAGTCGACCTCGGTGGCGAATGCCGGTGAAGCGCTGTTCCGGCCGGTTCGCGCGGGCAACGCCTTCGAGGAGACCGTCGAGCGCCTGCTTCAGGCCATCCGCCTCGGCGTGGTCGGCGCGGGGGAGCGGCTGCCGTCGGAGCGGGAGCTCGCCGAGCGCCTCGGGGTCAGCCGCGTCACGCTCCGCGAAGCCATCCGCGCCCTCTCCGATGCCGGTTACGTGGAGTCACGGCGGGGCCGCTACGGCGGCACGTTCGTGCACGACACCCTGCCCGGCCCGCCGGAGCCCGACGGCAAGATCGACGCCGCCGGGCTGGAGGACGCGCTGTGCCTGCGGTACGTCCTCGAGACCGGCGCCGCGGAGATGGCCGCCGCCCGGTCGCTGAGCCCGGCCGACCGCCGCCACCTCACCGGCACGCTCGCCGAAGCCGCCGGCGCCGACCTCGGCGACTACCGCCGCAAGGATTCCCGCCTGCACCTGGCGATCGCGGAGGTGACGGCGTCCGGCTCCCTGACCACGGCGATGGCTGACGCCCGCACCCGCGTCAACCAGCTGCTCGACCGCATCCCGCTGCTCCCGCCCAACCTCGAGCACTCGAACGCCCAGCACGAGGCGATCGTCGACGCGATACTGGCCGGCGACGCGCCCGCGGCCCGCCAGGCGATGGCCGAGCACATCGAAGGCACGGCGTCCCTGTTGCGCGCGTTCCTCTCCTGACCGGGTCTTGACAGGATTCGAACAACTCTCGGTAGTTCTCCACAGAACCTCTTCACTCGTCCGGCCGTCATCCATTCGTGACCTTGGCGACCGAGGAAAACGACGAACCAGACCCGAAGCCGGACACCCCGCGCCGCCGGCGATGGCGCCGCGTCCGGCGGACCGCCTACTGGAGCGTGGGCACGCTCGTCGGCGGTCCGCTGATCGCCTTCTGGGTCGCCTACCTCGTGCTCGACGTCCGCAGCCCGCAGGAAGTCCTCGCCGGGCTCGACAAGACCGTCGTGCTCACCTACTCCGACGGTTCCGAGCTGCTCAAGGTCGTCCCGGCCGACGGCGACCGCACCTTCGTGCCCTACGCGCAGGTGCCCGCGAAGCTGCGCGACGCCATCATCGCCACCGAGGACCCGACCTTCTGGGACAACCAGGGCTTCGACCCGACCGGCATCGGCCGTGCGTTCCTCACCGGCGTCGGCGGCGGGTCCGGGATCACCCAGCAGTACATCAAGAAGTCCACCGGCGACGACGACGCCACCCTCGGCCGCAAGTTCGCCGAGCTCGTGCTCGCCACGAAGATCACCCAGGAGCAGAGCAAGGAGCAGATCTTCGAAAGCTACGTCAACATCATCTCCTTCGGCCGCGGCACGTTCGGGCCCGCCGCCGCGATGAACGCCTACTTCGGCAAGAAGCTCGACGGCTCGATCACCTGGAGCGAAGCGGCCTTCCTCGCCGGGATGATCCAGTCGCCGTCGGTGCACGACCCGGCCGCGTCCGGCGAGGGGCACGCCGCCCGGCGCTGGCAGTACGTGCACGACAAGCTCGTGGCCCGCGGGTACGTCAAGCCCGGCGAGGCCATGGCCTACCCCGGCGCCGAGATCCAGTCGCCGTCGGAGACCCGCGCCGGCCGCCTCACCTACGACCAGTTCCACGTCAAGCAAGAGGTCCTCGCCGAACTGGAACAGGACGGCTTCCCGCTCGGGCGGCTGCAGCAGGGGAACATGACCGTCGAGACGACGCTGGACCGCGGCCTGCAGGACGCCGCGAAGAAGACGTTGCAGGACAGGCTGAGGGGCGAGCCGAAGGAGTTCCGCGGCGCGCTGGTCTCCGTCGACCCGAAGACCGGCGCCGTCCGCGCCTACCAGGGTGGCGACCAGGGTGTCCGCGACTACGCGAGCACCCCGCACGCGGCGGGCTCGGCGTTCCACCCCTTCACGCTCGCCGCCGCCCTGCGCCGCGGCTACAGCCCGGACGCACCGGTCCCGGCACCCGAGGAGCAGGAGTTCCTCGGGGAAAAGTTCAAGTACCCGGACGCCTGCGGCCCGAAGTGCACCCCGCGCACCGCGATGCAGGCCCACGCCCAGGGCACGTTCATCGCGCTGGCCAAGAAGCTCGGGCCGGACGCGCTGAGCGAGACCGCGCGGCAGGCCGGCATCCCCGAGACCGTCGACGGCACGCCGACGATGCGGGAGAAGGACGGCTTCCTGATCGGCGCGGGCATCGCGATCGGCCGGTACCCGCTGCGGCCGCTCGACATGGCGGGCGCCTACGCGACCTTCGCCGCGGACGGCCGCCGCACGACCCCGCACCTGGTGGCGAAGGTGCGGGACGAAAGCGGCGCGGTCGTCTGGGAGCACACTGACACCGCGGTGCCCGCGTTCGACTCCGACGGCGACGAGAGCCGCCGCATCGCCCGGGACGTCACCGCCACCCTGACCGACGCCACCGGTGCCGCGCTGCGCACCGGCGAAGCCGAGCACGGCACCAGCCCCGACTTCCAGGACGCCTGGGCCGTCGGCTACACCCCGCGGCTTTCGACCGCGGTCTGGATCGGCTCGGACGACGAGCGCAAGCTGAAGGACGCGAACGGCGCGAAGCTCACCGGCGACGTCGTCCCGGCCGACGTCTGGCGCGCGTACACGGCGGCGGCCCTGAAGGGGCAACCGGCGCAGCCGATCGCCGGGGGACCGCCGCCGGTGGTGCGGCCACCGCGGTGAGTCAGCGGACCAGGGCCAGCACGAACCCGTCGTGCCCCTTGGCGCCCACGGTCTGCACGGCCGTCGCGTCCAGCCGCGGCTCGGCGGCGAGGACGTCGAACATCTCGCGCGCGCCCAGGACGTTCGGGTCGGTGCTGCCGGCGTCGGCCACCCGGCCCTGGCGGACGACGTTGTCGACGACGATCGTCGTGCCCGGCCGCGCCAGCTCCAGCGACGCGCGCACGTAGTTCGCGAGGTTGCTCTTGTCGGCGTCGACGAAGACGAAGTCGAACGGCCCGGTCAGCGTCGGCAGCGTGTCGAGCGCGGCGCCGACGCGGATGTCGACGACGTCCTCGCCGAAGCCCGCCCGCGCCAGGTTCGCGCGCGCGACTTCGGCGTGCCGCGGCTCGTACTCGCAGGTCACCAGCTTGCCGCCGGACGGCAGCGCGCGGGCCAGCCAGATCGTGCTGTACCCGCCGAGCGTGCCGATCTCCAGGATCGAGCGGGCACCGGCCTGGCGGGCCAGCAGGTTCAGCAGCTTGCCCTGGTTGGGCGCGACGGCGATGTGCGGCAGCCCGGCGGCGGCCGAATCGGCGAGCGCCGCGTCGAGCACGGGATCGGCCGGGAGCAGCGCCCCGGCGAGGTAGTCGTCGACTTCGGCCCAGGTCTTGTCGGTCATGGCACCTCCACCGCCAAACTAGCGAACTGGGATCATGCTGAGGAGTGCTCGTAGGCGGGAAGGTGGACATGGACGACTACCGCGTCGTCGCGGACGCCCTCGCCGCCGACATCGAAGCCGGCCGCCTCCGGCCCGGCGACCGCCTGCCGCCGCAGCGCCGGTTCGCCCGGCAGCGCGGGATCGCCGGCTCGACCGCCGCCCGCGTCTACGGCGAGCTCGTCCGGCGGGGCCTGGCGGTCGGCGAGGTCGGCCGCGGCACGTTCGTCCGGGCCGCGAAGCCGCCGCCCGAACCCGCGCTCGCCGAACCCGGGGACGCGCGCGTCGACCTCGAACTCAACTTCGCCGTGCTGCCCGGCGAATCCGCGAAGCTCGCCCAGGCGCTGCAGCCCCTGCTGCGCGACGACGTCCTCACCGCCGCACTGCACCCGATCGGCGCCGCGGGCACCCCGGCCGCCCGGCAGGCCGCGGCCGCGCTGCTCGCCCGCGGCGACTGGCGGCCGGACCCCGCGACGGTGCTGTTCACCGGCAGCGGGCGGCAGGCCATCGCGGCCGCGGTCGCCGCGTTCGTGCCGGTGGGGGAACGGCTCGCGGTCGAGTCCCTGACCTACCCGGTGGTGAAGGGCCTCGCCGCCCGCCTCGGCGTCGAGCTGGTGCCGATCGAGACCGACGAGCACGGCCTGGTCCCCGGCGCGCTGGCCGCGGCCGGGCCGGTCCGCGCGCTGTACGTCCAGCCCACGCTGCACAACCCGCTCGGCACGACCATGCCCGCACGCCGCCGCGAGGAGCTGGCGGACGTCGTGAACCGGCTGGACCTGCCGGTGATCGAGGACGGCATCTACACGTTCCTGCGCGACGACGTCCGGCCGTTCGCCGCGTACGCGCCGGAGCGCACGGTGTTCGCCGACAGCCTCTCCAAGCGCGTCGCCCCGGGCCTGACGGCGGGGTTCCTGGTGGCGCCGCCGGCGTGGACCCCTCGGCTGGCGTCGTCGGTGCGGTCGGGTGCGTGGGCCGCTTCGCGGTTCGCCGTCGAAGCGGCGACGCGGTGGATCATGACCGGCACCCTGGCCGAGGTCGAAGCCGCCAAACGCCGTGACGCCGCCGCACGGGCCCTGGTGGTGCGGGAGAAACTCCCCGAGCTGCGCGGCGACCCCGCGTCCTACCACCGCTGGTGGGAGCTGCCGGAGCAGTGGCGGGCGGAGACGTTCGTCGCGGCGGCCGCGCGGCACGGCATCGCGCTGCTGCCCGCCGCGGCGTTCGCGGTCCTGCCGGGCCACGCGCCGAACGCCGTGCGGCTCGCCGTGTCCGCGCCGCCGGTGCCGACGCTGGCGGCCGCCCTCGACGTCCTGGCGGCCCTGGCGAGCGGCAGCCCGGACGACCTCCTGGCCGACTGACAGCGGGTGCCAGCGGCGTGCCAGCGCGGTGTGCGGGCCAGACCAGCGCCCCGCGCCACTCTTCGGTTGGCACAACGAACCGAAGGAGCGACCATGACCGTCACGATCGTCGGCGCCGGCCTCGGCGGCCTCACCCTGGCCCGGGTCCTGCACGTCCACGGCGTCCCCGTCACCGTCTACGAGGCCGACGCGTCCCCGATGGCGCGCCTGCAGGGCGGGATGCTCGACATCCACGACTACAACGGGCAGCTCGCCGTCGAAGCCGCCGGCCTGGTGGACGAGTTCCGCGGTCTCGTCCTGGACGGCCGCCAGGCGATGCGGATCCTCGACCGGGACGGGAACCTGGTGTACGAGAAGGTCGACGACGGCATCGGCGGCCGCCCCGAAGTGCAGCGCGGCGAGCTGCGGCAGCTGCTGATCGACGCCCTCCCGCCGGGCACCGTCCGCTGGGGGCACAAGGTCACCGGGGCCCGCACGCTCGACGACGGCTGCCACGAGCTGACCTTCGCCGACGGCTCGAAGACCGTCACGAGCCTGCTGGTCGGCGCCGACGGCGCGTGGTCGAAGATCCGGCCGCTGCTCACCGGCGCCACGCCGGAGTACGAGGGCACGGCGTTCGTCGAGACCTACCTGTTCGACGTCGAGTCGAAGCACCCGGCCACCGCGGCGGCGGTCGGCGCGGGGTCGATGGTCGCCCACGGCGGCTCGCCCGACGACGGGATCAACGCCCACCGCGAAAGCGGCGAGACCGTGCACACCTACGTGTCGCTGTCCCGGCCGCTGGAGTGGTTCGAGGCCATCGACTTCACCGACCCCGCCGCGGCCGCCGCGCGGATCGCGGCGGAGTTCGAGGGCTGGGCCCCGGAGCTGACGGCGCTGATCACCGACGGCGACACCGGCCCGGTGCTGCGTCCGCACTACACGCTGCCGGTGGGGCTGCGCTGGAAGCGCGTGCCGGGGGTGACCCTCGTCGGCGACGCCGCCCACCTCGCGCCGCCGAACGGCGAAGGCGCCAACCTGGCCATGCTCGACGGCGCGGAGCTGGGGCAGGCGCTCGCCGCGCACCCGGGCGACGTCGAAGCGGCGCTGAACCAGTACGAGGAGGCCATGTTCGTCCGCGCCGCGACGCCCGTGGACGACACCGTCCTCCTCGAGAGCCTGTTCGGCGACGACGTCCCGGAAAGCCTGCTGGAGCTGGTCCGGGGCGAGCAGAACTAGGGTGCGTACTTCCCGACGAAGCTGCCGCACGTGACGGCGCGGCCCGTGAGCCGGGCCTGGATCGCCTTCTCCAGGCCGAGGTAGTCGAACACCGGCGTGTCCACCGGGATCGACTCCGGCACCGGGCCGCCCGTCGCGAGCTGCCGGATCGAGTCGGTCTCGAACAGCACCAGGTAGCCGCCCTCGCGGTTCAGCTCGTCGGCCCGCGCGAGCATGCGCTCGGGCGCGTCGCCGACGATCTCCAACGGCAGCGGCCACTCGAGCGGGAACGGGTTGCGCAGGCCGAACGCGGGGTAGGCGAACGGGCTGTCCGGCAGGATCGCCGTCTTCGCGGCCGGGAAGCGGTCGAGGCAGTCGCGGATCTGCCGGACGAACGTGTGCGTCGAGGGGTTCGTGCGGATGCCGGCCATCGCCGGGGTGACGTCGCCGAGGTCCTCGGTCAGCCGGTCGTGGCCGAGGTCGAGGTAGGCGGCCTGGTCGTGGCGGGCGACGACCACCCAACCGCACACCGCCACCGCGGTCAGGCCCGCCGTCGCGGTCACCCAGCGGCGGGCCAGCCGCGGCCGCGGCGGGACGACGTGGCTCAGCAGCAGCAACGCGGTCAGCGCGAGGGTGCCGGTGAGCAGCGTCGGCGTGTCGTTGCCCCAGGACAGGCTGGTCATGAACCCGGTGGCGAGCACGAGCAGCCCGGCCCAGGGCACCTTGCGCGTGACGGCCGCGTTGACCGGCACGCTCACCGCGACGATCCACCACAGGACGTCGGCCCAGCGCGAGGAGCCGGTGAACCGGCCGTCGACGACCGTCCAGACGACCGCGGCGGCGCCGGCGAGCACGAGCACCCAGGACGCGATCCGCCCGGCCGCGCCGAGCCGGTCACCCGGCAGCCGGACGGCCAGCAGCACCACGGCGATCGCGGCGAAGAAGGCCAGCTCCCGCACGGGCGCCCGGGTCAGCGCTTCGGGGTCCTCCAGCCAGAGCCCGAGCAGGCGTTCGCCGTACGCGGGGACGCCACCGGTCAGCTGCTCGACCATCTCGGCGAAGCCGCCGCCGAGGCTGACCCAGGCGACGTACAGCAGCCCGGGCGCGCCGAGCGCGAGGAGGTCGAGGACGAACCGGAGCACGCGCCCGGTGCCCGTCCGGGTGGCCGGGTGCAGCAGCAGCCACAGCACGCCGATCACCGCGGCCAGCACGAAGCTCTGCTTGACGAACACCGCGCAGCCGAGCAGCACGAGCCCGCCGCGGCGGGCGAGCGCGTGGTTCTTCGAGAGCCCGGTGTCGAGGGCCCAGGCACCGCACGCGGTGAGCGCGATGCCGTCGACGGTGTGCCACGCCATCAGCGGGAAGGCGTTGAGGTTGATCAGCGACGCCGCGGCGACCATCGCGGTCATGCCCGGGCCCCAGCCGAGTACGCGGCGGCGCGTGACGAGCGCGGCGAAGGCGATGGTGGCGACGATGATCTCGATCATCGACAGGAAGCTGGAGCCGAAGAACAGCGGCATCGGCAGCGCGAAGTCGGCGACGTGCAGCACCGCGGACCCGAGCGGGCGCGCGGAGATGATGTCGGCGTGCGGGACTTCGCCGTGCAGCACACGCCACGCCTGGGCGAGGATGAAGCCCTGGTCGGAGGGGTGGAACCCGAAGCGGCCGACGCGCAGTTCGGTGGCGAGGGCGAGCAGGACGACCCAGCCGGCGTGGGCGCCCCAGCGCAGCAGCGGCCGGGCGGCCTTGGCGGACACGGGTTCCGGCGCGGCGGCGCGCGCAGGACTCGCCACGTCCACGCCTGCCCGCCTTCCACTCCCCGATCACACCCGGAAAGCGATGGTAGCGGCCGGGCCCGGCGCCGGCATGAACAGCACCACCGGGCCCGGCCCAGGCTCAGCGAGCCGTGCCGATCGCGGCCGTCTCATCGGCCGTGGCGGATCGTTCCCCAGTACTGCTGATTTCGCGCATTTCGAACTCCCCAGTTCACGCCCGTACCGGTGTACGGGACTCGCGCGAGGGTAGAAGTACCGTCGTGCCCAGATCCAGCGTTTCGGCGGAATTCGCGGAGATCAGGCACGACGGCGCCAGATCAGGCGGGTGATCGCCGCCGCGACCGCCGCCGGCGCGGGCCGGCGGGCCAGCCCCCGGGCCTCGGGCGCGGACTCCCGCATCGCCGAGTACGCCAGGTGCGCGGCGAACCGCGCCACCCGCGGCGCGGCGAGCGTCGCCAGCTCGGCGGCCCGGCCCTCGGGCAGGCTCAGGATCTCCGGCCGCTCCTCGAGGGCCTTGACGACGAGCGCGGCCGCGCGCTCCGGGCTGCTCGACGGGATGCCGCGGTACCCGGTCGGCGCGATCATCGGCGTCCGCACCAGGGGCATCCGCACCGACGTGAACGTGACGCCGTCCGAAAGCGTCTCGCGCCCCGCCGTCAGCCCGAACTCCTCCAGGGCCGCCTTCGACGCCAGGTAGGCCGAGAACCGCGGGGTGTCGGTCTGCAGGCCCTGGGTCGTCACGTTGACGACGTGGCCGAACCGCCGCCGCGCCATCGACGGCAGGAACCCGAGGATCAGCCGCACCGGCCCGAAGTAGTTGATCGCCATCGTGCGCTCGAAGTCGTGGAAGCGTTCGGTGGACAGCGCGACCGAGCGCCGGATCGACCGGCCGGCGTTGTTCACCAGCATGTCGACCGCCCCGTGCTCGCCGAGGACGTCCTTGACCAGCGCGTCGACGGCGTCGCCGTCGGTGAGGTCGCAGGGGTACGCCGCGGCCACGCCGCCGGCCGCGGTGATCTCGTCGCGGACCTCCGCCAGCTCCGGTTCCCGCCGCGCCACGAGGATCACCTTCGCGCCCTTGCGCGCGACGGCCAGCGCCGACGCCCGGCCGATCCCCGACGACGCGCCGGTGATCAGCACGGTCCGCCCGGCGAGCCCGTGCTGCCGCCGGGCGCGGTCGGGGTCGAGGTGGGCCTGCCAGTAGCGGTAGAGCGGCGCGGCGTAGTCCCGGAGTTCGGGCAGCTCGATCCCGCTGCCGAACAACGCGGTCGTCGTCCGCGCGGTGTCGAAGACGACGTCCATGCTGAGGTGCGGCAGCACGTCCAGCGGGATGCCGAGTTCTTCCAGGACGGCGGCCCGGGTGGCTCGGCCGCCGGGCACGCGGTCGACGCCGTTCGCCGCCGCGTGCGCCAGCCGGGTGCCGACCCGCCGCAGCACGCCGGACGGCCGCGCGGGCAGCACCGCGCGGATCGTGGGACCGCCGGCGGCGCGCGCGAAGGCGTTGTAGACGGAGTTCAGCGACTGCGGCCGCGCGGCGGCGAGGTGGTAGGTCGCCCCGGACGGTGCGTCCCGGTGCATCAGGAAGTCCATCGCCTCGACGACGTAGTCGACCGGCACCAGGTTCGTCGCGCCGAGGTCCGGCGCGGCCAAGGGAAGCCGCGCGGGCAGGGAAGCCAGCCGCGAGATGGCGGGCAGGAAGAAGTACGGGCCGTCGGCCTTGTCCATCTCACCGGTGCGCGAGTCGCCGACGACGGCCGAGGGCCGGTAGACGCGGAAGGGCAGGGCCTGCTCGCGGACGAGCTTCTCGGCCTGGAACTTCGTCGCGTGGTACGGCGAAGAGAAGCGCTGCCCGAGGTCGAAGTCGGCCTCGGTGAACCGCCCGGCGTGGTCGCCCGCGACGGCGATCGAGGACACGTGGTGCACCAGGCCCGCCTCCGCCGCGGCGGCGAAGGCGAGCAGGTGCCGGGTGCCGTCGACGTTGGCGCGCCGGTTGGCCTCCTCGCCGGCGGTCAGGTCGTAGATCGCGCCGAGGTGCACGACGTGGTCGAGGTGGGGCAGCCCGGCGGGGTCGGCGCCGAGCCGCGGTTCGGCGAGGTCGCCGACCACCGGGTGCAGCTTCTCCGCGCCCGGCCAGGCCGCGGCCAAGGCGGTCAGGCGGTCGCGGGAGGTTTCGCGGACCAAGGCGTACACGGCGGACGTCTCCGGTCGCCGCAGCAGGCGGGCGACCAGGCGTTTGCCGATGAAGCCCGTCGCGCCCGTCACGAAGTAGGTCGTCATGGCCGGTCCCTTCGGTAGGGGACCGACTCTAACCTACTGGAAAGTAGGAACGGTAGTTGTCAGGTTTCCGGCTGGTCGTCGGCGGTCGCCACGACGGCGTCGCGCAGGGCGGCGCGCAGCCGTCCGACGTCGAGCGGGCCCAGTACGGCCGCCTCACCCGGCGGCGCGACCAGCACCACCTTGTCGTTGCTGACGAACACCGTCACGTCCCTCCGCCTGCCGGCCAGATCCCGGCAGCCGACCGACCATTCGCCCCGACTCATGGTCGCCGCCTCCGTTTTCTCCTCGTGGTCGTGCTCCGTGCGAGGGTGGGAGCGAAGCGCGGAGACGCTATGACGCCGGTTCACCCGATCTGCCTACTCGCGGGTTTTCTCTTGCGCTTCGCGGATTTCCGGCGTATCCCCCGGTCGTGGCGACGCCCGTTCGGGAGTACCGTCCGCACCGTCTCGTCGACGTGGGAGGTCACTGATGTCGGAGCCGCGGAAGATCGTCATCGTCGGTGCGGGCCTGGGCGGGGCGTCCGCCGCGGCCGCGTTGCGCGAACGCGGCTATCCCGGCGAGGTCCTGCTGATGGGGTCCGACCCGCACCGGCCGTACGAGCTGCCGGCGCTGTCGAAGGGCGTCCTGCTCGGCAACGGCGACGAACCCGACTGGGTGCACGAGGAGAAGTTCTACGCCGAGAAGGACATCCGGTTCACCCCCGGCGTCACGGCGACCCGGATCGAGCTGGGCGCCCGCCTGGTGCTGGACGACGCGGGCGGCGAGCACCGCTACGACCGCCTGGTCCTGGCGACCGGCTCCCGGCCGCGCTCGCTCCCGGTGCCCGGCGGCGACCTGCCCGGCCTGTACACGCTGCGCAGCCTCGACGACTCGCTCAAGCTGCGCTCGGCCTTCGCCGAAGCGGAGCGCGTGGTGATCGTGGGCGCCGGCTGGATCGGCTCGGAGGCCGCGGCGGCGGCCCGGACGCACAACGCGGACGTGACGGTCGTGGACCCGGTAGCGGTCCCGCTGGCGAACGTCGTCGGCGAGACGATCGGCGGGGTGTTCCGGGACCTGCACGTGGCGAACGGCGTGCACTACCGCCTGGGGGAGCAGGTCGCGGAAATCACGGGCGGCCCGGACGGCGTCCGCGGGGTCCGGCTCGGCAGCGGTGACGAGATCACGGCGGACGTGGTCCTGATCGCGGTCGGCGCGGCACCCCGGGTCGAGCTGGCCCACGCGGCTGGCCTGGAACTGTCCGACGACGGCGGGGTGTGCGTGGACGCGGGCCTGCGCACGGCGGCCCCGGACGTGTACGCGGTGGGCGACATCGCGGCGCACTTCCACCCGCGCTACGGCCGCCGGATCCGCGTCGAGCACTGGGCGAACGCGAAGGACCAGGGGACGCACGTGGCGCAGAACCTGCTGGGGGAGAACGAGCCGTTCCTCAAGTCACCGTACTTCTTCACCGACCAGTACGACCTGGGGTGCGAGTACCGGGGGCTCGCGGACCCGGCCGTGGACGAGCTGGTGGTCCGCGGCGACCTGGCGGCCCGCGACTTCACGGCGTTCTGGCTGCGCGACGGCGAAGTCGCGGCGGCGATGAACGTGAACCAGTGGGACGACGGGGACGCGCTGGGAGCCTTGGTGGACGGGCGCGCGAAGGTGACGGCGGAGCAGCTCAAGACGGCCGATCTGGCGTCGCTGACCTGAGGCGGTCGCGGATCAGCGCGTCGAGCCGCCGCCAAGCGGGCGACGACGCGTTGACCGCGCCCTGCACCAGTTCCGGGATCGCGGAACCCCGTTCGTAGGAAGGCAGTTCCGCGCCGTAACGCGCTCGGGTCGCCGTGACCAGCCGCTCGGCCAAGGCGTCGACGCGGGGGTCGTGCGGGTCGACGTCGTGCACCCCGTCGTACTCCAGCACCAGGGAAAGCAGTGCCGGGTCGGCCAGCATCGACGACTGGTCGCGGAAGTTCGCGCGCGCCGTCTCCGGGTGGGTGGCGAACACCAGCAGCCACAAGTCGTTCTGCAGGGTCACCCAGCGCTCGCTGAACCCGAGATCGGGCAGGCGGGAAAGGAACTCGACGACGTCGGCGGGCAACGCGGACAGCCGGCCGTCGGCGAGCCGCCGGAGCCGGGCCCGGGTGTCCTGCAGGCCGCGGATGCGGGCGGCGAGGTCGTCGTCGATCTGCTTGAGCGCCGGAAGGAGGTCCTCGCCCGAGCGGAGCTCGCGGATGCGCGCCAGCGGCACGCCCGCCTCGGCCAGCGTGCGGATCTTGATCAGCTCGACGGCGTCGGCCGCGCTGTAGCGGCGGTAGCCGGACGCGTCGCGCGGCGGCTCCGGGAGAAGCCCTTTCGCGTGGTAGACGCGGATCGCCTTGGTCGTCACCCCGACGTACCCGGCGAGCTGTCCGATGGTGAGCACCCCGCCATCGTCGCACTTGACCTTGCCCCAGGGGCAAGGTCGCAGGATGACCGGCATGGCGGACTACGAGACCCTGCGCGCGCTGGCCGACGAGGGCAACGAAACGGCGCTCGACCGGCTCGCCGACCTCGCCGACGCCCGCGGCGACGTCGAAGGGCTGAGCGAGCTGCTCGACGAAGGCTGCGACCACGCCGGCGCGCTGCTGACCCGCCGCGCGGTCGCCGCGGAAGACCTCCTGGAGCTGCAGCGCATCGCCGACGCCGGCCACGAACCGGCCGGTGAAGAACTGGAGCGCCTGCTCAGGAAGTGACTTCGCGCGCCAGGGTCAGGTAGGCCAGCAGGGCCAGCAGCGCGAACCCGGCCATGGTCGCGGCCATCGGCACCGCCGTCCCCGGCCCGCCGAGCCCGACCAGCGGCGTCGCCACCGCGCCCACCACGAACTGCAGCACGCCCAGCAACGCCGACGCCGCGCCCGCCGAGCGCGCGTGGGACGCCAGCGCCAGCGAACTCGCGTTCGGCGTCACGAGCCCGACGCTCGACACCAGCAGGAACAACGACACCAGCAGCAGGGCCAGCGGCGCCCGGAAGAGCGCCGAAGCCAGCACCGAGGCCCCGCCGAAAACGCCCAGCAGCAGCCCGGAAAGCAGCAGGACGCGTTCCGGCACCCGCCCGGCGAGCCGGCCGTTCAGCTGGCCGGCCAGCACGATGCCGACGCCGTTGACGCCGAACACCACGCTGTACGCCTGCGGGCTCAGCCCGTACACGCCCTGCAACGCGAACGACGACCCCGAGATGTAGGCGAACATCGACGCGAACAGCAGCCCGGACGCCAGCGCGTACCCGGCGAACGACCGGTCCAGCACCAGCCGTCCGTAGGTCCGCATCACGCGGCCGAGCCGTGCGGGGGAGCGGAGCGGCGAGGGCTCCGGCAGGAAGAACGCCACCACGGCCAGCAGCAGTGCCCCGAACGCGGTCAGCACCACGAACACCCCGCGCCACGACGTCCAGTTCAGCAGCTGCCCGCCGATCAGCGGCGCGAGGATCGGGGCCAGCCCGCTGACCAGCATCAGCGTCGAGAAGAACTTCGTCATCGCGGTGCCGGAGAACAGGTCGCGCACGGTGGCGCGGGCGATCACGATGCCCGCCGCCGCGCCGAGGGCCTGCACCAGCCGCGCGGCGATCAGCAGCCCCGCGTCCGGGCTCACCGCGCACAGCACCGACCCCACGACGTACAGCGCGAGCCCTGCCAGCAGCGGGCGGCGGCGGCCGAGCGCGTCCGACAGCGGCCCGACCACCAGCTGTCCCAGCGCCAGGCCGGCGATGAACGCGCCGAGCGTCAGCTGGACCGTCGTGTCCGCCGCGCGCAGGTCGGCCGCCATCCGCGGCAGCGCGGGCAGGTACATGTCGATCGACAGGGGGCCGAACGCCGAGAGCCCGCCCAGGACAAGGACGAACTTCAGCCGCGACCGCCTGTTCGGCGCGGTGCGTTCCGCCGTGGTGGTCATGCGCCTCCCGTCGGTCTCGGTTCCGACCAGCGACGCGCTGACCTGCGCTATTCCGGGCTGTGATCGGTGACACGCCGTGGGTGGGCGAGCACTGTACCGGTACTGATCCGATCAATTTTCCGACCGATTGGGCGTCAGCTCTGGATCGAGCGAACCGGCTGCGATATACATCGGATGTCTGGTCGGGCGGGTGAAGGGAAAATCCGTGCAGCTTGTGCGCCTCGGGGAGCCGGGAAGTGAGCGTCCGTTCGTGCGTGCCGACGACGGCACGACCTACGAGCTGGGCGGGCTGACCGCCGACGTCGACGGCGGTTTCCTCGCCGCGGACGGCATCGCCCGCGCGGCCGCCGCGCTCGCCGCCGGGGAACTGCCGAAGGCGGACGTCGGCGGCCTGCGGGTCGGCTCGCCCGTCGCGCAGCCCGGCAAGGTCGTCTGCATCGGCATGAACTACCGCCGCCACGCCGAGGAAACCGGCGCGACGCCGCCCACCGAGCCGGTCGTCTTCATGAAGGCGCCGGACGTCGTGGTCGGCCCCGGTGACGACGTCCTCATCCCGCGCGGCTCGGTCAGCACCGACTGGGAGGTCGAGCTCGGCGTCGTCATCGGCAAGACCGCCCGCTACCTCGAGAGCGTCGAGGAAGCCCTCGGGTACGTCGCCGGTTACGTCGTGTCGAACGACGTCTCCGAGCGCGCGCTGCAGTTCCGCACCGCCCAGTGGGACAAGGGAAAGTCGTGCGAGAACTTCAACCCGCTCGGCCCGGCGCTCGTCCCGGCGGGCGAGGTGCCCGACCCGCAGGACCTCGGCCTGCGCCTGTGGATCAACGGCGAGAAGAAGCAGGACTCCTCCACCAAGGACATGATCTTCTCGGTGGCCGAGATCATCCACCACCTGAGCCAGGTGATGGTGCTGCGGCCGGGCGACCTGATCAACACCGGCACGCCCGAAGGTGTCGCGCTCGGACAGCCCGACCCGAAGCCGTACCTGCGCGACGGCGACGTCATCGAGCTCGAGATCGACGGGCTCGGCCGGCAGCGCCAGGTCGCGAGGCAGGCCTGACCATGGCGAAGATCACCGGCATGGAGGTCCTCGACGTCCGGTTCCCGACGTCGAAGGAACTGGACGGCTCGGACGCGATGAACCCCGACCCGGACTACTCGGCCGCCTACGTGGTGCTGCACACCGACGGCGGCCCGGACGGCTACGGCCTCGCGTTCACCATCGGCCGCGGCAACGACGTCCAGGCCGCGGCGATCCGGGCGCTCGCCCCGCACGTCGTCGGCCGGGACGTCCCCGAGGACGCGGCCGCACTCGGCGACCTCTCGCGCACCCTCGTCGGCGACTCGCAGTTCCGCTGGCTGGGCCCGGAAAAGGGCGTCGCGCACATGGCCGTCGGCGCGATCGTCAACGCTGCCTGGGACCTCGCCGCCCGCCGCGCGAGCCTGCCCGTCTGGCGGTTCGCGGCGCGCATGACACCGGAAGAACTGGTGTCCCTGGTCGACTTCCGGTACCTGTCCGACGCGCTCACCGAGGCCGAGGCCCTGGAGATCCTGCGGCGCGCGGAACCCGGCCGCGCCGAACGCGTGAAGCAGCTCGAAGCGCACGGCTACCGCGCCTACAGCACGTCCCCCGGCTGGCTCGGGTACGCCGACGCGAAGCTCGTGCGGCTCGCCGAACAGGCCGTCGCCGACGGCTTCGAGATGATCAAGCTGAAGGTCGGCGGCAACCTCGAGGACGACGTCCGGCGCATGAAGCTCGCCCGCGAGACCGTGGGCCAGGACGTCCGGATCGCCGTCGACGCCAACCAGCGCTGGGACGTCTCGGCCGCGGTCACCTGGATGACCGCGCTCGCGCCGTACGACCCGTATTGGATCGAGGAACCGACGTCCCCCGACGACGTCCTCGGCCACGCGGCCATCGCGAAAGCGCTTGCGCCCATCCGCGTCGCGACCGGGGAGCACGTCCAGAACCGCGTGGTCTTCAAGCAGCTGCTGCAGGCGGACGCGATTTCGGTGCTGCAGCTGGACGCCGCGCGCGTCGGCGGGTTCAACGAGAACCTCGCGATCCTGTTGCTGGCCGCCAAGTTCGGCGTCCCGGTGTGCCCGCACGCGGGTGGCGTCGGGCTCTGCGAACTCGTGCGGCACCTGTCGATGTTCGACTTCGTGGCGGTGTCCGGCACCGACGCGGACCGCTCGATCGAGTGGGTCGACCACCTGCACGAGCACTTCACCGACCCGGCCGTCGTCGAGCGCGGCCGGTACCTCGCCCCGACCGCACCCGGGTTCTCCGCGCGCATGCACGACGCCACGCTGCGCCGGTTCCGCTTCCCGGACGGTCCCGAGTGGACGGAGACCGCACGTGAGTGAATTCGAGGGCCTGGTGGCCGCCGTCACCGGAGGCGCCTCGGGCATCGGCAAGGCGGCCGCGGACCTGCTGGCCGAGCGCGGCGCGCAGGTGGCGGCGCTGGACCTGAAGCCGGGTGACGACGGCATCCGCTGCGACGTCTCCTCCGACGACGAAGTCCGGTCGGCGATCGACGCCGTCGTGGACCGCTTCGGGCGCCTCGACATCCTCGTCAACAACGCCGGCATCGGCGCCCAGGGCGACGTCACCGGCAACGACGACGACGAATGGCACCGCGTGTTCGACGTCAACGTCGTCGGCATGGTCCGGCTCGCCCGCGCCGCGTTGCCGCACCTGAAGAACTCGCCGTCCGCGGCGATCGTCAACACCTGCTCCATCGCGGCCTGGGCCGGCCTGCCCAACCGCGCGCTCTACTCGGCCAGCAAGGGCGCGGTGCTTTCGCTGACCCTGGCCATGGCGACCGACCACCTGCCCGACGGCATCCGCGTCAACTGCGTGTGCCCGGGCACGGCGGACACCCCGTGGGTCGGCCGCCTGCTCGACGCGGCCGACGACCCGGCGGCCGAACGCGCCGCTCTCGCCGCCCGCCAGCCGATGGGCCGGCTGGTCACCGCCGGCGAGGTCGCGAACGCGATCGTCTACCTCGCCAGCCCCCTCTCCGCCTCGACCACCGGCACCGCGCTCGCGGTCGACGGCGGCATGTACGGCCTGCGTCCTCGCGGCCCCGTTCACCACGACTAGAAGACTTCCCCGCCGTCATCAAGGAGGATGCTGTGCGCACGAAGGTGATCAAGGTGGCCGCGGTCGCCGCCTGCGGCCTGGTTCTGGCCGCCTGTGGGTCCACGAAGGACAACGCGGCGGCGCCCGCGGCGGGCGGCGGCGCCGGCGGCAAGGTCGGGGCCACGCTGCCCCTGCTGACCTCGCCGTTCTGGCAGGCCTACAACAACTACGTGCCCAAGATGGCCAAGGAAGAGGGCGTCGACGTCCTCCCGACGGTCAACGCCGACAGCGACCCCGCGAAGCTGATCACCGACATCGGCACCTTCCTCAACCAGGGCGTCAAGGGCCTGGTCGTGACGCCGCTGGACTCGGCCGCGATCGTCGCCGGGCTCAAGCAGGCCGAGAACAAGGGCGTGCCGGTCGTCGCCGTGGACGTCGCCCCCGAAGGCGGCAAGGTCGCCATGGTGGTGCGGGCCGACAACAAGGCCTACGGCACCAAGGCCTGCGAAGCGATCGGCGAGAAGGTCAAGTCCGGCAAGGTCGTGCAGATCATGGGCGACCTGGCCTCGGTCAACGGCCGCGACCGCTCGGAGGCCTTCCGCGACTGCATGAAATCGAAGTACCCCGGCATCCAGGTGCTCGAGATCCCGGCCGAGTGGAAAGCCGACAAGGCGTCCTCCGGCCTGGACAGCATGCTGACCGCCAACCCGGACATCAAGGGCGTCTACATGCAGGCCGGCGGCGTCTACCTGGCCCCGACCGAGCAGGCCCTCAAGCGCAAGAACCTCTTCTTCCCGGTCGGGGACCCGAAGCACATCGTGCTCGTGTCCAACGACGGCATCCCGCAGGAGCTGGCCGCGATCCGCGCCGGCGAGCTGGACGCCACCGTGTCCCAGCCGGCCGACGCCTACGCGAAGTACGGCCTGTACTGGCTGAAGAAGGCCATGGCGGGCGAGACGTTCAAGGCCGGCCCGACCGACCACGACAGCACCATCGTCGAGATCAGCCCCGGCATCCTCGAGGACCAGCTGCCCGCGCCCGTCATCACCAAGGACAACGTGGACGACAAGGCCCTCTGGGGGAACAACCTGTGACCGCGCTGCCCGCCGGCGAATCCGCCGCCGGAGTGGTCAGCGCCGTAGGGGTCGGAAAGCGCTACGGCCCGACCGTGGCGCTGCACGACGTCAGCCTCACCGTGCGCCCCGGCGAGTCGCACGCGCTCGTCGGGCGCAACGGGGCCGGCAAGTCGACGCTCGTCTCCATCCTCACCGGACTGTCCGCCACGGACACCGGGCACGTCGAGTTCGGCGGCGAGCCGGCCCCGCCACTGTCCAGGCAGGACGACTGGAAGGCGCGCGTCGCCTGCGTTTACCAGCACGCGATGGTCGTCCCGCAGCTGACCGTCGCCGAAAACCTGTTCCTCAACCGGCAGGCGGGCGGCGGGTTCTCGATCGGCTGGAAGTCGTTGCGGCGCAAGGCCCGCGAGCTGCTCGACTCGTGGGATGTGCACGTCGACGTCGACACCCCGGCCGGGGAGCTGTCGGTCGAGGACCGGCAGTTCGTCGAGATCGCCCGCGCGCTGTCCTACGGCGCCCGGTTCATCGTCCTCGACGAACCGACCGCGCAGCTGGACAGCCAGGCCATCGAGCGGCTCTTCGAACGGATGCGCCAGATGCAGGCGGGCGGGGTGACGTTCCTGTTCATCTCCCACCACCTGCACGAGGTGTACGAGGTCTGCCAGGCGGTGACCGTGCTGCGCGACGCGAAGCACGTGCTCACCGCGCCGGTCGCCGAGGTCGGGAAGGCCGAACTGGTCGACGCGATGACCGGCGAGCCGGGCGGCCTGTCGGTCCGCGACGCCGCGTCCCGGGAATCCCTCGAAGCGGACGTCGCGGAGATCCTTTCGGTGGACGGGCTGACCGGCGACGGCTTCCGCGACGTCTCCTTCCGGCTGCGTCGCGGCGAAGTCGTCGGCCTCGCGGGCAGCAACGCCAGCGGCAAGCACCAGGTCGCCGAGACCGTCTACGGCCTGCGGACGCCGTCCGCGGGCACGGTCCGCGTCGACGGCTCGCCGCTGCGGCCGGGCGACATCCCGGCGGCGATCCGGGCGGGCATCGGCTGCGTGCCGCGCGACCGGCACCACGAAGGTCTGGTCCTGGAGCACTCGATCGCCGACAACGCCACTCTGTCCATTTTGGACCGAATGGGCCGCGGCGGGATCGCGTCGCCCACTGCCCGGCGCGCGAAGGCGTCGCAAGCACTGAAGGACTACGACATCGTGGCCGCGGGCGCCGACCAGCCCGTGTCCGACCTGTCCGGCGGCAACCAGCAGAAGGTCGTGCTGGCCCGGGCCCTGATCGGCGACCCGCGGGTCGTGGTGCTGATCAACCCGACCGCCGGGGTGGACGTGAAGTCGAAGGAGGCGCTGCTCGCGGTCGTCGACCGGGTGCGCGCCGAGGGCAAGGCGGTGCTGATCGTCAGCGACGAGCTCGACGACCTGCGCCTGAGCGACCGCGTCCTGGTGCTGCGCGCCGGGGCCGTCGTCGCCGAACACCAGGCCGGGTGGTCCGACGGCGACCTCGTGGCCGACATCGAAGGAGTCGAGCTTTCGTGACCGACGTGATGACCTCTCCCCAGACGGAGCTGCCCGCTCCACCGCGGCGCCGCAAAGCCGTCTGGCTGCGCGAACTCGCGCTGCTGCCCGCGCTGGTCGTGGTGTTCGTCATCGGCGGCCTGGTCGACGACACGTTCGTCGGCTGGAGCAACATCGTCAGCATCCTGACCGCGTCGGCGGCGCTGTCGCTGGTCGTGCTGGGCGAGTCGCTGGTGCTGATCACCGGGAAGTTCGACCTGTCGCTGGAATCCACGATGGGCCTGGCGCCGGCGCTCGGCGCGATGGTCGTGATCCCGGCGGCGTCGGCGGGCTTCGGCGTCGAGCTGCCGGCCGCGATCGGGCTGCTGGTGATCCCGCTGTGCGGCGCGCTGGTCGGGTTCGTCAACGGCTTCCTGATCGTGAAGCTGAAGCTGAACGCCTTCATCGTGACGCTGGCGATGCTGACCGTGCTGCGCGGCGTCCAGGTCGGCTCGACCAAGGGCAAGACGCTGTTCAACCTGCCCGACTCGTTCACGAACCTGGCGACGACGACGTTCGCCGGGCTGCCGATGTCGGTGTGGCTGGCGGCGGTGCTGTTCGCGATCGCCGGCTGGGTGCTGCGCTACCACCGCGTCGGCCGCGCGCTGTACGCGATCGGCGGCAACCGCGAAGCCGCGCGGGCGGCGGGCGTGCGCGTCGACCGGATCGCGTGGGCGGTGTTCGTCGTCGCCGGGATCCTCGCGGCGATCGGCGGGCTCGCGTACACGGGTTACGTCGGGGCCTTGGGCGCCAACCAGGGTTCCGGCATGATCCTGCAGGTGTTCGCGGCGGCGGTGATCGGCGGTGTCTCGCTCGACGGCGGCAAGGGCACCCTCGTGGGCGCCCTCACCGGCGTGCTGCTGCTGTCATCGGTGTCGAGCCTGCTCAACTACGCGCACGTGACGGCGGAGTGGCAGGGCGCGATCTACGGCGCCATCATCCTGGTCGCGCTGATCATCGCCCGGTACGCGGGTGGAAAGCCCCAGACCTGATGGTCACTCCGTGATCATCGGATCACTGTCAGGAGGCTTCCGCGGCCGGCCCGTCGTCCACCGTCGGGTCGTCCGCGGTGCCCAGCGCGTTGCGCAGCCACTGTTCGACGCCCGCGACGTGCACGGTCGCCCACGAGCGCGCCAGCTCCGGCTCGCGGGCCGCGATCGCCTCGTAGATCGCGGTGTGCTGCTCGCGGGTCTTCGCGACCGCGCCCTCCTGGGTGAGGCCGCGCCAGATCCGCGCGCGAGCCGTCGGCCCGGACAGGCTGTCGAGCAGCGAGCACAGCACCGGGTTGCCGGAACCGTCGGCGATCTTGCGGTGGAACTGCAGGTCGTTCGCGACGAGCGCTTCGACGGTCGGGGAGTCCTCCAGCTCGCCGAGCAGCTGGCCCAGCTCGGTGATGTCGTCGTCGCTCATGTGCAGCGCGGCCATCGCGGTGGCCGCCGGCTCGAGGATCCGCCGCACGGCGAGGAAGTCGAGCACGGTGTCGTCGCGGTGGAAGTCGACCACGAACGTCATCGCGTCGAGCAGCAGGTTCGGCTCGAGGCTGGTGACGTACGTACCGTCGCCCTGGCGGACGTCGAGCACCCTGATCAGGCACAACGCCTTGACGGCTTCCCGCAGGGAACTGCGCGACAGCCCGAGCCGCTGGGCCAGCTCGGCCTCCTTCGGCAGCCGGTCGCCCGGCGCCAGCTCGCCGGAGATGATCATGTCCTTGATCTTGTCGATCGCGACATCGGTGACGGGCATCGCGTCCGCCTTCCCTGCAACAGACCTCGGATGTTTCGGTGTTCGACACCAGCGTGCCATGACCCGGCCAAGGAGTGGTGATGACCCACCAACGCGAACCACAAAGAGTGGCTCTGCACACGAGGCTCAAGCCCGGCAAGGAAGCCGAGTACGAGTCCGTCCACGCCGTCATCCCGCCCGAGCTGGACGTCGCCCTGCGCGAAGCCGGCGTCCGCACCTGGCGGATCTGGCGTAACGGTCTCGACCTCTTCCACGTCGTCGAAGTCGACGACTACGCGGCGATGCGGGCGGCCCTGCGCGACCACCCCGCGAACGTCCCCTGGCAGGCCAGGATGGCGGAGCTGCTGGCCGTCGAAGACGACTACTCCGGCGGAGACACCGGCATCGGGCTGGTCTGGGAACTGCCGGAAAAGGAGTGACGGCGTTGGAAATCCCCCTGTCCCCGCTGGGGCTCGGCTGCGCGCAGCTGGGCAACCTCTACCACGCGATCAGCGACGAGACGGCGGCCGCGACCGTGCGCCGCGCGTGGGACGAGGGCGTCCGGTACTTCGACACGGCGCCGCACTACGGCCTCGGCCTCTCCGAGACCCGCCTCGGCGCGGCGCTGCGGTCGTTCCCCCGCGACGAGTACGTGCTGTCCACGAAGGTCGGGCGTGTGCTGGAGCCGAACCCGGACGGCGCCGGCGCGACCGACGACCAGGGCTTCGCCGTCCCGGCCGCGTACAAGCGGCGCTGGGACTTCAGCCGCGACGGCGTCCTGCGCTCCCTCGAGGACAGCTTGACGCGGCTCGGGCTCGACCGCGTCGACATCGTCTACGTCCACGACCCCGACGACCACTTCGAAGAGGCGCTGCGCGGCGCCTTCCCGGCGTTGCGCGAACTGCGCGAGCAGGGCGTGATCGGCGCGTTCGGCGCCGGCATGAACCAGGCGCCGATGCTCACCGAGTTCGTCCGCCGCACCGACCTCGACGTGCTGCTGGTGGCGGGGCGCTACACGCTGCTCGACCAGCCGGCGCTCGACGAGCTGCTGCCGCTCTGCCTCGACCGCGGGGTTTCCGTCGTCGCCGGCGGCGCGTTCAACGGCGGCATCCTGGCGACGGCCGAGCCGGGCCGCTTCTACGACTACGCCGAAGCCCCGGCCGAACTGGTCGAGCGGGCCGCCGAGATCGCGGCGGTCTGCGCGCGGCACGGCGTCGAGCTGCCGGAAGCGGCGCTGGCGCTGCCGATGGCGCATCCCGCGGTGGCGTCGGTGGTCGTGGGCGCGCATGATCCTGCGCAGGTGAGCGTCAACGCGCGCCGCGCGCGGGCCGTGGTGCCGCCGGAACTGTGGACCGAGCTGGTCGACGCGGGCCTGCTGCGCGCCGACGTCGTCACCGCCGAAGGAGTCTCATGATCGACGCGCACCACCACCTGTGGGACCCGGCGCGGCGTGAGTACCCGTGGATGGCGGGGTCGGCCCTGGACCCGATCCGCCGTCCGTACACGGTGGACGACCTGCGCGCGGTGACCAAGGCGGCCGGGGTGCACGCGACCGTGCTCGTCCAGACGGTGTCGTCTTCGGAAGAGACCGCGGAGTTCCTGGCGGCCGCCGCCGCGGAGCCGGTCATCGCGGGCGTGGTCGGCTGGGTGGACCTCACGGCGCCGGACGTCGTGGATCGGCTGGCCGCCTTGGAAGGCCCCTTGGTGGGGATCCGGCACCAGGCGGAGAGCGAGCCGGACGACGAGTGGCTGCTGCGCCCGTCGGTGCTGGCCGGGCTGGGTGCGGTGGCGTCGGCGGGCTTGGCGTACGACCTGCTGGTCCGCGCGCCGCAGCTGCCCGCCGCGGCTTCGCTGGCGGAGCGGCTGCCGGAGCTGCGGCTGGTGCTGGACCACGCGGCGAAACCGCCGATCGCGGCGGGGGAGTGGGAGCCGTGGGCGTCGGGCGTCGCGGCGCTGGCCGCGCACGAGAACGTGGTGTGCAAGCTCTCCGGGCTGGTCACGGAGGCGGACTGGACGGGCTGGGAGGTCGGGCACCTGCGCCGGTACGTCGACCACGTGCTGGACGTCTTCGGCCCGTCGCGGCTGCTGTTCGGCTCGGACTGGCCGGTCTGCGAGCTGGCGGCCTCGTACGAAGTGGTGCTGGACGCGGCGATCGCGCTGACCGGCTCGCTGTCGGACGCCGAGCGGCTGGACGTGTTCGAGCACAACGCCCGCCGCGTCTACGGCTTGGATGCGAGCGGGGAAACCTCTTCCAGGGGGTAAAAGAGGTTTCCCCGCCCGCCGCTGGGGTGGCCTAGAACTCTTCGTCGCTGATCATGGCGCGCAGCCGCGTCAGGGCGCGGTGCTGCGTCACGCGGACGTTGCCCGCGGAGATGCCGAGCGCTTCGGCGGTCTCCTGCGCGGAGAAGCCGACGGCGATGCGCAGGGTCAGGATTTCCTGCTGAACGCGCGGCAGCGAGGCGAGCAGCCGGCCGAGCCGGGCGCCGAGGTCGAGGTGCAGCGCGTGGGACTCGGGCTCGTTGCCGGCGACGTGCGGGCTCTCGGGGAGCTCGGGGACGGGCTCGGAGCGGTCGCGGGCGACGGCGCGGTAGGCGTCGGCGACCTTGTTGGCCGCGATCGCGTGGACGAGGTAGAGGAACGAGCCGCCGCGGTCCTGATAATCCGGAAGGGCCTTCAGGACGGCGAGGCACACCTCCTGCGCGACGTCGTCGGCCGAGAGGTAGGAGAGGTCGCGCCCGCCCATCCGCGCGCGGCAGTACCGCACCACGACCGGCTCGATCATCTGGAGCAGGTTGTGGATGGCGGCGGGGTTGCCCTCGCCCGCGTCCTTGACGAGCGGGTCGAGATCCTCCTTGGTGAGCCGTCCGCTGGGCCGCGGCAATGACTCGGGAGTGCGATAATCGCGAACGTCGCTGGCGGATTGCTCGGTGGTCCTCGGCGGTGCTGTCATGAGTCGTCTCCCCGGCCGACCCTCGACCGTCGCTGCCGGGGGGTCAACTCTCTGTGACTTTCCGATCGCAGATACTCCACGAGATCCTGGCTCACCTGCGGTCCGTGCGACGCTGGGTAATCGTAAGCACCTCTCCCGCCGTCAGTCCAGATTTCAACGACCAATACCCCGTTAGCAGCAGCGGTCGTGATGTTCCCGCGACCCGGCCGCGCACATTGCGATTAATCGGTTTCAGGATGTGCCGAGTTCACCCGTCAGTGGAGCACGGCCACGGAAGCGGCAGTCGCGGTCACGGCGAGCGACGCGGCCGCGGGCAGAATCGGGCTCAACGCGGCGGGCCGCCCGGCGCGCAGAGCGCGTTCCCGCCGCACGCCAACGCCCGCGAGCAGGGCGGATGTGACGGCGGCGAGCAGAACGGGGAGCAGGGAGACACCCCAATGGCGCTGGGCGGCGGAGTGCAGGAGCAGTACGGTGCAGGCGGCGGAGGCGAGGGCGGTTCGCCGCCAGGCCAGCCCGGTCCGCTCGGCTTGGGCGCCGCCGGGGCTGGTCACGCGGGGGTCCGGTGGCGGATGACGGTACTTCTGACGTCGCGATAATCGCGAGGGAGCGGTATTCGGGCACCGGGATGGGGTGAAGCCCGGTTGAGCCGAATGGCCCGAGCGCCGTCCTCCGGGGCGTGGGTAACCCGATCGGGTGGGGTCCAAGTGAGTGCGGTCCGTGGTCGCACGGATGGCCGCGGGCCGGCGTGCAACCGCGCTCCGGGCTCGGCCGCCATCCGCCCGGCGCGGCCGCGCCGCGGTGTCGTGGTCGGCGGCGGTGGCCCTTCGCTTGGCTTTTTCGCGGCGTGGCGGGGCCGCGGTGTCGTGGTCGGCGGCGGTGGTCCTCCGCTGGGCTCTTTCACGGCGTGGCGGCCTCGGTCGAGCCGTGGTGTCGGGGCCCGTCGCGCTCGCCCGTCGTCCGCCTTCTTCACGACACGGCCACCAGTACGGCCGCCGCCACGATCAGCGCCAGCAGCCCGCCCGTCAGCACCACGATCATCCAGCTCCGCGGCAGCGGCTCGCCGGCCCGCATCGCGATCTGCACCCGTCGCCAGCGCGGGTACGCCGTCGCCGCCAGCGCTGCCGCCAGTACCACGCACAGCCCCGCCAGCACCGTGCTCGCCGCCGCGGGTGCCGGGACCAGCTGGTGGACCGCGACCCCGCCCGCCAGCAACCCCAGCGCCGTCCGCAGCCACGCCAGGAACGTCCGCTCGTTCGCCAGCGTGAAGCGGTAATCCGGTTCGGTGCCGCCTTCGTGGGGCGTGATGTCGTCCGAGGCCACGTCCCCAGACGCTAGCCGGTGTGGGCCGCCGCGGCGCCTTCGGTGCGGTGCGCGAACACCCACCAGCGCAGCACCGCGAACCGCACGAACCCGCCGACCAGGCTGGCCAGCAGCAGCGTGCCCGTCTCCTCCCACGACGTCGGCCGGTCGACCACCGCGTCCAGGACCGCCAGTACCGCCGAGCCGTACCCCGCGTAGAAGGCGAACGTCAGCAGGTCCTGCAGGTGCCGCTTCCCCGCGTTGCTCCGCCGTCCGGAGAAGGTCACGCGGCGGTGGAACTCCGTGTTCCCGACCGTCGTCAGCGCGATCGCGACCAGGTTCGCCACCTGGGAGCCGAGCTCGTCGCGCAGCAGGAGGAACAGCACGGCCTGGACGCCGGTCGTCACCACGCCGGCCACGACGTACCACGCCGCGTGCGTGCCGAGCTCGTGGTGGCGTTCGGGGTCGGTGGCGAGGAGCCGGTGCTCCGGTGCGCACCTGCTGGTGGCCATGGTGTCAAGCTACCTCGCGTTCACAAACTTGTGAATGTGTTAAACCAGATGAAGAAATGTGATCCCGGCGACACCACCGGAGTTTCGGCCTCCGGGACCCCGGGTAGGTCACCACCGATGATGCTTGTTGCCTACGCGCCGGGAGAGACCAGTGAGTGACCGTGACGCGGCCGAACCGGAAAGCTTGGACCCCAGCGAAGCGCTGGACGAAGACGAGCTGCGCGTGGACCCCCTCGAAGAAGGGGTGGAGCCGCCCGAGCACTGGAGCGCCGCCAACCGCTTCGGCACGACGCCCCGGGAAATCCGCGAGGGCGAGCCGATGGACCAGCGCCTCGCCGAAGAGGTGCCCGACGCCGAGCCGGAGCCCGTGCCGGAGCGGCCGCTCGCGGTGACCCCGGCGGACGAGCTCGACGAGTCCGTCGAGGACGCGCCGCCGGACTTCGAGCCGGTGGCCCCGGACGACGAGATCCCGCGCCGGCACGCCGACCCGGATCCGCGCGAACAGGCGGACTACGCGGGCGGGTCCGTGGCGGACGCCATCCGCGAGGCACGGCAGGGCTGATCCGCTCAGACTGCGTGTCCGAACGGACCCCCCTAGCGTGGGGGCTTCCAGTGCATCGGACCGCGACGAAGGGAAGGCCGTAGATGCTGACCGTGACCGAAGCCGCCGCCGAGGCGATCACCGCACTGACCAGCCAGGGGGAGGGTGACGCCGGGCTCCGCCTGGCGGTGCAGAACGCCGACGGCGAGAGCGCGCAGCTCGCGCTGTCGGTCGCCCCCGAACCCGCGGAGGGCGACAGCGTGCTCGGCGCCGAGGAAGGCCCGAAGGTCTTCCTGGAACCGCAGGCTGCGGCGTTGCTCGACGACAAGGTGCTCGACGTCCAGGAGGACGAGGCCGGCGGAGTCGCCTTCGCCGTGCTGCCGCAGCACACGAGCTGACCACGGCGGACGGGCCTTTCGCAGCGCGGCGGGAGGTCCGTTCGCCGGCGGTGCCGTGCCCGGGTCAGCCGGCCCGCCAGGCGCGCACCACCTCCTCCGCGCGAGCCCGCAGCAGTTCCGCCGCGTGCGCTCGCGCGTAGTCCAGGGACGGCGCGTGGTCGAGCAACGCGCTGCTCCCCACCACGCCCAGCCGCGCCAGCCCGGCGGAATCGAGCTGGATCCGCCCGGCCAGCGCCAGCACCGGCACCCCGCGGGGCCGGGCCCGGTCCGCGATTCCCGCCGGTGCCTTGCCGTTCAGGCTCTGCTCGTCGAGCGACCCCTCGCCGGTGATGACGAGATCGGCGCCGTCCAGCGCCTGGTCGACGCCGGTCAGCCCGGCGATGAGGTCGAACCCGGACTCGACGCTCGCCCCGAGCGCGATCGCGGCGGCGGCCACCCCGCCACCGGCCCCCGCACCCGGAACCCGCGAGACGTCCGGGGCGCCGCCCACCTGAAGCGCGTGCGCCCACCGCCCGAGCGCTTCGTCGAGCAACGCGACCTCCGAGGGTCCGGCGCCCTTCTGCGGCCCGAACACCGCCGCCGCCCCCGACGGCCCCAGCAACGGGTTCGTGACGTCGGTCGCGACGGCGACGCTCACCCCGTTCAGCCGCTCCCGCACCGGCGTCAGTTCGGTCGAGGCGACGCGGCCCAGCGTCCCGCCGCCCAAGCCGACCGGCGCGCCGAACGCGTCCAGCACACCGGCGCCGAGCGCGCCCAGCATCCCGGCGCCGCCGTCGGTGCTGGCCGTGCCGCCGACCGTCAGCACCAGCCGGCGGGCGCCGTGCACGAGCGCGTCCATGAGCAGCTCGCCGACACCCCAGGTGTGCGCGGCCAGCGCGGTTTCCGGGCTGGGCTCGACGAACTCGATCCCGCACGCGCGCGCGGACTCGACGTACGCCGTGCCGTCCAGTACCGCGTAGGACGCCTTGACCTGCTCGTCCAAGGGGCCGCGGACCGTCAGCCGCACGAGCCGCGCGCCCGCCGCTTCGAGGACGTCGAGGGTGCCTTCGCCGCCGTCGGCGACCGGGCACGTGACGACCTCGGCGTCCGGCAGGGCGTCGCGCACGCCGAGCGCGATCGCCTCCGCGGCCTCGACCGCGGTGAGACTGCCCTTGAACTTGTCGGGTGCGATGACGACCCTGGTCACGGCTTCACCTCCGTCAGCGGGGCCCGTCCGCCCAGCACTTCGACGACGTTGCGGGCCGCCAGCACGGCCATCTCCGTCCGCGTCTCCACCGTGGCGGACCCGAGGTGCGGGCTCAGCACGACGTCGTCGCGGCCGAGCAGCCGCGGTTCGACCTCGGGCTCCTTTTCGAACACGTCCAGCGCGGCGCCGGCGATCTCCCCGGCCTCGAGGGCGTCCGCCAGCGCGGCCTCGTCGACGACCGGGCCGCGCGTCGTGTTCACCAGGTACGCGCCGGGTTTCATGGCGCGCAACGCGGCGGCGTCGAGGAGGTGCCGGGTCTCGGGTGTCAGCGGGCAGTGCAGCGAAACGACGTCCGACCGCGCCAGGAGATCCTCGAAGGACACGTACTCCGCGTCGAAGTCCTGCTTCGACCGTCCTGAGTAGACGATCGACATCCCGAACGCCTGCGCCCGGCGAGCCATCGCGCGGCCGATCTGGCCGAGCCCGACGATACCGAGCGTCTTGCCCTGCAGGCCCGAGCCGAGCAGGAACCCGAGGTGGAACGACCACGGCGTGCGCGAGCGCAGCAGCCGCTCGCCTTCGCCGAGCCGCCGCGTGACGGCGAGCAGCAGGCCGAACGCGAGGTCGGCGGTCGCGTCGGTGAGCACGCCCGGCGTGTTCGTGACGACGATCCCGCGCGATGCCAGCGCCGGGACGTCGACGTTGTCGTACCCGACGGCGACGTTCGCGACCACCTTCAGCCCCGGGCCGGCGGCGTCGGCCAGCGCGCCGTCGAGCCGGTCGTGCAGCATCCCGACGACCGCCGAAGAGCCGGAGACGAACTCGCGCAGTTCGTCCGGCGCCAACGGCCGGTCGGCGGGCGACACCACCACGTCGCCCGCCTCGGCGAGGAGCTTCACCGCGTCGTCGGGAATCCATCGGGTCACCACGATCTTGGCCACTCCGACAGACTAGTTCACGGCACCGACAATTCAGCCCCGCTGAACCGCGTCGAGGACGATCTCCGACTGCGCCGCGGCCCCGGCTCCGTTGGGGTGGAAGGGGAACGCGAGCAGCAGCGGGTTGCTCGTCGAGATCGGGATCAGGCCCTCGACGTACCGGACCGTGGGCGCTTGGCACGCGTCGTGCCCGAGCGTGGGGGAGTAGGTGTCGACGAGTTCGACGCCGTTGTCCGCGGCCACGCGCGCGAGCATCGCGTTCATCGAAAGGAACTTCGCCTGCAGGTAGGCGACGTCGCCATCGGCGATCGGGATGACCGGCCAGCAGCCCTTCCCGCTCGCGGGCAGCCCGGCGAGGTAGTTCACCAGCAGGATCCGCGCGTTCGGCGAGCGCTCTTTGATCGCCTGCAGCGATGCCGCGATCTTCGGTTCCGTCGCGGCGACAGCGTTTTCCAGCTGGTCGACGCCGCCCGCGGTGAACTTCGCCTTGCACGTGCTCACCGGCAGCAGGTTCAGGCACTTCGTCACGGCCGACGCGAGCCCGATGTCGTTGCCGCCGATCCCGACGGTGACGAGGTCCGTGGTGGCCGTGAGCCGGTCGAACTGCGGCGGGTTCGTCCCGCCCAGCGGCAGCTTCTGCGGCTGCGTGAAGTCGGTCGTCGTCGCGCCGCCGCAGCTGGCGTCGCGGAACGTCCCGACGCCCAGCGCGCCGGCCAGCTCGTGCGGGTAGTCCGAAGTGGACTGCGCGCAGTCGAGCGGGGTGAACTCGGTGCTGGGTGGCAAGGTGACGAAGACGTCGGCGGTCCACGAATCGCCCAGGGCGACGTACTCGTGGTAGCCCGTGCTCGCCGACGCCGGGGCGGCGAAGGCGAGCACGGCGAGCGCGGGGATCGTGAGCAGGGCGGACAGGCGCTTGCGCATGCTGCCTCCGTTGGCGAGCAGGGTGAAGGACTTTCACATTCGGCTCGCGGTGCGTGAAAAGTCAATCGGTCTCACCCGCCCCGGTCACGCCGATCGGCGTGGGTAATCAGACCCTGGTCAGCCGCACCACCGCGCTCGCGTAGCCGCTGCCCGGCAGGTCGACGTCGAGGCCGTGGCTCAGCAGCACCGCCCCGTCGTGCGCGACGCCGCCGGAATCGCGGTACCGCGCGGACGGATCCAGCCCGGCCAGGCGCGGCGGCGTGACCGGCCGCGCGAACTCCGTGGGACGCCGCCAGAAGAACACGACGACCTCGCCGCCCAGGACGTACTGGACAGCTGTCAGCGCCGACGTCGCCGGGTCCGTCAGCCGGTACAGCTCGCCCTGCTGCACGACCGGCCGGATCTCCTTGTACAGCGCCACGAGTTCCGCCGCTTCCGCGAGTTCGGCGGCCGACCAGCGGGGCAGGTCACCGCCGAGCCCGAGCACCCCGGCCATCGCGACGTGGAAGCGGAAGCTCAGCGGCGCTTCGCGGCCGGTCGTCGGGTTCGGGCTGTCGGTGACCCAGGCCGACATCGTGCCCGCCGGGTAGAGCTGCCCGTAGCCGTGCTGGATGGTGATCCGGTCGGCGGCGTCGGTGTTGTCCGACGCCCAGATTTCGTCGGTGCGCGCGAGGATCCCGAGGTCGGTCCGCCCGCCGCCGCCGGCGCAGCCCTGGATCCGCAGCGCCGGGTGGTCGGCGCGCAGCCGGTCCAGGATCGCGTGCACCGCGCGGACGTGGTCCACCCACACCCGCCCGGCCTCGCCGCCGGGCCAGCCGGCTTCGGTGAACGCGCGGTTCATGTCCCACTTGAGGTAGTCGATGCCGTGCTCGCCGACGAGCCGGTCGAGCCACTTGTGCGCCCAGTCCGCGACGTCCGCGCGCGCGAAGTTCAGGACCAGCTGGTTGCGCAGCGTGGTGCGTTCGCGGTGGGCCATGTGCAGCACCCAGTCCGGGTGCGCGCGGTAGAGATCGCTGTCCGGGTTGACCATCTCCGGCTCCACCCACAGCCCGAACTTCATCCCGTGCGCGTGGACGGCGTCGACCAAGGGGCCCAGCCCGTCCGGGAAGCGCTGTTCGTTGGGGGTCCAGTCGCCGAGCCCGGCGGTGTCGCCGGTGCGGGCGCCGAACCAGCCGTCGTCCATGACGAACAGTTCGGCTCCCAGTTCCGCCGCGGCCGCCGCGAGGGCCGTCTCGGTGGCTTCGTCGACGTCCCAGCCGGTCGCCTCCCACGAGTTGTAGACGATCGGCCGCAGCTCCTCGGGGTGCGGCTGGACGAACTCGCGGACGTAGGCGTGCCACCGCCGGCTGGTGCCGCCGAAGCCGTCGGCCGAGTAGAGCCCGGCGAACACCGGCGTCTCCCACGTTTCGCCGCGCAGCAGCCGCCAGCCGACGTGCTCGTGGCCGAACCCGCCGGTCCACGTGACGCGCCCGGTGTGCGTGTGCTCGACGGTGATCCGCCAGCTGCCGCTCCAGGCGAGCGCGGTGGACCACACCTCGCCCGCCGTCTCGGTCGCGTCGCCCGCGTCGAGCATCACCCACGGGTTGACCTGGTGGCTGGACACGCCGCGCCGGCTGGTGAGCGTGGTTTCGCCGACCGGCACGGCTTCGCGCAGCACGCCGTACTCGGCGCTCCAGGCCCCCGACGTCCGGGTCAGCCGCGCGCCGTCGCGCCGGGGAAGCGTCCACGACGCGGAATCGGTGCGCAGCAACGAGATGGGGACCTCGCCGGTGTTGCGCAGCGACGTCCAGCGCTCGACGACGTTGCCGCGGACGCGGTAGTGCAGCGAGAGTTCCAAGGGGTAGTGCCGGTCCGCGAGCCGCACGACCAGGGAGTCCTCGGTGCTGGTGTGCCCGTCGTAGCGCCACTCGAGCGCCGACGTCCCGTCTTCGTACCGCACGGCCAGTGCCGCGACGCCGAAGAACGCGCCGCCCTCGGCCGGCAGTTCCTGCCGTTCGTCGCCGGGCTCGTCGAAGCTGCTGTCGGCCGGATTGCGGCGCGCGGCGACCTGCGTGGCCTGGGCCAGCGTGAGCGGCGGGCCCCAGTGGACGTGCCGCGGCCGGTCGTCGGCGTCGAGGCGGAAGGCGTAGGAGCTGTCGGGGGTGCGCAGCAGCCAGAGCCGGTGCGCGGGGTCGTGTTCGACGAGCGACATGATCCCGAGCGTAGGCATGACCAGCGAAAAAATAAATTCTTGACGAAGTTAATTAATCCTGCCTACCCTTCCGGCCATGCCTCGCAGTGCACCGGCAAGGGCGCCGATCACCAGTCCCGCGGCGGCGACCGTGTTCACCACGGTCCTGACCGAAGGGCCGGTCTCCCGCGTCGACGTCGCCCGGCGCACGGGGCTGTCGTCGGCCGCGGTCACCAAGGCGGCCCGGCCGTTCATCGAAGCCGGTTACCTCGAAGAACTCGCCTCCGAAGGGCGCACCACACCCGGTGCCGGCCGCCCCGCGAACCCCCTGGCCATCCGCCCGGACCGCGAGTACTTCGTCGGCGTCAAGATCACCGGCGACGACCTCATCGGCGTCGTCACCGACCTGCGCGCCGACGTCCGGGCCAGCGCCCACCACGCGCTGAAGAGCCACGACGTCGAGCACGTCGTCGGCGCTTTGGCCGACCTCGTCGGCGAGCTGCTGACCGGCGACCTCCGCGAACGCGCCTACTGCCTGGGCGTCGCGGTGTCCGGTGACGTCGACCGCGCTTCGGGCGTCGTCCGGTACTCGCCGTTCCTCGGCTGGCGGGACGTGCCCCTGGCGGCCCTCCTGGAAGAGGCCACCGGGCTCACGGCGACGCTGGAGAACGACGTCAAGGCGCTCGCCGTCGCCGAGCAGTGGTTCGGCGAAGGCGTCGGCGCATCCTCGTTCGCGCTGGTCACCGTGGGCACCGGGATCGGCAGCGCGCTCGTCGTCAACGGCGATCTCGTCCGCGGCGCGCACGGGGTCGCGGGTGAGATCGGGCACGTCCCGGTCGCCGACGGCGGCCCGGCCTGCCACTGCGGCGGCCAGGGCTGCGTCGAAGCGATCGCCTCCACCGAAGCGATCTTGACGCGCGCCCGCGAAGTCGCCGGCGACCCCGCGTTGACCACGGAAGACGCCGTGACGCGCGCCCGCGGCGGCGATGACGCGCTGCGCGAGGTCTTCGCCGGGGCGGGGCACGCGATCGGGCTCGGCCTGGCCGCGCTGGTCAACCTGTTCGGCCCGGAGCGGGTCGTCGTCTCCGGTGAAGGCGTCGCCACCTACGACTTGTTCGAAGACCAGATCCGCCGGACCTTCGCGGTCCAGGCGTTCGGCAGCGCCGCGCGGTGCGGCCTGGTGATCCGGCCGCTGCCGTTCGAGGAGTGGGCGCGGGGGGCGGCCGCCGTCGCCATCCAAAGTCTTTTCGTCGCCGAGAGCGTCTAAGGAGTCCCTGTGAGCCCCATGAATCGTAGAAGCTTCCTGGTCGGTTCCGTCCTCTTCGCCGGGGGAGCGGCCCTGGCGGGCTGCACTTCGGACCCGTTGAACAAGAACGCGGGCGCGTCGGCCGGCGCGAAGGTCACGTTGCAGCAGTGGTACCACGCGTACGGCGAATCCGGGACGCAGCAAGCCGTCCAGCGCTACGCCCAGGAGTTCACCAAGGCCAACCCGGACATCGCGATCAACGTCAGCTGGATCGCCGGCGACTACGAGACCAAGCTGAATTCGGCGATGCTCACCGCACAGGCGCCGGACCTTTTCGAACTGGGCGACTTCCGGTACCAGAACGTCAAGAACGGCCTGCTCGCGCCGCTCGACGACATCGTGAACCCGGTGAAGGGCGACTTCAGCCAGGCCGCGCTGGACACGGTGACCGTCGACGGCAAGATCTACGGCGTCAAGATGATCGACGACGTCATGATGCTGTACTACCGCAAGAGCGCGCTGCGGGCCGCGGGCGTCCAGCCGCCGCAGACGTTCGCCGAGCTCCTCGAAGCGACGCGGAAGCTGAACACCGGCAAGCAGAAGGGCCTGTACGTCGGCACCGACGGTGTCGGCGAAGCGGCGACGCTGCTGCTCTGGTCGTCCGGCGGGGACTTCTTCGACTCGAGCGGCAAGAAGGTCGCGTTCGCCTCGCCCGAGGCGATCGCCGCGATCGGCGGGCTGAAGCAGCTGCACGACACCGGCGGCCTGCTCCAGGGCTACCCGACCGACTGGTCCGACCCTGGCGCGTTCGCCAACGGCGCCACCGCCATGCAGTGGGGTGGCCTGTGGTCCCTGCCGGACATCAAGAAGGCACTGGGCGACGACTTCGGCGTCGTCGCGTGGCCGAAGTTCGGCGACGCCGGCAAGCAGGTCGCCCGCGTCGGCGGCTGGTACCAGCTGGCCAACGCCAAGAGCCAGAACCTCGACGCCGTCAAGAAGTACATCGACTGGCTGTGGATCAAGAACGCCGACCTGCAGAAGGACTGGTGCGTCAAGTACGGCTTCCACATCCCGGCGCGCAAGCCGGTTGCCGCGCAAACCACCGAGTTCTCCAGCGGCGCGGCGAAGGACGCCGTGACGATCTCGCAGCAGAACGGCAAGTCCTACTCCGGCTTGTGGAACAAGGCGTCGGCGACGCTGTTCCTGCAGGCCGCGACGAAGATCGCGAACGGGCAGGCCGACGCGGCCGCCGAGCTCGGCGACGCGGCGCAGAAGGCGCAGGCCGAAGTCGACAAGCAGCTGGCATGAAGCGTCGCGACTGGCGCGCGATCGGCGCGTTCGCGGTGCTGACCGGGCCGGTCGTGATCGGGCTGGGGCTGTTCAAGTACGTCGCGATCGCGTGGAGCTTCCTCCTCAGCTTCAACGACGCCCGTGGCACGATCTCGCTCGGGCATTGGATCGGCTTCGACAACTACGCGTTCCTGCTGGGTGACGACGCCTTCCTGACATCGCTGTCGACGATCGCGGTCTTCACGGTGTTCATCGTGCCGATCACGTTCGTCGCGTCGCTGGGCCTCGCGGTGCTGATCAACAGCATCAAGCGCGGCAAGGCGTTCTTCCGGACGGTCTTCCTCATCCCGGCGGCGGTGTCCTACGTCGTCGCGGCGCTGGTGTGGAAGATGGCGCTGTTCAACGGCCTGCCGTCCGGCGTCGCGAACGTCGTCGGCGGGCTGTTCGGCGCCGACCCGGTGCCGTGGCTGTCGACGACGAGCCCGCCGCTGTACTGGGTCGCGGTCGTGACGCTGCGGCTGTGGCTGCAGGTCGGGCTGTACATGATCCTGTTCCTGGCCGGCCTGCAGGCGATCTCGCCGTCGCTGTACGAAGCCGGCGAGCTGGACGGCACGACGAAGTGGCAGGCCTTCCGGTACATCACGCTGCCGCAGCTGCGGAACACGTCGGTGGCGGTGCTGCTGCTGATCCTGATCGCTGCGTTCCAGGCGTTCGACGAGTTCTACAACCTGTTCGGCACCGGGCTTTCCGGCACGGCGACCGCGCCGGTGAAGCCGCCGCTGGTCTACCTGTACGACTCCGCGCTCGGCGACCAGAACTACGGCGTCGGCTCGGCGGGCGCGTTCCTGCTCACCGTGATCATCGTCGTGATCACCCTGCTGCAGGGCCGGTTCGTCGGCTTCGGGAAGAAGGACTGATGGCCGTCCTCGCCGTTCCCCGCGTTCGGAAGGCGCCGAAGTACGTCCTGGCGTCCGTGCTCGCCCTGATCTTCCTGCTGCCGTTCTACATCATGGTGCGCAACGCGCTGATGACGCGGCAGCAGGTCAGCTCGCCGGACTGGTCGTGGCTGCCGGACCCGCTGTCGTGGGTGAACTTCGGCGACCTGTTCGCCGACGCGTCGGTGCCGATGGCGCACGCTCTCGGGAACTCGTTCCTGGTCGCGATCGTCACCGCGCCCGTGGGGACGTTGTTCGGCTCGATGGCGGGGTACGCGCTGGCCCGGATCACCGTGCCCGGGCGCCGCTTCGTTTTCACCTACGTGCTGGTCACGCTGATGATCCCGCAGTCGGTGACGTTCGTTCCGACGTTCGTCGTCGTCGGGTCGATGGGCGGGGTCAACACGGAGTGGGGCATCATCGCGCCGAACCTGTTCAGCGCGTTCACCGTCATCCTCTTCCGTAACTTCTACCTGCGGTTCCCGGCCGAGATCGAAGAAGCCGGCCGGCTCGACGGGCTCGGCTACCTCGGCGTCTACCGGCGCCTGGTGCTCCCCAACTCGGGAAGCATGATCGCCTCGCTCGGCGCGCTGATGTTCATCGAAAGCTGGAACGCGTTCCTGTGGCCGCTGGTGATCGGGCAGGACCCGTCGTCGTGGACCGCGCAGATCGCGCTCTCGACCTTCCTGACCGCGCAGTCGGTCAACCTGCCGGCGCTGTTCGCCGGCGCGCTCGTCACCATCGCGCCGCTCGTCGCGATGTTCCTGGTCGCCCAGCGGTTCATCGTCCGCGGGATCGCGGCGAGCGGGCTCAAGGAGTAAGTCCCCCTATCGAGGAGTGTTCCTTTGAAGCGCTTCTTTTCCGTCTTCCTCGCTGTGCTCGGGTTCTTGTCCTTCCTGGTTCCGGTGGCCGGCGCGCGGACACCGTTCGTCCGGCCGTTCATGGGCTGGAGCAGCTGGAGCCTGGAGTCCTCGACCCGCGCGGGTTACGGCACTTCGTGGCTCAACGAGTCGCACGTACGCGACGCGGCTCAGGCCCTCGCCACGAAGCTCAAGCCCGCCGGCTACACCTACGTCAACATCGACTCGGGCTGGAACGCCGACCTGTCGTGGGTGTTCCACACCGACGCCAACGGCATCCCGACCCCGGATCCGGGCCGCTTTCCGTCCGGGATCCCCGCGCTGGCCTCCTCCGTGCACGGGCTCGGGCTCAAACTCGGCCTGTACGCGGTCACCGGCCTCGAGAAGGAGGTCTACGACAAGAACGCGCCGATCCTCGGGACGTCGTGCCACGCGCAGGACATCGCCTACCGGCCGCTGACGCCGTCCAACGGCTGGGGCGGCAACTGGAAGGTCGACTTCGCCAACCCCTGCGCGCAGAAGTACTACGACTCGATCGTGGCCCGGTTCGCGTCCTGGGGCGTCGACTTCGTCAAGGTCGACGGGACGACCGCGGACAACGTCGCCGACATCAAGGCGTGGTCCGCCGCCATCGACCACTCGCGACGGCCGATGTGGCTGACGGCCAGCGCCTGGCCGGTGCCGCGGTCCATCGGCTCTTCGCTGGCCCCTTACGCGAACGGCGTGCGCGTCGACACCGACGTCGAGTGCTACTGCGAGACGGTGTCCACCTGGGACAGCTCGGTGAAGGCGCGGTGGACGGACCTGCCTTCGTGGCTGGGCGTGTTCGGCCCGCGGTACCGGCCGGACCTGGACTCGATGCCGATCAGCAACAACACGGGGTCCGGCATCCAGGACGGCATCTCCGACGTCGAGCGGCAGAGCGTGATGACGTTCTGGTCCATGGCGTCTTCGCCGCTGTACGTCGGGGGAGACATCTACTTCCTGGACGCCTTCGCGGTGTCGATCCTGACGAATCCGGAGGTCATCCGGGTCGACCAGTCCGGTACCTACCCGACGCAGGTGACCGGCGGCGAGCACCAGGTGTGGAAGAAGCGCGCGCCCGACGGCAGCTGGTACGCGGCCGTCTACAACCTGGGTTCCACGCCCGCGGACATCACGGTGGACCTGGGTGTCCCGGGCGCGCGGCCGGTGCGTGACCTCGTCGCGCGAAAGGACCTCGGGCGGTTCCGCGGCTCCTGGACAGCCGCGGCGGTACCTCCGCACGGCTCCCGGCTGGTCCGGATCGGCTGAGCTTTTCCCGGCGAAGGGGACTTTCTCGCGCGAACGGCGAGAAAAGTCCCCTTCGTCGTGCGTGCGTCATCCATTGGGTGGAAGACATCTGGTCGGCGGCCTTCCCGTCATGCTATGTTCGGTTTCAGAACGAGTGTGCGTGATGCGAACAGATTCGGAGCGTGGGATGGCGGAGCTGCTGTCGCTGGAGGAGGCCGTGGGCCGGCTGGTGCACGACGGCGACACCGTCGCGCTCGAAGGGTTCACGCACCTCATCCCGGTCGCGGCCGGGCAGGAGATCATCCGGCAGGGCAGGCGGGGCCTGACGCTGGTGCGGATGACCCCGGACATCGTGTACGACCAGCTGATCGGCGCGGGCTGCGCGAGCAAGCTGATCTTTTCCTGGGGTGGCAACCCCGGAGTGGGCTCGCTGCACCGGTTCCGCGACGCGGTCCAGCACGACTGGCCGGTCCCGCTGGAAATCGAGGAGCACAGCCACGCGGGCATGGCGAACCGCTACGTGGCCGGCGCGTCCGGCCTGCCGTTCGCGGTGCTGCGCGGCTACACGGGCACGGACCTCCCGGCCCAGACGGACACGATCAAACCGATCACGTGCCCGTTCACCGGCGAGCGCCTCACGGCGGTCCCGGCCCTGAACCCGGACGTGACAATCGTCCACGCCCAGCGCGCGGACCGCGACGGCAACGTCCAGATGTGGGGCATCACGGGTGTCCAGAAGGAAGCGGTCCTGGCGGCGAAGCGCTCGATCGTGACGGTCGAGGAGATCGTCGACGAGCTGGAGCCCCGCCCGGGAGCGCTGGTCCTCCCGGCCTGGGCGCTGACAGCGGTGGCCGAAGTCCCAGGCGGCGCAAAGCCGTCGTACGCGGCGGGCTACTACGAGCGCGACAACTCGGCGTACCAGGCCTGGGACGAAGTGGGCCGCGACCGCGAGGCGTTCACGAAGTGGCTGAACGAGCTGACGGGCGTGAAGGCATGACCACGAGCCTGCTCGCCCGGCAGCCCTCAGCCGCGTTGAGCCCCTGGCCCCGGCGAGCCCGCGCGGCCCACGGCCCCGGCGCTGCCCGGCCCGCCTCCAGCTTCCCGATCTGCTCGGTCCGGCGAGTTCGTGCGGCTGACGGTCTCGGTGCTGCCCGTCCGGCTTCCAGCGTCCCGGTGCGCTCGGTCCACGGCCCCGGCGCCGCCCAGCCCACCTCCGGCTTCTCGATCTGCTCGGTCCGGCGGGTTCGTGCGGCTCACGGCCTCGGCGCCGCCCCACCCACCTCCGGCGTCCCGATCCGCTTGGCCCGGCGAGCCCGCGCGACCCACGACCCCGGCGCCGCCCAGCCCACCCCCAGCGCCCCAAGCCGCTCGGCCCGGCGAGCCCGCGCGACCCACAGCCCCGCTGCCGCCCAACCCACCCCCAGCGCCCCAACCCGCCCCACCCCGCCCGACCCCGCGGAGGTCCCAGCGTGAGCACCGACTACACCGCCGACGAGATGATGAGCATCGCGGCCGCCCGCGCCCTCGCCGACGGCTCCTCCTGCTTCGTCGGCATCGGCCTCCCCAGCAAAGCGGCCAACCTCGCCCGCCGCGCCCACGCCCCGAACCTCACCCTCATCTACGAATCCGGCTGCCTCGGCGCGAAGCCGTCCCGCCTCCCGCTGTCCATCGGCGACGGCGAGCTGGCCGACACCGCCGACGCCGTGGTCAGCGTCCCCGAGGTGTTCAACTACTGGCTCCAGCCCGGCCGGATCGATGTCGGCTTCCTCGGCGCCGCCCAGCTCGACAAGTTCGGCAACATCAACACGACCGTCATCGGCTCCGACTACCACGACCCGAAGGTCCGCCTCCCCGGCGCGGGCGGCGCCCCCGAGATCGCGGCCTCCTGCGGCGAGGTGTTCATCGTCCTGCGCCAGAGCCCCCGCGCCTTCGTCGAGAAGGTCGACTTCGTGACCTCCTTCGGCCACGGCTCCGGCAAGGGCGACCGCGAGAAGCTCGGCCTCCCCGGCAAGGGCCCGACCCTGGTGGTGACCGACCTCGGCCTGCTGCGTCCCGACCCGGAGACCGCCGAACTCACCCTCACCGAGCTCCACCCGGGCGTGGAGCTCGACCAGGCGGTCAAGGCCACGGGGTGGACACTGAAGGTCGCGGACGACCTCAAGGTCACCCCCGCCCCGACCGAGCAGGAGCTGACCGTGCTCCGAGACCTGGAGAAGGCATGACCGACGTCTACGTCCTCGACGCGATCCGCACCCCCTTCGGCCGTTACGGCGGCGCGCTGGCCGGCGTGCGCCCGGACGACCTGGCCGCGGGGGTCCTCAAGGCGCTCCAGGCCCGCAACGACCTCGATCCGTCCACAGTGGACGAAGTGACGCTCGGCGACGCGAACGGCGCGGGCGAGGACAACCGCAACGTCGCCCGCATGGCCGCCCTCCTCGCCGGCTGGCCGACGAGCGTCCCGGGCAACACCGTCAACCGCCTCTGCGGCTCCGGCCTGGACGCGGTGATGCAGGCCAGCCGCGCGATCCAGGTCGGCGACGCGTCCCTGGTCGTCGCCGGCGGTGTCGAGTCGATGACCCGCTCGCCGCTGGTCATGCCGAAGCCGGAAAAGGCCTTTCCCGCCGGCAACCAGACCCTCTACAACACCGCGCTCGGCTGGCGCATGGTCAACCCGGCGATGCCGTCGCAGTGGACGATCTCCCTCGGCGAGTCCACCGAACAGCTCGCCGAGCGCTACGGCATCGGCCGCGACGAGCAGGACGCCTTCGCCGCCCGCAGCCACGTCAACGCCGCGAAGGCGTGGGACGAAGGGTTCTACGACGACCTGGTCGTCCCGGTCGAGGGCGTCGACCTGACCCGTGACGAGGGCATCCGCCCGGACTCCAGCCCCGAGAAGCTCGCCAAGCTGAAGCCCGTCTTCCGCAAGGAAAACGGCACCGTCACCGCCGGCAACGCCTCCCCGCTGAACGACGGCGCCTCGGCGCTCCTCCTCGGCGACGAGGCGACCGCGAACCGCCTGAACAAGGCGCCGCTGGCCCGGATCGCCGGCCGTGGCGCGGCGGGCGTCGACCCGGACGTCTTCGGCATCGGTCCGGTCCGCGCGGCGGAAATCGCCCTGGAGCGGGCCGGCATCGGCTGGGACGACCTGGCCGCGGTGGAACTGAACGAAGCCTTCGCCGCGCAGTCCCTGGCGTGCCTGCGCGACTGGAAGAAGCTCGACCCGGAGATCGTGAACACCCACGGCGGCGCGATCGCCATCGGTCACCCGCTCGGCGCGTCCGGTGGCCGGATCCTCGGCACCCTGGCCCACGACCTGCACCGCCGCGGCGGAGGCTGGGGACTGGCCGCCATCTGCATCGGCGTCGGCCAGGGCCTGGCCGTCGTCCTCGAAGGCCGGTAAGGAGAGAAACCGTGAGCACTCCGACCGAACTCAGGCTGCCGCGCTACGGGCGGGAACCCGAAGGCACCCACCCGCCACTCGGCTTCACCGGCTACCGCTCGACGGCGTTGCGGCACCCGAAGCAGGACCTCGTCCTGCTGCCGCAGATGCTGACCGAGGTCACCGGCCCGCTGCTCGGCCCCGGCCGTCTCGGCGAGCACGACAACGACCTCACCCGCCAGCACGAGGGCGAACCGCAGGGCCAGCGGATCATCGTCACCGGCCGCCTCCTCGACGGCGACGGCCGCCCGGTGCGCGACTCGCTCGTCGAGATCTGGCAGGCGAACGCCGGCGGCCGCTACCGCCACACCGGCGACCGCTGGCCGTCGCCGCTCGACCCGAACTTCACCGGCGTCGGGCGCACTCTGACCGACAGCGACGGCCGCTACACGTTCACCACCATCAAGCCCGGCGCGTACCCGTGGAAGAACCACGACAACGCCTGGCGCCCCGCGCACATCCACTTCTCGGTGTTCGGCTCGGCGTTCACCCAGCGGCTGGTCACCCAGATGTACTTCCCGGACGACCCGCTCTTCTACCAGGACCCGATCTTCAACTCGATCCCGGACGAGAAGGCCCGGCAGCGCATGGTCTCCCGCTACGACCACGAGATCACGCAGGCCGAATGGGCACTCGGGTTCCAGTTCGACATCGTGCTGCGCGGGCGCGACGCGTCGGTGTTCGAAGAGGAAGAGGACGAGGACGAATGACCGAGCTGCTGCCCACCCCGTCGCAGACCGTCGGCCCGTACCTGTCGATCGGGCTGCCCTGGCCGGACGGCCCGCACGTGGTGCCCGAGGGCACGCCCGGCGCGTTCTGGATCCGCGGCACCGTCCGCGACGGCAACGGCGATCCGGTCCCGGACGCCATGATCGAGACGTGGCAGGCCGACCCCGGCGGCGGCTTCCGCCACCCGGACGACCCGCGCGGCGAGGCGTCCGGCGAGTTCCGCGGCTTCGGCCGCTGCCCGACGGAGACCGACGGCACGTACGGGATCCTGACGCTGCTGCCGGGCCCGGTGCCGGGGGAGCACGGCGCCACGCAGGCCCGCCACATCGACGTCTCGGTGTTCGCCCGCGGCCTGCTCAACCGGGTCGTCACGCGGATCTACTTCGAAGACCAGGACAACGCCGCGGACCCGGTGCTGGCGACGGTGCCGGAGGAGCGCCGCGGCACGCTGATCGCCGCCAAGACCGAAGACGGCTACCGCTTCGACGTGCGGCTGCAGGGCGAAGGAGAGACGGTGTTCTTCGCCGTATGAACGGAGGTGGGAACGTGGGCGCCGTGCGGGTGCACCGGGTCGTGGAAGGCCCGGAGGACGCTCCGGTGGTGGTGTTCGGCGGGTCGCTCGGCAGCGACGTCCGGATGTGGGAGCCGCACGTCGTGCCGCTGCTCGAGCGCGGCTTCCGGGTGGTCCGCTACGACACCCGCGGGCACGGCGCCTCGCCGGTGCCGCCCGGTCCGTACGAAATCGAGGACCTGGGGGCCGACGTCCTGGCGCTGCTCGACGACCTCGAGGTCACGCGGGCGCACCTGGTCGGTCTGTCGCTCGGCGCGATGACCGGCATGTGGCTCGGCACCCACGCGCCCGACCGCGTCGCGAGCCTGGTGCTGTGCTGCACCTCGGCGAAACTGGGGCCGCCACGGATGTGGGCCGACCGGGCCGCCAAGGTCCGCGCCGAGGGCACCGCCGCGGTGGCCGAGGCCGGCGTCGCCCGCTGGCTGACCCCGGCATACGCCGAGCGCCACCCGGACCGCGCCGCGTTCCTGCGATCGATGATCGCCGGGGTCCCGGCCGAGGGCTACGCGGCCTGCTGCGGCGCGATCGAGCGGATGGACCAGCTCGACGCGCTGCCGAAGATCGCCGCCCCCACGCTGGTCATCGCGGGCGCGGAAGACCCGGCCACCCCACCGGAAGGCCACGCCGACCTGATCGCGGCGGGCATCCCCGGCGCGCGCCTGGAAGTCGTCGCGGACGCGGCGCACCTGGGCAGCTACGAGCGGCCCGAGGAGTTCACCCGGCTGATCCTGAACCACCTGGAGCGAGTGTGACCGACCGCCACGAGCAGGGCATGAAGGTGCGGCGCGAGGTCCTCGGCGACGAGCACGTAGACCGCGCGGTCGCGGGCACGACGGACTTCAGCCGCCCGTTCCAGGACTACATCACCGAAGGCGCGTGGGGCTCGGTCTGGGCCCGCGACGGCCTGGACCGCCGGACGCGCAGCTGCGTCACGCTCGCGGCGCTGACGGCGCTGCAGGCGCACAACGAGCTGGCGATGCACGTCCGCGCCGCGGTCCGCAACGGCCTGACGGCGGCGGAGATCAGCGAAGTCCTGCTCCACACGGCGGTCTACGCGGGCGCGCCGGCGGCGAACGCGGCGTTCGCCATCGCCCAGCGCACCCTGGCCGAGCTCGGCGAGCCGACCGCTCGCCCCGCCGACGCCGGATAGGGTGCGGTCATGGACGTGGGGAGGCACATCGAAGCCGAGGTCGACACCGAACCGGCGCACCGCGGTGCCCACCACGTGCAGTCGCTCGAGCGCGGGCTGGCGGTGATCAAGGCGTTCCACGCGGACGCGGCGGAGCTGACCCTGAGCGACGTGGCCCGGTCGACGGGCCTGACCCGGGCCGCGGCCCGCCGGTTCCTCCTGACCCTGGCCGACCTGGGCTACGTCCGCACCGACGGAAAGTACTTCTCCCTCACGGCCCGCGTGCTGGAGCTGGGGTACTCGTACCTGTCGAGCATGACGCTGCCGGAGGTGGCGCAACCGCACCTGGAGCACCTGTCGGCGGGGGTGCACGAGTCCAGCTCGGTGTCGGTCCTGGAGGGGACGGACATCGTCTACGTGGCCCGGGTGGCGGTCTCCCGCATCATGACGGTGAGCATCAACGTGGGAACCCGCTTCCCGGCGTACGCGACGTCGATGGGGCACGTCCTGCTGGCCGGCCTGAGCAAGGCGGAGCTGGAGGCGTACTTCGTGGTGGCGAAGCTCGACCGCCTGACGGACCGCACGGTCACCGCCCCCGCCCGCCTCCGCGAGGAGCTGGCCAAGGTGAGGGACCAGGGCTGGGCCATGGTCGACCAGGAGCTGGAGGAGGGCCTCCGTTCGGTGGCGGCCCCGATCCACGACCGCAGAGGCCGAGTGGCGGCGGCGGTGAACCTGTCAACGCACGCGAGCCGCACAACGGCGGAGTCGGTGGAGAGGGACTTGGTGCCCCCACTGCTGGAGACGGCCCGGGCGATAGAAGCGGACCTGGCGATCAGCGCCACCGGCCGAGCCCATGGCTGAGCAGAAACGAGCCGGGAGGTCACGGTGATCGGCGTGCAGACAACCCCAGCCGCATCGCTGGTTGCCGGCCATCGACCCGCCGCCAGGAAGCGGGGGCGCCGATGACCGCTGGTGCCTCGCCGGTCGGCGGCCTGCTGTTCGCCGCCAGCAAGCCGGTGTGCCGATGACGGCGGCCACTCCGCCGCCGGCCGGCCCGCTCCTCGCCGCCGGCAAGCCGGTGTCCCGATGACCGCGGCCACCCCGCCGGTCGCCGGCCTGCTGCTCGCCGCCGGGGCTGGGCGACGGTTCGGCGGTCCCAAAGCCCTCGCCGAACTCGATGGCCGGCCTCTCGTCCTCCGCGCGCTCGCCACCCTCTCCGCCGCCGGCTGCGATCCCGTCCGCGTCGTGCTCGGCGCCGCCGCCGAGCAGGTGCGCGCCCTCCTGCCCGATCCCGGTCAAGCCGTCTTCGCCGACGGTTGGGAAACCGGCATGGGCGCCTCCCTCAAAGCCGGTCTGGCCGCGCTCTCCGCACAACCCGGCCCGGTCGCGGCCCTGGTCCACCTCGTCGACCTGCCGTGGGTCGGCGCCGGCATCCTCACCCGCGTCGCCGCGGGCGCCACCACCGAGACCGTCGCCCGCGCCGCCTACGACGGCGTCCCCGGCCACCCCGTCCTCCTCGGCCGCCGCTGGTGGCCGGAAATCGCCGAGTCCGCCCGAGGCGACCGCGGTGCCCGGGACTGGCTGTCGACCCGGCCCGACCTGAAGCTCGTCGAGTGCGGCGACCTCGGCAGCGGCCGCGACGTCGACCGCCGGGCCGATCTGCCCGGCCGGTGACCAGCGCGCCGCCTACGATCGACACTGTGACGGACTCGCTCGCCTCGCCTGAAGAACTTGCCGCCGCGCTGGACGCGACCGGTTACCTCGCCGACGACGGGCTCGCCACCGCCGGCTTCCTCGCGCTCCGGATGGGCCGCCCGCTCTTCTGCGAGGGCGAACCCGGCACCGGCAAGACGTCGCTCGCCATCGCGCTGGCGACGGCGCTCGACCGCCCGCTCGTGCGCCTCCAGTGCCACGAAGGCATCGACGCCGCCCAAGCCCTCTACGAGTGGGACTTCCCCCGCCAGCTCCTGCACCTGCGCGCCCTGGAAGCCGCCGGCGACGGGCGCGTCGACGTCGAAACCGCCGAACGCTCGCTCTACACCGAACGCTTCCTGCTCGCGCGCCCCCTGCTGCAGGCCCTGATCACGGCGCCGTGCGTGTTGCTCGTCGACGAGATCGACCGCGCCGACGACGAGTTCGAGGCCTTCCTCCTCCAGCTGCTCGACGAACACGCCGTGACGATCCCCGAGTACGGCGAGGTCCGCGCCGAACAGCCGCCGCTGGTGGTGCTGACGTCGAACCGCACCCGCGAGGTGCACGACGCCCTCAAGCGCCGTTGCCTGTACCACTGGCTGGAACACCCCGACCTGGCGCGAGAGGTCACGATCCTGCGCCGTAGGATCCCCCTAATAGGGGAAGTGTTGGCTCGGCAGATCGCTGAAGCGGTGCATCGACTCCGCGAAATGGACCTGCTGAAGCCACCAGGAGTAGCGGAGTCACTCGACTGGGCGAGAGCCCTGCTGGCTCTGCAGCGGGACGAGCTGGACGCGGCGACGGCGGCGCGAACGCTCGGAGCTGTCTTGAAGTACAGCGAAGACCTCGACCGGGTACGGGCCAAGCTCGACGCCTTGTTCGCCTGACCGGCTCGAGGCATCCGAAGGCACGGGAGGGCCCGGGGCATGAGCGCGGTGGAGACGACCGAAGCGAGACCGGCGACGAAGCCGGAAGCGGATTCCGAGGCGACCGCCCGGCGCCGGTGGCCGGCCCGGCTCGCCGCCGTGGCGGCCGTCCTGGGCGGCACCGCGCTGATCGCCGTGCACGCCTCGTTCTACGGCCACTGGCTGATCGACGACGCCGCCATCACCTTCGCCTACTCGCGCAACGTCGCCGACGGGCTCGGACCGGTGCTCCAGCCCGGCGTGGCGCCGGTCGAGGGCTACTCCAACCCCACGTGGATGCTCCTGCTCGCCCTCGGCAAGCTGGCCGGCCTGTTCGACCACGGGACGCTCTTCGGTGTCTCCGACCAGATCCTCTTCCCGAAAGCGCTGGCCCTGGCCTGCTGCGCCGGCGTCCTGGTCCTGTTCCACGCCGGCGCGAAAGCGCTCACCCGCCGGCCGGCGCTCGTCACCTTCGTCGCCGGGGCCGCGCTCGCCGCCAACCCGTCGTTCGTGATCTGGTGCTTTTCCGGTCTGGAGAACTCCTTCTACGCGTTGACCGTCGCCGCGCTGGCCGTGCTCCTCCTGCGGTCGGTGCTGAGCGGCAGCCTGCTGACGCACCGCGTCGCGATCGGCGCCGGCGTGATCGCCATGCTCGCCGCGCTCACCCGCCCCGATGGCATCGTCTACGCGGGCGCGTACCCGATCGCCGTCGCCGTCTTCCTCAAGCGGGCCGCGCTCGCCCGCAGCGTCCGCGCGGTGGCCGTCTCGGTCGTCGCGTTCGTCCTGCCCTTCGGCGCGTACGTCGGCTACCGCTGGTTCGAGTTCGGCCGCCTGCTGCCCAACACCGCGATCGCGAAGGGCCAGGAACCGCCCGCCCTCGCCGACCTCGCGCGGCCCGGCGAAATCGTGTCCTACGCGGGCTGGCTGCTCGTGGCCGTCGTCGTGGGTTGCCTGGCCGTGCTGCTGCTCAAGCCGGGACGGCTGCGCGTCGGGCTGATCGCGTTGCTGGTTCCGCTCGGCTTGGCCTTCGCCGCGTTCATCGTGCTCGAGTACGACTGGATGGGGCACCTGCGGTTCGCGACGCCGGTCTGGACGGTCGGCGCCCTCGCCGGCGCGATCGCGGTCGTCGAGACCTTCGCCGAGGTCCGGGTGCGTGCCCGCGTCGTGCTGGCCTGCCTGCTCGTGGCCGCGTCGGTCAGCGCGATCGGCGGCTACTACGAGCAGGGCACGAAGTACCGCGCCGACGTGAAGACGGCGATGTGCGCCGTCGCCGAGCGGGACGACACCGCGATCAACGGGTTCGCGGACATCCTGCGGCTGCCCGGCACGGCGTCGGCCGGCGTGATCGACCTCGGCGGCACGGCGCTGGGCAGCCGGCTCCGGCTGCTCGACCTCGCCGGGCTCGGCGACGCCCCGATCGCGGACTACCTGCACGTCGCCGACTTCGCCGGCCTGCGGGACTACGTCTTCACGACGGCGAAGCCCGAACTGATCGTCTTCGTCGGCTCGTGGAGCAGCACCCTGCAGTTCGACCGGGATCCGCGGTTCGAGCGCGACTACGCGACGATCTTCGTCCGGAACGAAGCGAAGAACCAAGCCGCGTACTACGTTCGCCGCGACCTGGTGAACGACGCGAAGCTCGCCGAATTGCAGGCGTTCGCCCAGCGTGCGCTGCCACCGGTGCTGGCGGACAACGACGTGGCGCGGCGTCGCGGCTGCGCGAACATCGTCCCGGGCTTCACCGCCTGACAGTCCACAAAGGACGAGGATTAAATGCGTTGCCCGACGCACCGGGCTCCGGCATCCTTTTCCCAGTACAGCGGGAACCGCCACCGAGAGGAGGAGATCGTGAACCGGCAAGTGAACCGATGCGGCACGATCTCCCGTGCCGTTCGCTGAATCTTCCTGAAGGCTCTTCGCGCCCACCCCTCGCTACCTCGGGTCGGCCGCGGCGAAGAGCGCGGTCTGCGCCCGCCCGGGGAGGGGCGTGCGCGCAGACCGCCCCGTCCCGGTAGCTCAGCAGGACAGAGCGCGGCGCTACGAACGCCGAGGTCCGAGGTTCGAATCCTCGCCGGGACACCGAAACCACCACGCTGACAGGTCCGTGAGTGCGCGCGCAACGGCACAACACCGCCAAAACCGCAGCCGGCAGCCCCCGTTTTCCACGCTACCCGAGGGCACCGACAGTTTCCGGTGCCCGCCGGGCGCCTGTCCACAGAGCGGCCCCGCACGTCCACAGGCGAGCCCTCCTCGCCGGGTGAGCGCACAATGGAGTCATGACCGCCGCCGATCCCGTCGCCGGGTACGCCGGGTTCGCCGCCGCCTTGCGCGAAGCCGGGGTTGCCTGCGACGCCCACCGCGTCCAGGCCTACCTGGCCGCCGTCGGTGAGATCGATGTCGCCGAACCCACCCAGCTCTACTGGGCCGGGCGGCTCACCCTCTGCTCCAGCCCTGATGACCTCCCCTGCTACGAAGAAGCCTTCAGCCAGTGGTTCGCCATCGAAACGACCGCGCCGCAACGCGCGAAAAGCGCCTCGCCCAAGCAGGCACGCATCGCGCCGCTGGTCGACGCCGACGGTGGTGACGGCGCCGGCGACGATGCCCCTGACCAGCTCAAAGTCGCCGCCAGCGCTCAGGAAGTCCTGCGGCACCGCGATCTCGCCGCCCTCACCACCGCCGAACGCGAACACCTCCGGGAACTCCTCGCCACCCTGAAGCCCGTCCCCCCGAAACGGCCGGCCGCGCGCAAGACCCCCGCGCGCCGGGGGCGGCTCGATCCCTCGCGGACCCTGCGCGCCATGCTCGCCGGCGGCGGTGAACCCGTGAAGCTCGCGCACGTCCGCCGTGGCAGCCGGCCGCGGCGGGTCGTGCTGCTCATCGACGTCTCGGGCTCGATGTCGCCCTACGCCGACTCGCTGCTGCGGTTCGCCCACGTCCTGACCCGGTCCGCGCCCCAGTCCGTCGAGGTCTTCACCCTCGGTACGCGCCTCACGCGGGTCTCGCGCCAGCTGCGGCAACGCGACCCCGAACGCGCCATGCTCGCCGCGGGCTCGGCGGTACCCGACTTCGCCGGCGGCACCCGGCTCGGCGAGACGCTTCAGGCCTTCCTCGACCGCTGGGGCCGGCGCGGGGTCGCGCGCCGCGCCGTCGTCACCGTCTTCTCCGACGGCTGGGAACGCGGCGACACCGGCCTGCTCGGCGAGCAGCTCGCCCACCTGCGCCGGCTCGCGCACGCCGTATTCTGGGTGAATCCGCACGCCGGCCGTGCGGGCTACGCTCCGGTCCAGTCGGGCATCGTGGCCGCGCTGCCCCACATCGACCGGCTCCTGGCCGGGCACACCCTGGCCACCTTGGAACGACTGCTCCGGGAGATTGCCGATGCGTGACGTACTCGACGACGTGTTCCGCCGCTGGTCCGACGGCGAAACCGTCGGACTCGGCACCGTGGTCGCGACCTTCTCGTCGGCGCCGCGCGCGCCCGGCGCCGCCATGGTCGTCGCCCCCGACGGGACCGTCGCCGGCAGCGTGTCCGGCGGCTGCGTCGAAGGCGCGGTCTACGAGCTCGCGCAGGAGGTCGTCGCCGAGCGCAAACCCGTCCTGCAGCGCTACGGCGTCACCGACGACGACGCCTTCGCGGTTGGCCTGACCTGCGGCGGGATCATCGACATCTACGTCGAGCACGTCGACCGCGCGTCGATGCCGGAGCTCGGCGACGTGGTCGCGTCGGTGCGCGGCGGCGAGCCCGTCGCGGTCGTCACGATCATCGAACACGAGCAGGAAGGCCTGGTCGGCGAGCACATGATCGTCTGGCCGGACCGCACCGCGGGCTCGCTGGGGTCGTCGCGGATGGACGACGCGGTCGCCGACGACGCGCGCGGCCTGCTCGCCAGCGGCCGCACCGGCACCCTGCACTACGGCCCGGACGGGCAGCGCCGCGGCGAGGGCATGGCGGTGTTCGTCAACTCCTTCGAGCCGCCGCCCCGGCTGCTCGTCTTCGGCGCGATCGACTTCGCCGCCGCGATGGCCCGCATGGGCGCCTACCTCGGCTACCAGGTCACTGTCTGCGACGCGCGGCCGGTGTTCGCCACCACCAGCCGCTTCCCGGACGCGCACGACGTCGTCGTCGACTGGCCGCACCGCTACCTGCAGGCCGAAGCCGACGCCGGCCGGATCGACCAGCGCACGGCGATCGCGGTGCTGACCCACGACCCGAAGTTCGACGTGCCGCTGCTCGAGGTCGCGCTGCGCCTGGACGTCGGCTACGTCGGCGCGATGGGCTCCCGCAAGACGCACGACGACCGCTTCGCCCGCCTGCGCGAAGCCGGGATCACCGAGGCGGAGCTGGACAGGCTGTCCTCGCCGATCGGTCTCGACCTCGGCGCGCGGACCCCGGAAGAGACGGCCGTGTCGATCGCCGCGGAAATCATCGCGCTGCGGTGGGGCGGCGGCGGAAAACGCCTCGCGGAGCTCTCTGGACGCATCCACGGCTGATAGGCCAGGTGGCCCACAAAAGTTCACCCATCCGGACTTCCGCAGATGCGGCTTTCTTCGCACGAGAAAGACGCAGCTGCGGAACAGGTAGTTGAACGTGTGACATCAGGACTTGTCCGCGCGAAGGTCGCGTAGCACGCTCGGGAGTCTGTGAGCCCGATCACGGTCGGGCAGGCCGTTCCCGAACCGGCTTTTGGAGGCCTGATGCGCATCACCGTCACCGTCGACGGGACGAAGTACACCGACGAAGTCGAGCCCCGCACCCTGCTCGTGCACCACCTGCGCGAAAAACTCGGCAAGGTCGGCACCGTCGTCGGCTGCGACACCAGCAACTGCGGCGCCTGCACCGTCCACCTGGACGGCCACAGCGTGAAGTCCTGCTCCGTCCTGGCCGTGCAGGCCGACGGCTGCGAGGTCACCACCATCGAAGGCCTCGCCCGCGACGGGCAGCTGCACCCGGTGCAGAAAGCCTTCAACGACAACCACGCGCTGCAGTGCGGGTTCTGCACCCCCGGCATGATCATGCAGTCGATCGACCTCCTGGCCGACAACCCGGACCCGGACGAGCAAGCCGTCCGCGAAGGCCTCGAAGGCAACCTCTGCCGCTGCACCGGCTACCAGAACATCGTCCGCGCGGTCCGCGACGCCGCCCAGCACATGAGCCCCGGCGCCGGACCCGAAGCCGAGCGCATCGCCGAGACCAAGCACGTCGGCGTGGGTGGTGACTGATGACCGCGACGATCGAACCGGAGGTCGGCAAGTCCCGCCGCCGCAAGGAGGACGAGCGGCTGATCACCGGCCGTACCCGCTGGACCGACAACCTCACGCTGCCCGGCATGCTGCACATGGCGGTCCTGCGCAGCCCGTTCGCGCACGCCAAGATCGTTTCGATCGACACGTCGGCGGCCAAGGGCGCGCCGGGTGTCATCGCCGTCTACACCGGCAAGGACCTCGACCCGGACGGCGCGATCGGCATGCCCTGCGCGTGGCCGATCACGCCGGACATGAAGGCGCCTCGCCGTCCCGTGCTCGCCGCCGACCGGGTCAACTTCGCCGGCGAGGGCGTCGCGGTCGTCGTCGCGCGATCGTCGGCCGAGGCGCACGACGCGCTCGAGGAGATCGACGTCGAGTACGACGAGCTCCCGGTCGTCCTGGACATGGAAGCCGCCATCGCCGACGGCGCCGCGCTGGTCCACGAGGAACTCGGCACCAACACGAACGCGGTCTGGAAGTTCGACTCGGCCGAGGCCGGCACCGGCGGCAACGTCGAGGACGCGATCAGCTCGTCGGAGGTCGTGCTCAAGCGCCGGTTCCGCCAGCAGCGGCTCGTCCCCGCGTTCATGGAGCCGCGCGCCTGCGTCGTCGACCCGACCGGCGCGCAGATCACCGTGTGGGCGGCCACGCAGGTCCCGCACATCCTGCGCGTGATGTCGGCGCTGACGCTGGGCATCCCCGAGCACAAGCTGCGCGTGATCGCCCCGGATGTCGGCGGCGGCTTCGGCGGCAAGATCGGCGTCCTGCCGGAAGAGATGATGGCGCTGCTGGTCGCGCAGAAGCTCGACAAGCCGGTTAAGTGGAACGAGACGCGGTCGGAGACGATGCTCGCCGCGCACCACGGCCGTGACCAGATCCAGGACATCACCATCTCGGCGACGCGCGACGGCCAGGTCACCGGCCTCAAGGTCGAACTGCTCGCCAACCTCGGCGCGTACAACGGCCTGGTCGGCCCGGGCGTGCCGATCCTCGGCGCGTTCATGTTCAACGCGATCTACAAGATCCCGGCGTACCACTTCGCGTGCACCAACGTGTACACGACGACGACGCTGACCGACGCCTACCGCGGCGCCGGCCGCCCGGAGGCCACGTTCGCGATCGAGCGGATCATGGACGAGCTCGCCGTCGAGCTCGGCATGGACCCGATGGAGCTGCGCGAAAAGAACTGGATCAAGCACGAAGAGTTCCCGTTCACGACCGTGTGCGGGCTGACCTACGACTCCGGCAACTACGAGGCCGCCACCGACAAGGCCAAGCAGCTCTTCGACTACGACGGCCTGCGCGCCGAACAGCGGCGCCGCCGCGAGTCCGGCGACAAGGTGCAGCTCGGCATCGGCATCTCGACGTTCACCGAGATGTGCGGGCTCGCGCCGTCGCGGGTGCTCGGCTCGCTCGACTACGGCGCCGGCGGCTGGGAGTACGCGTCCATCCGGATGCTGCCCACCGGCAAGGTCGAGGTCACGACGGGCGCGTCGGCGCACGGCCAGGGCCACGAGACGGCGTGGAGCCAGATCGTCGCCGACCAGCTGGGCGTCGCGTTCGAGGACGTCGAGATCCTGCACGGCGACACGCAGTCGTCGCACAAGGGCTTGGACACCTACGGCTCGCGCTCGCTGGTCGTCGGCGGCATCGCCGTCGTCAAGGCCGCGGAGAAGGTGGTCGCCAAGGCCAAGCCGATCGCGGCGCACCTGCTGGAATGCGCCGAGGACGACCTCGAGTTCGCCGGCGGGAAGTTCACGGTCAAGGGCACCGACACGTCCACGACCATGGGCGATGTCGCGCTCGCGACGTTCTTCGCGCACAACCTGCCCGACGGGATCGAGCCGTCGCTCGACTCGGACGCGACGTTCGACCCGGAGAACTTCTCGTTCCCGCACGGCACGCACCTGTGCGCCGCCGAGGTGGACACCGAGACGGGCCGAATCAAGCTGCGTTCGTACGTCTGCGTCGACGACGTCGGGGTCGCGGTGAACCCGCTGATCGTCGAAGGCCAGGTGCACGGCGGGCTCGCGCAGGGCATCGCGCAGGCGCTGTTCGAGGGCACCGAACACGACGACAGCGGCACGCTCACCACCGGCACGTTCGCCGACTACCTGCTGCCGTCGGCGGCCGACCTGCCGTCGTTCACCACCGACCGCACGGAAACGCCGTCGACGACCAACCCGCTCGGCGCCAAGGGCGTCGGCGAAGCGGGCACCATCGCGTCCACCCCGGCGGTGGTCAACGCGGTGATCGACGCGGTGCGCCACTTCGGCGTGAACGACATCGAGATGCCGTTGACGCCGATGCGGGTGTGGCACGCCATCCAGCACGGCACGACCGACGCGGGCGGCCCCGGCCGCGACGAAGCGGGCGGCGGTCTGGGTTCCATCGACGCCACCGGAGGTGCGCAGTGATCCCGGCTCCCTTCGACTACGTCCGCCCGTCCACAGTGGACGAAGCGGTGCAGGCGCTGGCGTCGGCGGGCGAGGACGCCAAGGTCATCGCGGGCGGGCAGAGCCTGCTGCCGGTGCTGCGGATGCGGCTGGCCGCGCCGACGACGCTGGTAGACCTCGGGCGCGTCGCGGAGCTGCGCGGCGTGCGCGAGGACGGCGACGACCTGGTGATCGGCGCGATGACCACGCACTACGACGTGCAGCGTGACGCCCTGATCGCCTCGCACGCCGCGTTGCTCAAAGAGGCGACCGACACCGTCGCCGACCCGCAGATCCGCCACCGCGGAACCCTGGGCGGCGCGATCGCGCACGCCGACCCGGCCGGTGACCTGCTGGCGCCGGTGCTGGCGCTCGACGCGTCGCTGGTGGTCGCCGGGCCGTCGGGACGCCGGACGGTGCCGGCCGCGGAGTTCTTCCAGGACCTGTTCACGACGGCGCTGGCGCCGGACGAGCTGCTGGTCGAGGTCCGCGTGCCCAAGCACACCGGGTGGCGGGCGCACTACGAGAAGTTCAACCGGGTCGCCCAGGCGTGGTCGATGGTCGCGGTCGCGGTCACCGTCCGCACCGAAGCGGGCGTCATCGAGGAGGCGCGCGTCGCGCTGACGAACATGGGCTCGACGCCGGTCCGGGCGTCGGGTGTCGAAGCGGCGCTGGTCGGCGTGCAGGCGTCGGCCGACTCGATCGCGGCGGCGGCCTCGCACGCGGCGGAGGGCACGAACCCGCCGGTCGACAGCAACGCCGACGTCGAGTACCGCCGGCACCTGGCCCAGGTGCTGACGGGTCGCGCGATCGCGGCGGCGGCCGGAGCCTGAGGCTTCACCCTGGCCGTCGCTCCGGCGGCGGCTAGGGTGGGCACCGGACCCGTCGTCTTCAGGAAGGAGGTCGGCCCGTGCGGCTCGACCACGAATTCACCGTCCCGGCACCGATCGGCGAGGTCTGGCAGGCGGTCGTCGACCCCGAGCGCGTCGCCCCGTGCATGCCGGGCGCCACGCTGACGAAGGTCGAGGGCGACAAGTTCAGCGGGACGGTGAAGGTCAAGCTCGGGCCGATTTCCCTCCTGTACAAGGGCAACGGCGAGTTCCTGGAGAAGGACGACACCGCCCACAAGGTGACGATCAAGGCCTCGGGCAAGGACTCCCGCGGAGCGGGCACGGCGGCGGCGACGGTGACGTTGACGCTGACGGAGACCGACGGCGGAACCCACGGCGCGGTGGCGACCGACCTGTCGATCACGGGCAAGCCGGCCCAGTTCGGCCGCGGGCTGATCAGCGAGGTGGGCGGCAAGATCCTGGACACGTTCGCGGGGTGCCTGTCGGGCAAGCTGGCCCCGGCGGCCGAGCCCGCGCCGTCACCGGTGGCCGCGGTGCCGACGCCCGAGCCGACGTCGACGCCGGAGCCGGTGGCCAAGCCGGCCCCGACGGTCAAACCGGCCCCGACGACGGCGGAGATCAACACGGACCCGAAGCCGCCGGCGGCGACGTCGGACCGCCCGCCACTGCGCAGCGTCCCGGCGGCCCCGGAGACGGAAGCGATCGACTTGCTCGACTACGCGGGCCAGTCGGTGCTGAAGAGGGTGGCACCGGTGCTGCTGGGGATCGCGGCGGTGGTCGGCTTGGTGGCGATCATCCGGGCGCTGCGCAAGTAGGCGGTTCGCGGCGGTGGTCGGTTTGGTGGCGCTGCGCGAGTAGGCGGTTCGCGGCGGTGGTCGGTTTGGCGGTGCCGCGCGAGTAGGCGGTTCGCGGCGGTGGTCGGTTTGGTGGCGCTGGGCGAGTAGGCGGTTCGCGGCGGTGGTCGGTTTGGTGGCGCTGGGCGAGTAGGCGGTTCGCGGCGGTGGTCGGTTTGGTGGCGCTGGGCGAGTAGGCGGTTCG
>NZ_JBSGJA010000004.1:0-129650 GCF_053605345.1 Amycolatopsis sp. NPDC003865 | reverse complement strand
GGCGGTTCGCGGCGGTGGTCGGTTTGGTGGCGCTGCGCAAGTAGGCGGTTCGCGGGCGGAGCGAACTCGAGCCGGTCGCGCTTGTGTTTCCGCGCGGCCCAGCTGACCTGCGCCGACGGGGTGATTCGCCCGTCGGAGTCGGCATCGCCGACGTGGGATTCCCGCTTCCGCGTTCCCGGGTTCGCGTTCTCGCTCGCGCATTCCGGGTCTGCGTTCCCACTCGCGCGTTCGCGGGGCCGTATTCCCCGCGCGATGATCCGCTCGTGCGGCGCTGAGCTGGGTGGATCTACCCTGCGCGGGTCTTCGGGCAGGCGCGTTGCCCGCAAATCGCCCGGACTGGCGACGCGCGTCGTCGGAACGGCTACGCTGGGCTACCTGGTCGGCCGAACTTCGCGCAAGGGGTACGTCACGATGCCGGTCCGTCACTTCTGTGGCCTCGGCTCTTGAGAGCCCAGGCCGCCGTGCGCCGGGAAGCGCTTTCCGCCTGGCCGGGCTGGCCCGCGCGGTGGGAGATGTGGGCCGGGGCGAAGGCCCGCTGGATCACCTACGCGCTCGGGTGTGAACTCGTCGCCGTCGTCGCCACCGGGACCGCGCTGGTCACCGGGTTCGGCGGGCCCGTGCGGCCGGTCTGGTTCGCGGTGCTCGTCGCGCTCGGCGTGGCCCAGGCCGAGATGTCGCGCCGGATCGAGCGGCTGCGCCGGTGGATGAGCGGGCAGACCCACATCAACGTCACGTCCGTCTGGTACCTCGCCGGCGTCGTCCTGCTGCCGCCGGCGTGGGTAGCGTTGCTGGCCGTCGTGCTCTACACGCACTTGTGGGTGCGCGTGTGGCGTCAGGTGCGTACGCGGCCCGCGCACCGCTTCGTCGCGAGCACGGCTTGGGCGATGCTCTCGTGCTTCGCCGCTTCGTCCGTTCTCGCGGTGGCCGGGTTGCACGGAACGCCGTTGCAGACCGCGCGAGGGCTGTTCGCGCTCTGCCTGGCCGCGGCGGTGTTCGAGCTGGTGAACGTCGGCCTGGTCGCGGCCGGCATCTACCTCTACACGAGCCAGCGCTCGGCGGCCGACCTGATCGGCACCTGGGAGGACAACGCTTTCGAGCTGGCGACGCTCTGCCTCGGCGGCCTCGCCGCGCTGGCGCTGGCCGAGCAGCCGGTGCTGGTGGTGTTCGTCGTCGCGCCGTTGTTGCTGTTGCACCGCTACCTGTTGCTGAAACAGCAATTGCAGGTGGCGGCGGTGACGGACGAGAAGACGGGCCTGCTCAACACGGCGGGCTGGCACGAGTCGGCGACGCGCGAACACGCCCGCGCACAGCGGCGCGGCCCGGCGGGCGGCGGGTTCGCGGTGCTGATGATCGACCTCGACCACTTCAAACGCATCAACGACACGTACGGCCACCTGACCGGCGACGACGTCCTGGCCGCGGTGGCGGTCGCTATTTCGGGGTCGGTGCGCCAGGGCGACACGGTCGGCCGCTTCGGCGGCGAGGAGTTCGTGGTGCTGCTGCCGGCCATCGGCCGCGCGGACGTGCTGGGCATCGCCGAACGCGTGCGGGCGGCGGTGGGGGAGCTGAACGTGGTGATCTCGACGGGCGGCGGCACGGTCCGGGTGAGCGGCCTGTCGGTGTCGATCGGGGTGGCGCGCCACCCGGACGCGGGACCGACGCTGGATGACGTGCTTCGGTCCGCCGACGCCGCCTTGTACCGGGCGAAGGAGGCCGGCCGGAACCGCGTCGCGGTGTGAGGTGGCGGCGTCCCGGCCGACGAGCGGGGTGGCCCGAGGCGCCGCGATGGCGACCTGGTCGAGGCCGCCGCGGCACGACTCCTCGCCCCGAGCCGCGAGCCGAGGCCGCCGCGACCCGCGCACGTGTGATGAACGGCGCGAAATACCTCGCTCCGGCAGCCGTTGAACCACACATGAGCCGTGCGGATCACGAGACCGACGTCGTGGTGATCGGGGCTGGGCAGGCCGGGCTCTCGGCCGCCTATCACCTGCGGCGGGCCGGGTTCGCCAACGGGGATGGTTTCGTCGTCCTCGACCACGGCAAGCGGGCCGGGGGTGCGTGGCAGTACCGATGGCCTTCCCTGGTGCTCGGCAAGGTGCACGGCATCTACGACCTGCCCGGCATGGCCTTCGGCAGCCCGGACGTGACGCGTCCCGCCTCCGAAGTCGTCTCGGAGTACTTCGCTCGGTTCGAAAGCGTCTATGACCTCCCTGTCTCGCGGCCAGTCGACGTCCAGTCCGTGACGCGGGCGGGGGAGCGGCTGCTCGTCACCAGCCCCGCGGAGTCCTGGGCCGCGAAAGCCGTCATCAGTGCCACCGGTACCTGGGACCGGCCCTTCTGGCCGCGCTATCCCGGCCAGGAAACCTTCGCCGGCCGTCAGGTGCATACGGCCGACTACACCGGCCCCGAAGACTTCCGCGGCCGGCGGGTCGTCGTGGTCGGGGGCGGTGCCTCCGCCGTCCAGCTACTCATGGAGTTCGCCCCGCTCGCCCGCGCGACGGCGTGGGTGACCCGGCGGCCGCCCGTGTGGCGGGACGAGCCGTTCAGCGAAAACTGGGGACGCGAAGCCGTCGCGAAGGTCGACGAACGGGTGCGCGCCGGGTTGCCTCCCGAGAGCGTGGTGAGCGTGACCGATCTGGCCGTGACACCCGAGGTGCGCGCCGCCCGCGCGGCCGGGATCCTCGACCGGCGGCCCATGTTCGACCACATCACGCCCGACGGGGTCGTCTGGGCGGACGGCTCGCGCTTCGACGCCGACGTCATCCTCTGGGCGACCGGGTTCCGCGCGGCGATCGACCACCTCGCGCCGCTGCACATCAGGGAACCCGGGGGCGGAATCCGGATGGACGGCACGCGCGTGGTGCGCGAGCCGCGGCTGCACTTGGTGGGCTACGGGCCCTCGGCGAGCACGGTCGGAGCGAACCGGGCGGGCCGGGCCGCGGTCGGCGAGATCAAGAAGCTGCTGCGTCATACATCCGAAGCTACCGAACACCTGAGCGAAGGTCATCACTGAACCGGGTGAACCTCGGCGCGCGCCGAATCGGCGGTTTTCCTTGGGGCAGAACGAAAGCCGATGGGCGCCGCCCCCGGTTCCCACGCTACCCGCGACCCCCGACAAAATCGGGGCGGCCGGAAAGGTCGGATCTCGGTGTCCCGGGCCACGGTGCAGTATCCCGCTCAGTGAAACACGCCCTGAGCAGCGGAAACCCTCCAAAACTCACCCTCTTGACCGATTCAACGGCAAGACACGTCTTGTCAGCCGAAACCGGTCGTCGATACAGTCCACTTAGTTAGGAAAGTTTCCTAACAGTTTAGTTCTCGTTCACCAGACGCCGCAGCCCACCAGCCACCGCCGAGGCCCAGAAGGAGCGCGACGTGCCGTCGACCCGCCTGCGAACATTCACCCGACTGACCCCCGTGCTGGCCGCGGTCACGCTGCTGCCCTCCGCGATCGTCGCCGCGAGTGCCAGCGAAACCGCCGATGTCCTGCTCTCGCAGGGAAAACCCGTCGCGACCTCCACCGTCGAGAGCTCGTCGTACGCCGGGAGCAAGGCCGTCGACGGCAGCACCACCACGCGCTGGGCCAGCGCCGAAGGCGCCGACCCGCAGTGGCTGCGGATCGACCTCGGCCAGCCCGCCGCGATCCACCGCGTGCTGCTGAACTGGGAAGCCGCCTACGCCAAGAAGTACCGCATCGAAGTTTCCGACGACGGCACGAACTTCACCGCCGCCACGTCCGTCGACAACGGCGACGGCAAGACCGACGACCTCACCCTGAACGCCCACGGCCGGTACGTCCGCTTCGTCGGCCTCACCCGCGCCACCAGCTACGGCTACTCCTTCTGGGAGATGCAGGTCTTCGGCGGCACGGACTCCTCCGGCGACACCCAGGCCCCGACCACCCCGGCCGGCCTCACCGCCGGGACGACCACCGCCACCAGCGCCGCCCTGACGTGGACCGCCGCCACGGACAACGTCGGCATCACCGGGTACGACATCCTCCGCAACGGCACGGCCGTCGCCACCAGCGCGACGACGTCCTACACCGACACCGGCCTCACCCCGGCCACGAGCTACACCTACGCGGTACGCGCCCGTGACGCCGCGGGGAACGCCTCGGCCGCGAGCACGCCGATCACGGTCAAGACCGCGGCCGGCAGCGCCGGATTCGTCCTCGCCGCGGCCGGCGACATCGCCGAGCGCTGCACCGCGAGCAGTTCCGGCTGCGTCCACCCCAAGACCGCGAAGCTCGTCGAGAACATGAACCCCGCGGCCGTGATCACCATGGGCGACAACCAGTACGACGACGCCCACCTCTCGGACTTCAAGTCCTACTACGACACGACGTGGGGCAAGTTCAAGAGCAAGACCAAGCCCATCCCCGGCAACCACGAGACCTACGACGACACGCCGTACAAGGGCTACGACGACTACTTCGGCGCCATCGCGAAGCCGCAGGGCAAGCGCTACTACAGCTGGGAAATGGGCAACTGGCACTTCATCGCCCTGGACTCCAACGACTTCGCCACCCACGAGTTCGGCCCGAGCGAGCAGCTGGCCTGGCTGAAGCAGGACCTGGCGAACAACACCAAGGGGTGCGTCGCCGCGTACTACCACCACCCGCGGTGGAGCTCCGGTGACCACGGCGACAACCCGGACAGCATCGAGCTGTGGAACCTGATGGTGGCCAACAAGGTCGACCTCGTCCTCAACGGCCACGACCACGACTACGAGCGGTTCGTGCCGCAGAACGCCGACGGCAAGGCCGACGCGGCAGGCCCGGTCGAGATCGTCGGCGGCTCCGGTGGCGCCGGCCTCTACGATCTGAGCCCGGCCCACTCGACGACCGCGAAGCTGCTGAAGACCTACGGCGTCCTCAAGCTGTCGATGACGGACACCTCGTTCCAGTCGCAGCTCATCGGCGTCGACGGCAAGGTCCTCGACAGCAGCCCGACCTACACCTGCCACTAGGAGCCGGGCATGTACATCGCGGCGAGCCGTACCTCGGACGTGGCGGCGGGAACCGACCGGAAACCGGCGCTGAAACGGGTGTCCGCCAACGTGGTGGCGCTCGGGATGGTCAGCCTGGTCACCGACGTCTCCTCGGAGATGGTGACCGCCGTCCTCCCGCTCTACCTGGTGCTCGGCCTCGGCCTGAACCCGCTGCAGTTCGGGCTGCTCGACGGGCTCTACGCCGGCGCCACCGCGCTGGTGCGGGTGCTCGGCGGCCACCTCGCCGACCGGTGGCGGCGCCTGAAGGCCGTCGCCGGGTTCGGGTACGGCTTGTCCGCGGTGTGCAAGCTCGGCCTGGTCGCGGCCGGCTCGTCGGTCGCGGCGATCGGCGTCGTCCTCGCCGCCGACCGCACGGGCAAGGGCGTGCGCACCGCCCCGCGCGACGCCCTGATCTCGCTGTCCAGCGAGCCGGACGCGCTCGGCCGGTCGTTCGGCGTGCACCGGGCGCTCGACACCGTCGGCGCGTTCCTCGGCCCGCTCGTCGCCATGGCCGTGCTGGCGCTGAGCCTCGGCAGCTACACCAGCGTGTTCTTCACCAGCTTCTGCGTCGCGGCGATCGCCGTGCTGCTGCTCGCCCTGTTCGTCCGCGACCACCCCGGCAGCGTCGACCGCGCGGCCGTCTCGCTGCGGACGGCCGCGGGGCTCCTCAGGCAGAGCGACTTCCGGCGCGTGACGCTCTGGGCGGCGCTGCTGGGCCTGGTGACGGTCGGCGACTCCTTCGTCTACCTGGCCCTGCAACGGCGCTGGGAGATCGCGGCGACGTTCTTCCCGTTGCTGCCGCTCGGCACCGCCGGGGTCTACCTGGTGCTCGCCGTGCCGCTCGGCAAGCTCGCCGACCGGATCGGCCGCTGGCCGGTGTTCCTCGGCGGCCACGTCGCGCTGTGCGTGGCCCTGGTCCTGCTCTGCGGCCCGGCTTACGCGGTGCTCCCCGTGGTCGCGCTCGGCCTGCACGGCGTGTTCTACGCGGCCACCGACGGCGTCCTCATGGCCGCCGCCGGCCCGCTCATCCCCCGAGACCTCCGGGCCACCGGGATGGCCGTCGTGCAGACGGGGCAGGCCGTGGCCCGCATGCTCTCCTCCGTCCTCTTCGGACTGGCCTGGACGCTCTGGGACCTGCGGCCCGCGGTGCTCGTCGCCGCCGGCTGCCTGGCCGCCGTCGCCCTCGCCGCCGCCCTCGTGAAACCGGTGCGCCCGTGAAGAAGATCGTTCTCGCCCTGGCCGGCACGGCCCTCCTGGTCGCCGCGGCCGCGGTCTACACCGTCAGCGCCCGCCACGACTCCGCCGACGCCGAACCCGCCGCCGCCGTCACCCTGGCACCCGGGCAGCTGCTGTTCCGCGACACCGCCACCGGCCGCGTGGGCACCCTCGCCGGGGAAAAACGCCGGCTCAGCGGCCTGAAGTGCGACCGGTTCGCGGTGGCGAAGCAGACGGCGGTGTGCCTGGCCGTCCAGCCCGGCACGCTGCCCGCGGTGACCGACGTCCTCGTCCTCGACGACCACCTCGCCGTCCGTCACACCGAGAAGCTGCCGGGTACGCCGAGCCGCGCCCGGGTGTCCCCGGACGGCAAGCGCGTCTACTGGACGCTCTTCGTGACCGGTGACTCCTATGCGCAGACCGGGTTTTCGACCCGCGCCGGACTGTACGAAGTGGACACCGGACGGCTCGTCAAGACGATCGAAGAGCTGCCGGTGTTCGTCGACGACCAGCGCTACTTCGCCGCCGACGTCAACTACTGGGGCATCACCTTCGCCCCCGACGGCAACCGCTTCTACGCGACCCTCGGCAGCAAGGGCAAGACGTACCTCGTCGAAGCCGACTACCGGCGGTACCGCGGGAAAGCCCTGAGGGAGAACGTCGAATGCCCGTCGCTGTCCCCGGACGCCACGCGGGTCGCCTTCAAGAAGAAGGTCGGCGACGGCGTCTGGCGGCTTTCGGTCCTCGATCTGAAGACGATGGCGGAAACCGAGCTGGCGGACCGGCAGAGCGTCGACGACCAGGCCCTGTGGCAGGACGACCACACTGTCCTCTACGGGCGGGACAACGCCGTCTGGACGGTCCCGGCCGACGGCTCCGGCACGCCGCGGAAGCTCGTCGACGGCGCCGCGTCGCCCGCCGTCACGGGGTGACGCCGACCGCCGCGAACAGCGTCCGGACGCAGAGGTCGCGCAGCTCCTCCTGCGTGACCTTCGGCTGGTCGAGCCAGTCGAGGATGGTAGTCGCGACGAACGTCAGCCAGCCGCGGACGGCCAGCCGCGTCACCTCGGTGACCGGCGTCAGCACGCTCACCGCGTCGAGGATGCGGGCGGCGTTCGCGGCCATCCCGGCCTCGCGGATCTCCTGGATCTCGCGGTCGGCGCCGCTCGCGGCGCGGTGCACGATCCGGTAGCCGTCCGGGTGGGTGCGCGCGAACTCGAGGTAGACGTCGAGCCCGGCCCGCAGCTGCTCCGCCACGGGCAGCGCCGGGTCGGGCTCGCTCATGGCCAGCAGCTGATCGCGCTGGGCGCGCACGATCGACGCGAAGAAGTCCTTCTTGGTGGGGAAGTAGTGGTACAGCAGGCCGCGCGAGACCTGCGCGATCTCGGCGACCTCCTCGATCCACACCTCGTCGTACGGCCGGTTCGCGAACAGGCCGGCGCCGATCGCCAGCAGCTGCTCGCGACGCTGTTCGGTGCTCAGCCTCGTCCGCATCCCCCGAGCTTACTTGACACGGGTTCAGTAGCGGGGGATCGTGACCCTATTGGATACGGGTTCAATAGAGGGGCTTGCCGTGGACACCACCGGGATTCCGCACCGGCCGGGCCGCCTGCCGGTGATCGGCGACCTGATCGGCGCCAACCCGCGCACGCCTCTGCAGGACACCCTGCGCATCGGGCGGCGCGTGGGCCCGATCTTCACGCGCAAGATCTTCGGCTTCGAAATCGTCTTCGTGGGCGGTGCCGGCCTGGTCGCGGAACTGAACGACGAGACGAAGTTCGGCAAGCACGTCGGCCTGGGCATCGAGAACCTCCGCGCGCTCGCCGGCGACGGGCTGTTCACCGCGCACACCCACGAGCCGAACTGGCGGCTGGCCCACGACATCCTGCAGCCCGCGTTCTCCGCCGGGGCGATGCGCCGCTACCACCCGGTGATGCTGGAGGTCACCCGCGAGCTGACGGCGGCCTGGGACGCGGCGGACGGCCCGGTCGACGTCGCCGCCGACATGACCCGCCTGACGCTGGAGACGATCGGCCGCGCCGGCTTCGGCTACCGGTTCGGCTCGTTCGAGCGCGCCGAGCCGCACCCGTTCGTGACGGCGATGACCCGCGCGTTGCGGTACGCGCAGCTGCAGAACGTCAAGCTCCCGTTCGTGCGACGCGCGTTCGGCGGGACGTCCGAGCAGAACCGGGCCGACATCGCGACCATGACGAACCTGGTCGACGAGGTCATCGAGGCTCGCGCCGGCTCGGACAACCTGCTGGAGCTGATGCTCACCGAAGGCCACCCGGTGACCGGGGAGCGGCTCGACCCGGTGAACATCCGCAACCAGGCCATCACGTTCGTCGTCGCGGGCCACGAGACGACGTCCGGCGCGCTGTCGTTCGCGTTGTACTACCTGACGCGCCACCCGGACCTGCTGGCGAAGGCACGCGCGGAGGTCGACGCGGTGTGGGGCGACCGCGAGCCGGCGTTCGCGGAGGTCGCGAAGCTGCGGTACGTGCGCCGCTGTCTCGACGAGGCGATGCGGTTGTGGCCGACCGCGCCCGGCTACTCGCGTGAGGCGCGTGAAGACGTCGTGCTGGGCGGGAAGTACCGGATGCGGAAGGGGGACTGGGTGATCGTGCCGCTTCCGCTGGTGCACCGCGATCCCGAGGTGTGGCCGGATCCGGAGCGGTTCGACCCGGACCGCTTCGAGCCCGCCGCGGTGAAGAAGCGGCCGGCGCAGGCGTACAAGCCGTTCGGGACGGGCGAGCGGGCGTGCATCGGACGGCAGTTCGCGCTGCACGAAGCCGTGCTGGCGTTGGGGATGGTGCTGCAGCGCTATGACTTCGAGATCGACCCATCTTATGAGCTGAAGATCGTCGAGTCGTTGACGCTCAAGCCGAGCGGGTTCACGCTGCGGCCGCGGGTCCGTGCGGCGGCCGGAAATGTCGGTGCCCTCCGGTAGAGTGGAAAACGGGGGGCGCCCCCGCGGCGCCGGTCAGGACCCGAAGTACCGCACCTGCTCGCCCTTCCCTCGCTCGTAGCCATCCCGCCCGGCGAGGTGCTCCGGCACCCCGATCTCCCACCACGCACCGGCCTCGGTCCACGCCGATGGCTGCGTCTTCACCACGACCACCGCCGGCCGTCGCTCGGCTACCGCAGCTTCGCGTGCCGCACCGTAAGCCGTCCGCAGTGAGTCCACTGTGGATGCCTCGAAGACCAGGCACCCCAACGATTCCGCGTGCCGCGCGAAGTCCACTCGTGGTGGCGATGCGTGCGAAGTCGTGCAGTCGGCGTAGAAGTTGTTGAACGGCTTTCCGCCCTGACCCTCCTGAAGCCGTGCGATCACCGCGTAACCGTCGTTGTCGCACACCACCGCCACGAACGGGTGGCCCGCGAAGGCCGCCGAAAACAGCTCCGAGTTCAGCATCAGGTACGAGCCGTCGCCCAGCAGCGTTGTCACCAGACCCGGCCAGGCGATCGCCGCGCCCCAGGCACCCGACAGCTCGTAGCCCATGCACGAGAACCCGTACTCGACGTCCATCGACAGCGAACCCGAGCCGCGCCAGCCGCCGATCAGCTCGCCCGGCAGCCCGCCCGATGCCGTCATGACGTAGTCGTCCGGCGCCGACACGTCGTTCACCACCCCGACGACCTGCGCGTACGAAGGCACCTCCGAAGCGGACGAGCGCAGCTTGTCGATGTGCGCGTCCCACGCCGCCCGCTCGCCGGAAGCCCGCGAGGTCCACTCCGGGTCGACCCGCCAGCTCTCCAGCTGCGCGGCCAGATCCGCCAGCCCCGCGTCGGCGTCGCCGACCACGGACAGCGCGCCGTGCTTCACCGCGTCGAACCGGGCCGCGTTCAGCGTCACCAAGCGGACGTCGGGGGAGAAGACCGTCCACGACGCCGTCGTGAAGTCCTGCAGCCGCGTCCCGACCGCGAACACCACGTCGGCCGCGGCCGCGACGGCGTTCGCCGAAGACGAGCCGGTGATGCCCAGCGGTCCCGCGTGCAGCGGGTGCGAGTGCGGCACCAGCGTGCGTCCCGCGGTGGTCTCGACGACCGGGATCCCGTGCCGCTCGGCGAATGCGAGCGCGCGCTCTCCGGCGCCGGAGTACCGGACGCCCCCGCCGAGCACCAGCAGGGGACGCCGGGAAGCCCGCAGGACACCCGCCGCCTCGGTGACCGAACGCCGGTCCGGACGCGGGCGCGGCGGCCGGTGCGTCACCGGCGCGAACAACGCGTCCGGGAAGTCGTACGTCTCCGCCTGCACGTCCTGCGGCAGCGCCAGGGTCACCGGGCCGGCCTCCGCCGGATCCGTGAGCACCCGCGCGACCTGCGGCAACGTCGAGATCAGCTGCTCGGGCCGGGTGATCCGGTCGAAGTAGCGCGACACCGCGCGAAAAGCGTCGTTGACGGTCGCGGTCGCGTCGCCGAACGGCTCGATCTGCTGCAGCACCGGGTCCGGTGCGCGGCCGGTGAACGTGTCGCCCGGCAGCAGCAGCACCGGCAGCCGGTTCGCGTGCGCGACCCCGGCGGCGGTGACCATGTTCAGCGCGCCCGGCCCGATCGACGACGTCACGACCCCGACCTGCCGCCGGTGCGTGGCCTTCGCGTAGCCGACCGCGGCCAGCGCCATGCCCTGCTCGGTGTGCCCGCGCCAGACCGGCAGCTCGCCGCGGTGTTCCTCCAACGCGGTCCCGAGCCCGAGCACGTTCCCGTGCCCGAAGATCGCGAAGACCCCGGGGAAGAGCGGGACTTCCGCGCCGTCGAGGGTTTCCGAGCGCTGGGCGAGGAGCCAGCGGACCAGCGCCTGAGCCGTCGTCAGCTTCACCGGACACGCCCTTCGTGACTCGTGACGGGGCAGCGCGGGTCGAGGTCCTGCGCCGCCCAGGTGTCGCGGACCCAGCCGTGCGCGGGGTCGTCGCAGAAGGCCATCGAACGTTCGCCGGCGGGCCCGGCCAGGACGTTCAGGTAGTACATCTGGTAGCCGGGCGCGGCCACGCACGGCCCGTGGTAGCCGCGCGGGATCAGGAACACGTCGTGGTCGCGCACGGCCACGTCCTCGTCCAGGTCGCCGTCGGCCGTGTACGTCCGGTGCAGGCCGAAACCTTCGCGCGACGGCGTCACGCCGTCGCGGCCGGCGATGCGGAAGTAGTAGATCTCCTCGTTGACGACCTCGCACTCGGTCGCTTCGTCGTGCTTGTGGGGCGGGTACGACGACCAGTTCCCGCCCGGCGTGATCAGCTCGCACGCATTGAGCTTGTCGGCGTGGTCCCACACCCCGGGCACCCCGAAGTTGGTCACCTGCCGCGTCGCCTGCCCGGCGCCGCGCACCTCGACCGGGACTTCTTCGGCCGGTCCGTAGCGCGGGGCGAGCCGCCGGGTGCAGCGCGCCATCGGCACCGCGACCTCCAGACCGTCCTTTGTCGACAACTCGACTTCGGCCTCCCGGGGAACGTACGCGAAGTCCGTGACCCGCGCGAAGACCGAAGAACGGCCACGCAGCTCGAAGACCTGCCCGTCGACCCGGACGGTCGCCGAGCCGGACAGGGGCAGGACGAAGGCCTCGAACTCGCCGGTGTGCAGGACCCGGACCTCGCCGGGGGCCAGGGACAGCACCCGCAACCCGGTGTAGGTCCAGCCCGCGCTGTCCGGGGTCAGCCGGACCGGGTCGGCGTCGTCGGACAGCGTCCCCAGTGGACGGTGCAGCTTGCTCACTTCGCGGCCTCCAGAACCTTCGCGGCGGCTTCCACCGCGGCGGCGACGTCACCGTCCGGCGGGTAGAGCAGGGTGCGGCCCACGACCAGGCCGCGCACGACGTCGTGGCGCAACGTCCGGCCCCACGACGCCAGATCGGCGCCCGGGTCACCGGAGGGCACGCCGCCGAGCACGACCACCGGCAGCGTCGTCGCGCCGAGGACCTCGGCCGAGTCGGTCGAGGGCAGCTTGAGCCAGGTGTGTGCCGACGTCGTGCCGAGCCCGGACGCCACGGTGACCGCCCGCGCCAGGGACACCGGGTCCGCGCGCAGCGCCAGTTTCCCGTCGACGCGGGTGTAGGGGAGCGGCTCGACCATCGCGACCAGGCCGTACGCGGCCAGTTCGGTGACGGCGTCGGCGCAGGCCTGCAACGTCGGGATCGTGCCGGGGTCGGAGTCGACGAGCCGCAGCAGCATCTTGCCGCCGTCGAGGCCGCAGTCGACGAGGGTGCGGGCGTCGTAGCCGGTGAACCGGTCGTCGATCTCCCAGTCCGCGCCGGCGAGGCCGCCGCGGTTCATCGAGCCGAACACGACCTTGTCGTGCAGCGCGCCGAGCAGGAGCAGCTCCTCGACGACGTCGGGCGTGCCGAGGATGCCGTCGACCGCGGGGTTGGCCAGCGCGACGAGCAGCCGCTCGAGCAGCGTCCGGCGGTCGGCCATCGCCAGGGGGTCGTCGCCGACGCCCAGCGCCCCGCGGGCCGGGTGGTCGGCCGCGACCAGGAACAGCGTGCCGGAGTCGGACAGCAGGTGCGGACGCCGTTTGCGGGTCGCGTACGCCTGCCGGACCGCACCCGGGTTGGTCGCGCGGACGTGCAGCAGCTCCCGCCAGCGCTCGTCGGTGAGGATCACAGCAGCCCCTCGATCTCGGCCGCGGTCGGCATGGCGTCGGCGCAGGCCAGGCGGGACGCCACCAGCGCGCCCGCCGCGTTCGCGTACTCGGCGGTGCGCACCGGGTCCCAGCCCGACAGCAGCCCGTGGATCAGCGCGCCGCCGAAACCGTCGCCGGCGCCGAGCCCGCAGACGACCTCGACGCGCCGCGGCGGCACGGTCGACCGGCCCTCCGGTGTCGCCACCAGCACCCCGTCCGCGCCCTTCTTGATCACGGCCAGGCGCAGGCCGCGTTCCAGCAGCCGGTCGGCGGCGGTGTCGGGCTCCGCGGTGCCGACGGCGACCTCGACCTCGGCGCGGTTGCCGACCGCGACCGTGACGTGGTCGAGCAGCCCGCCGATCTCTTCCCGCGCCCGCTCGGCCGACGGCCAGAACATCGGCCGGTAGTCGAGGTCCAGGACGGTGTGCGCCCGGCGGCCGCGGGCTTCGAGGATCTTCCGCTGGGTGGTTCGCGCCGGCTCGGCGGAGACCCCGGTACCGGTGACCCACAACAGCGGCACGGATTCGACGACGTCCCACGGCACGTCCTCGTCGGTCAGCGTGAGGTCGGGAGCGAGGGGGGAGCGGTAGAACAGCAGCGGCGGGTCCGCGGGCGGGTTCAGCTCGCAGAACACCACCGGCGTCTGGAGATCCGGCGACGTGCCGACGTGCGCCGAGGACACCCCGAAGCCTTCCAGGGCCTGCCGGACGTAGTCGCCGAAGCCGTCCGGGCCGACCTTGGTGAGGACGGCCGTGCGCCGGCCGAGCCGCGCGGCGGCGACCGCGACGTTGGTCGCGGTCCCGCCGAGCGACTTCGCGAACGTGCTGACACCGGCCAGCGGCACGCCGCTCTGCTCCGGGTAGAGGTCGACACCCACCCGGCCGATCGTCAGCGCTTCGAGACTCACGCCTTCTCCACCTGCCGCAGTTCGTGTTCGAGGGCGTCCAGTTCCGCACCGCCCGCCATCTGCCGGGTCAGCTCGTTGATATCGATGTCCTCCTTCTCGTACGACCCGAGCGCGGCACCGCGCTTGAGCAGCAGGAACCGGTCGGCCACCGGGTAGGCGTGGTGGGGGTTGTGCGTGATCAGCACGACGCCGAGCCCGCGATCGCGAGCCTGGGCGACGTACTTGAGCACCACCCCGGCCTGCTTGACACCGAGGGCGGCCGTCGGCTCGTCGAGGATCAGCACCTTCGCGCCGAAGTACACCGCCCGCGCGATCGCGACGCACTGGCGTTCGCCGCCGGAGAGCGTCCCGACCGGCTGCTCGACGTCCCGCAGGTCGATGCCCATGTCGGACAACGCCTTCTTGGTCGTCTCGCGGCCCTTCTTCCGGTCGAGCATCCGGAACGGGCCGAACCCCGTCGTCGGCTCGGAACCGAGGAAGAAGTTCCGCCAGACGCTCATCAGCGGCACCACCGCGAGGTCCTGGTACACCGTCGCGATGCCGCGGTCGAGCGCCTCACGCGGCGAAGCGAACCGCACCGGCTCGCCCTCCACGAGGAACTCGCCGCGGTCGTGCTGGTGCACGCCGGCCAGGATCTTGATCAGCGTGGACTTCCCGGCTCCGTTGTCGCCGAGCACGCAGGTCACCTCGCCCGCGTTGACCACAGTGGACACCTCGCGCAGCGCGATCACGCTGCCGTAGGTCTTCCCGATGTCGCGGACTTCGAGCAAGGTCATCGGCGTACCCTTTCCGCGCGCCGCCGGAAGGCGTTGTTCACCAGGACCGCGGCCAGCAGCATGATGCCGAGGAACAGCATGAACCAGTCGCTGTTCCACTGCGCGAACACGATGCCCTGGCGCGCCATGCCGAAGATCAGCGCGCCGATCGCCGCGCCCACCGCCGAGCCGAACCCGCCGGTGAGCAGGCACCCGCCGATCACCGCCGCGATGATGTACTGGAACTCCAGCCCGATGCCCTGGTTGGCCTGGACGCTGGCGAACCGCAGGATGTTGATCGAGCCGACCAGCCACGCGCCGAGCGCGGTGCCCATGAACAGCAGGATCTTCGTGCGCACCACCGGCACGCCGACCGAGCGGGCCGACACCTGCGACCCGCCGACCGCGAAGATCCAGTTGCCGAACCGCGTGCGCACGAGCAGCCACGCGGCGATCGCGGTGACGATGACCCACCAGACGATCGACGACTGGAACTCCGTGCCGCCGATGCTGAACGTGGACGCGAACAACCCGCCGGCCGACTCGTAGCCGCTGGTGGAGCGCATGCCCGACACCTGGACGGTGTTGGTCACCCAGCGCGTCACGCCGAGGTTGAGCCCCTGCAGGGCGAGGAACGATCCCAGCGTGACGATGAAGCTGGGCAGGCCGGTCTTCATCACCAGCCAGCCGTTGAACGCGCCGACGCCGAGGGCGAAGGCCAGCGAGACTCCCAGCGCGAGCCAGACGTTCCAGCCCGCCTGCGTCGCCAGGATGGCCGTGACCAGCGACGTCGACGCCGTCATGACCCCGGCCGAGAGGTCGAACTCGCCGCCGACCATGAGCAGCGCGACCACGACGGCCATGATGCCCAGGGTCGAGGAGTCGTCGAGCCAGGTCGCCACCCCGAGCGGGCTGAGGAACTGGCCGGTGACGACGGAGAAGAAGACGAAGACCAGCACCGCGCCGAGGAGCGCGCCGATCTCGGGGCGGACGACCAGGCGGTCGACCAGCCCTTTCTTGGCGACGCGCTCGTCGGGTTGGGCCTGGATGGCTGCGGTCATCGCGTGCCGCGCTGCGCGTACGGGGCCACCGTGTCGATGTTGGTCTTGTCGACGAAGCCGGGGCCGGTCTGCACGGGCTTGCCACCGCCGATGGTGTTGCCGTTCTCCTTGTACAGCTTGAGGAACACGATCGGCAGGTAGCCCTGCTCGTACTGCTGCTGGTCGACGGCGAAGAGGATGGTGCCCGCCTTGATGGCCGCGACGACGTCGGCGTTGAGGTCGAACGTCGCGACCTGCGCCTTCGAGCTCGCTTCCTTGGCCGCGTCGACCGCGCGGGCCGCGACCTGCGAGTTCAGCGCCAGCACCGCGTCGATCGCCGGGTCGGACTGCAGCGCGCCGCGGATGCGGGCCTGCGCGTCGGTCGGGTTGGAGATGTCGACCTGCAGCGTGGTGACGTTGCCGAACGTCTGCTTCGCGCCGTCGCAGCGCTGGTTCTGGCCGATGTTGCCGGCCTCGTGGATGACGCACAGCAGCTTCGTCTTGCCCGTCGCCTTGAGCCGCTGGCCCGCGCCCTGGCCCGCCAGGCCCTCGCTCTGCCCGACGTGCGCGATCGCGCCGAACTGGGCGCTGAAGTCTTCGCCGGAGTTGATGGTGACGACCGGGATGCCGGCCTTGACCGCGTTCTGGATCGAGGTCTGCAGGGCCTGCGGGTTCGCCATCGAGACGACCAGGCCGCCGACCTTCTGCGCGACCGCGTTGTCGATCAGCCGGGCCTGGTTGCCGGGGTCGCCGTCGGCGAAGTAGTCGACGCCGACGTTCAGGTCCTTGCCCGCCTGCTCGGCGCCGTTCTTCACGACGTTCCAGAAGGCGTCACCGGAGGTGCCGTGCGTGACGACGGCGACCTTCAGCGGCCCGCCGGTGCTCGGCGCCGCGGCCTGCGAGCTCGGGCTGCTGCTGGACGAGTTGTCGGCGCTCGGGCCGCTGCACGCGGACAGGACCAGCCCGGCGGCGGCGATCGCCGCCACACCGGCCAGCTTCTTGACAGAGAACACAGTCACTCCTTTGGGACCAGGGATTCAGTGGGAGTCGAGGATCTTCGCGAGGTGGGCCAGGCTGCGCCCGGTGTCCCGCCGGGGTAGGTCGTCGGGACTCGAGCCGCCGAGGGCGGTGTCCTGTTCGAGGACGTACCAGCCGTCGTAGCCCGCCGCCTGGACGGAGCGCACCATCGCCGCCACGTCCACGTCCCCCTCGCCGAGCGGGGTGTAGATGCCCCGCCCGACCGCGTCGGTGTAGCCGAGCCGTCCCGCGCGGACCTCGGCCGCCAGGTCTTCTCGGACGTCCTTGAGATGCACGTGCCCCACCCGTTCGGGATACCGCTGCGCCAGCTCGACCGGATCCGTCCCGCCGATCATCAGGTGCCCGGTGTCGAGGCACAAGCCGAGATCGGAGTCGGCGAGGAACCGTTCGACCTCGGCCCGCTGCTCCACGTGCGTCCCGACGTGCGGGTGCAGCACCGTGCGCAGACCGTGGGCGGCGGCGATGCCGCGGATCTCGCCCGCGGTCCCGACGAGCGTCGCCCATTCGGCGTCGGTCAGCTTCGGACGGTCGTCGTAACCGTCGAGGCCGGTCGCGGCGGCGAGCACGAGGACGTCGCCGCCGCACGCGGCGAACAGCGCGGCGGACTCTTCGGCTTCCTCGAGCGCCTTCTCCCGATCGGCGTGGAGGACGACGGCGAGGAAGCCGCCGACGAGCGTCAGGCCGTACCGCCCGAGCAGCTCGCGCAGTTCGGCGGGCTCGCGCGGGAGGTACCCGGGCGGGCCCAGCTCGGTGGCCTGGACGCCGAGTTCCGCCATTTCGCCGAGCACGGTCGCCGCGTCCAGCACCCGGCCCCAGCCCGGGACTTCGCAGACACCCCAGGAGATCGGCGCGGCGGCTACTCGGATCGTCGCTGACACAAGGGGCCTCCGGTGGTCCGTTGGAGCGCTCTATTGATTAGAGCGCTCTAATCTTGTAGCGTTCGTCACAGCAAGTCAAGGCCCGAGTTTCCGGTGATCAGGGGAGGTGCCGCGTGCGTCCGACGATGGAGGACGTCGCCGCGCGGGCGGGCGTTTCCCGCGCGCTCGTGTCCTTGGTGATGCGGAATTCGCCGAAGGTCTCCGACGCCCGGCGCGCGGCGGTGCTGCGCGCGGCTGAGGAACTCGGCTACCAGCCGCACGTGATGGCGCGGTCGCTGGCCAGCCGGACGTCCACGGTGCTCGGCGTGATGGTGAACGACCTGCGCAACGCGTTCTTCGCCGACGTCGTCGAGGGCTTGGACGCGGCCGCGCAGGCCGCGGGCTTCGACCTGATCCTCAACACCGGCGGCCGCAGTCCCACGCGCGAGTGGAACGCCCTGCACAACCTGCTGTCCTTCCGGCCGGCGGGGATCATCCTGCTTTCGCCGGTGGTTCCGGCCGCGTCGATCCAGACCGCGGCCAAGCAGTGCCCGGTCGTGCTGGTCTCGCGGACGATCCGGTCGTCCACAGTGGACACCGTGAACGACGACGGCGAAGCGGGTTCCGCGCTGGCCGTCGACCACCTGGTCGGGCTCGGCCATCGCCGCATCGCGCACCTCGACGGCGGCGGCGCGGCGGGCGCGGCCCAGCGCCGCCGCGGGTTCCAGGCGGCGATGCGGCGGCACGGCCTCGACCCGATCGTGGTGCGCAGCGAGCACACCGACACGGCGGGCGAGAAGTCCGTCCGGGAGCTGCTGGCGACGTACTCGCGCGCCGAGCTGCCGACGGGCCTGGTGGCGGGCAACGACTTCAACGCGGTCGGCGCCATTTCGGCGCTCGAAGAGGCCGGCCTGCGCGTGCCGGAGGACGTCTCGGTCGTCGGCTACGACAACACGTCGCTGGCCGCGCTGCGGCACCTCTCACTGACCACAGTGGACCAGCCGCGCACCGAAATGGGCCGGCTGGCGTTCGAAGCACTGATCGAGCGTGTCCGCGGGGAGCGCACGGAGCCGGTCCGGCACCTGCTGCACCCGTCCCTGGTGGTCCGGGCGACCACCGCCGGGTTTTCTGCGACAGGAGGAGCACCACGATGAGGTTGGGACTGGCGGGCACCGGCCGGATCGGCACCGCGCACGCGGAGACGCTGAAGGGCTTCGAGGAGGTCGAGTCGGTCGTCGTGGCCGACGTCGACCCCGCGCGCGCCGCGTCCGCCGCGGCGAAGCTCGGTGTCGAGCCGGTGTCCCTCGACGGGCTGTTCGACGCGGGGCTGGACGGCGTGGTCGTCACGGCCGCCACCGACGCGCACCCCGGCCTGATCATCGCGGCGGTCGACGCGGGCGTCCCGGTGTTCTGCGAGAAGCCGGTGGCCGCGGACATCCCCGGCACGCTGGCCGTCATCGACCGCATCGGCGCCTCGGACGTCGCCGTCCAGATCGGCTTCCAGCGCCGGTTCGACGCGGGGTACGCGGCGGCCCGGGCGGCGGTCGCGTCGGGCGAGCTGGGCTGGCTGCACACGCTGCGCGCGACGACGTTCGACCCGGCGCCCCCGCCGGCGGAGTACGTCGCCCACTCGGGCGGGCTGTTCCGCGACTGCGGCGTGCACGACTTCGACATCATCCGCTGGGTGAGCGGCCGCGAGGTCGAGGAGGTGTACGCGATCGGCGCGAACCGCGGCGAGCGTTTCTTCGCGGACGCGGGCGACGTCGACACGGCGGCGGCGACGCTCACCCTCGACGACGGGACGCTGGCGACGGTGTCCCTGACCCGCTACAACGGCGCGGGCTACGACGTGCGCTTGGACGTGCTGGGCTCGGTCTCGGGGGTCGTCGTGGGCTTGGACGACCGGGCGCCGCTGCGCTCGGTGGAGCCGGGGGTGGCCCCGCTGCCGGGGCCGGCGTACCCGGGCTTCATGGAGAGGTTCCGCCCGGCGTACACGACGGAGCTGAAGGCGTTCCTGGACGTGGTCGCGGGCCGGGCGCCGTCGCCGTGCGTCGCGGCCGACGCCTTGGAGGCGTTCTACATCGCGGAGGCGTGCGAAGTTTCGCGGCGCGAACGGCGTCCGGTGAAGCTGGCGGAGATCCGGCGCTGAACCAGCCGCGGCAGGACCTCCGTCCGCACGTACTCCAGCGCGTCCCGCGAAGGCAGGATGTGCGGCCCCTGCACCCACACGACCCCGTGCCGGACCGCGGCGGCCGTCACCCGCTCCCGCACCGAACCCACCACCCCCGCCTCCAGCACCAGCGCGTCCACCACCCCGAGCCGGGACAGCACCGACTCCTCCGAAACGACGCCGTCCGCGGCGAGACCCGCCGCGGACAGCGCCGCCGTCACCCTTGAGACCGTGGCCGGGTTGCGGCCGAACAGCAGCACCTTCATGCCGCCCAGGCTCACACCTCAAGGGCACTCGAGGTCAAGACAGCTCGAGCGTCGGGGAGTACATCTCGATCCAGTGGTACAGGTCGAGCACCCGGTCCAGGCCGATGCGCATGGCCGGGTCCATGGTCGCCGAGTCCACTTCGGACGCCCGGTGCGCCCACGCCCGGTCCACCAGGTCGAACACCTGGTGGCGAGGTTCGGCCAGCACCTCCTTCACCTGCTGCTGCAACGCCGCCGCGTAGCCCGGGTCCTGCGTCGACGGGTACGGGCTCTTCACCCGCTGGGCCACCGATTCCGGCAGCACGTGCTTGGTCGCGTGCCGCAGGAGGCTCTTCTCGCGGCCGTCGAACGTCTTCAGCGACCACGGCGTGTTGTAGACGTACTCGACCAGCCGGTGGTCGCAGAACGGCACGCGGACCTCCAGGCCCACCGCCATCGACGCGCGGTCCTTGCGGTCGAGCAGCATCCGCACGAACCGGGTCAGGTGGAGGTTGCAGATGGTCCGCATCCGCGCCTCCTGCGAAGACTCGCCGTCGAGGTGGTCCACCGCCGCGACCGCCGTCTTGTACTGGTCCGCGACGTAGGACTCGACGTCGAGGTTCTTCACCAGCTCCGGGGTGTACAGCGACGCCCGCTCGTCCATCATCGACGTGCGGAACGCCAGCCACGGGAACGTGTCGGCGTTGACGGCCTTCTCGTCGTGGAACCAGCGGTAGCCGCCGAACACCTCGTCGGCCGACTCGCCCGACAGCGCCACCGTCGACTGGCCGCGGATCGCCTTGAACAGCAGGTAGAGCGACGTGTCCATGTCGCCGAGCCCGGCCGGGATGTCGCGGGCCCGCAGCACCGCGCGCCGGACCTCGGGGTCGGTCAGGTCGGCCGGGTTGAGCATGACGTCTTCGTGCGCCGAGTTCACCAGGGAAGCGACGTCCCGCACGAACGGCGAGTCCGCGGTGTCGCGCATCTCGTCCGGCTTGAAGTTCTCTTCCTGGCCGAAGAAGTCGACCGAGAACGTCCGCAGCTGCTCGCCCTGCTCGGCCAGCCGCGCGGCGGCGAGCCCGGTGACGGCGCTCGAGTCGAGCCCGCCCGAAAGCAGCACGCACCGCGGGACGTCCGCGACGAGCTGGCGGTTGACGATGTCGGTCATCAGCTCGCGCACGCGGGCGACCGTCGTCTCCTGGTCGTCGGTGTGCTTCTTCGCGTCCAGCTTCCAGTAGGTGCGGGTCTTGATGCCCTCGCGGGACACCGTGACGATCGTGCCCGGCTGGACCTCTTCCATGTCCTTCCACAGCGACCAGCCCGGCCGCTTGGTGAAGCCGGCCAGCTCGCGGAAGCCGTCGAGGTCGACGACCTTCTTCGCGAGGGGGTTCGCGAGGATGGCCTTCGGCTCGGAGCCGAACAGCACCCCGTCGCGGGTGGGGTAGTAGTAGAACGGCTTGATGCCCATCCGGTCGCGGATCATGACGAGCCGGTCGTCGCGCTCGTCCCAGATCGCGAAGGCGTACATGCCGTTGAGGTGGTCGACGACCGCGTCGCCCCACTGCAGGTAGCCGTGCAGCACGACCTCGGTGTCGCTGTCGGTCTCCCACCGGTGGCCGAGCTTCGTCAGCTCTTCCTTCAGCTCGGTGAAGTTGTAGGCCTCACCGCTGTAGACCATCGCGACGTCGCCGTTCGGCGTGTGCACCGACATCGGCTGCCGGCCGCCGGGCAGGTCGATGATGGCCAGCCGCCGGTGGCCGAGCGCGACGTTGCGGCGCACCCAGGTGCCCTCGTCGTCCGGGCCGCGGCAGGACATGGTCGCGGTCATCGCGTCGACCACTTCCTGGCGGCGGGTGAGGTCGGCGTCGTAGGAAACCCAGCCGGCGATACCGCACATAGGTGATCCCCTCTCCCAAGGATTTGCTTAGCCGATACAACTATCGGTAACACAGGTGTAACACGGGCTGTAGATCTTGTCTGCCCGAATTGCACGTTCCGCACTTGTTCCGTCACACGTTGTGTCGCGAGTCACTAACCAACTGCATTGCGTGATTAATCGGCAAACGTTTGCGTGATGGCCGCCACCAGCCATAAAGACGGCGTAAATGCGTGTCAGGAAGGCATCAAGGCGCCGTCAGCCGCAGGTCGGGACGAGGTCCCCGAGCCGCAGAGTGAACGCGTCCGGTCACCGAACCCGGTGACCCGTCTTGAGAGGTGCCTGTGGCCGACTTGCTCTACGCCGTCCTGCTGATCGGCGTGTTCGTGGTGCTCGCGCTGGCGCTGCGCGGGCTGGAGAAGCTGTGAGCGGCGCCGGGACCGTGGCCAACGTCGTCGGCGGACTGCTGGCGCTCGGCCTCCTCGTCTACCTCTTCGTCGCGCTGATCAAGCCGGAGAAATTCTGATGTCCGACACGACGGCCGGGCTCATCCAGCTCGGCCTCCTCCTCGCCGCCCTCGCTGCGGTCTACAAACCGCTCGGCGACTACCTGGCGCGCGTCTTCTCCACCGAGAAGCACCTGAAGCTCGAAAAGGGCCTCTACAAGCTCTTCCGCGTCGACCCGGACTCCGAGCAGCGGTGGCCGACCTACGCCGCGGGCGTGCTCGGCTTCTCGTTCGTCTCGGTCGTCCTGCTGTACCTGCTGCAGCGCCTGCAGCCGCTGCTGCCGTGGAACCTCGGCCGCGGCGCGGTGAGCCCCGGGGTCGCGTTCAACACGGCGATCTCGTTCGTCACCAACACGAACTGGCAGTCCTACGTCCCCGAGACGACGATGGGCCACTTCGTGCAGATGGCCGGGCTGACCGTGCAGAACTTCCTGTCGGCGGGCGTCGGCCTCGCCGTGGCGATCGCGGTGACGCGCGGGTTCGTCCGCGCGAAGACCGACCGCCTCGGCAACTTCTGGGTGGACCTGACGCGCGGCACGGTCCGCGTCCTGTTGCCGATGGCGTTCGTCTTCGCGATCGTGCTCGTGGCGCTCGGCGTCGTGCAGAGCCTCAAGGCCGGCATCGCCGTCACCAACCCGGACGGCAGCCAGAGCACCATCGCCCTGGCCCCGGCGGCGAGCCAGGAGGCCATCAAGGAGCTGGGCACCAACGGCGGCGGCATCCTCAACGCCAACTCCGCGCACCCGTTCGAGAACCCGAACGCCTGGACGAACCTGATCGAGCTGTTCCTGATCCTGGTGATCCCGGTCAGCCTGACCCGCGCGTTCGGGAAGCTCGTCGGCAAGCCGAAGCAGGGGTACGTCCTGCTCGGCGTGATGGGCCTGCTGTGGGCGGCTTCGCTGGCCATCATCTGGTTCTCCGAAGCCAACGCGAACAACCCGGCCGCGCTGGCCGCGGGCGCGAGCATGGAAGGCAAGGAACAGCGGTTCGGCATCGGCCTGACGTCGATCTTCGCCGACACCACCACCGGCACGTCGACCGGCGCGGTCAACGGCGCTCACGACAGCCTGTCCGGCCTCGGCGGCGGGGGCCCGCTGCTGAACATGCTCTACGGCGAGATCTCGCCCGGCGGTGTCGGTACCGGCCTCTACGGGATCCTCGTCCTGGCGATCATCGCGATGTTCCTGGCCGGCCTGATGGTCGGCCGCACCCCCGAGTACCTGGGCAAGAAGCTCGGCAAGCGCGAAGTCACGGCGGCGGCGATCGCCATGCTCGCCATGCCGACCGTGGTGCTCCTGGGCTCCGGCATCGCCCTGCTCCTGCCGGACACCGCGGGCGCGCTCGGCAACGGCGGCGCGCACGGCCTGTCCGAAGTCCTCTACGGCTACGCGTCCACCGGCAACAACAACGGCAGCGCGTTCGGCGGACTGACCGCGACCAGCGACTGGTTCCAGTCCTCGTTCGGCGTCGCCATGGCGATCGGCCGGTTCGTGCCGATCCTCGCCGTGCTCTGCCTGGCCGGATCCCTGGCCGCGCAACGCAAGGTGCCCGAAACGGCCGGCACCCTGCCCACCACCGGGCCGCTGTTCGCCACCATGCTCACCGGCACGGTGGTGCTCGTCGCGGCCCTCACGTTCATCCCGGCGCTCGCGCTCGGGCCCATCGCGGAGGCACTCGCATGACCGTCACCGAAGAACGACCCCAGGTGACTTCCCCCGAACCCGCCGGCCGGGTCGGCGCCGGGGTGTTCAGCCCCCGCCAGCTCTGGACGTCGCTGCCGGACGCGTTCCGGAAGCTCAACCCGAAGCGCCAGCTCGGCAACCCCGTGATGTTCGTGGTGTGGGTGGGCTCCGCGCTCACCACCGTCTTCGCGGTCACCGACCCGAGCGTCTTCACGATCCTGATCGCCGTCTGGCTGTGGTTCACGGTCTTGTTCGCCAACCTCGCCGAAGCCGTCGCCGAAGGGCGCGGCAAGGCGCAGGCGGAATCCCTGCGGCGGTCGAAGAAGGAAACCGTCGCCCGCCGGCTCACTTCAAATGGGGAAGAGCAGGTGCCCGGGGTCGAGCTGAAGATCGGCGACCTGGTCGTCGTCGAGGCGGGCCAGGTGATCCCGGGGGACGGTGACGTCGTCGAGGGCATCGCGACCGTCGACGAGTCGGCCATCACCGGCGAGTCCGCGCCGGTCATCCGCGAGTCCGGTGGCGACCGCAGCGCCGTCACCGGCGGCACGACGGTGCTGTCCGACCGGATCGTCGTGAAGATCACGACCAAGCCGGGTGAGTCCTTCGTGGACCGGATGATCGCGTTGGTGGAAGGCGCTTCCCGGCAGAAGACGCCGAACGAGATCGCGCTGACCATCCTGCTCTCGACGTTGACGGTCATCTTCCTGCTCGCCGTCGTCGCGCTGCAGCCGATGGCCCGCTACTCCGGGTCCGAGCAGTCGGTGATCGTGCTGACCGCGCTGCTGGTCTGCCTGATCCCGACGACGATCGGCGCCCTGCTGAGCGCCATCGGCATCGCGGGCATGGACCGCCTGGTGCAGCGCAACGTCCTCGCGACCAGCGGCCGCGCGGTCGAAGCCGCCGGCGACGTCTCGACGCTGCTGCTCGACAAGACCGGCACGATCACCTTCGGCAACCGCCGCGCGACCGAGCTGATCCCGGTCGGATCGTCCACACCGGACGAACTGGCCCGCGCCGCGCGCCTGGCCAGCCTCGCCGACGAAACGCCCGAAGGCCGCAGCGTCGTCGAGCTGACCGAGGCCTACGCGGACCGGGACGAGCACGGCGAGTTCGTCCCCTTCACCGCCCAGACTCGGATGAGCGGCCTCGACATCGGGAACCGCCGGATCCGCAAGGGCGCGGCGAGCGCCGTCCGCGCGTGGGTGCGCGACAACGGCGGCGAGTTCCCCGACGAGACCGAGCGCGTCGTCGACGAGATCAGCGCCCAGGGCGGCACGCCGCTGGTGGTCGCGGAAGACACCGTGGTGCGCGGCGTGATCCGGCTGTCCGACGTCGTCAAGCCGGGCATGAAGGAGCGTTTCGAAGAGCTGCGGGCGATGGGCATCAAGACGGTGGTGATCACCGGTGACAACCCGCTCACCGCGAAGGCCATCGCCGCGGACGCCGGCGTCGACGACTTCCTCGCCGAAGCCAAGCCCGAAGACAAGATGGCGCTCATCAAGAAGGAGCAGGAGGGCGGGCGCCTGGTCGCGATGACCGGCGACGGCACCAACGACGCCCCCGCGCTCGCGCAGGCCGACGTCGGCGTCGCGATGAACACCGGCACCTCGGCCGCGAAGGAAGCCGGGAACATGGTCGACCTCGACAGCGACCCCACGAAGCTGATCGAGATCGTCGAGATCGGCAAGCAGCTGCTGATCACCCGCGGCGCGCTGACCACGTTCAGCGTCGCCAACGACCTGGCCAAGTACTTCGCGATCCTGCCCGCGATGTTCACCGGCATCTTCGCCCAGCTCGGCGCGCTCAACATCATGCACCTGGCCACGCCGAAGTCGGCGATCCTGTCGGCCGTCATCTTCAACGCGCTGATCATCGTCGTGCTCATCCCGCTGGCCCTGCGCGGCGTGCGGTACAAGCCGTCGTCGGCCTCGGCCCTGCTGCGCCGCAACCTGCTCGTCTACGGCCTCGGCGGGATCGTCAGCCCCTTCCTCGGGATCTGGCTGATCGACCTGCTCGTGCGCCTCATCCCTGGAATCGGGTGAACCGAAGTGAACACGCTCGTCAAGCAGACCTGGGCCGGGCTGCGCGTCCTCATCGTGCTGACCGTCCTGCTCGGCATCCTCTACCCGCTGGCCGTCTGGGCCGTCGCCCGCATCCCCGGCCTCGAAGGCAACGCCGAGGGTTCGGTCGTCACGCGGAACGGCCAGGCGACCGGGTCGTCGCTCATCGGCGTCGACCCGGTGCCCGCCGACCCCGCGCACGACCCGTGGTTCCACACCCGGCCCTCGGCGCTCGCGAAGGACGCGCTCGGCCCCGGCGACCCGTCGACGTCCGGCGCGTCCAACAAGGGCCCGTACAACGAGGACCTCGTGAAGACCATCGGGGAACGGCGGGACCTCATCGCGAAGCGCGAAGGCGTGTCACCCGACCAGGTACCGCCGGACGCGGTGACGGCGTCGGGCTCGGGCCTCGACCCGGCGATCAGCGTGGCCTACGCCGACCTCCAGGCCGCGCGGGTCGCGAAGAACACGGGCCTGCCGCTCGACGAGGTGAAGCAGCTGATCGAGGCGAACACCTCCGGTGCCGGGATCGGGGTCCCCGGCGTGGATGTGCTCCCGCTCAACTTGGCCGTGCAAGCCGCGGCCGGAGGGGCACACTGACAGCGTGACCACCGAGAACAAGCCGCGCCGGGGGGAGCTGAGGATCTACCTCGGCGCGGCTCCGGGCGTCGGCAAGACCTTCGCCATGCTCGGCGAAGCGCGCCGGCGCCTCGACCGCGGCACCGACGTCGTCGTCGGGCTGGTCGAGACGCACGGCCGCGAGAAGACCGCGCAGCTGCTGGCCGGCCTCGAAACCGTCCCGCGGCGCCACGCCGGCCACCGCGGCCGCGAGTTCGACGAGATGGACGTCGACGCCATCCTGGCCCGCGCGCCCGAGGTCGCCGTCGTCGACGAGCTGGCCCACACGAACGTGCCGGGCTCGCGCAACGCCAAGCGCTGGCAGGACGTCGAGGAACTCCTGGAAGCCGGGATCGACGTGCTGTCCACGGTCAACGTGCAGCACCTGCAGAGCCTCAACGACGTCGTCGAGCGGATCACCGGCGTCACCCAGCAGGAGACCGTGCCGGACGAGGTCGTCCGCCGTGCCGAACAGCTCGAGCTGGTCGACATCACGCCCGAGGCGCTGCGGCGGCGGCTCGCGCACGGCAACGTCTACCCGGCCGAGCGGATCGACGCCGCGCTCGGCAACTACTTCCGCCCGGGCAACCTGACGGCGTTGCGCGAGCTGGCCCTGCTCTGGGTGGCCGACCAGGTCGACGTGGCCCTGCAGCGTTACCGCGCCGAACAGCGGATCACCGACACCTGGGAGGCCCGCGAACGCGTCGTCGTCTCCATCACCGGCGGCCCGGAGAGCGAGACGCTGATCCGCCGCGCCAGCCGGATCGCCACCCGGGCCGGCGCCGAGCTGCAGGTGCTGCACATCCTGCGCGGTGACGGCCTCTCCGGCATCGGCCCGACCGCGATGGCCCGCTGCCGGACGCTGGCCGAAGAGGTCGGGGCGACCTTCCACACCGTCGTCGGCGACGACGTCCCGGCCGCGCTGCTGGACTTCGCCCGCGGGGTCAACGCGACCCAGCTCGTCATCGGCACCTCGCGGCGCTCCCGTGTGGCGCGGCTGTTCGACGAGGGCATCGGGGCGTCGGTCGTCCAGCGCTCGGGCCCGATCGACGTGCACATGGTGACCCACGCCGAGGCGGGCGGGCGGCTGCGGGCCCGGCTCGGCGCGAGCCCGCTGGGGTTCTCGCGGCTGGTCGCGGGCTGGGTGCTCAGCGTCGCGCTGCCGGTACTGGTGACCGTCGTCGGCTTCTTCGTCCCGGCCGGGCTCGACTTCGCCACCGACGTCATCTCCTACGTGCTGGCCACCGTCGTCGTGGCGCTGGTCGGCGGTCTCGGCCCGGCGCTGGTCGCGGCCGTGCTGGGCGCCGGGCTGCTCAACTTCTTCTTCACGCCGCCGCTGTACACGCTGAACGTGCACACCCCGCAGAACCTGGTGACCCTGATCGCGATGGTCGTGGTCGCGGTGCTCGTCGCGCTGGTCGTCGACCAGGCGGCGCGCCGGGCCACGCAGGCGGCGCGGGCGCGGACCGAGGCGGCGTTGCTCGCCTCCTACGCGCGGACCGTGCTGACCCACGCGAACCCGATCGAGCGGCTGCTGGAGAAGGTGCGGGAGAACTTCGCGCTGACGTCGGTCACGTTGCTGGAGAAGCAGGAAGGCGAGTGGCGGGCGGTGGCGTGCGCGGGGGAGCGCCCGTGCGCCGACCCGGACGAGGCCGACGTCGACATCGCCGTCACCGCGGACGTGCACCTGACCCTGCGCGGCCGGACGCTGCCCGCGGCCGACCGGCGGGTCCTGGAAGCCGTGGCCGGGCAGGCGCTGCTCGCCCTGCGCCAGCAGCGGACGGCGGCCGCCGCGGCCCGCGCCGAGCGCAAAGCGGAGGCGACCGAGCTGCGCACGACGCTGCTCTCGGCCGTCGGCCACGACCTCCGGACGCCGCTGACGTCGATCAAGGCGTCCATCGGCAGCCTGCGCGCGCCCGACCTCGAACTGTCCGAAGAGGACACCTCGGAGCTGATGGAGGCCATCGAGCTGTCGGCCGACCGGCTGGCCGGGCTGATCGACAACCTGCTGGATTCGTCGCGCCTGGCCACCGGCGCGGTGAAGCCGCACCTGCGCCCGGTCGGCTACGACGAGGTCGTCGCGCACGCACTGTCCACTGTGGACGGCTCGGCCGCGGTGCGGGTGGCGGTGGACGACCAGCTCCCGGCCGTGCTCGCCGACCCCGGCCTGCTGGAGCGGGTGGTGGCCAACGTCCTGGACAACGCCCTGCGCCACGGTGGTGGCCCGGTGTCCGCGCGGGCGTCGGCGCACTCCGGCCAGGTGGAGCTGCGGATCGTCGACCACGGCAAGGGCCTGCGGAAGGGGGGCGCGGACTCGGCGTTCGCGCCGTTCCAGCGCCTGGGCGGCGACCGCGACGCCACGCCCGGCGTCGGGCTCGGGCTGTCGGTCGCCAAGGGCTTCACCGAGGCGATGGGGGGCACGATCCGCGCCGAGGACACCCCGGGCGGCGGCCTCACGATCGTGGTCTCGCTGCCCGCGTTCAGCGTCGAGTTCGAAGAAGAGGGGGTGCGATGAGCGACCCGGGCGCCACCGTGCTGGTGGTGGACGACGAGCCGCAGATCGTGCGGGCACTGCGGATCAACCTCAACGCCCGCGGCTACAAGGTGATCACCGCCCACGACGGCACCGCCGCGCTCAAGGCGGTCGCCGAGACCAAGCCGGACGTCGTCGTGCTCGACCTCGGCCTGCCGGACCTCGACGGCACCGAGGTGATCGCGGGCCTGCGCGGCTGGACGACGGTCCCGATCATCGTGCTGTCGGCGCGCGGCGACTCGGCGGACAAGGTCCAGGCCCTCGACGCGGGCGCGGACGACTACGTCACGAAGCCGTTCGGCATGGACGAGCTGCTGGCCCGCCTGCGGGCGGCGGTCCGCCGGTCGGCGGTGACCGGCGCGGACGGCGCGGACGCGGTGGTGGACACCTCGTCGTTCAGCGTGGACCTGGCGGCGAAGAAGGTCCGCCGCCACGACGGCGTGGAGGTCCACCTGACGAAGACGGAGTGGGGCGTGCTGGAGCTGCTGGTCCGCAACCGCGGCCGGCTGGTGGCGCAGAAGCAGCTGCTGCACGAGGTGTGGGGGCCGTCGTACGAGACGGAGTCCCACTACCTGCGGGTCTACCTGGCGCAGCTGCGGCGCAAGCTGGAGCCGGAGCCGTCGCGGCCCCGGCACCTGCTCACCGAACCGGGGATGGGGTACCGCTTCGAGGTCTGACCGGCTGGGTAACCCCAGGTCATGGACGGGACGAAAACGTGGCTGCACGGCGGTGAGCGCATCCCGCCGGTGATCGTGCTGACGCTCGCGGTGGGAGCGACGTTCGGCGCCCTCGGCTTGCTCGTCACGGCGTTCGCCGAGGACGTCGGCGACGTGCTGTGGCTGCGCGTCGCGGCGGCCGGCGCCGGCGCCCTGCTGACGGTGTACCTGTGGGCACTGTTCGCCCACCGGCTCCGCCGCCGCTAGAACCAGAAGGTCGGCTGCTCGATCCCGAACCGCAGCTTGGCGTACCGCTTCGACGCCGCCGCGGAGAAGTAGATGTGCTGGGACGCCGCGTGGAGGTCGCGGAAGCAGCGCTGGACCGGCTGGTCGGCGTGCAGAGCGCCCGCGCCGGCGAGGCCCGTCACCGTGTTCACCGCGCTCAGCGCCGCCCGCATCGCCTGCTGGGTCGACAGCAGGAACTGGCCGCGCCGAGCCGCGTCCGGCACGTCGCCCGCGCACGCCGTCTCCCACAGCGCGCCGAGCGCGTCGAAGACGAACGCGCGCGCCGACCGCAGCTCCCCTTCGGCCCGGGTCAGGGCCACCTGGACGTCGCCGTCCTCGGCGATCGGGCCCGGGCCCGGCGGGCGGAACTTGACCGGTGCGAACCCGGTGAACTCGTCCAGCGCGCGCCGGGCGATGCCGAGCGGGACGCCCGCCATCAGCGTGCCGACGAAGGTGAAGAAGGGGAACCGCCACAGCGGCCCGTCGTGGCGCGCCGGGTTCGTGAACGGCGAGATCGTGTGCTCTTCGCGCACGACGGTGTCGATCTCGACGTCGTGGCTGCCGGTGCCGCGCAGGCCGCTGACGTCCCAGTTCTCGACCACCCGCACGTCGGCGGCCGGGACCGCGGCGAGCCGCCAGTCCCGCGGGTCGCCGCCGGCGAAGCCGCCGTTGAAGAACAGGTCGGTGTGCGGGCTGCCGCTGCAGAACCCCCACCGGCCGGCCAGCGTGAACTTCCCGGCGCCGTCGGGGGTGAGCTTGCCCATGGGCGCGAAGACGCCGCCGCCGATCGGGTCCGGGGTGCCGGCGACGAGCTCCGCGGCGACGGCCGGGTCGAGCCAGGCGAGGAACGCCGAGCCGTTGCCGATGGTGATCGTCCAGCCCGCGGACCCGTCGGCGCGGGACAGCTCCTCGACGACTTCGACGAGCTCGGCGGGCGGCAGCTCCTGCCCGCCGAGGGCGCGCGGCGTCGCCAGGCGGAAGAGCCCGGCTTCCCGCGCCCGCTCGACGAGGTCGCGCGGCAGCGTCTGCAGCCGTTCGGCTTCGACGGCCCGCGCGCTCAGCTCGGGCGCGAGCTCCCGCGCGGCGGTCACGGCGTCGGTGGTGGCTTGTCCCATCATGGTCAGCGCCCCCTCAGGGTGTCATGATAGATGGACGTCTATTTGATAGAGGAGTCTCTACCTAAATGGCTGAGCCTGTCAAGCGCCGTTACGACACGTCGCGACGTCAGGAGCAGGCGCGCGAGAACCGCCGGCGGATCCTGGCGGCGGCGTCGGGGCTCTTCCGGGAGAAGGGGTACGCGGGCACGGCGATGCCCGAGGTGGCGAAGGCGGCCGGCGTCGCGGTGCAGACGGTCTACAAGGCGTTCGCGAACAAGGCGACGCTGCTCAAGGCGGTCTTCGACGTGACGGTGGCGGGCGACGACGAGGACGTCCCGATCGCCGGCCGCGACTTCATCGCGGCGATCCAGGCCGAGCCGGCCGCCGCCCGCAAGATCGCGATGTACTTCGAGCACCTCACGGCGAGCGCGCCGGTGGTGTTCCCGGTCCAGCTGCTGGCCCGCGACGCGGCGGCGGCCGACCCGGCGGCGGCCGAGGTGTGGGCGCAGATGCGCGGCGAGATGCTGACGGCGATGACGTACTTCTCGGCCGACTTGCTGGCCACCGGGCAGGTCAAGCCGGGGCTGAGCGCCGACGACGTCCGCGACGTCCTGTGGGCCTACCACGGGCCGGAGCAGTACGAGCTGCTGTGCCTGGAGCGCGGCTGGCCACCGGAGCGCTACGGGACGTTCGTCCGCGACGCGGTCGTCGCCGCGATCCTGGCCTAGAAACGCCGAAGGCCACCGCCGTGGCGGTGGCCTTCGGGAGCTTCCTCACTGCGCGCGGGTGGTGCTTCCGCTCGCGGTCGGGGAGCCGGTCGTGCTCGGCGACGGCGCACCGCCGGTGCTCGAACTGCCGCCCGTGGTCGTGGTGGTCGGGGGCGTCGGGTCTTCCGACGTGCTGGGCGGCGTCGAGGTCGTCGTCTTGGTCGTCGTCGGCGGCTTCGGGCTCGACGGCGGCTGGGACACCGGCGGCGGGTTGCCGCCCGTGTCGCTGCGCGGCGGCGGGGGCGGGTCGGCGTGGGTGACGACCGTGGTGGTCGTCTTGCCGTCCGGGCTGACCGACACCACCGTGGTCGGCGCGCTCGACGACGTCGTCGCCGATTCGCTCGTCGGTGCGCCCACCGTCGACGGGCCCGCCGACGACGGGGTGTTCGGCACCGTCTGCAGGCCGGCCTGCGAGGTGCCCTGGCCACCGGTGCCGCCGGTGCTGCCCGCGGTGCTGGCCGGGTCCGGGCCGGCGAGCTCGGCGACCGCGGCGAACGCGGTCGCGACCACCAGTCCGGCCACCCCGAGCACGACGTACCCGGTGCGGTTCGGTTTGCTGCTCTTCGGCGGGGCGGTGTCGATCCTGGTCACGTGCGAACTCGAAGCGGTCCCGTCGGGGCGGGGCATTGCAGGCTCCTCGGGGGTTCGGGAGAGGCGCGGGGCGAGGCCGTGAATCGATCACTGCCTCCTCGGGCGGGGGAACCCGGGAGGACGACCTCGGCGGCGAGGCTATCACCGTCGGTGCCGCATTCGCCCAGGTAGTGGGCCTGCGCGATCACTGTGCGCAGTCGAAGAGTCCGGAAAGGATGAAAGCGTGAGTGAGGAACAAACGAACACGCGGTTGACGGCGTGGGTCCGGGGGCGCGTCCAGGGGGTCGGTTTCCGCTGGTGGACCCGGAGCCGGGCGCTCGAGCTGGGGCTGGTGGGCAGCGCCCGCAACATGTCCGACGGGCGTGTCGAGGTCATAGCGGAGGGTGATCGAGACCACTGTGAGCGGTTGCTCGCCGCCCTGCGGTCCGGAGAATCACCCGGAAGTGTGGAGACCGTCGTCGAGCGCTGGTCCGACCCGAAAGGGGGACTCAGCGGCTTCCTCGAACGCTGACGCGGGCCTTGGTACTTCCGGGGCCGGTGTGGTCCGTGAGGTTGCTGAGGCCTCGAACGATGTGCTAAGGCGCGCCGATGAGGGGGCGCGTCCGGCGGCCCGCCGGGGCTCCCGGGTAGCCTGGGACGATTGAACCGCCAGTACCGGCAGCCAGAGGGGTCAGCACCCAGTGCACCTGAAAAGCTTGACGCTGAAGGGCTTCAAGTCCTTCGCCTCGGCCACCACGCTGCGCTTCGAGCCGGGTATCACCTGCGTGGTCGGGCCGAACGGCTCCGGCAAGTCCAACGTGCTGGACGCCCTGCGCTGGGTCATGGGCACCCAGGGCGCCAAGGACCTGCGCGGCGGCAAGATGGAGGACGTCATCTTCGCCGGCACCGCGGGCCGCGCCCCGCTCGGCCGCGCCGAGGTCACCCTCACCATCGACAACGCCGACGGCGCGCTCCCCATCGAGTACTCCGAGGTGTCGATCACCCGCCGGATGTTCCGCGACGGCGCGAGCGAGTACGAGATCAACGGCGACCGCTGCCGCCTGATGGACGTCCAGGAACTCCTGTCGGACTCCGGCATCGGCCGCGAGATGCACGTCATCGTCGGGCAGGGCCAGCTCTCGGCGATCCTGGAGTCCAAGCCCGAGGAGCGCCGCGCCTTCATCGAAGAGGCCGCCGGCGTCCTCAAGCACCGCAAGCGCAAGGAACAGACCCTGCGCAAGCTGGCCAACATGCAGGGCAACCTCGACCGCCTCGGCGACCTCACCACCGAGCTGCGCCGCCAGCTCAAGCCGCTGGGCAAGCAGGCCGAGATCGCCCGCAAGGCCCAGTCCGTGCAGTCCGAGCTGCGCGACTCCCGCCTGCGCCTGCTCGCCGACGACCTGGTCACCCAGCGGGACACGATCGCGCGCGACGAGGCCGACGAGAAGACCGCCCGCCAGCGCCGCGCCGAGGTCGAGCAGCACCTGGAGATCGTCTCCGCCGAAGAAGCCGAGCTGGAGGCCTCGCTCGCCGAGGACGCGCCGCTGCTGCAGACCGCGCAGGAGACCTGGTACAAGCTGTCCGCGCTGGCCGAGCGCCTGCGCGGCACCGTCCGCCTGGCGATCGAGCGCCAGCGCCACCTGTCGGCCGACGTCGCGACGTCGACCGGCGGCCGCGACCCCGAAGAGCTGCTCGAAGAGGCCGAGCGCGTCGCCGAGCAGGAAGAAGAGCTCAACGAGGCCGTCATGGAGGCCCGGGAGCTGCTCGCCCAGACCGTGCTGCGCCGCGAAGACCTCGAACAGCGCGTCCAGGCCGCCGAGCGCGCGCACTGGGCCGCCGTCCGCGCGATCGCCGACCGCCGCGAGGGCATGGCCAAGCTGACCGGCCAGGTCGAGGCGCTGCGCAGCAAGAACGGCGCCACCTCCGACGAGATCGACCGCCTCAGCGTCTCCCTCGAAGAGGCCGCCGAGCGCGCCGAGATCGCCGTCGAAGAGCTGGAAATGGCCAAGGCCGAGGGCGGCGTCGAGGAGTCCGACGACGCCGGCCTGATGGACCGCCACGACCGCGCGGTCGAGGCCAACAACGCCGCCAAGGCGCGCGTCGAAGAACTGGTCAAGGCCGAACGCGCCGCCGAGCGCGAGATCGCGTCGGAGAAGGCGCGCGTCGAGGCGCTGTCGATGGGCTTGCGGCGCAAGGACGGCGCGGGCGCACTGCTCGGCGCGTCCCACGAGCTGCCGGGCCTGCTCGGCTCGGTCGCCGCGCTGCTCACCGTCGAACCCGGCTACGAGGTCGCGCTGGCCGCGGCGCTCGGCCCGGTGGCCGACGCCGTCGCCGTCACCGGGGGCGAAGACGCCCTGCGCGCCCTGAAGTACCTGAAGGAAACGGATTCCGGCCGCGCGGGCATCCTGCTCGGCGGGCCTGAGTCCACTGTGGACACGTACTCGTGGCCGTCGCTGCCGGAAGGCGCGCGCTGGGCTCGTGAGGTCGTCACGGCGCCGGCGCAGCTGCGCCCCGCCGTCGAGCAGGCCCTCGACAAGCTGGCCATCGTCCGCGACCTCGACGCCGCGCGTCACCTCGTGGCGGTGCACCCCGAGGTGCGGGCGGTCACCGCCGAAGGCGACGTCTTCGGCGCCCGCTGGGCGATCGGCGGCTCCGGCAAGCGCGAGAGCGTCATCGAGGTCCAGGCCGCCGTCGACGAGGCGGGCGACCGGCTTCGCACCGCCGAACGCCAGCTGGAGCGCTACGCGGCCGAGCTGGAAGGCGCCCGCGCCGAGCAGCAGGCGCGGCGCGAAGAGGTGTCGCAGGCCAAGGACGCCCTCGGCGAGGCCAAGGTCCGCAAGGCGCGGTCGTCGGAGCGGCTCAACCGGCTGCAGCAGGCGGCCCGCCAGGCGCAGGCCGAGGTCGAACGCTTCGCCGGCCAGCGCGCGAAGGTCGAACAGAGCCGCGAGCAGGCCCTCGCCCAGCTCGCCGAGCTGGAGGAACGCCTCGCCGCCGTCGCCGAGCAGCCCGTCGAGGACGACCCGGACACCGCCGAGCGCGACGCCGCCGCCGAAGAGCTGGCCGTCGTCCGGCAGGAGGAGATGGAAGCGCGGCTCGCGCAGCGCACGGCCGAGGAGCGGGCGCGCAGCATCGCCGGCAAGGCCGAAGGGCTCCGCCGCGCCGCGCACGCCGAGCAGCAGGCCCGGGAACGCGCCGAGCGCGCCGCCGCGGCCCGCAAGCGCGGCGCCGAGATCGCCAACGCCGTCGTCAACGGCGGCGAGATCGCGCTGGAACGCATCGAGCACTCCGTCCAGCGCGCGGCCACCGAACGCGACCAGGTCCAGGCCCGCCGCCAGAGCCGCGAGCAGGCGCTGACCGGCGTCCGCGCCAAGGTCCGCGAGCTCACCGGCGAGCTGGAGAAGCTGACCGACGCCGTCCACCGCGACGAGGTGCTGCGCGCCGAGCAGCGGCTGCGGCTGGAGACCCTGGAAGCGAAGATCGCCGAGGACTTCGGCATCGGCCTCACGGACCTGGTGCAGGAGTACGGCCCGGACGTCCCGGTCCCGCCGAGCGCGGGCGAGATGGCCGAGTACGAGGCGGCCAAGGAGCGCGGCGAGGACGTCACCCCGCCGCCGCCGATGCCCTACGACCGCGACACCCAGGCCCGCCGCGCCAAGCGCGCCGAGAAGGACCTGTCGTTGCTGGGCAAGGTGAACCCCCTCGCGCTGGAGGAGTTCGCGGCGCTGGAGGAGCGGTACAAGTTCCTCTCCACGCAGCTGGAAGACCTCAAGGACACCCGCAAGGACCTCGAAGCGGTCATCAAGCAGGTCGACGAGAAGATCCTCGAGGTCTTCGCCGGCGCCTACGCCGATGTCGCCCGCGAGTTCGAGACGGTCTTCGGCGTGCTCTTCCCCGGCGGCGAGGGCCGGATGGTCCTCACCGAGCCGGACGACCTGCTCAGCACCGGCGTCGACGTCGAAGCGCGCCCGCCGGGCAAGAAGGTCAAGCGGCTGTCGCTGCTGTCCGGTGGCGAGAAGTCGCTGGTCGCGGTGGGCATGCTGGTCGCGATCTTCCGCGCCCGGCCGTCACCCTTCTACGTCATGGACGAGGTCGAGGCCGCGCTCGACGACACCAACATGCGCCGGCTGATCGGGCTGCTGGAGCAGCTGCGCGACTCGTCGCAGCTGATCATCATCACCCACCAGAAGCCGACCATGGAGATCGCCGACGCGCTCTACGGCGTGAGCATGCAGGGCGACGGCATCACGAAGGTGATCTCGCAGCGCCTGCGCACCGCCGAGGAAGAGCCGGTCCCGGTCAGCTGACCCGGGTCACATCTCGTCCTCGCGCGGCGCACGCCGGTCTTCGCCTCGCACGCGCGGCTCGTAGTGCCTGAGGTCGTTGCCGACGCTGCCGGCGTCGCCCAGCTGCGGCGGCCGTCCGCCGGGCCGGAGCATGCCGTGCTTCACGCCCCGCTTGCGGTCCGACCGGTCCAGGACGAGCGCGATGACCAGCAGCACGGCCAGAACCGCGCCGATCCCGATGAAGAACCCCATGAGACCCCCTCTCCCGCTCCCAGCGTACGGGAGCGGGAGAGGGGGTCACATCCGCTTATCCGGCGACCCAGAAGGCGTAGTCGGCCGAGTAGCGCACGGCGGTCTGCGCGCCGTCCGTGCAGGTTCCCGCCGGGGCGACGCCGCCGCGCGTGTTCAGCCGCTGGATGTAGGTCACCTTGCCGAAGATCCCGTCGCCGGTGTTGAGGTTCGCTTTGAGCAGCAGCTCCGGGATCGCGCCGTCACGCGGGGCGTTGGCCACGGCCGACGCGCCGACCGTGCTGCCGTCCACAACGGACGTCCACACCGGGCCCTTGCTGTGCAGGGCCACCGGCTTGCCGTGTTTGGTGAGCACCGCGGCGGGCTGGATCAGCGCCCACGCGCCGTTCGTGCAGCCGTAGATCTGGACGCCCTCGGCCGGGTAGCTCGCCAGCGCGACGTTGCCGGCCGGGACCTTGATCGCGTCCGGCACCTTCGCGCCCGCCGGGGTCGCCGAAGCCGTCGCCGCGCCACCCACGAGCAGGGCGCCGATCGCGAGCGCCACCGTCATCCGCTTCATGAAGTCCACCTTCGAAGTCCTCCCGCCGCTTCTCGGCGGGCTCCCGCAGATCGACACGGGCGCCCGCCGGAAACGGTTCAGAAGGATCAGGCGGCGGGGACCTCTGCCGCCTCGCCCGCGGCTTCCGCCTCGGCCGCCTTCGGATCCGGCGTCCGGTGGCGCAGGGCCAGCAACCCGCCCACGACCAGCGTGATCACCACGCCCAGCAGCGTGTACCAGGGGTAGGCCAGCGCGACCTTGTCCCCGGCGGCCTTGCTGAAGTCGATGCCGATCAGCCCGCCGGTCTTCGCGCTGAACTTCACCCCGAGGATGACGAACGCCATCACCACGACCGTGGCGACGAACGCGATGATCGCGTCCGCCTGCCGCGCCTTCTTGACCAGCAGGCCGAGCAGGAACGACCCGAGCAGCGCGCCGTAGGTGTAGCCGGTGATGGCGAGCCCCAGCTCGATCACCGAGTTCTTCGTCGTGGAGAACAGCGACGCGAACACCGCGAACACGACCGCCCAGATCAGCGTCCACATGCGACCGTGCCGCAGCAGCTTCGAATCCTCCGGCGAGCGCTTGGTGAAGCGCTGGTAGAGGTCGGCCACTGTGGACGTCGAGAGGGCGTTGAGCGCCGAGGCCAGTGCGCCCATGGTCGAGGCGAGCACCCCCGCGATGAGCAGGCCCGACACGCCGACCGGCAGGTCGTCGATGATGAACCGCGAGAACACGTCGTCCGGGCTCTGCAGGCCCAGCTGCGCGACCGACTTGCGGCCGTTGAACACCCACAGCATCGCCCCGACCAGCAGGAACAGCGCGAACTGGATGGTGACGATGATGCCGCTGCCGATCAGCGCCTTCTGACCGTCGCGCAGGCTGCGCGTGGCCATCAGCCGCTGCGCGATCAGCTGGTCGGCGCCGTGCGAGGCCATGGACAGCGCCGCGCCGCCGAGCACCGCCGTGACGAACGCGTACGGGCTGGTCAGCAGGTTCTTCGTGAAGTCGACGAGCATGAACTTGCCGTCCGCCGACGCCTGCGTCGCCCAGTCGGACGGCAGCTTGTTCAGCAGCACGATCGCGGCCACCGCCGCGCCGCCCAGGTACAGCGACAGCTGGATGACGTCGACCCAGACGACCGCCTTGATCCCGCCGATGTAGGCGTAGATCAGCGTCAGCGCGGTCAGGATCACCACGATCACCCAGTAGTCGAGGTGGATGTTGTAGTGCCCGAGGATCACCTTGATCGGGATCGCCCCGGCGAACAGGCGCACGCCCTCGGCGAGCAGCCGCGTGATCACGAACGTCACCGACGCCGTACCCTGCAGGCCCGAGCCGAAGCGCTTGCCCAGGAACGCGTACGCGCTCACGAGGTTGCCCCGGAAGTACCGCGGCAGCAGCACGAACGCGGCGACCGTCCGGCCGATGATGTAGCCGAAAGCCAGCTGCAGGAACAGGAACGCGTTGCCGAAGACGAGGCCCGGCGTGCTGATCACGGTCAGCGTCGAGGTCTCCGTGGCCACCACGGACAGCATCACCGCGCCCCACGGCAGGCTGCGCTCGCCGACGAAGTAGTCGGCCGCCGACCGTTGCTTCCGGCCGACGAGCACGCCTATCAGCGGCATCGCCGCCAGGTAGACCACGATGATCGCGAGGTCAACACCGCGCATGGACTTCTCCTACACTCATCCGGCCTTCTCCGCGACTCGCAACCGCGTCACGGTGCCCCCCAGCGGGGCGGGAAGGTTCAGGGGCCCGGCGCCGGGGACGAGCGCGCCGAGCAGGCGCGGCCCGCGCGCACCGGTCGCCGACGGGACGCTACCGGGTACGCCGCACCAGGTGAGCCAGCCCAGCAGCGCGGTCAGGTACGCCTCTTTGCCGTCGCCGGGCAGGCCGAGGTCGTCGCTGGTCTTGAGCACCGCGTCGGACAGGTTCCGCGCCAGCGCCGCCATCAGCGCCGGGTTGGCGACCCCGCCGCCGGAGGCGACGACCGTCGTGACGCCGTGGCTCAGGCACTGGCCCGCGACGGTCACCGCGGTGAACTCGGTGAGCGTCGCCAGCAGGTCGCCCGGATCCACCGGCGGCAGCCCGGCGAGGGCGGCGTCGAGGTAGGGCGCGTTGAAGTGCTCCTTGCCGGTGGACTTCGGCGGCTCGGCGGCGAAGTACGGGTCGGCGAGCAGCCGGACGAGCAGGTCGGAGCGCACCGAGCCGCCGAACGCGAGCCGTCCGTCGACGTCGCTGCGCTGTCCGGCGACGCGGTACGCGGCGATGTCGAGCAGGGCGTTGGCGGGCCCGGTGTCGTAGGCGATCGCCGGCTCTTCCCCGGCGACGACGGTGATGTTCGCGATCCCGCCGAGGTTGAGCGCGGCGACCGGGTGACCGGTGTCGCGGGCGAGGCCGCGCAGCCAGAGCTGGTCGAGCGTGCTCGCCAGGGGAGCGCCGTGGCCGCCCGCGGCGACGTCGCGGGCGCGCAGGTCGGCCAGCACCGGCAGCCCGGTGCGCTCGGCGATCCAGGCCGGCTGGCCGAGCTGCAACGTGCCGCGGACGTGGCCGTCCTCGACCCAGTGGAAGACCGTCTGGCCGAGCGAGGCGACGAGGTCGGCGCCGCCGCCGGCCAGCTCTTCGGCACCGCGCGCGGCCGCGTCGGCGAACGCCTGCCCGACGCCGGTGTCGAGCCGCGTCAGCTCGCCGGCGGTGCAGGGGTTCGGCGGCAGCGCGGCGAGGAGGGCCTCGCGCAGCGGGTCCGGGTACGGCACGTCGAGCTCGCCCAGCGGCGTCAGGACCACCGTGTCGTCTTCGGCGTGCAGGTCGGCCGCGGCCACGTCGATGCCGTCGACCGACGTGCCCGAAAGCAGGCCGATCACCCGAAACCCGTGGCTCGCGCGATTCCCCATCCGGAGGGGTTTAGTGCAGGCCCGCCGCGTGACGCAACCCACGTGGTGAAGTCTTGCCCCAATCGGGATCTACGTCGTTACGAATTGCCTGTGTGGACGGGGTGTCCGGGACGGCGCGGTGCGGATGAAAGGATGGGCGGGTGTCGAGCACCTGGTTCCTGTTCGTGGTCATCGCCGTCGTCGTGCTGGTCGCCATCCTGGTGACCGGCCTGCTGGTCGCGCGCAAGCGCCGGATCAGCCTGGACGCGAAGCGCGAGGTCGAGGAGAAACCGAAAGGCGGCTCCTACGCGGCCAGCGGGGGCATCGCGCTCGCGCCCGGCGGCGAGGCTCCCGAGCACCCGGTCGAAGACCGGCCGGAAGTCGACGGCCAGCCCGCGGTCGGCGACGACGCCGCCGTGCCGCGCGATTCGGCGCAGCGCACGGTCCGCGACGTCAAGCTGCCCGAAGCGCCTCCGGAGGCGCCGGCCGCTCCCGCCGCCGCTCCGGTCGAGGAGATCGAGCCGGCGACGGGCCGCATGGAGCGGCTGCGCGGCCGGCTGGCGAAGTCGCGGTCGGTGTTCGGGACGAGCCTGCTGGGCCTGCTCGGCGCCGGCGACCTCGACGAAGACTCCTGGCAGGACGTCGAGGACACGCTCCTGATGGCCGACTTGGGCGCGGCCACGACGAACCAGATCGTCGAGCGGCTGCGCGACGAGCTCTCCCGGCGCGCGATCCGGTCGTCGGCCGAGGCGCGCGAGGTGCTGCACGAGGTCCTGACGTCGCAGCTGTCGACCGACAGCGAGCGCGCGGTGCGGGCGCTGCCGCACATCGTCGACGGCACGAAGCAGCCGGCGGTGGTCCTGGTCGCGGGCGTGAACGGCACGGGCAAGACGACGACCACGGGCAAGCTCGCGCGCGTCCTGGTGGCCCAGGACAAGACGGTGGTGCTGGGCGCGGCGGACACGTTCCGCGCGGCGGCGGCCGACCAGCTGCAGACGTGGGCCGAGCGCGTGGGCGCGGAGGTCGTGCGCGGCAAGGAAGGCGCGGACCCGGCGGCGGTGGCGTTCGACGCGGTCAAGCGCGGCGTGGACACGGGCGTGGACGCGGTCCTGGTCGACACGGCGGGCCGCCTGCACACGAAGACGGGCCTGATGGACGAGCTGGGCAAGGTCAAGCGCGTCGTGGAGAAGCAGGCGAAGGTCGACGAGGTGCTGCTGGTCCTGGACGCGACGACGGGCCAGAACGGGCTGATGCAGGCCCGGGTGTTCGCCGAGGTCATCGACGTGACGGGGATCGTGCTGACGAAGCTGGACGGCACCGCCAAGGGCGGCATCGTGTTCCAGGTCCAGAAGGAGCTGGGGGTGCCGGTGAAGCTCGTGGGCCTGGGTGAGGGGCCGGACGACCTCGCGCCGTTCGAACCGGGCGCGTTCGTGGACGCCCTGCTCGGTTAGAGCCGGAACAGCGGCGTTCCGTCCGTCTTCCGCAGGCCCAGCCGGTAGATCGTCTGCGTCGACGGGCGCTGGACCGGGATGACCAGCGGGGACGTCCGCCGGGGTCCCACCGCCAGCTTGGACCAGCCGATCCCGTCGAGGGTCCGCCGCGCCGGGTCGACCACCATCGCCGCCCCGAAGTACCGGCCGCCCGGCATCGCGATGCGGGCGGTGTGGCCGAGAACCACCGAAAACGCCGTGCCGGTGCGGCTGTCCTCTTCCTGCAGCGTGAGGATCACCGGGGTGCGGACCTTCGCCGCCGAGTGGTGGCGGACGGTGATCTCGACCGTGCCCGCGGCCGTCTTGGGCGGGCGCGGCCACACCGGCGGGGACGGCAGGCCGTCGAGCGCGCGGTCGACGAGCTGGTCCACGACGTTCGCGGCGGCGAGCCAGGTCAGCTGCGGTTCCATCGATGGCTCCCTCCGGCGGAAAACCAGGTGACGGGCGGTCCGCGCCGGCGCAGAATCCCGGGTATGCCCGGTTGACGCACGACCGCACGTGCCCCTCCTCGTAGCAGACGTCCCGAAGCCGTCATCCGCTACAAGAGTGAGGAACCATCATGCCTGTCATCACCGGCGAGCGGGTGCGGCTGCGCCCGATCGTCGCAACGGACCGCGCTCGTTTGCGCGAAATCCTGGCCACGCCGGAGGTCGCCCGCTGGTGGGGCGACCCGGACCACGAGACCGAAGGCCTGTACACCGTCGAAGAGGGCTACGCCGTCTACGCCATCGAACTGGGCGAGACCGTCGTCGGGGTGATCCAGAGCTGTGAGGAGCTGGATCCGCAGTACCGCCACGCGGGCATCGACATTTCGGTGCACCCGGGCTTCCACGGCCGCGGTATCGGTACCGACGCCCTCCGCACCCTCGCCCGTCACTTGTTCGAGGAAGGCCACCACCGCTTGACGATCGACCCGGCGGCGGCCAACGAGACGGCGATCCGGGTGTACACGAAGGTGGGATTCCGTCCGGTGGGCTTGATGCGCGACTACGAACGCGCGCCGGACGGCACCTGGCACGACGGCCTGCTGATGGATCTGCTGAAGGGAGAGCTGAAGTAAGTGGTCAGTCCTCGGCACCGAGGCGCCGGACGAGCTGGGTGATGTGCTCGATCCTGACGGTCAAATCGGCGAATCCTTTTTCGAGCGTGCGTCCGAGGTCGTCGATTCCGGCCGCGAGGTCGCGGCTCGCGGCCGTCGCACATCCGAGCTGCTCACTTTGCCGACGTTGAGCTTCCCGCACGGCGTCGAGAAGCGTTGTCTTCACCGCTAGGAGCCACCGGATCTCACCGGCCCGATCGGCGCGTGCCGGAAGGTCCACGCATCCCACGATGCCGGCCCGATCGCACAGTGAGTGATCGGATCTCGCTCTCCGTCAGACCGTGACCGCCGTCTGGGACAAGCTCGCGCCGAGTGCGTCGGCCACCCGCTGCACCGCCGGGGCGATGTGCGCCACCGCCTCGGCGGTCAGCCGGCCCGAGGGGCCCGACACCGAAACCGCCGCCGGGACCGGTGCGCCCGGCACCGCCACCGCGACGCAGCGAACCCCCAGCTCCTGCTCCGCTTCGTCCAGCGCGTACCCCTGCGAAGCGATCCGCGAAAGCTCGACCGCCAGCGCGTCCGGGTCGGTGAACGTGTGCTCGGTGTACGCGGGCATGCCCGTCCGCGAAAGCAACGATCGCACCTCCGCTTCCGGCAGGTGGGCCAGCATCGCCTTGCCGACGCCCGTTCCGTGCGGCAGCAACCGCCGCCCGACCTCGGTGAACATCCGCATCGAGTGCTTCGAGGGCACCTGGGACACGTACACGACCTCGTCGCGTTCCAGGACCGCCAGGTTCGCCGTCTCGCCGACCTCCTCGACCAGCTCCGCCAGCAACGGCCGCGCCCACGCGCCGAACTGCATGCTCGCGTTCTCGCCCAGCCTGATGAGCCGGGCTCCCAGCGCGTAGCGGCGGTTCGTGTTCTGCCGGACGTACCCGAGGTCGACCAGGGTGCGGATGAGGCGGTGGATCGTCGGCATCGGCAGCCCCGACAACGTCGCCAGCTCGGACAGGCTGGCTTCGCCGCCGGTGTCCGCGAGGTGTTCCAGCAGCTCGAAGGCACGCTGCAGGGACTGGACGCCGCCGTCGCGCCCGTTCTTCTCCGCTGCCACCGGTGGCCCTCCTTACGTCGGCGTTGAGGTTCCGCTATGCAGAAACTATAGTCCGGCTGGTAGAAAACCGTAGGGCCGTTATCCAAGATTCCGAACCTTCGAGGTGTTTCCCCATGTCTTCTGAAGTCCAGGTGCTGGGCGAGCCGGTCGAGCGCGGCGACGAGATCCTCACCACGGAGGCGCTCGACTTCCTCGCCGGCCTGCACGACGCCTTCGCCGCCCGCCGCGACGAGCTGCTCGAGGCGCGCGGCAAGCGGCGCGAGGAGGCCCGGACCACCGGCAGGCTCGACTTCCTGCCGGAGACCAAGGAGATCCGCGAGGGCGACTGGCAGGTCGCCGGCGCCCCACCGGCGCTGCGGGACCGCCGCGTCGAGATCACCGGGCCGACCGAGCGCAAGATGACCATCAACGCGCTCAACTCCGGCGCCAAGGTCTGGCTCGCCGACCTCGAGGACGCCAACACGCCCCACTGGGCCAATGTCGTGTCCGGCCAGGTCAACCTGTACGACGCCGTCCGCGAGACGATCACCCTCGAGCGCGGCGGCAAGAGCTACGCGCTGAAGGACGACGTCGAGCACGCCACCATCGTGGTCCGCCCGCGCGGCTGGCACCTGCCCGAGCGCGGCCTGTCCTTCGGCGGCCGCGAAGCCGTCGGCGCGCTCGTCGACTTCGGCCTGCACTTCTTCCACAACGCGGCCGAGTCGCTCAAGCGCGGCAAGGGCCCGTACTACTACCTGCCGAAGATGGAGAGCCACCTCGAAGCGCGGCTCTGGAACGACGTCTTCACCCACGCCGAGAAGACGCTCGGCATCGAGCACGGCACCATCCGCGCGACCGTGCTGATCGAGACCATCCCGGCCGCGTTCGAGATGGAGGAGATCCTCTACGAGCTGCGCGAGCACGCGTCCGGCCTCAACGCCGGCCGCTGGGACTACCTGTTCAGCGTGATCAAGTACTTCCGCGACGCGGGCGAGAAGTTCGTGCTGCCGGACCGCAACTCCGTCACCATGACCGCGCCGTTCATGCGCGCCTACACCGAGCTGCTCGTGCGCACCTGCCACAAGCGCGGCGCGTTCGCGATCGGCGGCATGGCCGCGTTCATCCCGAGCAAGGACCCCGAGGTCAACAAGGGTGCCTTCGAGAAGGTGCACGCGGACAAGTCGCGGGAGGCCGGCGACGGCTTCGACGGCTCCTGGGTCGCCCACCCGGGCATGGTCGAGCTCTGCAAGGAGGAGTTCGACAAGGTCCTCGGCGACAAGCCGAACCAGCTCGACCGGACCCGCGACGAGGTGAGCGTCACCGCCGACCAGCTGCTGGACGTCGCTTCGACGCCGGGCGGCGCGACGGCGGCGGGCCTGCGTGCCGCGGTCGACGTCGGCGTCCGCTACATCGCGTCCTGGCTGAGCGGCAACGGCGCGGCGGCGATCCACAACCTGATGGAGGACGCGGCGACGGCGGAGATCTCGCGGTCGCAGATCTGGCAGTGGGTCAAGAACGGGACCACGCTGGACACCGGCGACGTCGTGACGAAGGAGCTGGTGCGCGGGGTGCTCACGGACGTCCGCGGCGAGCTGGCCCGGGAGATCCCGGCCGACCGGCTGCTGCCGGCGATCGAGCTGTTCGAGCAGGTCGCGCTGGCCGACGAGTTCCCGGACTTCCTGACGCTGCCCGCGTACGAGCGGATCAAGTAGTGCGCCTGCCCGAGGACGTCTACGACGCCGCCGACGCGCGCCTGGCCGAGGCCGACGCGCGCGTCGCGGCGTCGTACCCGGGGGAGCGGCCGGGGCGGCAGCCGGTGCACACGGTGTACGTGCCGGCGTCGGTGTACAAGACGCGCCTGGTGGCCGACTGGGGCAAACAGGCGATGCGCGTGTTCATCGAGCACGGCGACCTCCTCGGCGTCGGCGCGGACGTGTTCGAGCGCGTCCGCGCGAAACTGCTGACCGAGCCGATCGAGGACCTCCGGATCGACTTCGAGGACGGCTACGGCCGCGTCCCCGACGACGTCGAGGACGCGGCGGCGCTCGCGGCCGGCCGGACGTTGGCGACGACCGGCGGGACACCGTTCTCGGGCATCCGCTTCAAGAGTTTCGAAGCGGCGACGCGCCGGCGGGGGATCCGCACGCTGGACCTGTTCCTCACCGGCCTCCTGGAGCACGGCTCGCTGCCGCCGGGATTCGTCGTCACGCTCCCGAAGGTGACGGCGATCGAGCAGGTGTCCGTGGCCGCGGAAGTGCTCGCACGGCTGGAATCCGCGTACGCGCTCGCCGAGGGAACGCTGCGGTTCGAGGTCCAGATCGAGACGTCCCAGTCCATTGTGGACATCGACGGGACGCTGTCGGTGCCGCGGATCGTGCGGGCGGCGGCGGGCCGGTGCGCGGGGCTGCACTACGGGACGTACGACTACAGCGCGGGCCTGGGCATCGCGGCGGCGTACCAGAGCATGGAGCACCCGGCGGCGGACCTGGCCAAGGGGCTGATGCAGGTTTCGGCGGCGGGCACGGGCGTCCGGCTGTCGGACGGGTCGACGAACCGCCTCCCGGTCGGCGACGCGCTGCCCTCGGCGTGGGCGGAGCACCTGCGGCTGGTCCGGCGGTCCCTGGAGCGCGGGTTCTACCAGGGCTGGGACCTGCACCCGCACCAGCTGCCGACGCGGTTCGCGGCGACGTACACGTTCTACCGCGAGGGGTTCCCGGCGGCGGTGGAGCGGTTGCGGGCGTATGCGGACAAGCAGGCCGGGGGCGTGCTCGACGAGCCGGCGACCGCGCAGGCCCTGTCGGTGTACCTGCTGCGCGGGCTGGACTGCGGCGCGCTGGACGAGGCGGAGTCGTCCTTCGGGCGGCCGGAGCTGGAGAAGTACGCCCGCCGCGAAGTGTGAGTCACCTTCCCGGCGGGCCGCCCGTCGGGAAGGCATGCACACCGCACTCGTCGTCACCACGATCGTCCTCAACGCCGCCATCGGCCTCGCCGACCTGGCCAAGGCGAAGTTCGTCCTCGCCACGTCGCGAGCCGTCGACCTCCCGCCGAATTGGCTCCCCGTGCTGGGCACGCTCAAGCTCGCCGGCGCGGCCGGCCTCGCCCTGGGCCTGCTCGGAATCACGCCGGTAGCGACCGCCGCCGCGATCGGCCTGATCCTCTTCTACGTCGGCGCGATCATCGCCCATCTGCGGGCCCGCAAGTTCGCCACCGGCGTCGCCCCGCTGCTCTTCCTGGGACTGGCCGCGGCGTCGCTCTAACGCAGCCGTGGCAGGGCGTCCCGCGCGAAGTGGCTCAAGATCCGCAGATCCTCCGCGAACCGCTCGCGGTGCTCCGGCGGCAAGGGCTTGAAGAAGAACTGCTCGATGTTCTCCACGTGCACCCGGCTGGCCCGCACCGTGGTCTCCTCGCCCAGCTCGGTCAGCCGCACCAGCTGGACGCGGCCGTCGTCCGGCGAAACCGTGCGCGTCACCAGTCCCAGCGCCGACATCCGGTCGACCAGCCGGGTGGCACCGCCGGTCGTCAGGACCTGCTCTTGGGCGATCGACCGCATCGTCAGCCCGTCCGGGCCCGTGCGGCCGACGATCAGCAGCACCTCGTACATCAGGTGCGTGATACCGCATTCGCGCTCGAGCGCCCGCCCGAGCAGGTACTCGAGCCGGTTCGCCGCGCCCTGCAGCCGCCCGAACGCGAGCACCCGCGGGTCGTAGCCGGCCTGCTGTGCCGACGTGATCTCCACTTCACTCCTCCGTGCCCAACGCGAGGTAGACGTCGAGCTGGTCGGTGAACTCCGTCAGGTCCGCGCCGAGCAGTTCGCCCGCCCGGCCGATGCGGTAGCGCAGGGTGTTGACGTGGACGTGCAGCGCCTTGGCCGCCCGCGTCGGCGAGCCCGAGCACTCCAGGAACACCCGCACCGTGTGCACGAGGTCCGTGTGCTGTTCGGCGTCGTAGTCCAGCAGCGGCCCGAGGACGCGGCGCCGCAACGCCGCGCGCAGCCCCTCCGGCGCCCCGGCCAGCAGCAGCCGGTGCGCGTCGACCTCGCCGGCCTCGACGACCACGACGCGTCCCGCGCGCCCGGCGGCGACGTTCAGGGCGTACCGCGCCGTCGCGGAAGCCTCGGCCCGCGGGCCGCAATCGCCCACCCCGCACAGGATCCGTGAGGCCCGCAACAACGGCTCCACAGTGGACAGTCCGGCCGAGCCGGGCCACCGTCGCACCGCCGCGTAGGAAGTGTCCCCAGTGGACTCCAGCAGCCTGCCGTCCGGCAGCAGTTCCCGCAGGACGTCCCGGCTCTCGTCGCTGCCCTCGGTTCGCAACGCGACGACGTGCGCCTCATCGGGCACCTCGGCGTCGGGCGGAACCGACCGCGCCCGGGTGACGCCGACGAGCCCGGCCAGCTCCTCGGCCAGCTCCGCCTGCGCGGTGGTCAAGGGCCCGCCGACGGCGACCAGCCACGGCACGGCGTGCCGCCCCTCGACCGGGACCACGGTCAGCGACCCGGCTTCCTTCGCCGCGTACCGGCGGACGACGTCGGGCGCCGGCACCGGCAGCGGGGACGCCCCCGCGACGACCCGGCCGAGCCCCGACAGCACCCAGCAGGGCAGGCCGAACTCCGCGGACGCGCGCTCCAGCAGCGTCTCGACGGGGGCGTCCGCGGCGGCCTGCAAACGTTTGCGCGCGCTCTCGGACGCGGCGGCCAGCGCGAGCACCACCTGCTCGGTGATCACCGAGAACGACAGGTCGGCCGGCACTTCGAGCAGCGGGATCCGGTGCCGCTCGCAGGCCTCGACGACATCGCCGGGGATCCCGCCGGAGTCGGCGCCGGACGCCGCCAGCGCCGCCGCCCCCGAGCGCGCCAGCGCGGCCACGAACGGCTCGGCGTCGCCCGGGCGCCGCCACCAGAGCAGGCCGGAAAGCACCAGCTCACCGGCCGACAGGTACCGTCCGGGATCGGGCAGCTCCGTGACGTAGATGCGCGTCACCGGGCGGTCGAGCAGCTCGGCCCCGGCCCGCGGGCGCAGCCGCAGACCGGGGAGGCCCAGCAGAGTTTTCACGGTCGTCATCAGGCTTGTAGGAAAGCACAAACCACCCCGGTTTCGCTCCTGTGCGTTTCATGCGCCGTGCCGTTGCCGCCCGGGCCGGGTTCGGCGTCTACTGGTCTATCGCCCTCACGAAGGAGCAAGAGTGGAGTTCCTGCGTCCCACGACGCTCGCCGAGGCCCTCGCCCTCAAGGCGGAGCGGCCGGACGCCGTGCCGATCGCCGGCGGCACCGACGTCATGGTCGAGCTGAACTTCGACCACCGGCGCCCGGACGCCCTGCTCGACCTGACCCGGGTCGGTGAGCTGGCGGAGTGGTCCACATCGGACGGCACGGTCCGGCTCGGCGCCGGCGTCCCGTACACCCGCGTGATCGCCGAGGTGGGTGAATCCGTCCCGGCGCTGGCCATGGCCTCGCGCACGGTCGGCTCGCCGCAGATCCGCAACCGCGGCACGGTCGGCGGCAACCTCGGCGCCGCGTCGCCCGCCGGCGACACCCACCCGGTGCTGCTGGCCCTCGACGCGCAGGTCGAGGTGGCCTCCGTCCGAGGGACCCGGATCCTCCGCGCGGAGGAGTTCTACGTCGGCGTGAAACGCCACGCGCTCGAGCCGGACGAGCTGATCACCGCCGTCCACCTGCCCGCGCACGCCGGGCCGCAGCAGTTCGCCAAGGTCGGGACGCGCAACGCGATGGTCATCGCGGTCTGCTCGTTCGGGCTCGCCCTGCGCGACGGCCGCGTCGGTGCCGCGATCGGATCCGCCGCGCCGACGCCGCGCCACGCCCGCGAAGCCGAGGAGTTCCTGGCCGCCGAGCTGCCGTGGGACTCGTCGGAAGCGTTGCCCGACTCCCTGAAGCGGCGCTTCGGGGAGCTGGTCGGCGCGGCCGCCCAGCCGATCGACGATGTCCGGGGCAGCGCCGCGTATCGAAAGCACGCGCTCGGGGTACTAGCGCGGCGTACGTTGACCTGGGCCTGGGACGAACACCGGACGGGGGAGCGCGCATGCGCCTGAATGTCACGATCAACGGCGAGAAACGCCAGGCCGACGACGTCTGGGAAGGCGAAAGCCTGCTCTACGTCCTGCGTGAGCGGCTCGGCCTGCCGGGCTCGAAGAACGCCTGCGAACAGGGCGAGTGCGGCTCCTGCACGGTCTACCTCGACGACGTCCCGGTGTGCGCCTGCCTGGTCGCGGCCGGGCAGGCCGAGGGCCGCGAGGTCGTCACGGTCGAAGGGCTGGCCGACGGCGACACCCTCGACCCGGTCCAGCAGTCCTTTGTGGACGCGGGTGCGGTCCAGTGCGGCTTCTGCACCCCCGGCCTGGTCGTCGCCGCGCACGACCTGCTGAACCGCGTGCCGGACCCGTCCGACGAGGAGATCCGCGAGGCCCTCGCGGGCAACCTCTGCCGCTGCACCGGCTACGAAAAGATCCTCGACGCGGTGCGCGCGGTGGCGAAGGGCGGTGTCGCGTGAAGACCCTCATCGCGAACGCGGCGATCGCCACCGTCAGCGGCCCCGAACACGCGTCCGGCCACGTCGTCGTCGAGAACGACCGGATCGCCGAAGTCGGCGAAGGCGTGTACACGGGCGAGTTCGACGAGCGCGTCGACGCCTCGGGCTGCCTGGTGACGCCCGGCCTGATCAACACCCACCACCACCTCTACCAGTGGGCGACCCGCGGGCTGGCCGCCGACCACACGCTGTTCGAGTGGCTCGTCGCGCTCTACCCCGTCTGGGGGCGCCTCGACGACGAGATCACCCACGCCGCGGGCACCGCCGGGATGGCGCGCCTCGCGCTGACCGGCTGCACCACCGTCGCCGACCACCACTACGTCTTCCCGCGCGACGGCGGCGACCAGGTCGCGGCGCTCGCCGCGGCCCGGCAGCGGATCGGCGTCCGGCTGCACGTCGTGCGCGGGTCGATGGACCGTGGCGAGTCCGACGGCGGCCTCCCGCCGGACAACCTCGTCGAATCGACCGAGGACGCGCTGACCGGCACCGAAGCGGCGATCGAGCGCTTCCACGACGATTCGGCCGGCGCGCACCTGCAGATCGCCGCGGGCCCGTGCTCGCCGTTCTCGGTCACCGAGCGGCTGATGTCCGGCGCGGCCGAGCTGGCCCGCCGCAAGGGCGTCCGCCTGCACACCCACCTCGCCGAGACCGTCGACGAGGAGAAGCAGTGCCTCGCCGAGGTCGGCTGCACGCCCGCCGAGTACGCCGACAAGCTCGGCTGGCTCGCCGACGACGTCTGGCTCGCGCACACCATCCACCTCGCGCCCGAGGCGATCCGCCGCTTCGGCGCGACCGGCACGGGCTCGGCGCACTGCCCGACGTCCAACGGCCGGATCGGTGCCGGCATCGCCCCGGTCCGCGACCTGCTCGACGCCGGCGTCCCGGTCGGGCTCGGCGCCGACGGGGCCGCGTCCAACGAGTCCGGCGGCCTCGGCGAAGAGCTGCACCAGGCGTTGCTGCAGGCCCGCCAGCGCGGCGGCCCGCGCGGCCTGACCACGCGGGAAGCGCTGTGGATGGGCACGATGGGCGGCGCCCGCTGCCTGGGCCGCGCCGACGACCTGGGCTCGATCGAGCCCGGGAAGCTCGCCGACCTCGCCGTCTGGGACCTGACCGGGCTGAACTACGCGGGCATCACCGACCCGGTCGCGGCGCTGGTGCTGGGCACGACCCCGCCGCTGCGCCGGCTGTTCGTCGGCGGCAAGGCCGTCGTCGAGGACGGCACCCTGCGCGAAGCCGACGAATCCGAGATCGCTCGCGAGCTGGCGGCCGCGAGCGCCCGGCTGAGGGAGGGCAGATGACCACCACTTCCGTCACCACGCAGACCGTGAACGGCGTCGGCGCGTCACCGCGCCGCCCCGACGGCACGGTGAAGGTGCGCGGCGAGTTCGCCTACTCCTCGGACCTGTGGCACGAGGACATGGTGTGGGGCGTGACGTTGCGCAGCCCGCACCCGTACGCGCGGATCACCGGCATCGACATCGCCGAAGCCCTGGCGGTGCCGGGCGTCTACGCGGTGCTGACGCACGAAGACGTCCCCGGCGTGAACCGCTACGGCCTGGAGCACGCCGACCAGCCGGTGCTCGCGTCCGACGTCGTCCGCTACCAGGGCGAACCGGTCGCGCTGGTCGCCGCCGACCACCCGGAGACCGCGCGGCGGGCGATGAAGCGGATCGCCGTCACCTATGAGGAACTGGAGCCGGTGACGGACTCCGAAGCGGCCGTCGCGGGCGAAGGGCCTTCGCTGCACGAGGGCGGCAACGTCGTGCGGCACGTGAAGATCCGCCGCGGTCCGCAAGATCTCGCCGCCGACGTCGTCGTCTCGGGTGTGTACGAGGTCGGCATGCAGGACCAGGCGTTCCTCGGGCCGGAGTCCGGGCTGGCGGTGCCGGACACCGAAGGCGGCGTCGACCTGTACGTCGCCACGCAGTGGCTGCACGTCGACCAGCAGCAGATCGTGGCCGCGCTGGGCCTGCCCGTCGAGAAGGTGCGGTTGACCCTCGGCGGCGTCGGCGGCGCGTTCGGCGGCCGCGAGGACCTGTCGATGCAGGTGCACGCGTGCCTGCTGGCGCTGCACACCGGCAAGCCGGTGAAGATGGTCTACAACCGCGAAGAGTCCTTCTACGGTCACGTCCACCGCCACCCGGCGAAGATGTACTACGAGCACGGCGCTACTTCGGACGGGCGTCTCGTGTACGTGCGTACGCGGTTGTACTTGGACGGCGGCGCGTACGCGTCCTCGACGGGCGCGGTGGTCGCGAACGCCGCCACGCTCGGCGTCGGTCCGTACAAAGTGGACAGCGTCTCGGTGGACTGCTGGGGCACGTACACGAACAACCCGCCGTGTGGCGCGATGCGCGGCTTCGGTGCCGTGCAGGCGGCGTTCGGCTACGAGTCGCAGATGGACAAGCTCGCGGCCGCGTGCGGCTTGGACCCGGTGGAGATCCGCGTCCGCAACGCCATGAGCGAAGGCGACTTGATGCCCACCGGTCAGGTCGTCGACTCTGCCGCGCCGGTCGCCGAGCTGCTGTCCCGCGTGCGGGACATGCCGCTGCCGCCGGACCGGCCGTTCGACCTGCGGCACATGCCCGGTGGGGTCTCCAACACGACGCACGGCGAAGGCGTCGTCCGCGGGGTCGGGTACGCGGTCGGGATCAAGAACGTCTGCTTCTCCGAAGGCTTCGACGACTACTCGACGGCCCGGGTGCGCCTGCAGCTGGTCGGCGGCGAACCGGCGGCGACCGTGCACACCGCGGCCTGCGAGGTCGGCCAGGGCCTCGTGACGATCATGCAGCAGATCGTGCGGACCGAGCTGGGCGTCGACCAGGTGACGATCCTGCCGATGGACACCTCGATCGGCAACGGCGGCTCGACGTCGGCGTCGCGCCAGACGTACGTCACCGGCGGCGCGGTCCAGGCCGCGTGCGGTGCGGTGCGGACGAAGCTGCTGTCCCGGTTCGATGCCAGGACGAGGGTGGTCGGCGGCAAGCTCGTCGCGGCCGACGGCCGGGTGGTCGCGGACCTGGTGGACGTCCTCGGCGACGACGTCTACGACGAGACCGTGGAGTGGCGGCACCGGCCCACTTCGTCCTTGGACCCGGAGACCGGGCAGGGCACCGCGCACGTGCAGTACGCGTTCGCCGCGCACCGGGCGGTCGTCGACGTCGACACCGAGCTGGGCCTGGTGAAGGTGGTCGCGCTGGACTGCGCCCAGGACGTCGGCAAGGCGCTGAACCCGCAAGCCGTGCTGGGCCAGATCCAGGGCGGTTCGGCGCAGGGCCTCGGGCTCGCGGTGATGGAGGAGATCCAGACCTCCGGCGGGAAGATCCGGAACCCCTCCTTCACCGACTACCTGATCCCGACGGTCCTGGACATGCCGCCGATGAGCATCGACGTCCTGGAGCGCCCGGACCCGCACGCGCCGTACGGCCTGCGCGGGGTCGGCGAACCGCCGACGATCTCGTCGACCCCGGCGATCGTGGCCGCGATCCGGGCCGCGACCGGGCTCGCGCTCACGCGCGTCCCGGTCCGGCCGGAGCACCTGACCGCTACCTGAGCTGCCAGTTCTGGTTGGCGTCGTCGTTGCAGCCCCAGAGCTCGAGCTGGACGCCGTTGAGGTTGCCGGCGGGCTTGTCGCCGCCGGTGACGTCGACGCACAGGCCGGTCTGGGTGCCGGTGATCGAGCCGTCGGGGTTGAGCTGGAACTTCTGGTTCGCGCCGCCGTGGCAGGTCCAGGCGATCAGCTTGGTCCCGGCGGTGGTGCCGCCCTCGCTGGCGTCGAGGCAGAGGCCGCTTGCGGACTTCAGCTCACCGGCGCCGGTGAACGTCCAGGTCTGGTTCGGGCCGCCGTCGCAGTCCCAGATGTCGACCTTGGTGCCGGGCGTGGTGACGTTGCCGTTGATGTCGATGCAGCGTGAGGACGACGCTCCCTGCAGTGCTTTCGCTGGGTTGCTGCCGCTAGCGTTCGCCGTGACGCGGTAGATGACCGTGCTGTGCGACGGGACGTTCGCGCTGATCGTGCCGGTGCTGGTGGTCTGCTCCTTGGACCACAGGTTGGTGAGCCGGTAGCTCGACGCGGCGGGCAGCCCGGCCGCGGCGGTGGTCGTCGAGACGGTCTTCGTGGTGCTGTTTTCGTTGAACAGCACGACGGCGACATCGCCGTTCTGCAGCGGCTTCTTGAGCACGTCCAGGCCGTTCCCGGTGGCGATCCGCGTCGCCTGCTTGCCGAGCGGGTCCTGGTCGATCGCGATGACGTCGGCGTTGAGGTAGGTCGAGAAGGTGGCGACACTGGCGGAGCGCAGGTCGGCGCCGGCGATCAGCGGTGCGGCCATCGCGGCCCAGAGCGTGAAGTGGGCGCGGTCCTCCTGGAAGTCCATGCCGTCGCCGACTTCGAGCATGTCGGGGTCGTTCCAGGCGCCGGGCTTCGCGGCCGAGGCGAGGCCGACGTTCTGGCGGTAGATCGAGTCGATGCTGCCCCAGTTGTTGGTGATGTCACCGGTGGTGCGCCACAGGTTGCCGACGTCCGGCGCCCAGGTCGACGGGCTGAAGTTCCCCCATTCGCAGATGCTGTAGGCGATCGGGCGGCCGGTGGCCTTGAGCGCGTCGCGCATCGCGGAGTAGCGGCGGACGTAGTCCTGCTGGGTTTCGCCGGCGGGGCTGCCGCAGTTGTCGTACTTGAGGTAGTCGACGCCCCAGCTCGCGAAGAGGTTCGCGTCGGCCTGCTCGTGGCCGAGGCTGCCGGGGTAGTGCTGGCAGGTTTCGGTGCCGGCGCTCTCGTAGATGCCGAACTTCATCCCGCGGGCGTGGATGTAGTCGCCGAGGGCCTTGAGGCCGCTGGGGAACTTGGCGGAGTCGGCGACGAGGTTGCCGTTGCCGTCCCGCGTCTTGGTCATCCAGCAGTCGTCGAGGTTGACGTAGGTGTAGCCGCGGTCGCGCATCCCGGAGCTGACCATGAGGTCGGTGGTCTGCTTGACGAGCGTCTCGTTGATGTCGCACTCGAAGGTGTTCCAGGTGTTCCACCCCATCGGGGGTGTGCGCAGAAGCCCGTTTTCGAGGGCTTGCGCGGGCGGGCTGCTGAGTGCGGCGCCCGCCAGGACGGCGGCAAGGACGGCGAAGACTCGGCGCATGGCGGCTCCAACCGGACGGCGTTGTCTGGACCACTGCACGCAGCATCGGTGTCGGGTCCTGCGCGGTCAAGCGCCATTTTGAGTATTCGTGTTGGATTACCGACTAAAGTTGTGCGTTCTCGTCGAGTAGCCGCCGGGCGACGTCCACGGTGGCGGCCCCGGCGACGGCCATGGCCTCGGTGTCCCGCAGCGAGCGGCAGAGGACGAAGGCGCCTTCGAGGTTGTTGACGGCGGTGATGGTGAGGGTGCGCGCGGCTTCGGTGCCGATGCCGAACTTCGCGAACTTCTCGGTCCCGGCCTCGATCCAGGCGGTGAAGACGTCGGCGGTGGCCTGCCGCAGCGGTTCGTTGGTGGAGGCGACCTCGAGGGCAACGGTCGCGATCGGGCAGCCTTCGACGTAGTCGGTGGCTTCGAGCGTGGCGATCCCGGCGGCGAAGAAGGCTTCGATGCCGCTGATCAGATCGGGAGCGGGCGCGATGAAGAGGTCGAAGAGCTGGATGTAGGCGAGCCCGGAGGTCCGGACGACCTCCTGCCCGAGCTGCTCCTTGCCACCGGGGAAGAAGTGGTAGAGCGACCCGAAGGGCGCGTTGGCCTCGGCGACGATCTGCTTCAGCCCGGTACCGCTGTAGCCGTTGCGCCGGAACAGTTCCGCGCCGGCGGCCATGATGCGTTCTTTGGTCCCTGCCACGCGATCGAGGATACGCGTTCGTTAGAGCGTTCTACCGAGTCCGGCTTGTCCACACCCCCGTCGTGATGTGGACAAGCCGGCGCTCGGCGGACCTGGCCCAAGATCGGCAAGCTGGTCGTGGATCCTGGGGCGCGGGCGGTCGTTCAGGATGGGCTGGACACGCGGTGGAGCCCGCAACAGAGCACCCGCCGTACACCTCGAGCCTGGTCGGCGATGCTCTGGTCGCCAAGATCCACCCGCTGCCACGAACATTCCGGTCTACTTCCGCGACCCACACGCCCCCGTCGCGGCCGAACTCAACGACCGGCCCGCCCCGCCGAACACATGACCCCATTACTCAACACCACCCCACCCACCAGCAGTGCTGCAACGACCGCCGGAAACCGCCGAGGGTGGGGGCTGCGTCAGTGGATGTCCCAGGCCGGACCCGGGTCCTCGGCGTCGTCGCGCAGGATCGTGCCCTCGATCAGGCCGTACGGGCGGTCCGCCGCGTAGAACACCTCGTTGTCGTTCTTCAGCCCGAACGGGCTCAGGTCCACCAGGAAGTGGTGCTTGTTCGGCAGCGACAGCCGCACCTCGGCGACCTCCTCGCGGGCCTTCAGCACCGCTTCGCCCATCGCGTAGAGCGTCTGCTGCAGCGAAAGGCTGTGCTTCGTCGCGAACGTCTCCAGCATCAGCCGCCGGATCTCGCGGTGGCTCCCGGCCCAGTCGACGTCCTCGCCCCGGTAGCGCCACCGCGCCGTCACGGCCGTCGCGAGGATGCGGTCGTCGGTCTCGGCGAGTGTCGTGTACTGGTCGCGCGGGAAGCCGTGGAACTCCGAACCCGTGGACTTCAGCAGGGTCAGGCCGTCGATGCCGGACACGACCCACGCGCGGCCGTCCCGGACCGTCACGGCCGTCGTGCGCCGTTCGTCGCCGGAGCGGCTGAACGCGTGGTCGTGCGGCTCGCCGCCGACGGCGATCCGGTCCCAGCCGTGCTCGTCGATCTTGATCCGCGCGCCGGTGATGTTCCCCTGTGTCCCGGTGAAGTGCCGCGCCAGGCGGAGGCCGAAGTCCTCGATCTCGCCGACCGGCGCTTCCTTCGCGAAGGCGTACACGGTGTTCTTCTGCGTGTCGGTCGCGAGCACGCCGGCGTTGTCGCCGGTCAGGTGCGTCGCGGCGAGCTCGCCCCGCAGCGACGTCGACACGGTGAGGTCCTTGAGGTGGTGCACGGGGCCGTCGCGGCGCACCGTCACCAGGCGGACCTCCGCCTTGCCGTACTGGTTGGGGCCCAGGGTGATGGCCACGGTCAGCTCCCTCGGTAGGTCGAATAGGCGAACGGGCTGAGCAGGAGCGGCACGTGGTGGTGCGCGGTGCCGTCGGCGATCCGGAAGGTCAGCGCGACCTCCGGGAAGAAGGCGTCCGGGCCCAGGTAGGCACCGGTGTCGAAGACCAGGCGGTAGGCGCCGGGCTCGAGGGTTTCCGGGCCGAGGTCCCGGATGCGGCCGTCGGCGTCGGTGCGCCCGTCGGCGATCGGCTTCCCCTCGGCGGTCTCGAACCGGACGGCGATCCCGGGCGCGGGGCGTCCGGTCGCCGTGTCGAGGACGTGGGTCGTCACGAGGCTCACGCGGTCACCGCTTTCGCGAGTCGGAGTTCGGCGATCTTGACCAGTTCCCGCCCGGCGACGGCCAGTTCCGTCGCGGGGTCGTTGTCCAGCCGTTCGTGGAGGATCTTCAGCAGCTCTTCCCCGGTGCGGCCGCTGGCGCAGACGAGGTAGACGTGGCCGAACCTGGCTTCGTATTCGGCGTTCGCGGCGGCGAAGGCATCGGCGTTGTCCACGCCGGACTGTTCGCTGCGCGACCAGTCGCCCTCGGTGCCTTTCTGCCGCGGTTTTTCGCCGATCCGCGGGTGGGCGGCCATCGCCAGCCGGATCTCGTCGGTGGTCAACGGCAGGTCGGCGGCGGCTTGCAGCGCGTCCGGACTCGCGTAGGGCCGGCCGTCGAGCACCACGTCCACCCAGCGTGGGACGGCGAGGCAGGCGGTCAGCGCCGGACGCACGTCCTCGGCGTCGGCGGCGTTGAAGTCGGAGAGGGTGAGCGGCACGGGGAACTCCTCGTGAGTGGCGTCCCGCTGACCGTACGTCGACGCCGGAGTTCCGTCAACATTTTGTTGAAACCGCTGGTCAGTCGACTTCCCGGTTCAGGTAGTTGTAGACGGTGAACCGCGTGACGCCCAGCGCGTCGGCCACCGAGGAGACGGACTTCCGCAGGCCGAAGGCCCCTCGTTCGCGCAGCAGCCGCACCGCTCGCTGCTTCCCGGCGCGGTCGAGTTCGCCCAGCTTGGCGCCCATCTCGCGTTCGAGGTCGGCGATGAGCCGGGCCAGCGCGTCGGTCAGTTCGACGGCCGGCGCGGCGGCCGTTCCGGCGGGCTTTTCGCTCGCCTCGGCGTGTCCCGGTTCGGCCCGGCGCACCTGCAGCGTCACCTGGGTCGCGCCCGCGTCGAGGGCGGCCTGCGCGATCGCCGGAAGCGCGTCGTAGAGCTCCTTCGCCTCGCCGCGGGCGAGCGTCCCCAGCGGACCGAAGTCGGTGTCCAGCCCGGCTTCCGCCGCGGCGTCGCGCGCGGCGACGGCGTGCTCGGGCGGCGAACCCTCGCCGCGGAACGGTTCGCTGGTGAACTCCGCTTCAAGCCGCACGAGGATGACCGTACTGCGTCGCTGGTTGTCAATCCGACCGGCAGTCACGCGGAATGGGTGCCGACGGGTGGTCGGCTTTCGTCCGTTTCCGCCTGCTTCGGCGGGATCGGCAACGCGCCGCGTCCGTCGTTGACGAGCGGCGCGCGCCGTGGTTACTGTCGTTGTGCGAAACCGTCTTTCCGTAGTGTGAAATCGGCGGTGGTCAATCCTCCCGGTGAAGGGTTTTCGGATGGATCTTGTGGTGCGCGCGACCCGAGCTGTCACGGCCGAAGGTGAGGTTCCGGCGACCCTCGGCGTCGACGGCGGCCGGATCGTCGCGGTCGAACCCGGCGGCGCTTCGCTGTCCGGCGACCGTGTGATCGATCTCGGCGACGACGTCGTGCTGCTGCCGGGACTCGTCGACACGCACGTCCACGTCAACGATCCCGGCCGCGCCGAGTGGGAGGGGTTCGAGACGGCGACCCGCGCGGCCGCCGCGGGCGGCGTGACCACGATCGTGGACATGCCGCTCAACAGCCTGCCCCCGACCGTCGACGTCGCGGCGCTGGAGGTCAAGCGCAAGGCGGCGACCGGCCGGGTGCACGTCGACGTCGGCTTCTGGGGCGGCGCGATCCCCGGCAACGTCGGCGATCTGCGCGCCCTGCACGAAGCCGGGGTGTTCGGCTTCAAGTGCTTCCTGCTGCACTCGGGCGTCGACGAGTTCCCGCCGCTCGACCCGGCGGGGCTGGACGAAGCGTTGCGCGAGCTGAGTTCCTTCGACGCGTTGATGATCGTGCACGCGGAGGACGCGCACGAGATCGACTCGGCACCGGAACCCCACGGCGGTCGTTATGTCGACTTCTTGCGATCCCGGCCGCCGGCCGCGGAGAACCTCGCGATTTCGCACGTCATCGAGGCTGCTCGCCGCCACCACGCGCGAGCGCACATCCTGCACCTTTCGTCGGCTGAAGCGGTGCCGCTGGTCGCTTCGGCCCGCCGTGACGGCGTCGCGCTGACGGCCGAAACCTGCCCGCACTACCTCAGCTTCATCGCCGAGGAGATCCGCGACGGCGCGACGCAGTTCAAGTGCTGCCCGCCGATCCGCGAGGCGGCCAACCGCGAGCGGCTCTGGCAGGGGCTCGCCGACGGAGTGATCGACACGATCGTCAGCGACCATTCGCCGTGCACGCCGGAGCTGAAACGCTTCGACAGCGGCGACTTCGGGGTGGCGTGGGGCGGGATTTCGAGCCTCCAGCTGGGCCTGCCGGCGATCTGGACCCAGGCGCGGCAGCGCGGGTTCGCGCTCACCGACGTCGTCCGCTGGATGGCCGAACGCCCGGCCGCGCAGGCCGGGATGCGCCGCAAGGGGCACCTGGCGGCGGGGTACGACGCCGACTTCTGCGTGTTCGCACCGGACGAGGCGTTCGTCGTCGACGTCACGAAACTGAAGCACCGCAACCCGGTCAGCGCCTACGACCGGCGCCCGCTCGCCGGCGTCGTGCGCTCGACGTGGTTGCGGGGCACCGAAATCACCGGCGACTCGCCGCACGGCGAGCTGCTGACCCGGGGGGACTGCTGAAATGGAGGCTGCCTTGTCCGAGTCCGAGCGTCCCGTGTGGACGGACCTGCCCGACCTCGCTTCGCGCCGCTTCGGCGGAACGGTGATGTGGGCGACCGACGAGCTGTTCGCCGAGAAGGAGAACCTGGTCAACCCGTGGACGCCGGCGCACCGCGCCGAGACGTTCGGCCCGAAGGGCCAGGTCTACGACGGCTGGGAGACCCGCCGCCACCGCGAACCGGGCGACGACCAGGCACTGATCAGGCTCGGCTTGGCCGGCACGGTCACCGGGGTCATTGTGGACACGGCGTTCTTCAAAGGCAACTACCCGCCGTTCGTCTCGGTCGAGGCGGCATCGGTGCCGGGCTACCCGTCGGCGGCGGAGCTGCAGACGGCGGACTGGGACGTGTTGGTCGACCACGCCCCGGCGGCCGGCCACACGGAGAACTTCTACGCGATCAACGGCTCACGCCGCTACACGCACGTGCGGCTGACGCAGCACCCGGACGGCGGAGTGGCGCGGCTGCGCGTCCACGGCACGCCGATCCCGGACCCGGACCTGCTCGATCCGGACGCACTCGACCTGGCGGCGCTGGAGAACGGCGCGGTGGTGACGGGCTGCAGCAACAAGTTCTATTCATCGCCGAACAACCTGTTGTCGCCCGGACTGGCGGCGCACCAGGCGGAGGGCTGGGAGACGGCCCGCCGCCGTGACGACGGAAACGACTGGGTGACGCTCCGCCTGGCGGGCGCGGGCATCGTCCGGTTCGCCGAGCTGGACACGAGCAACCTCAAGGGCAACGCTCCGGGCTGGGCATCGGTGAGCGGCCGAGACACGTACGGCGAGTGGGTCGACCTGCTGCCGAAGACCCGCCTGCAACCGGACACGCGTCACCGTTTCGTGGTGAAGGACGGCCCGGAGATGACGGAGGCTCGGTTGGACATCTACCCGGACGGCGGACTGGCGAGGCTGCGCCTGTTCGGCCGGCTCACGGAGGCGGGCCGGACGAATCTGAAGGCCCGCTACTCCAAGACTCGCTAGCTGTCGGCGCCGGGACGGTTGAGGTAGGCGGAGGCAAGCGAGAGCACACAGGCGCAACCGATGATGGCGCTGACCCACCACTGAAGACCGGCCACGACGCTCCAGACAAAGCCCGCCGCCGCCAAGAGGGCGACCAGGATGTTCCGAAACTGCAGCGGCGTGGGTTTGGCCATACCCCCAGCCTCTCACGGGCGCGAGCGGGATCGCCGCGCGCCCGGACGTGGGGTGACGGGGCCCGCGCCGGCGCGGAGGGCGTCGCCTCGGGCGAGGGGCGTCCGCGCCGGCCCGGCGCGCCGGCGAGTGCCTGCCGGGCTTAGGCGTGACGCCGACGGAGTTGCCACTCGTCCCCGCCCCGCCCCGCCCCGCCCCGCCCCGCCCCGCCCCGCCCCGCCCCGCCCCCCCGCCCCGCCCGTTCTCAGACCTCTGCGCGCTGTCCCGGTTCGAGCAGCACCAGGCGGTCGGCCAGTCCCGCCGCCTCGAACTCCTTGCGCAGGGTGTCCGGCCCTTCGGTGAAGTGCTGCCAGCCGCGGAAGTGCAGCGGTACCACCTTCGGCGCTCCCAGTGCCTTTGCCGCCTCGACCGCGTTCGCGCTCGTCAGTGTCAGGGGTGCGCCGTCGAAGAACTTGGTTCGCGCCGCCCCCGCGAACAGCACCGCGATGTGGACGCGGAACCGCGACGCGATCTCCCGCACCAGCTCGACCGATGCGTTGTCCCCGCTCACGTACACCGTCGGCAGACCGCTGCCGCTCAGCACGAACCCGGTCACCTCGCCGGTCGTCGGCTCGGCCCCTTCCGGTCCGTGCAGCGCCGGGACGGCCGTGACCGTCAGTGCTCCGACCTGCGTCTCCTCCCATGGCCTCAAGCCCCGCGCGGTCCCGCCCAGCCGCTCCGCTCCGCTGGGCGTGACGAGGGTCAGCGGTACCGTCCCGAGATAGGCGCGGCCGCGGTCGTCCAGGTTGTCGGGGTGCTGGTCGTGGGACAGCAGGACCGCGTCCACCACACCGGCCGCCTCTTCGGTCAGCACGGAGTCCTCGGTCTTGACCAGCACGCGATCGCCCACGGGGTGGTCGCCGGGCGCGTCGAAGGTCGGGTCGGTGAGCAGCCGCACGCCGCCCAGCTCCAGGAGCGCGGTCGGGCCGCCGGACAGCGTGATCCCCAGTTTCTCGGTCATACCCGGGGCCAACAGCGGGAACGTGCGTTCTCTTCCCTCAGGGTGCCGACTGCCTCCGTGAGCTGATCACCCCGGTGTTGAACCCGGCCAGGTGGAGCCCGCCCGCGAAGCGCGCGTGTTCGATCTTCACGCACCGGTTCATCACGACGTCCAGCCCGGCTTCCCGCGCCCGGTCGGCCGCCGGCTCGTGCCACAGCCCGAGTTGCAGCCACAGCGTCCGCGCGCCGGCGTCGATCACCTCTTCGGCCACCTGGGGTAGGTCGTCGTGCTTCCGGAAGACGCTGACCAGATCCGGTTCACCCGGTACGTCCTTGAGCGAGGCGTACACCGGTTTGCTGAACAGCGTCTCCAGCCGCGGGTTGACGAAGTTGACCTCGTAGCGCGTCGAGGAGAGCAGATAGGTCGCGACGAAGTAGCTGGGCCGGGCCGGATTGGCGGACGCGCCCACCAGCGTCACCGACTTCGTCCGGTTCAGGATCGCGCGCCGTTCGACGGCGCCCACCGCATACGTCATCCGGCCACCGCCTTGCCCAGTGCCTGGTCGAGGTCCCAGAGGATGTCGTCGGTGTCCTCCAGCCCGATCGACAGCCGGATCAGGTCGGGGCCGACGCCCGCGGCCGCGAGCTGATCCTCCGACAGCTGTGCGTGCGTGGTCGACGCCGGGTGGATCACCAGCGTCCGCGCGTCCCCGACGTTCGCGAGGTGCGACAGCAGTTCCACCGATTCGACGAACTTCTCGCCCGCCGCCCGGCCGCCGTCGATGCCGAACGAGAAGACCGCGCCCGGCCCGGCGGGCAGGTACTTCTTCGCCAGGTCGTGGTGCGGGTGGGAGGGCAGCCCGGCGTACGACACCCACGCCACCCGTGGATCCGCTTGGAGGTACTCGGCGACCGCCTGGGCGTTGGCGACGTGCGCGTCCATCCGCTGCGGGAGCGTCTCGACCCCTTGCAGTAACAGGAAAGCCGAGTGTGGTGACAGGACCGCGCCGATGTCCCGCAGCTGCTCGGCGCGCAGCCGGGTGCAGTACGCGTACTCGCCGAAGTTCTCCCAGTACCTGAGGCCGCCGTAGCTTTCGACGGTCTCGGTCATCCGCGGGAACTTCCCGTTGCCCCAGTCGAACTTCCCGGACTCGACCACGATCCCGCCGAGGGTCGTCCCGTGCCCGCCCAGGAACTTCGTCGCCGAGTGCAGCACGATGTCGGCGCCGTGCTCGATCGGGCGGCACAGGTACGGTGTCGCCAGCGTCGCGTCCACCACGAGCGGGATGTCGTGCGAGTGCGCGAGGTCCGCCAGCGCCGCGAGGTCGGCGATGCCGCCGCCGGGGTTGCCGATCACCTCGGTGTAGAGCAGCCGGGTCCGGTCGGTGATCGCGGCCGCGTACTCGTCGATGCCGCCGCTGACGAACGTCGTCTCCACGCCGAACCGCCTCAGCGTGCCCGTGAGCTGGGTGACCGTGCCGCCGTAGAGGCCGCTCGCCGACACGATGTGGTCGCCCGCTTCGGTCAGCGCGCTGAAGGTGAGGAACTCGGCCGCCTGGCCGCTCGCGGTCGCCACGCCGCCGATGGCGCCTTCGAGGCTGGCGATCCGTTCCTCGAACGCCGCCACTGTCGGGTTGCCGATGCGGCTGTAGATGTTGCCGTACTTCTGCAGTGCGAAGAGGTTCGCCGCGTCGGCGGCGTCTTCGAAGACGAAGCTCGTGGTCTGGTAGATCGGCACGGCCCGCGCGCCGGTCGCCGGATCGGGGGTGCCGCCCGCGTGCAGTGCGCGGGTCCGGAAGCCCCAGGTGCGTTCACTCATCGGTTCTCACCGTAACCGTCCTCCCCTTCGGATGGCCACGCCTCCCAGGTGGTGGGCGAGGCCATTTCGTGCTCTCGACGGTAGCACGCTTTGGTATTCCGTGCGCTACACTCGAAAGTATGAAATGCGCCGCCTGTGGCAAGCCGCTGCCACCTCGCCGAGGTTCTGGGCGAAATCGCCAGTATTGTGACGCCACGTGTCGAAGTGCCGCCCGCCGTCGCCGCGAAAACGTAAAGATTGACTTGACATACCCGGATCGTCAATACATTCTTGACACCGTGCCGGCACACGGGCCACTGGCCGCGGTCGGCGAAGCGGTGCGGAAGGTCCGTGACGCGGAAGCGACATTGCGGGAGGCGGTGGATGCGGCCAGGGGGGCAGGGCACACCTGGCAGGAGATCGGCAATCTCCTGGGCACCAGCCGGCAGGCCGCCTTCCAGCGGTTCGGCCGGCCGGTCGATCCGACGACGGGGGAGTCCATGACGGAACTGAAGCCGCCGGACGTGATCCACCGCGCCGAAGAGCTCGTGGCGGAACTCGTCGGCTGTCAGTGGCACGAAGTCCGCCGAGACTTCGACGAGCGCATGCGCGAGGCAGTCGGCGAGGAGGAGCTGCAGCTCGCCTGGGCCCAGCTGGCCGGGTCGGTCGGGCGGTACGAGCGGACGGGGGAGCCGTATGCGCGGTCCATGGGCGGCTACACGGTCGTCCACATGCCGCTGGCCTTCGAGGCCGGCGAGCGGACCGTGCAGCTGACCTACCGGGAGGACGGCCGGGTGGCCGGGTTGTGGATCCGGCCGCCCGAAGAGTAGCCGGTGATCAAGGGGGAACGATGGAAGCACAGGGGGAAAGATGGTGAAGGCAGCACTGGCGGGCGTGGTCGCGCTCGTCGTGGCATCGGTGGCTCCGGCCGCCCAGGCCGCCGAGGTACCCACGGCGACGCGGCAGCTCGAGTGGGTCGTCGAGGCGACCGGGCGCGTCCCGGTGCCCGACACCGAAGTTCGCGAGCACGTCGCCCAGGCGATGCTGGACGCGGTGGGCGGCACCGCGGGTGTCAACGGCGCGCTCGGCAAGCTGGGGCCGCTACAGGTGAAACGGATCGTCACCGAGGCGCCGGACCACGTCGAAGCGGCGGTGCACGGGGTCGCCGACGACTATCTGCTCGGCCTGCACGTGGACTCCGCCGGGCTGATCGACGGGCTGACGGCGAAACCGGACGACCCGGTGCCGGCTTCGTGGCCGGAGGTCGACGCGCAGCTCGCGGCGCTCGGCGGCCGAGTGTCGTTCGGCGCGTCGGAGATCCTCCCCGACGGGCGCTGCCGGGACGTGCACGGCGTCCGCGACGACGTGCAACGGCCCTTGGGCTCGGCGTTCAAGCTCTACGTCCTCGGCGCGCTCGGCAAGGCGGTCGCCGAGCACCGGGCGTCGTGGACCGAGCAGCTGGCCATCCGTGACGACTGGAAGAGCCTGCCGTCCGGGGTACTGCAGAACGAACCGGCGGGCACACGGCTGCCGTTGTCCACCTACGCCGACGAGATGATCTCGATCAGCGACAACACCGCGACCGACCACCTGATCCACCGGCTGGGCCGGGACGCCGTGCAGCGGCAGCTCACCGCGTTCGGCAACCAGCGACCGCCGGCGAACATCCCGTTCCTGAGCACCAAGGCGATGTTCGAGCTCAAGGCCACGCACTACCCGGCTCGCGCCGATGCCTACCTGGCACTGCCACGCTGGGCGCGGCCCGCGGCCGTCGCCGGGCTGGAACGGCTTCCGCTCACCGGCCTGCAGGGCTGGCAGGCGCCCGAGAAGATCGACGACATCGAGTGGTTCGGTTCGCCGGACGACATCTGCCGGGCGTTCTCCGGGCTGCAGAAGGAAAACCAGCCGGAGATCGGGCACGCGTTGTCGCTGAACGACGGCGGCCTCGGACTCGACCGGGCGCGGTTCCCCGAGGTCTGGTTCAAGGGCGGCAGCGAACCCGGCGTGCTGACCTTGAACTACCTGGCGCGCACGGTGGACGGCCGCTCCTTGGTCACCAGCATCATGGTGTCGGACCCGGTCAGGGCGTTGGACGAAAGCCACGTGGCGGCACGGGGAATCGCTGTCGCGAAGGGCGCCGTGGCGCTCCTCGCGGCTACGCTTCGTCCGTGACGGTGCGGTGGAGCCTGACGATCGACTGCGCGGAACCCCGTGCGCTGGCGAGGTTCTGGGCGGTGGCCCTCGGCTACATCGAGCGGCCACCACCCCCGGGCTTCGCGAGCTGGGACGACTGGTTCTCGCACCACGGTGTGCCCGAGGCGGACTGGGACGACGGCGCCTACCTGAGCGATCCGGACGGCGTGCTGCCGAACCTGAGCTTCCTCAAGGTGCCCGAGGAAAAGATCGTCAAGAACCGCGTCCACCTGGACGTCCAGGCCGGCGGCGGCCGTGACGTCGCGTGGGAGACGCGGTGGGAGCGGGTCGTCGAAGCCGTCGCCCGGCTCACCGCGGCGGGAGCGACCGTGCTGCGCGAAGACATGCTGGACGGCCGCCCGGACCACGTCGTGATGGCCGATCCGGAAGGCAACGAGTTCTGCGTGCTCTGAGCTGTCGATCCGGCGGTGGCGCGTTCGTACAGGAGGTGGACCCGGACCCGGAGGAGTGCTCATGACGTTCACCGACGAAGAGATCGGCTACCTGCGTTCACAACCGCTCGCCCGCGTGGCCACGCTCGGCGCCGGCGACCAGCCCGACGTCGTTCCGCTCGCGTTCGAGTTCGACGGCGAGCACTTCTGGGTCGGCGGGTCCGGCGCGGCGGTGGCGGCCACCCGCAAGTTCCGGAACGTCTCCGCCGGACGGCGGAAGGTCGCCTTGGTGGTGGACGACCTGGTGTCGCTGCGGCCGTTCATCGCGCGGGCGATCCGCGTGTACGGCGAGGCGGACGAGCCGGTCGAACGCACCGGGCTGGTGGGGCCCGGGCTGTACACGCGGATCACCCCGCGGGTTTCGTGGAGCTGGAACATGGCGGGGGAGCCCGTGGGCGAGACGTGGTACGAGCCGAGGAGGGTGGTTCATGGGTAGCTGACCGGGCCGGATGAGCCAGATCACGCACGACGTCGCCACGTTCCGGTCACATCACCCGCCGCCGCGGGGTCTACTGCTACGACCGCGGCGAAAGGAACGGGACACGGTGGACACGCTGACCGAACGGTTCGAGCAGGAGCGGCCGCGGCTGCGCGCGGTCGCCTACCGGATGCTCGGTTCGGCGAGTGAGGCGGACGACGCCCTGCAGGAGGCCTGGCTGCGGTTCGACCGCACGGACCTGGGTGAGGTCGAGAACGTCGGCGCGTGGCTGACGACCGTCGTCGCGCGGGTGTGCCTGTCGATACTGCGGACGCGGCGCAACCACCGCGAGGAGCCCTTGGACGGACGGCCCGAGCAGGGTGAGGACCGTCGGGACCCCGAGCAGGAGGCGGAGCTGGCCGACACGGTCGGGCTGGCGTTGCTGGTCGTGCTCGACGCGCTGGCCCCGGCCGAACGGGTCGCGTTCGTGCTGCACGACATGTTCGCCGTGCCGTTCGACGAGATCGCGCCGATGATCGACAAGACGCCGGCGGCGGCCCGCCAGCTGGCGAGCCGCGCGCGGCGGCGGGTCAAGGGCGGCTCCGCGGTGGACGCGGACCTGCCGCGGCGGCGAAAGGTCGTCGAGGCGTTCCTGGCGGCGTCCCGGGGCGGCGACTTCGAAGCGCTGCTCGCGCTCCTCGCCCCGGACGTGGTGCTGCACGCGGACCGGTTCGTCGGCCCGAGCCCGGCGCCGGTCGTGCTGCGCGGCGTCGAAAACGTGCGCAAGGGTGCGGTGCTGGCCTCCGAACGGGCCCGCTCCAGCGAGCTGGCCCTCGTCGACGGCTCGCCGGGGCTGCTCTGGATCCGCGACGGGCGGCCGGCGGTCGTGCTGGCCTTCCGGGTCGACGGCGACCGGGTCGCGGGCATCGACGTCATCGCCGACCCGGAGCGGCTGCGCGGGCTGGAGCTGGCCGTCCTCGACTGACCAGATCAGCCCAGGGCGGCGCGAAGCCGCGCGTCGCGCTCGGCCGGCGGCTGACGCGGGCAGCTCACGCACTTCGGGTTGCCGACCTCGTAGATCAGGCAGCACGAGGCCCGGCGCACCGCCGGGGTTCGGCCGACGCGCACGAAGCGGGGCTTCGGCAGGCCCAGGCCGATCGCGGCGACGAGCGGCTCGGCCAGGGTCATCGCGCGCTCGGGATCGGACGTCCACAGCAGCCGGTTGCCGATCGAGTCGGTGGCGATGGCACCCAGGGCGCGGGCGCGCGCTCCGGTGACGTCGGCGATCGTCGCGATGGCGGTTCCGAGCGCCTCACCGAACGCGGCGCCCAGCTCGGGCAGCCCGCCGGTGAGGTGCCGGGTGGACCGGGCGCCGAGGAACCGGCCGTCGGCGAGGAGGTCGATCTCCACGGCGTCGAGCGAGGGGTCGGCCGGTGCGCCGGCGACCAGGCCGTCGAGCGCGGGAGCCACGAGCACCGACGAGAGCGAGTACCACCAGATCGTGCCGAGCACCTCGGGCCGGGCGCAGCCGTAGAGCTTGGCCGCGCCGCCGATGCGGGCGCGGACCCACTCGGCGTCCGCGAGCGAGCTCGCGGGTGCGGTCCAGTCCGGCTTCACGGCACCCAGCCTTCCAGAACGCGGGAACTCACCGGCGCCGGAAGGTGGAGACCGTGAAGGCCACCGTCACGTCCTGGGGCTCGCTCAGCGCGTCGAGGCGGGAACGGCGGTCGCCGCGATCGAGGTGGAAGGCCGTCGGACCCATCTCCACCGCCTGGCGGATCTGCCGGGGTGACAGCTGCGCCGTCCGGCGGACCTCCGTGCGTCCGGTGCGGGCGAAGTACTCGCCGAGGGTGCCGTCCAGGCGCTCGTCCTTGCGTTCGTCCACCGACAGCACCAGGTCGCCCAGCTCACGGAGGTGGTCCGGGGCCGGGGCCGCGACCGTCAGCAGACCGCCGGGGCGCAGGACGCGGTGGAACTCCGGGCCGTTGCGGGGCGCGAAGACGTTCAGCACCGCCGACGCCACCTCGTCGCCCACCGGCCACGGCTCCCACAGGTTCCACACCGCCGCGCCCAGCCGGGGGTGGGCGCGGGCCGCGCGGCGCAAAGCCACCGCGGAGACGTCCAGCGCGAGGCCGAGCGCCGCCGGCGCCGACTCCAGGACGTGCGCCAGGTAGTAGCCCGTTCCGGCGCCCGCGTCGATCACCAGGCCGTCGGCCTCCGCGCACACCCGGGCGAGCTCGTCCGCCAGCGGGCGGTAGGCGCCGGATGCGAGGAAGTCCGCGCGGGCCGCGACCATCGGCGCCGTGTCCGCCGTTCCGGCCGGGATTCGCGCGTGCAACAGGTTCACGTACCCCTGGCGAGCTAGATCGAAAGAGTGGCCCGCCAGGCAACGCAGCGTGCGTTCGACGCCCTCAAGCGGCGAAGCGCACACCGAACAGCGCAACGCCTCGACGACCCGGGGTGGCAGTGGGTCATTCCCGCGGTCGGCTGGGGTCATGGGGATATTCGACCACGACGTAAAGCAACCGGACACTCCAGGACACCTCCCGGGAAACCTGGCCGTAACAACCGCGTGCGGACAGTTCACGTGGGCGAAACCTCTCGCGCCGCCCCGTGAAACACCGCGCGCCAAAACTGCCATCGCACAGACCCAGGGCACGGGAGGACGATGTGCTGAACGCAGGAGACACCGCATGGGTACTGGCCAGCGCCGCGCTGGTCATGCTCATGACACCGGGATTGGCCTTCTTCTACGGCGGTATGGTCCGCGCGAAGAGCGTCTTGAACATGCTGATGATGAACTTCATCGCGCTGGCCGTGGTGGGGGTGCTGTGGGCGCTGTACGGCTTCTCGATGTCGTTCGGCGACGACGCCTTCGGTGGCCTGGTCGGTAACTTCCACTTCGCCGGCTTGGAGAACACCTTCGGGAAGCTCGCCGGCTTCGCGGTGGCCGCCACCGACTCGGCGCCCGCCGTGGCGTGGCCCGGTTCCGACGCGCTGCCGGTGCTCGCGTTCGTCATGTTCCAGCTGATGTTCGCGATCATCACGCCCGCGCTGATCTCCGGCGCCATCGCCGACCGCGCGAAGTTCTGGGGCTGGACGCTGTTCGTCGTCATCTGGGTGACGGTCGTGTACTTCCCGGTCGCGCACTGGGTGTTCTCGTTCAACGGCTTCGTCGGCGAGAACGCCGTCGGCGGCTGGATCGCCAACAACCTCAAGGCGCTCGACTTCGCCGGTGGTACCGCGGTCCACATCAACGCCGGTGCCGCGGGTCTCGCGCTGGCGATCGTGCTCGGCAAGCGCAAGGGCTGGCCGAAGGACACCGGGCGGCCGCACAACGTGCCGTTCGTGCTCCTCGGCGCCTCGCTGCTGTGGTTCGGCTGGTACGGCTTCAACGCCGGTTCGGCGCTGGCCGCCAACGACCTCGCCGCCGTCGCGTTCACCAACACCACCGTCGCCACCGCCGCGGCCGTCCTCGGCTGGCTGCTGATCGAGCAGATCAAGTTCGGCAAGCCGACCACCCTCGGCGCGGCCTCCGGCGCGGTCGCCGGCCTCGTCGCCATCACCCCGGCGTGTGGTTTCGTGAGCCCGCTCGGCGCCATCGCGATCGGCCTCATCGCCGGTGTGCTCTGCGCGCTCGCCATCTCGCTCAAGTTCAAGTTCGGCTTCGACGACTCGCTCGACGTCGTGGGCGTCCACCTGGTCGGCGGCATCGTCGGCACGCTGCTGATCGGCTTCTTCGGCACCACCAGCGTCAACTCGCTCGGCGCCGACGGGCTCTTCTACGGCGGCGGGTTCACCCAGCTGGGTCGTCAGGCCGCGGCCGCCGGTGCGGTGCTCGCGTACTCCTTCGTCCTGTCCTTCATCATCGGCTTCGTGATCAAGAAGGCGGGCGGCTTCCGCGTCAGCGCCGAGGACGAGGTCTCGGGCATCGACGAGGCCCAGCACGCGGAGAGCGCGTACGACTTCACCGGGTTGACCGGCGGTGGCCTCGGCCAGCCGACGACCATCCCGGTCAAGTCCGCCACCGGCAACGCGAAACTCGAGGAGAGCAAGGCATGAAGCTCATCACGGCGATTGTCAAGCCGTTCACGCTCGACGACGTCCGCTCCGCGCTGGAGCAGCTGGGCGTGCTGGGTATGACGGTCAGCGAGGTCCAGGGCTACGGCCGGCAGAAGGGCCACACCGAGGTCTACCGCGGCGCGGAGTACTCGGTGGACTTCGTGGCCAAGCTGAAGATCGAGGTCGTCACCGACGACACCAACGTGGAGAAGGTCCTCGAGGCCATCACCACGGCCGCGCACACCGGCAAGATCGGTGACGGCAAGGTGTGGGTGACCCCGGTCGAGACGGTCATCCGCGTACGGACCGGCGAGCGCGGCACGGACGCCCTATAGGCGACCGGGATATGGCCGACGGGGGCGAACTGGTCAAGGCCACCGAGCGTTTGCTCGAGGGCAGGCACGGGAGGCTGGGGGCGTCCGCACTGCGGGCGGCCCTGGTCGACCTCTACGAGTTCTGGCTGGGCAGGGGAGCCTCGGCGGCCGGCGTCGACACCGCTGAACCGGGTGTCGCGCTGGTCGCCGTGGGCGGGCTCGGCCGCCGGGAGCTGGTGCCGTTCTCCGATCTCGACCTGCTGCTGGTGCACAACGGCAACAGCGGCGTCGGCGAGATCGCGGACGCGCTCTGGTATCCCTTGTGGGACGCGAAAGTCGGGCTGGACCATTCGGTCCGTACCCCCGGCGAGGCGTTGAAGGTCGCTTCGGAGGACCTTCGGGTGGCCATGGGCCTGCTCGACGCCCGGCACATCGCCGGGGACGCCGAGCTGGCCGGCCGCCTGGTTTCCGCGGCGCGCGACCAGTGGCGGCGCACCGCGCGCAAGCAGATCCCGGACATGACGGCGTCGGTCCGGCAACGCTGGAGCCGCAGCGGTGAGATCGCGCAGTCCGCCGAACCCGACCTCAAGCACGGGCGGGGCGGGCTGCGGGACTTCGCCGTCCTGGAAGCATTGGCGGCGGCGCAGCTCACCGCGCGGCCCGGCGAGGAACTCCTGGCGGCCAAGGAACTCCTGCTCGACGTCCGCACCGAACTGCGGCGCGAGATCCGCCGTGAACGGGACATCTTGTCGGCTCCGGAAGCCGAGCTGGTCGCTTCGGAGCTGGGCTTCGGTGACCGGTTCACGTTGGCGCGCAAGCTTTCCGGGGCGGGCCGCACGATCGCGTACGCGCTGGACGTCGCGCTCCGGTCCACTGTGGAGCCGCCGAAGGCGCGGTTCGGCCGTCGCCCGTCGCGCACGCCGCTCGCGGAAGGCGTGGTGCTGCACGGGAACGAGGTCTCGCTGGCCCGTGACGCGGTCCCGGCGAAGGATCCCGCGCTGCTGCTGCGGGTTTCCGCCGCGTCGGCGCGCACGGGCAAGCCGATCGCGCTCGGCACGCTCAAGGCGCTCGCGGAATCGGCGCCCGAGCTGCGGACGCCGTGGCCACCCGACGCGCTCAACGCCCTGGTCGAACTGCTCGGCGCGGGCGAAGGCCTGGTCGACGCGGTCGAGTCGCTCGACCGGACCGGCCTGTGGTCCCGGCTGTTCCCCGAATGGGGTGCCGTCCGCGACCTCCCGCCGCGGTCGCCGGTGCACCAGTGGACGGTCGACCGGCACCTCGTGCGCACCTGCGTCGAGGCGGCCAAGCTGACCACCACGGTGTCGCGCCCGGACCTGCTGCTGATCGGCGCGCTGCTGCACGACATCGGCAAGGGCCGCGACGCCGACCACTCCGAGCTCGGCGCCAAGATCTCGGCCCAGGTCGCGACGCGGCTCGGGCTGAGCCCGGCGGACGCGGCGACGGTGTCGTCGATGGTCCGCCACCACCTCCTGCTGCCGCACACCGCCACGCGCCGCGACATCAGCGAGCCGGAGACGGTCGCGCGGGTGGTGAAGACCCTCGACAGCGACATCGTCCTGGTCGAGCTGCTGCACGCGCTCACCCAGGCCGACTCGCTGGCCACCGGCCCCGGCGTCTGGACGGACTGGAAGGCCCGGCTGCTCGCCGAACTCGTCACCGGCTGCGAAGAAGTGCTGCGCGGCAAGGGGTTCACCGCGCCCGAACCGATGAACGACGAGCAACGCGAGCTCGTGGCGCAAGCCGTCGCTTCGGGCAACGGCGAGATCCGGATCAGCGCGCAGGGCAAGGTGGTCACGGTGCTGCTGGCCGTGCCGGCCCGCGCGGAGCTCCTGGCCCCGGCGGCCGGTGTGCTGGCGCTGAACTCCCTGGAAGTGCACTCGGCGATCCTGCGCGGGCACGACGGCGGCCGCGCCGGGGTGTTCACGGCGTCGCCGAAGTTCGGGTCGCTGCCGGACGCGACGCTGCTGCGCGAGCAGTTCGCCCGCGCGGTCGCCGGCACGCTGCCGCTCACCCAGCGCCTGGCCGCGAAGGAACGGGACTACGGTTCGCCGGCACCGGTCGCGCCGAAGGTCCTCTGGTTCGACGACGAGACGAGCGGCCCCGACACGGTGGTCGTCGAGCTGCGCGCCGCCGACCGGATCGGCCTGCTGTTCCGCGTCGCGGGGGCCTTGCGCCGCTGTGACGCGGAAGTCCGCTGGGCAAAGGTCTCGACGCTGGGCGGCGCGGTGGTGGACTCGTTCGCGGTGACGCCGAGGAGCGGCCGCATCGAGCCGGGCTGGCGGCGCGAGGTCGAGCAGGCGATCCTGGCCGCGGCTTCCTGACCGCACCGGCGCGACCCGGTCACGCGGGCGCGCCGAGCCAGCGGTGCAGGGCCTCGTCCAGGCCCGGCCCGCCGTCCCACGCGACGTACCCGTCGGGCCGGACGAGCCGAGGTGCCGCCCCCTCTCGGCCCTCGACCCGTCCGGCCCAGCCCATGGGTACCGCCGCGCCGACCAGCACGGCGCGGCCGTCGGGGCTCGCCGGCACGTCCGTGGCACGACCGGTGATCCCCGGGTACGTCACCCCGATGCCCGAAAGCTCGGCGGCGACCGCGCGACGGGCTTCGGGGACGGCCAGCAGTTCCGTGACGACCTGCCGGACCGCCGCCGCGTCCGGGTCGGGTACGCCGAGGACCGCCTGGGCCCTCGTGCTCACCAGCACGCGCGCCGCGATCGGGTGGCGCTCGTCGTGGTAGCTGTCGAGCAATCCCGCCGGCGCCGTGCCGCGGACCGTCGCGGCCAGCTTCCAGCCCAGGTTCACCGCGTCCTGCAGGCCCAGGTTGAGGCCCTGGCCGCCGACCGGGAGGTGAACGTGCGCCGCGTCGCCCGCGAACAGCACCCGGCCGTGGCGGTACCGCTCCAGCTGCCGGGACGCGTCGCCGAACCGCGACGCCCACAGCACCTCGCCCACGCGGATCCCCGGTCCGTGCGCCGCGGTCAGCGCGCGCTGGACTTCGTCGAGCGTGACCGCGCTGTCGCGGCCGCGCCGTTGCTGCTCCTCGCCGTACACGATCGTGCGGTACCGGCCGCCGGACAGTGGCAGCAGGTAGCCCGACCCCGACGACGGCAGCGACCAGTCGTCGGCCAGCCCGGCGGGCTTGGCGGCCAGTGCGAGGTCCGCGACGACCAGCGAGGTCCGCGCCGAACTGCCGGGGAAGGCCGCGCCCAGCAGCGTCCGGACCGTGCTGTGCCCGCCGTCGGCGGCGACCAGCCACCCGGCCCGGTGCTCGCGGCCGCCCGCGGTGACCGTGACGCCCTCGTCGTCCTGGGCCACGGCGGTGACGGCCGCGTCGCGCAGCACCGGCGTGCGCAGCCGCGCCTCGATCGCCGAAGCGACGTGGACCTGTTCGACACCGAGCTGGTACGGGAAGGACGTCGGCAGGTCGGTGTAGTCGATCGGGACGCCCGAGAAGTGCCCGGCGGGCAGTTTCGCCCGCACGTGCGGCTCGATCGCGGCGAGCAGGCCGCGGTCGGCCAGCACCTCGACCGACCGGGGCTGCAGGCCGAGCGCCTTCGACTGGGTCGTGGGCCCGGCGTCGCGCTCCAGGACCAGGACGCCGAGGCCGGCGCGTTCCAGCTCGAACGCGGTCAGCAGGCCGGTCGGGCCGGCGCCCGCGACCAGGACGTCAGGCATCGAGGTTCTCCTTGCGGAGGTACCAGACGTGCCAGGCGATCAGCACGGCCAGCGCCCCGAACCACGCCACGTTGGTGACCAGCGAGATGAGGTCGATCGGCAGCGTGTAGACGAGCACGATGTGCACCACCGCGCTGCCCAGCAGCACCGCGCCCCAGGCGGCCGTGTTGATCCGCAGGCCGCGCCGGAACCGGGGGTCGGTGTCCCAGCGGCCCGCCCACGCCTCCGCTCCTTCGGCGCCGCGCTTGACCTCGGCGATCGTGCGCCCGAGCGTCAGCTGCGCGGGACGGCCGATGAAGACCGTCACCAGCATCCACGCGCCGAAGAGGCCGCCCAGCGCCGCTGTCCAGCCTTCGCGGATCACCAGCGTGCGCGGGTCGTCCGACAGCAGGCCGAGCACGACCGACAGCACCAGCACGCTCAGCGTGACCAGCGCGACGAGGTCGACCTTGCGGTTGCGGGCGATCGTCCACAGCACGTACGGTGCGGCCACGAGGACGCCGGCCATCAGCGCCCACCACTGGCTCACCCCCGCGGCGCGCAGGCCGTAGAACAGCGCCATCGGCACGACCACTTCGAACACGACGTTCAGGACGTTGGCGCGGACGACCCGGCGCAGGCCGGCGTCGGGTTCGGTCTTCTGCTCGATCATCATGCGGATTCCCCAGTGGATTCGGGTGCGGTCGCCCGCACGTACAGGTCGGCGAGTTCGCGGCCGATGCGCGTGAGCTCGGCGGGTTCGGGCACGTTCGCCGCCGCGGTGGCGACGACGGCGTCGAGCCCGGCGGTCAGGGCGAGCGCCGTGGTCCGGGCGTCGAGCGGCCCGAACGCGCCCGCCGCCTGCCCGGTGCGGAAGTGCTCCTCGAACAGGGCGAGCCGTCCATTCACCCCGGCGCTCTGCGAGCCGGCGTTCTTCACCAGGTCGATCAGCGCGCGGATCTCGGCCGGGTGCTCACCGACGAGTTCGACGTTCGCCTCGACGAAGGCGCGCAGCTGGGCGACGTGCCCGACGGCGGCGTCGATGCGCGGCTGCATGAACGCGCCGGTGATCTCCTCGATCTCGGTGACGCACGCCTTGAGCAGGTCTTCCTTGCCCGCGAAGTGGTAGCTGATCATGCCGGTGCTCGACAGCCCGGCGTGTTTCGCGATCCGGCTGAACGACGCCTTGAGGTAACCGGCTTCGGCGATCACTTCGATCGCGGCCCGCACGATCTGGGCGCGCCTGCCGGACTCGGTGAACGTTCTTGCTCGCATGAGCAAAATTTAGCTCAGCCGAGCAAATCTGACAAGTCGCCAGGTCAGGACGGGTTTTCGAGGGGGATCAGGCGGGGGCGGTGCCGTCGACGACCTGGTTGCGGCCCGCGTCCTTCGCCCGGTACAGGGCCTTGTCCGCGGCCTGCAGCAGCCGGTCGACCGCCGTGCCGCCGTCCGGGTACGTCGCTACGCCGATCGAGGCGGACAGGCCGCCGATCGCGCGGATGCGGCTGCCGTCCTCGTACTCGACCCGCAGGGACTCGATCGCCGACCGGATGCGCTCGGCCACCGCGAGCACCGCCGCCGGCCCGATGTCCGGCAGCAGTACCACGAACTCCTCGCCGCCGAAGCGGCCCACCGAGTCGTAGTCGCGGACCGCGCTCTTGATCGTCGCCGCGACCGCGCGCAGCACGGTGTCGCCCGCGAGGTGCCCGTGCTCGTCGTTGATCAGCTTGAAGTAGTCCAGGTCGATCATCAGCACGCCGAACGTGCTGCGCGTGCTGCGCTGGGCCCGGGCCAGTTCGCGCGAAGCGAGCAGGTGCCACCCGGTCGTGTTGAACAGGCCCGTCTTCTCGTCGGTCGTCGCGGCGATCTCCAGCTGCTTGATCAGCACCGCCCGGTGCAGCACGAGCAGGGGCGGCACGATCGCGACGGCGAGCGCGGGCAGCGTCGCCAGCGTCAACGCCGTGAGCAGGCCCAGGCAGAGCGTCGCGACCTCGAGGAGGTTGTCGCCGAGGCCGCCGAAGAACGCCTTGACCGTGCGCTTGGTGATCGTCAGCGCCGGGAGGATCGTGATCGCCGCGACCAGGAAGTACGTCACCGCGGCCAGCGTGATGGCGGTGACGCCGCGCCAGCCCGCCGTCAGCGCCGTGTACATGTCCGGGACTTCCAGGCGGCTCAGGACGAGCTCGGCCGAGTAGCAGGTGATGACGACCAGCGTCGCGTTCAGCGTGGTCCGGAACGGCGGGACGCGCTTGATCCGCGCGAGGCTGCGCGTCGCGAGGTGCGTGTACAGGACGGCGATCAGCGCCGTGACGAGCGCGGGCGGCAGGAGCAGCACGCCGGCGAACGTCCAGACCGACGTCAGGTTGATGTGCGGGGTGTCGGACACCAGGCGGCGGACGCGCTCGATCTTGCGGCCGAGCTCGGCCTGCAGCACGCCGAGGCTCGCCAGGACGGCGAAGACGACCAGATCCCACCCGTGCGCTGGCACGGCGACGGCCGTCCAGACGGTGGCCACGAGCGCCACGGACTCGACGAGGAAGCAGTAGAAGATCAGCGACCCGCGCTGCCGCCAGAGGGTCCAGTGAGCAGGGTTCAGCGCCCCTCGGATCCGGCCCGCTCGGGGTTCGGCCGGACGGGCGCCGTCCATACTCAAGGCGGTGCAACTCCCCTGGGTGATTCGACGATCCGCGTCCACTTCACCACATTGGGCGACCGCGATCGACGATTGCCACACGATCGGAGCAGCGAAGGGAGGCCGCCGCCATGCGCAACCGCGAGTCCTGACGCCCGGCCGATGTCCGCGCGACGCCGGAAGGAGGCCGTCATGCGCAACCGCGAGTCCTGAGCCGCCGCCCCCGTCCCGCCGCTCGAGAGGAGAGCCGCCGTGCGCAACCGCGAGTCCTGAACCGCCGCAGCCCCGTCCCTTCGCCCCGAGAGGAGCCGTGTCGTGCGCAACCGCGAGTCCTGAAACCCGAACCCCGCCGCTCCGCGCGAGAGGAGAGCCCCGTGCGCAACCGCGAGTCCTGAGCCCGCCGCCACCCAGTCCATCCCGCACGAGAGGGGATCGTCACCATGCGCAACCGTGAGTCCTGAAGCAGCCGCGGGCCCGGGTGGGGCCGCTCAGGCGGTCGCACCGCCGTCGACCACCAGGTCGTGCCCCACGGTGAAGGCCGCTTCGTCCGAAGCCAGCCACAGCACAGCGGCGGCCACCTCGGCGGTCGCCCCCACCCGGCCCAGCGGGATCGCGTTCTTCAGCCGCTCCGCGCGATCGGCGTCCGTCTCGCCGGGGCGCCGCGACATGTCCGTGTCGGTCGCGCCCGGGCTGACCGCGTTGATGCGGACACCCTCGGCGATGTGGTCGCGCGCCGCCGTGCGGGTCAGCGCGCTCACCGCGGCCTTCGACGCCGCGTAGGCCGCCATGTTCGGCAGCCTGCCGTGCGCGCCGATGTTGGACGCCATGTTCACGATCGCGCCGCCGCCGTGCGCCCGCATGTGCGCGACCTCGTGCTTGAGGCACAGCCACGTCCCCGTGACGTTCGTGGCCAGCACCGCGCCGAAGCCCGCCTCGTCGAGGTCGCCGGCCGGCGCCGGCGACCCGAGGATGCCCGCGTTGTTGACCGCGACGTGCAGGCCGCCGTGCCGCGCGACGACCGTCTCGACCATCCGCGCCACGTCTTCCGAGTCGGTGATGTCCACCGTCACCGCGCTCGCGTCACCGCCGATTTCCTCGACCGTCGCCGCGAGCCGCCGCTCGTCGCGCCCGGCGACGACCACCGTCGCGCCCTCCGTCGCGAACGCCCGCGCCGTGTCCCGTCCGATGCCCGAGCTGCCGCCCGTCACCAGGACGACCTTGCCCGCGAACCGTGCCCCCATCGTGTGCCTTCTTTCTGGTCTGATCAGTCTTGAATAAGCCGCATGGCTTGGGAGATGGCCGCGTCCAGCCGGCTCGCGGCGTCCGTGCCCTTGCCGAGGACGCGCAGCCCCTGGAGCACGGTGAGCAGGAACCTCGCCACCTGGGCCGGGTCGCTGCCGTCCGGCAGTTCACCTTGGGATCGAGCGCGTTCCAGCGCCATGGTGAGCGCGACCTCGAGGGTGTCCCAGCTGCGTTCCACCAGCCGCGCGACCTCGGGGTCGTGGGGGAGCAGTTCGATCGCCGCGTTGACGACGAAGCAGCCCATCCTGGTCTCGTCGCCGAGGATTTCGGCCCGGTAGCCGTCGAAAAGCCGGCGCACCGCGGCCACGCCCGAGCCTGGCCCCGACAGCTCGGCCACGACCCGGGCGTCGGTCCGCTCGGCGTACCGCTTCAGCGCCGTCACGTAGAAGTCGTGTTTCGTGCCGAAGGTGGCGTACAGGCTCGCCTTGGCGACGCCGAGGTGCGTGACGAGGTCGCTGACCGACGTCGCTTCGTAACCCTGGCGCCGGAAGAGCGCGAGTGCGGCGTCGCAGGCTTCGTCGACGTCGAACTCCTTGACCCGGGACATGATCGGAAGGCTACTTCTTTCGAGAACGAGTGGTCAAATATGTCGGCGGCGGTGTGTCGCCTCGGCTCACGGCGGGCGCGGTGGCACCATGGCGGCTCTGCCGGCCCGAGGGGTGAGTGATGCACGACGTGACGCTGCCGCCGACGGTCGTCGCCACCCACCTGCGCTCCTGTGCCGAAGAGCTCGCCGCGAGCCTGCGCTGCGGCGGCCCGGGCGCCACGACCGCCGAGCTCACCGACGTCGTCGCCCACCTGATCGCCGGTCAGGAGGCCATCTCCCACGCGCTCGCGGGCCTCGCCGCCCGCGTCGAAGGCGGCGCGGGCGCGCTCGCCGCGGCCCCGCCGCTGGACGTCGAAGTCGTCACCGAGGTGCTCCGCGCGGCGGCCATCGCGGCCCGCTGCTCGGCCGAAGCGCTCGACGAGGTCACGCCGTCGTTCGAATGTGTGAGCGAATCCGTCGCGCCTGACACCCGTTTGTAGCTGTCGGCGCGCGCGACCCGCTGTCTAGCCTGGGAGCTGCGGAGGTGGCTCGCATGCGCGCGATCTGGACGGGCACGATCGGGTTCGGCAGCTACGCCGTTCCGGTGAAGGCGTACAGCGCGACCGAGGACCGGGAGCTCCCGCTGCACCAGGTCCACGAGGCCGACGGCGGCCGCGTCCGGGTGAAGCGGGTGTGCGAGGTCGACGGCGCCGAGGTGCCGCCCGAGCAGATGGTCCGCGGGTACGCCGTCCCCGGCGGTGACGTCGTGCTGCTGTCGGACCACGAGCTCGCGTCCCTGCCGATGCCCGGCCGCACGATCGCGATCCGCGGGTTCGCGCCGCTCGCCGACGTCGACCCGATCTGGTTCGCGAAGAGCTACTACCTCGAGCCCGAGCCGGCGGGCACGAAGCCGTACGTGCTGTTCAGCGAGGCCCTGCAACAGTCCGAGCGGATCGCGCTGGTCACCGTCGCGCTGCGCCGCCGCGAGACCCTCGGCGCGCTGCGCGTGCGCGACCAGGTGATCGTGCTGGAGACGATGCGGTGGCCGGACGAGGTCCGCACGCCCGACTTCCCGTTCCGCCACGCCGACGTCGACATCCGGCCGGGTGAGCTGCGGCGCGCGGTGAACCTCGTCGAGGAGCTGACCGGCGAGTTCGACCCCGCCCGCTACCCCGACCGTTACCGCGAAGCCTTCCAGGCGTTGGTCCAGGCGAAGATCGACGGCGCGGACGTCGTCCAGCCGACGGCGGCCGAGCAGGCGGAGGGCGTGACACGGCTGCTGGCGGCCTTGCAGGAGACGGCGTCCGAGGCCGAGGACGCGCGCAACGCGGCCGTGGCGAAGGCGAAAGCCGCCGCGTCGAGGGCGGCGAAGGCGCGTACGACGGCGAAGCGAGCGGCCGGTCGCGGCCGCGCTAAGACGCCCTGAGTAGTACTACCCACGGGTAATTGAGGGTTCTCCCACTGCTGGCCGGGTACCCCGGCGCGGCAGACTTCGTCCTGCCAGCGGGTACCGGACCGCAGGCAGGGGGGAGAACCGGACGGCCCCTGGGGAGGTGAGCCGTCCGGGGACCAGGGTTCCGGGGCGGGCCGACGGAGGAGCGGCCCGTTCCGGGACTCGCATCGCACCGCGGGGAGGCGGCGCGAACGCCGAAGCCGCCGTGGAGGGATCGAGGGGTCTCCGCGGCGGCTTTAGGCGTCCGCCACCCGCAGCATCAGCTCCGAAGCCAGGCTCAGCAGCTGCCGTTCGGTCGGGGACAGCGTCGCCTCGATCGCGCCGGCCAGCCAGCGCTCGCGGCGGACGCTGTACTCGCGCAGCACCGCCAGCCCGGCCGGGGTGATGCTGACCAGCGAACGGCGGCCGTCCTGCGGGTCCGGCGCGCGCGTCACCAGCTCGCGTTCGGTCACCCACGCGAGGATCCGCGTGAGCGACTGCGGCTGCAGCCGTTCCGCTTCGGCCAGCTCGGTCGGCGTGTGCGTCCCCGCCCGGTAGAGCCTGCTCAGCACCGCCAGCACCGCCGGGCCCGGCCCGTTGAGATCCCGCTCCGCGCGCATCCGCCAGTTCAGCCGCCCGACGCCCTCGCGGACCCGGTGGGCGAGGTCGGCCAGCTCGGGGTCCGCGCTGACCGGTGCTGCGACGTCGGGTTCGGGCTGCATGGCCCCAGGTTAGGCGGTTCCCCGGACCAGCCGGGCATAACGCCCGTCGCGCGCCAGCAGCTCGTCGTGCGTCCCGCGTTCGACGATCCGGCCTCCGTGCAGCACCACGATCTGGTCGGCGTGCTCCACAGTGGACAGCCGGTGGGCGATCGTCAGCGTCGTCCGGCCCGCGGCGAGCCGGTCCAGCTCGGCCTGCACCGACCGTTCCGTGCGCGTGTCGAGCGCGCTGGTCGCCTCGTCGAGGATGAGCACCGGCGGGTTGCGCAGCAGGATCCGCGCGATCGCCATCCGCTGCTTCTCGCCGCCGGAGAAGCGGTAGCCGCGCTGGCCCACGACCGTGTCGTAGCCCTCGGGCAGCCCGGCCAGGGTGTCGTGGATGTGCGCGGCCCTGGCGGCGGCCTCGATCTCCTCGTCGGTCGCGTCCGGCTTCGCGAAGCGCAGGTTCTCCCGGACGGTGTCGTGGAACAGGTACGTCTCCTGCGACACCATCCCGACGCCGGCCGCGAGCGAGGCCAGGGTGACGTCGCGGACGTCGGTGCCGTCGATCGTCACCGACCCGGCGCTCACCTCGTACAGCCGCGCCACCAGGTAGGCGAGCGTCGTCTTGCCCGAACCGGTCGAGCCGACGAGCGCCGTGGTGGTCCCGGCCGGGACGTCGAGGTCGATGTCCCGCAGCGTCAGCGGGCCTTCTTCGTCGTAGCGGAACGACACCCCGCGCATCGCGACGTCGCCGCGGCGCACCTCGAGGGTGCCGGCGCCGGGCTTGTCGCCGATCTCCACCGGCAGGTCGAGGACCTCGAAGATGCGCCCGAACAGCGCCTTCGACGTCGCCACGTTCTGCCCGATCGTCTGCATCGCACTCGCCGGCGCGACCAGCCGGTTGAGCATGCTGGTGAACGCCACGACCGTGCCGAGCGAAATCGGCGACGCCCCGCCCGCCAGCGCCAGCCCGGCGATCCAGTAGACCAGCGCCGGGATGACGGTCAGGCTCATCGCCCGGGACGCGATCTGCCAGCGGCCGGCCAGCGCCGCCGCGCGTTCGAGCGACGCGATCTCCCGGGACTCGGCGCCGAACCGCTCGCGCATCGCCCGCTCGTTGCCCATCGTCTTGGCGAGCAGCACGCCGGTGACCGACAGGGACTCCTCGACCATCGTCGTCAGCCGGGCCATCCGCCGCGTGCGGCCGCGGGCCAGCGTCCGCCGCTTCTTGCCGAGCCGCAGCGTGAACAGCAGGAACAGCGGGACGACGATCAGCGAGAGCGCCGCGAGCTGCCAGTCGAGCAGGATCAGCGCGACCGTGATGGCGACCGTCGTGGTCAGGTTCTGCACCATCGACCCGGCGGTCGTGGTGATGACGTTGTCGACGCCGCCGATGTCGTTGAACACCCGCGAGAGCACTTCGCCGCTCTTCGTCCGGGTGAAGAAGCCGAGCGACATCCGCTGCAGGTGGCCGTACACCGAGACGCGCAGCTCGTTCATCACGCGCTGCCCGATCGTGTTGGACAGCCCCGTGGTGGCCACGCCCAGCGACGCGCTGCCGACCGCGCAGGCGATCATCCCGCCCGCCAGGAGGCTCAGCAGCAGCGTGTCGCGGTGCGGGAGTGCGTCGTCGAGGATCTCGCGCAGCAGGAACGGTGAAGTCACGCCGAGCCCGGCCTGCACGACGATCAGCGCGAACAGCGCGGCGAGGGACCCGCGGTGCGCGCGGAACAGGCCGGCGATCCGGCGGAGGGGGACCGGCTCGTCGGTGTCGGCGGCCGGTTCGGCGAGCGACGGCCGGGGTCTGGTCGCAGAGGTCATACACATACGTTTACAGACTCACGTCACACTTTCCAACTATTTGTGGGAACTGCCTGTCGAGGTAGTACGCACATGCGTACAAGGTGTGCGCACCCGTGAGGCCGACGACCTGGAGCGACTACCCTCGGGAGGGCCGGCCTCGTCCGGCGCGCCACTCTCGACCCAGCTGGAGCGTGCACACCCGTGTTCGACACCCTCTCCGATCGGCTCACCGCCGCCCTGCAGACGCTCACGCGCAAGGGCAGGCTGTCCGACGCCGACATCGACGCCACCGCGCGCGAGATCCGCATCGCGCTGCTGGAGGCCGACGTCGCCCTCGGCGTGGTCAAGACCTTCATCGCGAAGATCAAGGAGCGGGCGAAGGGCGCCGAGGTCTCCCAGGCGCTCAACCCCGCGCAGCAGGTCGTCAAGATCGTCAACGAGGAGCTCGTCGCGATCCTCGGCGGCGAGACGCGCCGGCTGAACCTGGCGAAGAACCCGCCGACCGTGATCATGCTCGCCGGTCTGCAGGGCGCCGGTAAGACGACCCTGGCCGGCAAGCTCGCGCTGTGGCTGAAGAAGCAGGGCCACGCGCCGATGCTGGTCGCCTGCGACCTCCAGCGCCCCAACGCCGTCACGCAGCTGCAGGTCGTCGGCGAGCGCGCCGGCGTCGTCACCTTCGCGCCGGAGCCGGGCAACGGCGTCGGCGACCCGGTCGACGTCGCCCGCCGCGCCATCGCCGAGGCCAAGCACGCGCAGCACGACGTCGTCGTGGTCGACACCGCGGGCCGCCTGGGTGTCGACGAAGAGCTGATGAAGCAGGCCGCGGACATCCGCGACGCGGTCAGCCCGGACGAGGTCCTGTTCGTCGTCGACGCGATGATCGGCCAGGACGCCGTGACCACGGCCCAGGCGTTCCAGGACGGGGTCGGCTTCAGCGGCGTCGTGCTCACCAAGCTCGACGGCGACGCCCGCGGTGGTGCCGCGCTGAGCGTCCGCGAGATCACCGGCCAGCCGATCCTCTTCGCCTCCAACGGCGAGAAGCTCGAGGACTTCGACACCTTCCACCCCGACCGGATGGCGTCGCGGATCCTCGGCATGGGTGACGTGCTCACCCTGATCGAACAGGCCGAGCAGGCCTTCGACCAGAAGCAGGCCGAGAAGGCCGCGGAGAAGCTCTCCAGCGGCCAGCTCACCCTGGAGGACTTCCTCGAGCAGATGCTCGCGGTCCGCAAGATGGGCCCGATCGGCAACCTGCTCGGCATGCTCCCGGGTGCCGGCCAGATGAAGGACCAGCTGGCCCAGGTCGACGACAAGCACCTGGACAAGCTGCAGGCGATCATCCGCGGCATGACCCCGGCCGAGCGCGACGACCCGAAGCTGATCAACGGCTCCCGGCGGTTGCGCATCGCGAAGGGCTCTGGCGTCACCGTCCGCGAGGTCAACGACCTGGTCAACCGGTTCTTCGAGGCCCGCAAGATGATGGCCCAGATGGCCGGCCGGTTCGGCTTCGGCGGCGGGGGCGGCTCGAAGTCCCGCAAGGGCAAGAAGGGCAAGAAGGGCCGCGGTCCCACGCCTCCCAAGGTCCGCGGCGGCTTCCCCGGCGGTATGCCGATGCTGCCCCCGGGCGGTGGCATGCCGGGCGGGATGCCCGATCTTTCGCAGCTGGGTGGCATGAACGACGTCCCGGGCTTCGACCCGTCGAAGTTCAAGCTGCCGAAGAACCCGAAGGACAATTGAGCACGGCGCTGCACGCCGCCGGGGTGGTCCTGCCCGGCGGCGAGTCCCGGGACCTCTGGATCACCGGCGGGCGGATCTCGTTCGAGCCGGTGCCGGACGCCGAGACGCTGGGCCGGGACGTCTTCCTGGTGCCCGGCCTGGTCGACGCCCACTGCCACCCCGGCATCGGCGTCGGCGGGCCCGTCTCGCTCGAAGAGGCGACGTCGCAGGCGATCGCGGACCGGAACGCGGGCACGCTGCTGATCCGCGACTGCGGCCTCCCGATCGACGTCCGGCCACTGCAGCGGCGCGCCGATCTGCCCACGATCATCCGCGCCGGGCAGCACCTCGCGCTGGCCAAGCGCTACATCCCCGGGCTCGGCATCGAGCTGGACGACGCCTCGCAGCTGCCCGCCGCCGTCGCGGACCAGGCTCGGGACGGCGACGGCTGGGTCAAGCTCGTCGGCGACTGGATCGACCGCGGCGCGGGCGACCTCGCGCCGCTCTGGCCGGACGACGTCCTCGCCGAGGCCGTCAAGGTCGCGCACGAGCACGGCGCCCGCGTCACCGCGCACGTCTTCGGCGAGGCCGCGCTGCCCGGCCTGATCGCGTCGGGCATCGACTGCCTCGAACACGGCACGGGCCTGAGCGGCGACCAGCTCGCGGAGCTGGCGCGCAACGACGTCGCACTCGTCCCGACGCTGATCAACATCGAGAACTTCCCGGGCATCGCGGACAAGGCGGGCAAGTACCCCGCGTACGCGAACCACATGCGGGCGCTGCACGCGGGCGTCGGCGAGATGGTCGCTGCCGCCATCGAAGCGGGCGTACGCGTCTTCGCGGGCAGCGACGCGGGCGGCATGGTCGAGCACGGCCGGCTCGTCGACGAGATCGAGGCCCTGCACCGCGCGGGCATGACCCGCGAGGCGGCCCTTGCCGGCGCGTCCTGGGCCGCCCGCGATTGGCTCGGCCACCCCGGCATCGCCGACGGCGCACCCGCCGACCTGCTCGTCTACGCGAGCGATCCCCGCGCGGACCTGGGCGTCCTGCGGCACCCGGAGCACATCGTGCTCGGCGGCGTCGTCTACGCGTAGACCCCGCTGCTTTCCTTGCGGGGTCGGCACTTTAGCGTTGGACCCGTGACGGACGACGACGGCGCACGGCGCGTGCTGGGGGCGCACTGGTGTTTCGTGGCGTTCATCGCGGGGATCGCCGGCTACTACCTGATCAACCTGATCATCGCCGCGGCGGTCAACCGCAACGTCGGCGAGTTCGACCCCCTCGAGCTGCACGACATCGGCCCGCTGCTGCTCCTGGCGTTCGTGCCCAACCTGCTGCTCGGCCTCGGCCCGGCGGTGGGCTCGTGGACCTGGGGGAGCGGCCTGCGCGCCGACTTCGGGCTGAAGCCGACCTGGCGCGACGTCCGGATCGGTCTCGCCTGCGGCGCGCTCGCCCTGGTCGTCGGCTACGGGCTCAACCTGGTGCTGATCGCCGTCTACGGCGCCGACGACGTCTCCGACAGCCCGCTGACCGACCTTGCCGACACCTTCGACGGCGACACCGTCTGGCTGGTGCTCGCCGCGGTGATCGTCATCGCCGGCGCGCCGATCACCGAAGAGCTGCTGGTCCGCGGCACGCTCTGGAACGCGCTGGCGTTCCACCGGGTCCCGCCGTGGGTGGTGCTGCTGCTCACGTCGGTGGTGTTCGCCCAGCTGCACGGCGAGCCGACGCGCACGATCGCGCTCATCGGCCAGGGCATCGCGATCGGCCTGGCCCGGCACCTGTCCGGCCGGGTGAGCGCCGGGGTGATCGCGCACGCGGCCAACAACCTGCCGCCCGCGGTGCTGCTGTTCGTCGCGCACTGAAGGTGTTGCGAAGATCGTGTACAGTAGTCGGACGGATACTGTGCGATCACATCGCGGCCGCTAGGCTCGTCCCCAGGAGCCGAGCGACCGCGGAGGGCCAGGCGTGACCACTTCCCAGCCCCGGGACCCGGCTTCCGACGCGCCGCCGGACCCCGAGGAGCCGGCCGCGTTCCTCGAGCCTCCGCGGCGGCACCGGTGGGGCTTCGGGGCCTTCCTGCTCGTCGAGGCCGTGCTGCTGGCGTCGGCGGCGTTCGTGTCGGTGCTGGTCGGCGACACCGGCCCCGGCCCGCTGCCGATCCGCGTCGTGCTGCTCGGCACGATGCTGCCGACGATGATCGCGGCGGGCGTGGCGGTGCTGATCACCTACCTGCGCGGCAACGGGCCCTTCGCGGACCTGCGGCTGGAGTGGCGCTGGGCCGACGTCCGCACCGGGTTCCGGTACGGCTGCATCGGGCTCGTCTTCACCACCCTCGGCGCCTACCTGTGGACGCGGCTCGTCGGCAACGCCAACGCGACGTCGGCGATCAGCGCGCTGGTCGAAGACCGGAAGATGTCGATCTCGGCGGCCGTGGTGATGTTCGTCTACCTCTGGCTGCTCGGCCCGATCTGCGAGGAGATCATCTACCGCGGCCTGCTCTGGGGCGCCGCCGAACAGCTGCAGTGGCGCAGCGAACGCTGGGGCCGCGTCGCGGCCTTCCTGCTGTCGACGGCGGTGTTCGCGGCCAGCCACCTCGAGCCGCTGCGCACGACGTTGCTGCTGGTCATCGCGGTGCCGATCGGCCTGGCCCGGCTGGTCACCGGGCGGCTGCCGGCCAGTATCGTCGCGCACCAGGTGAACAACTTCCTGCCGGCGCTGACCATCCTGCTCGGGGCGCTCGGGGTGGCCTCTTTCTAGGGGCGCGGGCCCCGTCTGGCAGAATGGGTCACTGCCTGCTTCCGCCGGACCCTCTCACCGTGCGAAAGCTCCTGACCTTCGGGTGCCCGCGTCCGTGTCCCCACTCGGCCCGCGTGCGCCCAGCCCAGCACCAGAGAGACTCGAGGAGAACCCACACCCGTGGCCGTCAAGATCAAGCTGCAGCGCCTCGGCAAGATCCGTGCGCCGTACTACCGCATCATCGTCGCCGACGCGCGCACCCGCCGGGACGGCAAGGCCATCGAGACGATCGGCAAGTACCACCCGAAGGAAGAGCCGAGCCTGATCGAGGTCGTCTCCGAGCGCGCCCAGTACTGGCTGGGTGTCGGCGCGCAGCCGACCGAGCCGGTCCAGCGCCTGCTGGAGATCACCGGTGACTGGCAGAAGTTCAAGGGCCTGCCGGGCGCCGAGGGCACCCTGAAGGTGGCCGAGCCGAAGCCGTCCAAGCAGGACCTGTTCAACGCGGCGCTGGCCGCGGCCGGCGAGGAGCCCTCCACCGAGGCCACCACGCCGAAGAAGAAGTCGACCCCGAAGAAGGCCGACGCCGAGAAGGCGGAGGCTGCTGAGGGCGAGAAGTCCGAGTGAGTTTCCTCGCGGACTCCCTCGAGCACCTGGTGCGCGGGATCGTCGACAACCCGGACGAGGTCCGGGTCGAGCTGCTGACCACGCGCCGTGGCCGCACGCTCGAGGTGCACGTGCACCCCGACGACCTCGGCAAGGTGATCGGCCGGGGTGGTCGCACGGCGACCGCCCTGCGCACCGTCATGGGTGGCATCGGTGGCCGCGGCGTCCGCGTGGACGTCGTCGACACCGACCGCTGAGCCTCATCGAAGCACGGTCAGGATGGACGTCGTAGTCGGCCGCATCGCGAAGGCGCACGGCATCCGCGGGGAACTCGCGGTGGACGTGCGCACGGACTCGCCGGAAGAGCGGTTCAGGATCGGTGCGGCCGTCACGACCAAGCTGCGTGACGGCAGCAAGAGGGAACTCACCATCGCAGCCGCCCGCGAACACAGCGGGCGGCTGCTGGTGCGTTTCGAGGAGGTCCTGACGCGCGACGTCGCCGAGACGCTGCGGGGGGCCTTGCTGCTCGCGGACACCGACACGCTGCCGCCGACCTCGGACCCCGACGAGTTCTACGACCACGAGCTGGCCGGCCTGCGGGCCGAGCTGGCCGACGGGACGGTCGTCGGCAAGGTCGTCGAGGTCGTCCACTCACCCGCGGGCGAGCTGCTGGAACTGGACGTCGACGGCCGTGACGTGCTGGTCCCGTTCGTCCGCGCGATCGTCCCCACGGTGGACGTCGCGGGCGGCCGGGTCGTGCTCGACCCGCCGGAAGGGCTCCTGGACGCCTGACATGCGGATCGACGTCGTCACGATCTTCCCCGAGTACCTCGACCCGCTGCGCGCCGCGCTGCTGGGCCGGGCGATCGACCGCGGCCTCATCGAGGTCGGCGTGCACGACCTGCGCGACTGGACCCACGACGTGCACCGCGCGGTCGACGACGCGCCGTACGGCGGCGGCCCCGGCATGGTGATGAAGCCGCAGATCTGGGGCCCGGCGCTCGACGACGTATGCACGTCCGAGACGCGGCTCGTCGTGCCGACGCCGGCGGGCAAGCCGTTCACCCAGGAGCTGGCGCACGAATACGCGTCGGAAAAGCACCTGGTGTTCGCCTGCGGCCGCTACGAGGGCATCGACCAGCGGGTCGTGGACGACGCCGCGCGCCGGATGCCGGTCGACGAGGTGTCGATCGGCGACTACGTGCTGGTCGGCGGCGAAGCGGCGGTGCTGGTCATCGTCGAGGCCGTCGTCCGGCTGCTGCCCGGGGTGCTGGGCAACGCCCGCTCGGCCGCGGAGGACTCGTTCTCCGACGGCCTGCTCGAAGGGCCCAGCTACACCCGCCCGGAGGTGTGGCGGGACCTCGCCGTGCCGGACGTGCTGCGGTCGGGCAACCACGCGCTGATCGACCGGTGGCGGCGTGACCAGGCCCTGGAGCGCACCGCCCGCCGCCGCCCCGATCTCCTGGCGGCGTTGCCGGAAGGTAGTCTCGACAAGCACGATCGCGGGGTCCTGGAGGGCTTGGACCCCGAGCGGGCCCAGGGGCCGGTTACTTGAGCCGGACCCCGGTCTGTAATACTTGACAGGTTGGCGTGAGTGGACCTCCTCGTTCACGAGCCCGCCATCAGCCCCCCGGGTCGCCCGCAGCGGCACCGTTGCGCGCCTGGGGACGTGTACGCAAGCCATACGAAGACGAGGACGGACCACCGATGAACACCCTGGACGCGCTGGACAAGCAGTCGCTGCGTTCCGACATCCCGGACTTCCGCCCGGGCGACACGCTCAAGGTGAGTGTCCGCGTCATCGAGGGCAACCGCGAGCGCAACCAGGTCTTCCAGGGCGTGGTCATCCGCCGTCAGGGCGGTGGCATCCGGGAGACCTTCACCGTTCGCAAGATCTCCTTCGGCGTCGGCGTGGAGCGGACCTTCCCGGTCCACTCGCCGAACATCGCCGAGGTCGAGGTCCACAAGCGCGGTGACGTGCGGCGCGCGAAGCTGTACTACCTGCGCGACCTGCGGGGCAAGAAGGCCAAGATCAAGGAGCGCCGCGAGAACCGCGAGACGGCTTCGGCTAACTGAGTCACAACCCGGTTACCGGTAGCCTGACGACGTGGCCGAACCCGTGTCCCAGAACGCTCCTGAGGATGACCCCGATCGCTCCGAGGAGGACCAGCCGAGGCGGTCCCGCTCCGAGGAGCGCGGGGGGTCCCGACGGCGGCGAGCCAAGCCCGCCAAGAAACGGTCGTTCTGGAAGGAACTGCCGATCCTGCTCGTGATCGCCCTGGTGCTCACGATCCTGATCCAGACATTCCTCGCGAAGGTCTTCATGATCCCTTCGGGGTCCATGGAGGCCACCCTGCACGGGTGCCCCGGCTGCACCGGTGACCGGATCCTCGTGGACCGGGTCACCTACGACTTCACCGAGCCCTCGCCGGGCGACGTGATCGTGTTCAAGGGTCCGCCGGCGTGGGTCAACAACGAGATCGCGCCGCAGGAGTCGAGCAACATCGTCGTCCAGGGCCTGCGCGGTCTGGGCTCGCTGGTCGGGTTCGCCCCGCCGGACGAGCGCGACTTCGTCAAGCGCGTGATCGCGGTCGGCGGCCAGACCGTCCAGTGCTGCGACACTCAGGGCCGGGTCGTCGTGGACGGCAAGGGGCTCGACGAGCCGTACGTCCACTGGGAAGACGCCAACAACCAGAACGAGCGGCCTTTCGAGCCGGTCAAGGTCCCCGCCGGGACCGTCTGGGTCATGGGCGACAACCGCAACAACTCCGACGACTCCCGCTTCCAGGGCGGCGGCGGCGTGAACGGCGCGGTCCCCGTGGACAACATCATCGGCAAGGCGCGGATCATCGTCCTGCCGCCGAGCCGGTGGGGCGGGATCACCGACCACAACCCGCAGGAAGCCGCCCAGCCGGTGGCGCTCGGCGCGCCGGCCTGGCAGAGCGGCATCCCGCTCGGCGCCGGGATCGCGGCGGCGTGGCCCACGCTCTTCCTGGGGCGCAAGCTCAAGTCCGGACTCCGCCGGAAACGCTAACCACCCCGATCCGTGTCGGCAGACGGGTGATCCAGCCTTGACTCTTCCCGTTCCCCTCACCGCGGCCGAGCCGATCCGGCCGCCGCGGGCCGTGGTGCGCGGCGACCTCTTCTGGGGGTTGCAGGGCGCGCTCGACCGCCGTGGCCTCGGCCCGGTCGCCGGTGTGGACGAAGCGGGCGCCGGAGCGTGCGCGGGGCCGCTGGTGGTCGCGGCCTGCGTGCTCAAGCAGGGCGACGCGAAGCTCACCGAGCTGACGGACTCGAAGCTGATGACGGCGAAGGCGCGCGACCGGGTCTACGACCTGATCCTCAAGCGCGCCGTCGACTACTCGGTGATCGTCATCCCCACGGCCGAGGTCGACCTCTACGGCATCCGGGTGATGAACCTGGAAGGCATGCGGCGCGCTGCGGCGGCGCTGCGCGTCTCGCCGGGCTACATCCTGACCGACGGGTTCCGGGTCCCCGGCCTGACGGCGCCGAACGCGGCGGTGATCAAGGGCGACCGGTCGGTGGCGTGCATCGCGGCCGCGTCGGTGCTGGCGAAGGTGACGCGCGACCGCATCATGGCGGGCTACCACGACGACCTCCCGCACTACGGTTTCGACGTGCACAAGGGGTACAGCACGTCCGACCACCTGGCGGCGCTGCGCGAGCACGGCCCCAGCGACGTCCACCGGTGGTCGTACACCAACGTCGCGACGGTGGCCGTCAAGCACGGCCTGCGGCCGGCCCGGCCGGTCCTGCTGACCTACGCGGCGCTGGAGAAAGCCATGGAATCCGGGACCGCGGCGAGCCTGGCCGCGGTCCTCGACGAGGCACTCGAGCCACAACTCAGCCTGCCGCTGCATGCCCCGGGCGCGGGTGTGGGTCACAATGAACGCTCCGCCGGAGCAGAACGAGCCCGAGGAGGGGCGCGGATTTCATGAGCGCAGAGGATCTCGAGAAGTACGAGACCGAGATGGAGCTCTCGCTGTACCGCGAGTACCGCGACATCGTCGGCCAGTTCTCGTACGTGGTGGAGACCGAGCGGCGGTTCTACCTGGCGAACGCGGTCGACGTCCAGGTCCGCGACGGCGGCGGCGAGGTGTACTTCGAGGTCCGCATGTCCGACGCGTGGGTCTGGGACATGTACCGCCCGGCCCGGTTCGTCAAGCACGTCCGGGTCATCACGTTCAAGGACGTCAACGTCGAGGAGCTCGACAAACCGGACCTGAGGCTGCCCGAAGACGGCCCGTTCTCGGGCTGAGCCCCGTTTCCCTGCCCGCGCCGGTTCGTCCCGCCCTGGACGAGCCGGCGCGGTCTTTTCGCCCCCCTTAGCACAACGGTCCGACAAAACCGGTGCTCCCGGGGCGATCCGTGGACGAGTTGTCCACATACCCCCGGTTGTCCACAGCCCGGCGATTCCGGCCTGGTTTCGCCGCCCCGCACCCTGGCATCGTCGAACGCACACGCACCGTGATCGCCGGGACCACCCCGGTGACCGGCGCACCGACGAGGGGGCGACACGATGACGGGCACCGACCAGCTCGCAAGACACCGCCGCGACCTGGGAACGTGGGGCGAAGACCTGGCGGCCACGTACCTGCAGGACCGCGGCCTCGTCCTGCTGGGCCGCAACTGGCGCTGCCGCGAAGGCGAGATCGATCTGATCCTCACCGACCGCACCCGCGTGGTGTTCTGCGAGGTCAAGACCCGTACGGGCACCGAGTACGGGCTTCTGTCGGAGACAGTCACCGAGGAAAAGGCGGGTCGGATACGCAGAGCGGCGGAACGCTGGCTGCGCGAGTACCGCATCGGCTGGTGCCCGGTCCGCTACGACGTGGTGACGATCCTCGCCGAGGTCGGCAAGCGCCCCCGCGTCCAGCACATCGAGGCGGCGTTCTGATGCCGATCGCCAAGGCCTGGTCCGCCGCCCTGCTGGGGATCGACGGCCGGATCATCGAGATCGAGGCGGACCTGGGCGGCGGGCTCAGCAGGGTCACCCTCGTCGGGCTGCCCGACGCCGGGTTGCGCGAAGCCAAGGACCGCGTCCGGTCGGCCATCCGCAACTCGGGCCAGCCCTGGCCCGACGGCAAGGTCACGCTGGGCCTCTCGCCGGCGAACCTGCCGAAGGTCGGCTCGGCGTACGACCTCGGTATCGCGGCCGCGATCCTCGCGGCGCAAGGCGCGGTGCCGGCCACGCGGCTCCTCGGCGCCGTGCTGCTGGGCGAACTCGCCCTGGACGGGCGGATCCGCCCGGTCCGCGGCATCCTGCCCGGCCTGCTGGCGGCGCGAGCGGCAGGGTACGGCCGTGCCGTCGTACCGCAGGAGTCGCTGGTCGAGGCGGCCCTGGTGGACGGCATCGAGGTCGCGGGAGCGCCCCACCTGCGGGACCTGGTGGCCTGGTTGAAGAGCGAGCTCGACCTGCCGAAGCCGGTCCCGGCCGCGCCGGCGGCGGCATCCGAGGTGCCCGACCTGGCCGACGTCGTCGGCCAGCCGGAGGCGCGGTGGGCGCTGGAGGTCGCCGCGGCAGGCGGCCACCATGTCCTGCTCACCGGTCCGCCCGGCGTCGGGAAAACGATGCTGGCGAAGCGGCTCCCGGGCCTGCTGCCGCCGTTGTCGTCCGACGAGTCGCTGGAGGTGACGGCGGTGCATTCGGTCGACGGGTCGCTGTCGAAGTCCTCGCCGCTCGTCACCGTGCCGCCGTTCGTCGCGCCCCACCATTCGATCTCCATCGCCGCCCTGATCGGCGGCGGCAGCGGGATCGCGATGCCCGGTGCGATCAGCCGCGCCCATCGTGGCGTGCTGTTCCTGGACGAGGTGTGCGAGTTCGGCGGCCAGTGCCTCGAGTCCCTGCGGACGGTGCTCGAGGAGGGCGAGGTGCGCATCGCGCGGGTGAAGGGCGCAATCACCTACCCGGCGCGGTTCCAGCTGGTGCTGGCGGCGAACCCGTGCGCGTGCGCGCCACCGAAGGACGCTGATTGCGTGTGCTCGCCGACAGCTCGGCGCCGCTACCTGGGCCGGCTGTCCGGACCGCTGCTGGACCGGGTCGACCTACGGGTCCGGTTGCGGCCGTTGAGCGCGATCAGCGCCCACGACACGGGGCCGGCGGAATCCTCGGAAACGGTCCGCGGCCGGGTACTGCAGGCCCGCGAGCGCGCCGCGCGACGCTGGAGCGAGCACGGCTGGCGGTCGAACTCGGAGGTTCCCGGCCCGGCCCTGAGGCGGAAGTTCACGCTGGCCCCGGACGCAACACAGCTGCTGGACCGGGCCATGGACCGCGGAGCATTGAGCGGCCGCGGCGCCGACAGGTGCCTGCGCATCGCCTGGACCCTCGCCGACCTGGACGGCGAGCACCGTCCCGGAGCCGACCAGGTCAGCTCGGCCCTGGCCTTCCGTGAGCGGGTGGCGGCATGAGGTCGAAGAGAGCGCACCCGGCTCGCGCGTGGGCGGTTCAGCCTCCGTGTTCCGTCGGTCGGTCCGGCTGTGGGCGGGGTGGTGGCATGACGCCAAAGAGAGCGCACCCGGCCAGCGCGTGGGCGGCCCAGCCTCCGCGTTTCGTCGGTCGGTCTGGTTGTGGGCGGGTGGTGGCATGAGCGCCGACGAGCTGCGCCGGGCCCGTGCATACCTCCTGCGGGTCGCGGAGCCCCCGGCCGCCGCGCTGGTCGCCTTCGTGGCCGAGCACGGCCCGGTCGATGCGGCCGCCCGGGTCCGGCGAAGCGACTGTCCGCCCGAGGTGCTCAAAGCGACCGAGGCGCGCCGTGATTACGACCTTGTCGGCCAGGACTTCGCGCGGGCCGCCGCGGGCGGGGCCCGGCTCGTCGTCCCCGAAGACGACGAATGGCCGGCCTGGCCGCTGCTCGCCCTCGACCAGGCGGCCCGGCGCGGGGTGGCCGAAGCCGTCCCGCCGCTGGCGCTGTGGGTCACCGGCGACGTCGCCCTCGGCACCGCCGCCGACCGCGCTGTCGCCGTGGTCGGCGCCCGGGCGGCGACCGAGTACGGCGAGCACCACGCCGCCGAGCTGTCCTACGGGCTGGCCGCCCGGGGCGTTCCGGTGTTCTCGGGTGCGGCCTACGGCATCGACGGCGCCGCCCACCGGGGTGCGCTCGGCGCCTCGGGCGTCACCGTCGCGGTGCTCGGCTGCGCCGTCGATGCCGGCTACCCGGCCGGTCACGTCGGGCTGCTGAACCGGATCGTCCGCGACGGCGGCGCCGTCGTCAGCGAATACCCGCCCGGCACACCGCCCGCCCGGCACCGGTTCCTGGTCCGCAACCGGCTGATCGCGGCCCTCACCGAGGGCACCTTGGTCGTCGAAGCCGGGAAACGCAGCGGCGCGCGCAACACCGCGAGCACCGCCGGCGCCCTCGGCAAGGTCGTCATGGCCCTGCCGGGGCCCATCTCCTCGGGGATGTCCGTCGGCTGCCACGAGCTGATCCGCGACTCCCGCGCGACGCTCGTCTCGTCCGTCGACGAGATCCTCGAGGCCGTCGGCCGGTTCGGGATCGCCGAGGACCCGGCCGCCCGGCCGAAGCGCCCGACCGACCGGCTCGGCCCCGAGGCGTTGCGCGCCTACGAGGCACTTGCCGCACGCGCCGACCGGTCGGACTCCGAAATCGCGGCCGAATCCGGGCTGCCGCTGCGGAAAGTGCGTGCCCTGCTGCCGGCGTTGGAAATCGACGGATTCGCCGTCCGTGGGGACGCCGGCTGGCGACGGCGGAGGGAAAGCGCGTGAACGCCACGAATTCCGGGCGAAATCGTCGATGGCGTTCGGCCGGTCCGGTGTGCCCGCGTGGCGATCCTTGACCGGAGGCGGTTGTTCGCGCAGCGTGACATCCATGCCGCCGCCATCACACCCCGGCCGGGGCCGCCGTCCCGATCTGCGCGCGCTCCGGGCCGCGCTGCCCGAGCCGGTCCGGGCCACCGTCACCGGGTACGAACGGCACCTCGGGCTCGAACGCGGCCTGTCCGCGCACACCGTCCGGGCGTACGTCGGCGATGTGGTTTCGCTGCTGGCGTTCGTCGCCGACGGCGGCGGCTCGCTCGCCGAGCTGGACCTGGCGCGGCTGCGGGCGTGGCTCGCCGCCCAGCAGTCCGGCGGGGCGAGCCGGACGACGCTCGCGCGGCGGGCCGCCTCGGCGCGGACGTTCACCGCCTGGGCGCACCGGACCGGTGTCCTCGCGACCGACCCCGGCGGCCGGCTCGCCGCGCCGCGGGCGCACCGCACTCTGCCGGGGGTGCTGCGCGCCGGGCAGGCGGGGGAGGTCATGCAGGCGTCGGCGGCCGGCGCGGCCGAACGCGATCCCGTCGCACTGCGTGATCGCGCGATCGTCGAGCTGCTCTACGCCACCGGCATCCGCGTGTCCGAGTTGTGCGGGTTGGATCTGGGCGGAGCCGACTTCTCCCGCCGTGTCGTGACGGTGCTCGGCAAGGGCGGCAAGGAACGCGTGGTGCCGTTCGGCGTGCCGGCGGCGGAAGCGCTCGACGACTGGATCACCGAGGGGCGGCCGAAGATCGTCGCGGAAACCGCCGGTGACGGCGTCGAGCCCGCGCTTTTCCTCGGTGTCCGGGGGAAACGCGTCGACCCGCGCGCGGTGCGGCGGGTGGTGCACGACGCCGTCTCGGCGGTGCCCGGAGCGCTCGACATGGGCCCGCACGGCCTGCGGCATTCAGCGGCGACGCATCTGCTCGAAGGGGGTGCCGATCTCAGGAGCGTTCAGGAACTGCTCGGTCACGCTACGCTTGCCACGACGCAGCTCTACACTCATGTGACCGTCGACCGGTTGAAAGCGATCCATGACCGAGCGCACCCCAGGGCCTGAGGCGGCCCGGGGAGTCTCGCCGGGGTCGTCACCAGCGGGCCCGGCGGCGCACGCGCATCCGCACGAGCACGGAGACGATACTGAGCCGCATGCCGAGAACGACTGTGCAATGACCGCAGGACCGCACGTGACCGAAGCCGCCGGAGTGACCACTCACGGTGAGGCCGCCGCGCCCGCGGAATCGCGCGCCGGCTACGACGTCGACGCCGGCATCGCGGCGCTGTGGCGGCAGTTCGCCGACAGCCCCGACCAGGCGTCGCGCGATCGGCTCGTGCTGCACTACGCCCCGCTGGTCAAGTACGTCGCGGGCCGGGTCGGCACCGGGCTGCCGACCCACGTCGACGTCGGTGACCTCGTGCAGTCCGGCATCTTCGGCCTCGTCGACGCGATCGAGAAGTTCGACCCCGAGCGCGGCCTGCGCTTCGAGACCTACGCGATGCAGCGCATCCGCGGCGCGATCCTCGACGACCTCCGTTCGCAGGACTGGGTGCCGCGCGCGGTCCGCAGCAAGGCCAAGGAGGCCGAGCGCGCGATGGAGCGCCTCGGCGCCCGCCTGAACCGCACCCCTACCGACGCCGAGCTCGCCGCCGAGCTGGGCATCGGCCTCGACGACCTGCGCGACTTCTACGGCCAGCTGCAGCTCACCAGCGTCGTCGCGCTGGAGGACCTGGTGGCCGCGGGCAAGGACAGCGGCTCGCTGGTCGACACGCTGCCCGACGACGACGCCGTCGACCCGGTCGCGGTGCTCGTCGACCAGGACAACCGGCGCCAGCTCGCGCAGGCCATCGCGCAGCTGACCGAGCGCGACAAGATCGTGGTCAGCCTCTACTACTTCGAGAGCCTGACCCTCGCCGAGATCGGCAAGGTCCTCGGCGTCACCGAGTCGCGGGTCAGCCAGCTGCACACGCGGGCGGTCATGCGGCTGCGCGCCAAGCTGGTCGAGCAGACCGGCTCCTGATCACGGACCACCTCCCCACGGCTTGAGGCGGAACTCGCCGACCTCGCCGGTCAGGGCGAGGGGGTCGACGTACTCCTCGCCCCGCCGCACGCCCCAGTGCAGGCAGGCTGCGATCGCGCAGCCGGGGTGCCCGGCGAGGACGGTCCCGAGCACCTGCCCCCGGTAGACCTGGTCCCCGACGGCGACCTTCGGCTCGACGGGCTCGTAGGTGGTGCGCAGGCCGCCGTCGTGGTCGACGGACATGACGGGCCGCCCGCCGACGAGCCCGGCGAAGACGACGACACCGGCATCGGCGGAAAGGACCTCCTGTCCGGGGAAGGCGGCCAGGTCGACGCCCCGGTGCCCGGCGCCGTAGGGGGTTTCGGGGGCGTCGAAGTACTTCGTGACCACCGGAACGGGTGATAACGGCCAGGAAAGCCGCCCTTGGCGAACGGCTCGCGGGTCCGGCGAGCCCCACAGCCCGGGTGAAGTGAGCCAGGCCGGCGCGGGAACCACGGCCGGAGGCGCGGTCGAGAGGGGCCGGGCCGGGGTCGATCCGAGTGCGGTCGGCCGTTCGACCGCCGCCATCAGCTCGGCTCTCGCCCGCTCCGCCATCCACTCGCCCGCCGTCAGGGGTGGCTCGCCGAGCCATGGCGGTGGCACCGGCGACTGCTCACCCGCCCGCGGCGGTGCTGTCGACGGTGGCTCATCCGTCCCTGGCTGTGGCGCCGGTGGTGGCTCACCTGTCTGTGGCTGTGGTGCCGGTGGTGGCCCACCCGTCCACGGCGGTGGTGCCGGTGGTGGCCCTTGTCCACCGGTCCAGCCGCCAGGTATCCCCAGCCCGGTCAACCCCGCCGCCACTCCCGAATCGGCCGCCTGCCCGGACTCCCGCTGGGCCGGAACGATCACACCGACACCCGCCAGAAAACCAACCGTGACCAGGGCAATCACGCCCCAGCTGCGACCGGCGAACCGCCACCTGAAACCGTTGATCAACTCCATGGCTCCAGCCTGCGGCACTTCGTGGCGTCGTGGGGGCGCGGTCGCGAATCTGTGGACAACTCGGGCCGCTGCGGTGCCGGTGTGGACAACTCGGCCGCCGGTGGGGGAGGGGCTGGTGGCAGGGGGTAGAATCTTCTGCGCGGTCCGCGTGAGCGGGCTGACTTCGCGTGCACGTGCGCGTTCCCTCGAATTTTCTCACCGCGGGAGACGCACGGGGTCCGGCGGTCCCTGGGGTTCCTCACCCCTCAGGGTCCGGGCTCCGGCACGGGCACCAGGGCGAACGGCCACCCGGCCGCGAGCGACAAAACCGAGCAGCGCGTCCAGCGGGCGCGCGCGACACAGAAGAGGTGTGATTCCGGCAATGGCCGTCGTCACCATGAAGCAGCTGCTCGACAGCGGCGTGCACTTCGGGCACCAGACCCGTCGGTGGAACCCGAAGATGAAGCGCTACATCTTCACCGAGCGCAACGGCATCTACATCATCGACCTGCAGCAGACGCTGACCTACATCGACCGTGCGTACGAGTTCATCAAGGAAACCGTCGCGCACGGCGGCACCATCATGTTCGTCGGCACCAAGAAGCAGGCCCAGGAAGCCATCGCCAACGAGGCCGCGCGCGTGGGCATGCCCTACGTCAACCAGCGCTGGCTCGGCGGCATGCTGACCAACTTCCAGACCGTGCACAAGCGCCTCCTCCGCCTCAAGGAGCTCGAGGCCCAGGAGCAGACCGGTGGCTTCACCGGCCTCACCAAGCGCGAGATCCTGACGCTGACCCGCGAGAAGGAAAAGCTGGAGAAGACCCTCGGCGGTATCCGCGACATGGCCAAGGTGCCGAGCGCGGTGTGGATCGTCGACACGAAGAAGGAGCACATCGCCGTCGGCGAGGCTCGGAAGCTGAACATCCCGGTCGTCGCGATCCTGGACACCAACTGCGACCCGGACGAGGTCGACTACCCGATCCCGGGCAACGACGACGCGATCCGGTCCGCCGCGCTGCTGACCAAGGTCGTCGCCGAAGCCGCGGCCGCCGGCCTGATGGCCCGCTCCAGCCGCAACGGTGCCTCCGCCGACACGAAGCCGGAGCCGGGCGTCGCCTCCGACGAGCCGCTGGCCGAGTGGGAGAAGGAGCTGCTCGCCGGCTCCGAGACCGCCGCCGCCGACGCGACCGAGGCCGCTGCCGCGACCGAGGCCGCCACCGAGCAGGCGACCGCCTCCTCCTGATGTCCCACCGCCCGTGCGGCCGGCCCGACGGGTCGGCCGCACCGGCGTAGCAACCCACAGATTTCCTGCAAAGGACGGATTTACCAGAATGGCGAACTACACCGCCGCTGACGTGAAGCGCCTGCGCGAGATGACCGGCGCCGGCATGATGGACTGCAAGAAGGCGCTGGAGGAGAACGACGGCGACTTCGAGAAGGCCGTCGAGTTCCTCCGCATCAAGGGCGCCAAGGACGTCGGCAAGCGCGCCGAGCGCGCCACCGCCGAGGGCCTGGTCACCGGCGACGGCGGCGTGCTCATCGAGCTCGACTCCGAGACCGACTTCGTCGCGAAGAACGCCGACTTCCAGGCGCTCGCCGCGAAGATCGTCGAGGTCGCGAAGACGCTCAAGACCAGCGACGTCGAGGCGCTCAAGGCCGCCGAGCTCGACGGCAAGACCGTCAACGAGGTCGTCCAGGAGCTGTCGGCCCGCATCGGCGAGAAGCTCGAGCTGCGCCGCGTCGTGGCCTTCGAGGGCCAGACCGCGACCTACCTGCACCGCCGCGGTTCCGACCTGCCGCCGGCCGTCGGTGTGCTCGTCGAGTTCACCGGTGACGACGCCGAGGCCGCCCGCGGTGCCGCCATGCAGGTCGCCGCGCTGCGCGCGAAGTACCTGACCCGCGACGAGGTGCCCGCCGAGATCATCGAGAACGAGCGCCGCATCGCCGACCAGACCGCGCGCGAGGAAGGCAAGCCGGAGCAGGCGCTGCCGAAGATCGTCGAGGGCAAGGTCAACGCCTACTACAAGGACAACGTCCTGCTCGAGCAGCCGTCGGTCAAGGACAACAAGAAGACCGTCAAGGCCCTGCTCGACGAGGCCGGCGTGACGCTGACCAAGTTCGCGCGTTTCGAGGTCGGCCAGGCCTGAGCTCAGGCCAGGGCGTAGGTTTCACACCCACAGTGCCCCGTCTCCGTCCATCGGGGACGGGGCACTGTCGGGTCCAGAGAAGTTTTGCAGCGGTCGAGGGGCGTAGGAGGCGACATAGATGGGTGACCGGGTCGAAGGTGGCTACCGGCGGGTGCTGCTGAAGCTGGGCGGCGAAATGTTCGGCGGTGGTTCGATCGGCGTCGATCCGGATGTCGTCCACTCGGTCGCGCAGCAGATCGCCGACGTCGCCCGCACCGGCGTCCAGGTCGCGGTCGTGATCGGTGGCGGCAACTACTTCCGCGGCGCGGAGCTCTCGCAGCGCGGCATGGACCGCGACCGCGCCGACTACATGGCGATGCTGGGCACCGTGATGAACTGCCTGGCGCTGCAGGACTTCCTGGAGAAGGAAGGCCTGCCCACCCGCGTGCAGACCGCCATCACGATGGGCCAGGTCGCCGAGCCCTACATCCCGCGCCGCGCCGAGCGGCACCTGGAGAAGGGCCGCGTCGTGATCTTCGGCGCCGGGGTCGGCATGCCGTACTTCTCCACCGACACCGCGGCCGCCCAGCGGGCGCTGGAGCTGGGCTGCGAGGCCGTGCTGATGGCCAAGGCCGTCGACGGCGTCTACACCGCGGACCCCAAGGCCGACCCGACCGCCGAGATGTTCCGCGAGATCACCCACCGCGAGGTGCTGGAGCGGGACCTCAAGGTCGCCGACGCGACGGCGTTCAGCCTGTGCATGGACAACAACATGCCGATCATCGTGTTCAACCTGCTCACCGAGGGGAACATCGCCCGCGCGGTGAGTGGTGAAAGAATCGGCACGTTGGTCAGCACCCCCGCCGACGGGGTGCCGGCCTAGACCTGCTGGGATCAGCAAGCGCCACCCATCACAACTACGGGAGTGACCGTGATCGACGAGACCCTCCTCGATGCCGAGGAGAAGATGGAAAAAGCGGTGTCCGTCGCCAAGGACGAGCTGACGTCGGTACGCACCGGCCGGGCTTCCTCGACGATGTTCGCGCGGATCGTCGTCGAGTACTACGGCTCGCCGACCCCGCTGAACCAGCTGGCCAGCGTGAACGTGCCGGAAGCCCGGATGGCGCTCATCAAGCCCTACGACCAGTCGCAGCTCGGCGCGATCGAGAAGGCGATCCGGGAGTCCGACCTCGGGGTCAACCCGAGCAACGACGGCCAGGTCATCCGCATCGTCATCCCGCAGCTCACCGAAGAGCGGCGCAAGGAGATGGTGAAGGTCGCCAAGGGCAAGGGCGAGGACGCCCGGGTGTCGATCCGCAGCGTGCGCCGCAAGGCCAAGGACGAGCTGGACCGCATCGCCAAGGACGGCGAGGCCGGCGAGGACGACGTCGCGCGCGCGGAGAAGGAACTGCAGAACCTGACCGACACCTACGTGCACAAGGTCGACGAGCTGGTCAAGCACAAGGAAGCCGAGCTGCTCGAGGTCTGATGGCACAGGTGAGCGAGGAACGCGAGGACCGGGTGGACGCGACCGGAGACGAACCGGCCGGCGCTCCCGGGACGCCGGGCCCGGCGGACGCCGGCACCACGGAGTTCCCGGCAACCGCCGGGACGGCCGGCGCCGAAACCGGCGAGGCCGCCGGTTCGGCGACCTCGCGGCCCGGTGCGACGGCTCCGGTGGCGCCTTCGCGGAACGGCGAGGCGGCTGGTTCGGCGACCTCGCAGGCCGAGGCGGCGGGCTCGGAAACCGGCGAAGCGAGCCGGTTGTCGGCGGCCGGGACCGCCGACGCTCCCGGTGTCCAGGCCGCGCCGGAGGTCAAGAAGGCCTCCAAGGCCGGCCGGAACCTGCCCGCGGCCATCGGTGTCGGGCTGCTGCTCGGCGCCGCGATCATCGTTTCCCTGCTCACCGTGCGCTTCCTGTTCATCGGGATCATCGCGATCGCGATCGCGGTCGGCACCTTCGAGTTCGCCGGGGTGCTGCGCCGGGTCGCCGACATCAAGGTCGCGATGATCCCGGTGCTCGTCGGCGGGCAGGCGATGATCTGGCTCGCCTGGCCCTTCGGCCGGGAAGGCGCGCTCACCGCCTTCGTCCTCACCGTGCTCGCCTGCCTGCTCTGGCGCCTGCCCGGCGGGGCGAAGGGCTACCTGCGCGATATCAGCGCGTCGACCTTCGCCGCCGCCTACCTGCCGCTCTTCGGCGCCTTCGCGGCCATGCTCGTGCCGCCGTCCGACGGCGTCGGGCGCGTTCTCACCTTCCTGATCGGTGTCGTCGCCTCGGACACCGGGGGCTACATCGCCGGCGTGCTCGGCGGGAAGCACCCGATGGCCCCGACCATCAGCCCGAAGAAGACCTGGGAAGGCTTCGGCGGTTCGCTGGTCGGTGGTGTCGTCGCCGGGGCCCTCACCCTGAGCCTGCTGCTGGACGGCCACGTCTGGCAGGGCGTCATCTTCGGCGTCGCGATCGTGCTCACCGCCACCCTCGGCGACCTCGTCGAGTCGCTGATCAAGCGCGACCTCGGCGTCAAGGACATGGGCACGCTGCTGCCCGGGCACGGCGGGATCATGGACCGCCTCGACTCGCTGCTGCCCTCGGCCGTCGTCTCCTGGCTGCTGCTCTCGGCGTTCGTCCCGCTCGGCTGACCTGCGGTGGGAGCCGGAGGCTCCCACGCGGGAGGCAACGGTTCGTGGACGGCCGAAGCTTCCGCGGGTTTGACTCGGGGCATGACCACCGAAACCCGCGCTCCGGCGAAGCTGGCTCTGTCCGCCGTCTGCCTGGGCTTCCTGATGATCACGCTCGACGCGACCATCGTGAACCTCGCCCTGCCCGCGATCGGCGCCGAGTTCGCCGAGCCGTCGACCGCCGCGCTGCAGTGGGTCGTCGACGCCTACACCGTCACGCTCGCGGCGTTCCTGCTCACCTGGGGCGCCGCCGGTGACCGGTGGGGTTCGCGACGCGTCTTCGAAACGGGCGTCGCCGTCTTCGTCGTCGCGAGCATCGGCTGTGCCCTCGCGCAGGACGCGACCTGGCTGATCGCGGCCCGCGCCATCCAGGGCGCCGGGGCCGCCGCGCTGCTGCCGTCGTCGCTCGCCCTGATCGTCCACCAGTTCCCGGACCCGCGGGAGCGGGCCCGCGCCCTCGGCGTGTGGGGTGGCATGAGCGGCGTCGGGCTGGCCGCCGGGCCGGTGCTCGGCGGGCTCGCCGTCGGTCTGGCCGACTGGCGGCTCGTCTTCGCCGTCAACGTCCCGGTCGGGATCGTCGCCATCGTCCTGACGCGCCGGGCGGTCACGGAACCGCCGCGTCGCGACACCCACCTCGACTTCGCGGGACAGCTCTCCGGCACGGCGGCGCTGGCCGCCTTCGTCGCCGGGTTCATCGAAGCCGGGCACGCCGGCTGGCTCGCTCCGGCGACCCTCGCGTTGCTCGCCGGGGGAGTGGTGAGCGGCGCGGTGTTCGTGGCGGTCGAGAAGCGCGTCCCCGGACCCGTGCTGCCGCTGGGGATCCTGCGGATCCGGAACTTCGCGGTGGCGACCGGGATCGGCGGGCTGTTCAACTTCTGCCTCTACGGCACGCTCTTCTGCCTCGCGTTGTTCCTGCAACGCGCCTGGTCGCTCGGCGCGCTCGCGGCCGGGCTCGCGCTGGTGCCGCTGACGCTGGCCGTCGGGCTCAACGCGTTCTTCAGCGGACGGCTGACCGGGCGCTTCGGCCCGCGTGTCCCCATGGTCGCGGGTGCGCTCGCCGGGCTCGCCGGAGCGATCGGCTTCGCGGTGCTGCCGGCCGAGCGCGCCCTCGTGCCGTTCGTCGCCGGCTCGGTCGTCTTCGGCTGCTGCTCGCTGGCCATGCCCGCGATGACGTCGCTGGCGATGAACTCCTTGCCCGGCAAGGCCGGGCTGGCCGCCGGCGTGCTCAACGCGTCCCGCCAGACCGGCGGCGCGATCGGGGTCGCGCTCGTCGGCGCGCTGGCCCCCGCCGCCGGGATGTGGCTGGTGGCGGGCGGGTACGCGCTGGTGGCGGGCTTGGCCTTCGCCGAGCGTCAGTCGTCGTAGGGGTCGTCGACCTCGGCGCGGCCCCAGTCCTCCGAGACGCGCGAGTGGTCGATCACCGCGAAGACGGCGCCTTCCGGGTCGGCGAGGATCGCCATCCGGCCGAACGGCGTGTCGTAGGGCTGGATCACGACGGTGCCGCCGTGCATGAGGGACTCGCCGGCGACCGCGTCGACCCCGCGCGCCGGGTCGATGTCGAAGTAGACGAGCCAGTGCGGCGGGGTGTCGAGGCTGTACTCCGAGCCCATGACGTACCGGTAGAGCACGGGTTCGTGCTCGATGAGCCACTCGACGTAGTCCAGGGACTCGCCGTCGCCGATCTGGTGGCTGCCGTAGGTGAAGAGCTTGGTGTAGAAGTGATCCGCCGCGACGCCGTCGTGCGTGTTGAGGTCCGCGCCGCTGAAGGTGTTGGGGATCCCGGTGACGAACTCCCAGTCCGGCGGTACCTCCCAGAACACCACCGGCGCGCCGCACGCGTCGAAGGCGTGCAGGATCGTGCCCCGCTGCGGGATCGGCATCGGCCCGAGCGTCAGCCGCCCGCCGAGGTGCTCCACCCACTCGGCCGCGCTCGCGGTGTGCGGCACGGACAGGTGCGGCATCCAGCCCAGCGGCGCGCCCGGGGCTGCGCGGTACAGGCCACCGACGGGGAGGGTGTTCATCGTCGCGATGGCGTACCGGCCGTCGGACGTCGCCGGATCCCGTTGAGTGGTGTACTCCCAGCCGAAGAGGGCGCCGTAGAATCTCTCCGCCACGGCCTGCTCGCGGCAGGCCAGCTCGATCCAGCACGGGATTCCGGCCGGAACCGGGGACGAGGGACTGGACGGGCCGATTGCCATGGGTGCTCCTCCCGGTACCCACCGGATTCTAGGCGTGATCGGTGAGGTTTCCGCCAAGAATTCGCCACCGGGAGAGCACGGGACGGCGACGAGGACCCGGAAGGAGCAGCGGGGTGCGGTGGTCGTCCCGGCGCGCGGAGGTCGTGCCGAGCCCCAACATCTGGTACTACCAGGCCGATTACGAGCGGGAGAACCGCGCGCAGGACAGTGCCGGCGAGATCTGGCGCGTGCTGCGCGAGGAGTGCGACTGGACCGGCCGGGACGTGCTCGACGTCGGCTGCGGCGACGGTTTCCACTTGCCGGTCTTCGCCCGCGACGCGCGATCGGTGCTCGGGGTCGAGCCGCACGAGCCGTTGGTGCGAAGCGCGCTGAAGCGCGTCGAGGGACTGTCGAACGTGGACGTCCGGATGGGCCGGGCCCAGCGGCTGCCGGTCCGCAGCGCGAGCGTCGACGTCGTCCACGCGCGCACGGCGTACTTCTTCGGCCCCGGCTGCGAGCCGGGGCTGGCGGAGGCCGAGCGGGTGCTGCGGCCGGGCGGGGCGATCGTGATCGTCGACCTCGACGTGACCAGCGAGCCCTACGGCGGCTGGATGCGCGCCGACCTGCCGCACTACGACCCGGCGGCGGTGGAGCGGTTCTTCGCCCGCGCCGGGTTCGGGCTACGCCGGGTCGCCACCCAGTGGCGTTTCCCGGCCGCCGCCGACCTGGAAGCGGTGCTGAAGATCGAGTTCAGCAAGCGGGTCGCCGAACAGGCGATCGCGGAGTCCTTGCAGCGTAACGGGAATCGCGCGCAGGACCTGACGCTGCCGGTGGGCTACCGCGTGCACACGCGGGTCAAGCCCACCGGCCTCGTCCTGCCAGGTCACTCGGCGGCCTCTCCGGGAGCCGAGGACTCGTCCTCGTCCTCGCCGAGGATGCCGTAGAGCGAGCGCCGGGCGTCGTTGAGCACCTCGGCCGCGCGGGCCTGCTGGCTCTCGGTGCCCGCGCGCATGATCTGCACGACGGCGGCGGCCAGGTTCTTGCCCGCCTTCGCGAGCCCGACCTCGACCGGGTCGACGTCCTGGGCGATCTGCTCCCACGGCGGGGTGCTGTCCTGCTCCTCGGCGGCGGTGCGGCCGGCGTCGGTCAGCTCGAACAGCTTCTTGCCGTTCTCGTCCTTGCTGACGACCAGGCCTTCGTCGGCCAGCAGCTGCAGCGTCGGGTAGACCGAGCCGGGGCTCGGCCGCCAGAAGCCGCCGGAGCGCTCGCCGATCTCGCGGATGATCTCGTAGCCGTGCCGGGGCTGCTCGGCGAGCAGCGCCAGGATCGCGGCGCGGACGTCACCGCGGCGGCTGCGCCGTCCGCCGTGACCCCGCCGGCCCGGTCCGTGTCCCCGGCCGCGTCCGCCGCGCGGACCGAAACCCGGCCCGAAGCCCGGGCCGAAGTCGCCGAAGCCACCGAAGGGTGCACGCCCACGTTCCTGGGCGAACGGATGTTCCTGCATGAAGGGGTGTCGTTGCCTACGCATGTCGGTTGTTCCTTTCTCGAACGGTTGCGACACGTTCACGATATATCGGAAACAGTCGGATGGCAACCTGGTCGCGGTGATGCCGCTCACGGAACTTGAGCCCTCAAGTTTCGCGCCATAGGGTAGGCAAGCCTAAAGACCTGTTAGCAGAGGTAACGACCAGTGCGGACCCGCTCGCTCCCGCTCACGGCCGGACTGGTGGTCCTCACCGCGGCCGTGGCCGCCGCCGTGCTGCTCAGCATCGCCGTCGGCACCCGCGGCCTGAGCCCGGCCACCGTGCTGGACGCGCTCTTCCACTTCGACCCCGGCAACCCCGACCACCTCGTGGTCCGCGAACTCCGGCTCCCGCGCACGCTCGCCGGGGTGCTCGCCGGCGTCGCGCTCGGCCTGTCCGGCGCCGTCATCCAAGGCGCGACGCGCAACCCCCTGGCCGACCCGGGCCTGCTCGGCGTCAACGCGGGCGCGGCCCTCTTCGTCGTCCTGGGCATCGGCACCTTCGGCATCACCAGCGTCGGCGGGTACGTCTGGTTCGGCTTCCTGGGCGCCGCGGCCGCCGGCGCCGTCGTCTACGGCGTCAGCTCGCTCGGCCGGGCCGGGGCGACGCCGGTGAAGCTGGCCCTCGCCGGGGCGGCGGTGACGGCGGCACTGGCCTCGGCGACCAGCGCGCTCCTGCTCACCGACCAGACGACCTTCGACCAGTACCGCTTCTGGCAAGCCGGCTCGCTGACCGGCCGCGACGCGGCGACGATCACCCAGGCCGTGCCGTTCGTGGTCGCCGGCGTGGTCCTCGCGCTGGTGTCCGCCCGGCTGCTCAACGCGCTTTCCCTCGGCGAGGACGTCGCCCGCTCGCTCGGCCAGAACGTCCCGGTCGCGCGGCTGGTGTGCGCGCTGGCCGTCGTCGTGCTCTGCGGGGCGGCGACGGCGATCGCCGGGCCGATCGCGTTCGTCGGGCTGACCGTGCCGCACGCGGCGCGGGTCGTCACCGGCCCCGACCACCGCTGGCTGCTGCCGTACTCCGCGCTGCTGGCCCCGCTGCTGCTGCTCGTCTCCGACGTCGTCGGCCGCGTGGTCGCGCGCCCGGCCGAGGTTCAGGTCGGGATCGTCACGGCGCTCGTCGGCGCGCCCGTGTTCGTCTTCCTGGTGCGCCGCCGGAAGGTCGTGGCGGTGTGAACGCCGTCGAGGCGGTCGCCGCCGCGCGACGCCGGGGCGCGGTCCGGGCCCGCTCGGTGACGCTGGCGCTGCTGCTCGCGATCGTCGTCGTCTTCGCGGTTTCCCTGGCGGTGGGCGACTTCCCGGTGCCGCTCGGCGACCTCCCTGGCCTGCTCTTCGGGGACGGGACCGGCCGCGCGGCCTACGTCGTCACCGAACTCAGGCTGCCGCGCGCGGTCACCGGCGTTCTCGTCGGGGCCGCCTTCGGGACGTCCGGCGCGCTCTTCCAGCGGCTCCTGCGCAATCCGCTCGCCAGCCCGGACGTCATCGGCGTGACGCAGGGCGCGAGCGCGGCGGCGGTCGTCGCGATCGTGCTGTTCGGCGCCGGCGGCGCGGTCGTCTCGGTCGCGGCGCTGGCCGGCGCGCTGCTCACCGGCGCCACCATCTACCTCCTCGCCCGCCGCGGCGGCGTGCACGGCTACCGCCTGGTGCTCGTCGGAGTCGGTGTCGGCGCGGTGCTGACGAGCGTCGTGTCGTACCTGATGACGTGGGCCGATGTCACGCTTGCCCAGCAGGCCCTGGTGTGGCTCACCGGCAACCTCAACGGCCGCGGCTGGGACCACGTCGTCCCGCTGGCGGCCGCGCTCGCCGTCCTCCTGCCCGCGGCGCTGCTGCGCAGCCGGGCACTCGCCGGCCTGCAGCTCGGCGACGACACCGCGGCGGGACTCGGGCTCGACGTCGAACGCGCCCGCCTGGCGTTGCTGCTGATCGCCGTCGCGCTGGCCGCCTTCGCGACCGCGGCCGCCGGACCGGTCGCGTTCGTCGCCTTCGTGGCCAACCCGATCGCGACCCGGCTCGTCGGCGGCGCCCGCGCGGGACTGCTTCCGGCGGCGCTGACCGGTGCGCTCGTCGTGCTGCTGGGCGACTTCGCCGCCCAGCACCTGCTCGGCGCCCAGCTGCCGGTCGGTGTCGTGACCGGCGCGGTGGGCGCGCCCTACCTGCTGTGGCTGCTCGCGAGCGCCAACCGCGCCGGGCGGATGTGAGGGGAACGCCGTGACACTGCACACCGAGAACCTCGAGCTCGGCTACGGCCCGCTGCGCGTGGTCAAGGACCTCTCCGTGCGGATCCCGCCCGGCCGGGTCACCATGATCGTCGGGACCAACGCCTGCGGGAAGTCGACGCTGCTGCGCGGGCTGGCGCGGCTGCTCACCCCGACCGCGGGCGCCGTCTACCTCGACGGCAAGGGCATCACGACGTGGCGCAGCAAGGACGTCGCGACCGTGCTGGGCCTGCTGCCGCAGTCGCCGACCGCGCCCGAGGGCATCACCGTCGCCGACCTCGTCGGGCGTGGCCGCTACCCGCACCAGGGCGTGTTCCGCCGGTGGAGCGCCGAAGACGACGACGCCGTCGCGAAGGCGATGGTCGCCACCGACACGGTCGAGCTCGCCGGCCGGCCGGTCGACGAGCTGTCCGGCGGGCAGCGCCAGCGCGTCTGGATCGCGATGGCCCTGGCGCAGCGGACTCCGTTGCTGCTGCTCGACGAGCCCACGACGTTCCTCGACATCGCCCACCAGGTCGAGGTCCTCGACCTGCTCGCGGAGCTGAACGCCGAGGACGGCCGGACCATCGTCATCGTCCTGCACGACCTCAACCTGGCCGCCCGCTACGGCGACCACCTCATCGCGATGAAGGACGGCCGGATCGCCGCCGAGGGCGCGCCCGCCGACATCCTCACCGCCGAACTCGTCGCCGACGTCTTCGGCATGCCCTGCCAGGTCATCGAAGACCCGGTGTCCGCCACGCCCCTGGTCGTCCCGATCGGCCGGCGGCGGGCCACCTCGAAAGGAAGTCCCGATGCGTCCTAAGCGGACATCTCCGGTCGCCGTGCTCGCGGCCGTCACGCTCCTCGCCGCGTGCGGGCAGCCCGACAAACCGAGCAGTTCCGGCGTCGGCGACCAGGACGTCGCCACCGGCGGCCGGCTGTTCTCGACCGCGGACAAGGAGACGGCCAAGCTCGGCGCGGACGTCGGACCCGGCGTCTTCCCGCGCACGGTCACCCACGCGCTGGGCAAGACCCAGCTGGACAAGAAGCCCACGCGGGTCGTGGTGCTGGACAGCGGCGAGCTGGACGACGTCCTCGCGCTCGGCGTCACGCCCGTCGGCATGGCCACCACCGCCGGGCAGAGCGGCGTGCCGTCCTACCTCGCCGACCGCGTCGAGGGCATCCCGACGGTGGGGGACATCAACAACCTCAACCTCGAACGGATCGCCGCGCTGACGCCGGACCTGATCGTCGGCAGCAAGCTGCGCGCCAACGACCTCTACCCGCAGCTGTCGAAGATCGCGCCGACGGTGTTCGGCATCCGGCCCGGGTTCCCGTGGAAGGAGAACCTGCTGCTGATCGGGGCCTCGCTCGGTGACGAGACGAAGGCCGTCGGGCTGCTGAACGACTACCAGAAGCGCGCGAACGAGGTGAAGGCTTCGGTCAAGGGCACGCCGAAGATCTCGCTGCTGCGCTTCCTCTCCGGCAACATCCGGCTCTACGGCAACCTGTCCTTCATCGGCGTCATCCTCAAGGACGTCGGTCTCGAACGGCCCGCGAACCAGAACATCGACGAGCTGGCCGCGCAGATCTCGAAGGAGCGCATCGACGAGGCCGACGCCGACTGGATCTTCTACTCCAGCTACGGCGCCGGCCCGAGCGCGGACGAGAAGGCCGTGACGAGCAGCGGGCTGTGGGCCGGGCTCGGCGCGGTCAAGGCGAAGCACGCCATCCCGGTCGCCGACGAGGTGTGGTTCCTCGGCCTCGGCCCGATCGGGGCGATGAAGGTCCTCGACGACCTGAAGAAGTACCTGGGCTGACAAAATCGGCGGGTGCCGGAAACCATCGACGAGATCGACGCGCGCCTGCTCGAAGCGCTGGGGGAGGACCCGCGGTCCACGGCGGTCGCGCTGGCCGAGCGGCTGGGCCTGTCCCGCAACACGGTGCAGGCCCGGCTCGTGCGGCTCGAGCAGCGCGGCGTCCTCCGGTCGTTCGAACGCCGCATCGACCCCGCCCGGCTGGGCTACCCGCTGCGGGCCTTCGTCAACGCGATGGTCGACCAGCGGCGCCTCGCCGAGATCGCCGACGCCCTGTCCACGATCCCCGAGGTCACCGAGGTGTGCGGGCTGACCGGGGCGAGCGACCTGATGGTGCAGGTGGTGGCCGTCGACGCCGACGACCTCTACCGCATCGCCGGACGCATCCTCGCCTCCCCGGGCGTCGAGCGGACGAACATCTCGCTCGTCATGCGCGAGCTCGTCCCGTACCGCCTGACGCCCCTGCTGGAGCGCGTGCATTCTGCGCACCCGGAGACCTGAGCCGTCCGCTCCCGGTGTGCAATCTGCGCACTCACGTCCGCATCGGTTGTGCGAAGCGTCCACCAGTGCTGTCCTGGTGTGCGCTTCCTGCACGAAAGGTGTCGACGATGACCCACGCCCCCGCGACCGCCCCGGCGCTCACCGCGATCGAGCAGCGGGTCCTCTGGCTCGCCACCGCGATCGTGCACCAGGCCAACCGGGTCCGGCCCAACCCCTCGGGGCTCAAGGTCGGCGGGCACCAGGCGTCGTGCGCGTCGCTCGTGTCGATCATGACGTCGCTGTGGTTCCGGCACCTGCGCCCCGAGGACCGCGTCTCGGTCAAGCCGCACGCGTCGCCGGTGCTCCACGCGATCAACTACCTGCTCGGCGAGCTGGACGAGGCCTACCTGCCGACGCTGCGCGAGTTCGGCGGCCTGCAGAGCTACCCGAGCCGCGCGAAGGACCCCGACCCCGTCGACTACTCCACCGGCTCGGTCGGCATCGGCGCCACCGCCCCGATCTGGGGCGCGCTGGCGCGCCGCTACCTGACGACCCGGGGCTCTTCGGCGGGCACCGGCCGGCAGTACTCGCTGGTCGGCGACGCCGAGCTGGACGAAGGCGCCATCTGGGAGGCCATCCTCGACCCGGCCGTCGCCGAGCTGGGCGAGGTCGTCTGGATCGTCGACCTCAACCGCCAGTCCCTCGACCGGGTGGTTCCGAACATCGCGGCCGGGCGGCTGCAGGGCATGTTCGACGCCGCCGGCTGGCAGGTGCTGACCCTCAAGTACGGCCGCCTGCTGGAGGAGCTGTTCACCCGGCCCGGCGGCGCCGAGCTGCGCGCCCGCATCGACGGGATGCCGAACCCCGAGTACCAGCGGCTGCTGCGCTGCGACGCCGCCCAGCTGCGCGACCGGCTGCCCGCGGGGAACGCGGCGCTGGCCTCGTTGGTGGCCTCGCTCGACGACGAAACCCTGCTGGCCGCGATCCGCAACCTCGGCGGGCACGACCTCGGCTCGCTCGACGAGGTCTTCGCGTCCATTTCGGACGACCGGCCGACGGTCATCTTCTGCTACACGGTCAAGGGCCGCGGTCTCCCCACGCAAGGACACCCGCAGAACCACTCGTCGCTGCTGACCGTTTCGCAGATGGAGGAGCTGGCTTCTTCGCTGGGCGCGGACCTCGCTTCGCCGTGGGAGCGCTTCGCCGAAGGGTCACCCGAAGCCGCGTTGTGTCTTGAAGCTGCTTCGCGCCTTCGCCGTCCGGACGTTCCTTCGGCGCCTTCGCTGGAGCTGCCGGTCGACATCGGGCGTACGCCGTCCGGGACCGCGACGACGCAGGCGGCACTGGGCCGCGTCCTGCTCGACCTCACGCGCGAAGCACCCGAAACGGCGAAGCGCGTGGTGACGGTCAGCCCCGACGTCAGCTCGACCACCAACCTCGGCGGCTGGGTCAACAAGGTCGGCGTCTGGTCGGCCACCGAGCGCCGCGACTGGTTCGAGGACGACCCCGAGACGATCATGCACTGGCGGGAGAAGCCGACCGGCCAGCACGTCGAGCTGGGCATCGCCGAGACGAACCTGGTCGGCCTGCTGGGCGAGCTGGGGGCGACGTGGAGCCGCTGGGGCGAGCCGCTGCTGCCGATCGGCGTCATGTACGACCCGTTCGTCGAGCGCGCGCTCGAGCCGTGGTCGTTCGGCATCTACGCGGGCGGGCAGTCGATCCTGATCGGCACGCCGTCGGGGGTCACGCTCGCCCCGGAGGGCGGCGCGCACCAGTCGATCACCACGCCGTCGATCGGCATCGAGCAGCCCGGCTGCGTCAGCTACGAACCGGCGTTCGCGATCGACACCGAATGGACGCTGCTCGCCGCGCTCGGCCGGCTCGGCAAGCCGGGCGGCACGTCGTCGTACTTCCGGCTCTCGACGCGCCCGGTCGACCAGACGCTGGCCGCGGTGCCCACCGACCCGGCGGCGCGCGAACGCCGTCGCCGCCAGGTCGTGGCGGGCGCGTACCTGCTGCGGCGGGCGTCCTCTCCGTCGGTGACGTTGGCGGCGATGGGCGCCCTGGTGCCGGACACGCTCGCGGCGGCCGAGCGGCTGGCCCAGGTGGGCGTCGAGGCGGACGTGGTGTGCGTGACCAGCCCGGGCCTGCTGTTCGACGCCGTCCAGGCGCGGTCGGGCCGGGGCGGCGGCGAGTCGTGGATCCTCGACCAGGTGTTCCCGGCTTCGCGGGCTCGCCCGCTGGTGACGGTCCTCGACGGGCACCCGCACACGCTGGCGTTCCTCGCCGGGATCAACCGGGTGCCGTCGGTCGCGCTGGGCGTCACGAAGTTCGGGCAGTCGGGGTCGCTGGAGGACGTCTACCGCTACCACGGCATCGACACGGACGCGATCATCCGCGCGGCGCTCGACGCCGTCAGCTGAAGGTCGCGCCGGCCAGCACGGCGTCCATCTTCTCGTTCCAGCCTTCGAACGCCCCGTACTGGACGACGAGGATCTTGCTGGTCGGCAGCCACCACATCCGGACCTGGTTGTTCTGGGTCTCGTCCTTGCAGGTGACTTCCCAGCGGCCGTACTCGGCCGTCTTCGTGCCGATCGGCTTGAAGCCGGACTCGACGAGGTTGCTGCCGGTCGCCTCCGCGGCCTGCCCGGGCGGCGACGCGGCCGTGATGCATGTCGGCACGTCGGTGCCCGTGTACCAGCCGAAGGGGCGCTTCGCGCTCGGGAGGTTGATGGGCGCGTTGGGGTCCGCGGTCGCTTCGTGCAGGTCCAGGAGCCGGGCTTCGCAGACGACGGTGCCTTCGGCGACGCAGCCGTCGAGCAGGCCGTCTTCGCTCGCTTGGGTGTACTTCGCGCCGACGGGCAGCGTGACGTGCATGGTCCCGACGACGACCTCCGGCCCGGCGGCCTTCGTCACCGTCGGCACGGGCTGCGCCTGCCCGCCGGTCGACGTGCTGCAGGCGGCGGCGCTCAGGACCACCGCGAGGACCAGGACGTTGTGCCGGAAGGACACGGGCTCACCTCTTTCGTCCGCTGTTGGACTCCCGGACGGCCTTCCCGGTTTCGCCGGTGACCTGGCGTACATTCGGCCAGGGCGGTTCGGGCGGTGCTGGTGGGCGCGTGGGACACTGGTCAGGTTATGACTGCCCTCCCGCTCGTTTTCGACGCCCCCAAGCGCGGCCTGCCGCCGCGCCACCTCGCCGACCTGTCCGTGGCCGAGCGCGCCGCCGCGGTGGCGGAGCTGGGGGAGAAGCCGTTCCGGGCGAAGCAGCTGTCGAACCACTACTTCTCGCGGCTGACGGTCGACCCGGCGGAGATGACGGACATCCCGGCGGCTTCCCGGGACCGGCTCGTCGAGTCGTTGATGCCGACGCTGCTGACCGAGGTCCGCGCGCTTTCGGCCGACAACGGCGCGACCCGCAAGACGCTGTGGCGCGCGCACGACGGAACGCTCCTGGAGAGCGTCCTGATGCGCTACCCGGACCGCGCGACGCTGTGCATTTCGAGCCAGGCCGGCTGCGGCATGGCGTGCCCGTTCTGCGCGACCGGCCAGGGTGGTCTGGACCGGAACCTGTCGACGGCGGAGATCGTGGACCAGGTGCGTTCGGCGGCGGCGGTCATGCGCGACGGCACGATGCCGGGTGGGCCCGGCCGGCTGTCGAACATCGTCTTCATGGGAATGGGCGAGCCTCTCGCGAACTACAAGCGCGTGGTGGCGGCGGTTCGCCGGATCACCGATCCGGCTCCGGGTGGGCTGGGGATCGGTCAGCGGTCGGTGACGGTGTCCACTGTGGGCCTGGCGCCGGCGATCCGGAAGCTGGCGGACGAGAAGATGCAGGTTCGGCTGGCGGTGTCGTTGCACACGCCGGATGACGAGCTGCGGGACACGCTGGTGCCGGTGAACAACCGGTGGTCGGTGGACGAGGTGCTCTCGGCTGCGCGGTACTACGCCGACACGTCGGGGCGGCGGGTGTCCATCGAGTACGCGTTGATCCGGGACATCAACGACCAGCCGTGGCGGGCCGAGCTGCTGGCCAAGCGGCTGCGTAAGCACCTGGGCCAGCTGGTGCACGTGAACGTGATTCCGCTGAACCCGACTCCGGGTAGTAAGTGGGATGCGTCGCCGAAGCCGGTGGAGCGGGAGTTCGTGCGGCTGGTGAACGCCGGCGGGGTAGCCTGCACGGTGCGGGACACGCGCGGTCAGGACATCGCGGCCGCCTGCGGGCAGCTCGCCGCTGAAGGCTAGTTTTCTTTTGGGTTATGGAGATTCTGTCGTGATGTATGCCCCCAGCCTGTTGGACCCGGCTGCGGAATCGTTGAAGCTCACGGATTTCGTCGGTGCGACCGATGTCGCGCGTGAGGCCCGGACGTTGCTGGGCGAGCGGTTCAGCTCGGTGACGTTCATGTACGTGCTGATGCGCGCATTCGAGGTGGAGTACGCGGCCGCGTGCGACGCGGCCCGCTGGCACGAGTTCCACGGCGGCCCGCGGGCGCTGTCGGACGCCGATCTGGAGAAGCTGCTCGCTCCCTGGCTCGACCGCTGACAAGGCCCCCGGGGAAATCCCCAGGGGCCTCGGAAGCGAGCGTCAGTTCGCGATCGTCCAGTCGCCGATCGCCGACCAGTAGTTCCAGCCCGCCGCGCTGTAGTTGTGGATGAGCTTGCCGTCCGTTCCCCTGGCGAACGCCTCGACGTTGCCGTCGTGGTCCTGGTACACCGCGCTCGGAGAACCGGCGATCTGCCAGCCGCCCACCGCGGACCAGTCGTGCCAGGTTCCGGCCGTGTTGTACGTGTGGATCAGCCGGTTGTCCGCCGAGCCCCGCGCGAACACCTCCGTCGTCCTCGTCCCCGGCTCGTAGATCGCGCTCGGGGTGCCCGTGAACGTCCAGTCGCCGATCGCCGACCACGAGTTCCAGCCCGAGGCGCTGTAGTTGTGGACGAGCTTGCCGTCCGTGCCCCTGGCGAACACCTCGGTGTTGCCGTCGTGGGCCTGGTACACGGCGACGGGGTCGCCGCTGATCTGCCAGCCCCCGGCCGCCGACCAGTCGTGCCAGGTGCCGTCGGACGTCTTGTAGATGTGCACCAGCTTGCCGTCGGTGCCGCGGGCGAACACGTCCACCGACCGCGTGGCGGCCTGGTGGACCACCGAGGGCGTGCCGGTGATCTGCCAGCCGCCGAGCGTGGTCCACGAATGCCAGACGTTGTCCGCGGTCTTGTAGATGTGCACGAGTTTTCCGTCGGCGCCGCGGGCGAAGACCGCGGTGGCGCCGGTGTCGGGTTCGTAGACGGCCGCCGGGTCCCCGGCGAGCTGCCAGTCCGCCAGGACGGACCAGTTGCCCCACGCGGAACTGTCGGTGTGGATGAGCTTGCCGTCGGTCCCGCGGGCGAACACCTCGGTCGTCCCGGTGTTCGCCTGGTAGACCGCGGCGGGCCGGCCCGCGAACTGCCAGCCGCCGATGGCCGACCAGTCGTGCCAGGTGCCGCCGGTGTTGTAGGTGTGGACGAGCCGGTTGTCCGCGGCGCCGCGGGCGAAGACCTCGGTCGTTCCCGTGTTCGGCTCGTACACCGCGGCGACCGAGCCCGCGCCGCCGCTGCCCGCGGTGTCGAACCGGTACAGGTCGTTCGCCTGCATCGTCCCGATGACCTTGGTGGCGTAGTCCGGATCTGTCGCGTAGTGCACGGCGACGTGCTGGATGAACGCGTCCGGGTCGTGGCGGTAGGGCAGGGCGTCCGCGTAGACGGAGAACGTCGTCAGCAGCCGGCCGTAGTCGCGGAACGAGTCCGTCATCGACGCGTAAACGCGGAAGTACGCGGTGGCCGGGTGGCAGCCCGAGGTATCGCACTCCGTGGTCGGGTACGCGTGGCAGCCGATGGCGATCCCGCCCGGCGAGTCCGGCGAGACGCACTTGAAGCCGAAGTAGTTCTTGTCGTTCACCGTCAGGGTGCTGCGGCCCCAGTCCGATTCGAGGATCGACTGTGCGGCCGTCACCGACGCCGGGATGTCGAATTCGTCGTGCACCTGCTGGGCGATCGGGCCGGCGAGCGCGATGTAGTCGTCCGAAGTGCTCTGCGTCCGGAAGCCGTTCAGCGCGGCCTGCTCGTTCGCGCGCTGCCGGGCCGGGTCCACCAGCCGGGTGTCGTCGGTGGTCGCCGGTGCCGCGACGGCGGGAGCCGTGGAGACCGTCGTGATCAGAGCCAGCGCGCCGAAAGCGGTCGCGGCCCGCAGTGTCCAGCGCTTCACGCCGCACCCCCGGTTTCCTCGGCGAGCTGCCAGTCGCCGATCGCCGACCAGGCGGACCAGCCGCCGCCGGCGTTGTAGACGTGGACCAGCCGGGCATCGCCGCCGCGGGCGAAGACCTCGGTGACGCCGTCGCCGGGCCGGTGGACCGGCAGCGGCTGGCCACCCAGCGCCCAGTCGCCGATCGCGGACCAGCCGGACCAGCCGCCGCCGGCGTTGTAGACGTGGATGAGCTTGCCGTCGGTGCCGCGGGCGAACACCTCGGTGACGCCCGGGCGCTCGACCACGGCCGGGCTGCCGTCGAACGTCCAGCCGTCGATCACCGACCAGGCCGACCAGCCGCCGCCGGAGCTGTAGACGTGGATGAGCTTGCCGTCGGCACCGCGGGCGAACACCTCGGTGACCCCGGATCCGGTGTGGTCGACGACCGCCGGCACGCCGGTGAACGCCCAGTCGCCGATCGCCGACCAGGCCGACCAGCCGTTACCGCCGTTGTAGACGTGGATCAGCCGGGCGTCGGTCCCGCGGGCGAAGACCTCGGTGACGCCGAGGTCGGCCCGGTACACCGCCACCGGGTCGCTCGCCATGGTCCAGCCGTCGATCGCGGACCAGCCGGACCAGCCGTTGCCGGCGTTGTAGACGTGGATGAGCTTGCCGTCGGTACCGCGCGCGAACACCTCGGTCGTGCCGGTGCCCGGCTGGTGGACGACGCTGGGGTTGCCCTGGAGCTTCCAGCCGCCGATCACCGACCACGGCGCCCAGCCGTTGCCGCTGTTGTAGGTGTGGATGAGGCTGCCGTCGCCGCCACGGGCGAAGACCTCGGTGGTCGCCGTGTCGGGGCGGTAGCTCGCCACCGGGTCGCCCGCGAGGGTCCAGTCGCCGATCGCGGACCAGTCCGCCCAGCCGTTGCCGCCGTTGTAGGTGTGGATGAGCTTGCCGTCGGTGCCGCGCCCGAAGACCTCGGTGACGCCGGTGTCCGGCCGGTACACCACCCGTGCCGTCTGGGCCGAATCCGCGTCGCCCTCCTCGACGACCGGGCTGACGAACCCGGAGATCGTCTGGCCGGCGACGCTTTGCCCGACCCGGCCGCCGCCGGTGGCCGGCTGCACCGAGGACGTGTCCGGCGAGGCGCCGAAGTTGCCGTTGATCGTCCGGATGGTCCCGTCGGCGTTCACGGTGTCGACGAGGGCGACGTGGTCGGCGTAGCCGTTGCCGTTGTAGTTGAAGACGGCGGCGTCGCCGACGCGGGGGACGTAGCCGGGGTCGGCGTGCAGCGTCCCGTTCCGCTGCCCGTAGAGGTAGAAGCTGCCCGCGGCGGCGGTGAGCCCGGTGACGTCGACGCCGTGGTGGCTCCACACCCACGACGCGAAATCGGCGCACCACGCTTCGTGGTTGGCGCAGCTGCTCTCGTACCCGGTGCCGCCGAGGCTGTTGGTACCGCAGATCGTGACGCCGAGGTTGGCTCTGGCGAGATCGCGGATGTCGGTCCGGGTGTCCGCGTGCGCGGCCGCCGGGCCGAACAGCGTCAGGACCGAACCGGCCAGCGCCGCCGCGGCGACGGCGCCTGTCGATCGTCTTGCGATCAAGGTGACCTCCAAGGTGAAACCCGTGAGGACGCCTCGCCGGCCTTCCTCGCTTTCCGGGACGGCCGTAGCTTGTCGGCGGCGGGTGAAAGAAACCTCAAAGGTGGTTTTCAGATGAGCGCTCGTGCCGCGGGAGCTGACGCGGGCGGAACGCGAAGTCCCCGAGTTCCGAGGAGACTCGTCCGACGTCAGCCGTAGTTCGGGTTGTCGGGCTCCGACCACGCGAGCTGGACCAGTTCCTGGCCGTGGCGTCTGCTGACCGCCGTCACGCGGCCCGGGATCAGGGCCGATGGCCAGACGCCGAAGACCAGCGGGCCCTCGCGGAAGTCGCCGTCGCCGACGACGCCCGGGGTCTGCAGGGCGGCCAACGTGGTGAGCGTCCCGTGCTGCAGCGCGCCGGACGCTCCTTCCGTGCGGCGGGCCACCACCAGGTGGAGGCCGACGTCCTTCGCCTGGGGGAGGAACTCGCGCAGCGGCTCGAACGGGTCGGCGTCACCGGGCGCGACGAGCTCGGCGTCGTCCACGACCACGTACAGGTCCGGTCCCGACCACCAGCTGCGGTTCTTCAGGTGCTCCTGCGTGACATCGGGGCCGGGGAGCCGCCGCCGCATCGATTCCCGGACGTCCTCCATGATCGCGGTGAGCTGGGCGTGGGACACCGCGTAGGCCAGCAGGTGCTCGGCCGGCACGTAACCGAGCGAGGTACGGCGGTAATCCACCAGCAGGATCACCGCTTCCGCCGCGGTGTTCTGCTCGACGATGCCGCGGAGGATGGTGCGCAGCAGCGTCGTCTTGCCCGATTCCGGCCCCATGAACGCCACGAAGTGCGGATCGGCCGCCGGCGACCAGACGGCCGGTGTTCCGTCGACGCGGACGCCGAGCGGCACGGAACCGGCCTCCGGAGCCGGTATCGCGGCGTAGGGAACGTGCGTCGGCAGCGCGGTCAGCTGCCGGGCCAGCTCGTCCGGCAGCTCGTCGAACGACGCGGGTGCCGTCTCGCCGAGCGTGAACACCGCCGAATCGAAGTGGGCGCGCGTCAGGAACACCGCGCCGGCGAACTCGAGGCCGCGGGTGAAGCGCGCCGACGTGAACACCGCGTCGCCGCGGAAGCACGCCGCCGAGAAGTCCGGCCGGCTGCCGAAAACGGCTCCGGTGAAGTCCGCCTCCGCCGTGAACGTCGCCGAGGCGAAACCGGCCGCGTCGGTGAACGTCGCGGCGCCGAAGCGCGCCGGACCCACGAAGGTCGCCGAGCGGAACCCGGCCGACCGCACCCGGCAGCCGCTCAGGTCGAAGCCGAGCAGGCTCGCGCCGGCGAGGTCGAGGTCGAGGTCCGGCCAGAAGCGGTGGTCCGGCGCGCCGGGACGCAGGTGGGCCGCCAGCACCTCGCCCACGGCCTGCCGGACGCGGCCTTGCTGCCCGAGGGGGTTTTCGACGACGTCCGCGGCCGCGTCGGTGAACATCCGCAGGTACGCGCAGAACACGTTGACGATCGTCTGCCGCTGGCCGGGGCTGCTCTGGCCGAGCCGCTCCAAGGCGTAGAGGCCGCCGAGCTGCACCGCCAGCCGCTCCGAACCCAGCTGGTCGACCGCCGTGCTGTAGAGCTCGGTGAGGCGTCGCTCCGCCGCGTCCAGCCGGGTGTCCTCGGCCATCCGTTCCTGCAGTGCGTGCGTGCGGGCCACCGCGGCCTGGTCCAGGTCCTTCTGCTTCAGCGCGATCTCGGCGCTGCGCTGCCGGCGCGCGGCGAGCAGCAGCGCCGCCGCCCCACCTGTCCCGACCACGACGGTGCCGGCCGTCTTGATCGCCTCCAGCTGGTTGCGCTCCCGCGCGTCGCCGTGGCCGAAAGCCGCCAGCAACCACACCGCGACCGCGACGCCGAGCACCACGATCACGGCGGAGGCGAACCAGATCATCCGGATGGACAGCACCCGGTAGGTGACCTCACCAGGCTCGTCGCGACGGGTTTGGTCCGCCATGCCGTTGTCCACGGTGATCACCGTAGGGCATGGCCGGTCGCTTCTCCCGTCATCGCGGGCCGCTCGCGGTGCCTGGCGGGCCATCGGCCCGCCAGGCACCGGCCGTCACGGGTTGTCCAGGGTCAACGCCGTGCAGCGGATTCCTCCGCCGCCCTTGCGCAGCTCCGTCGTGTCCAGCTCCGTCACCGTCAAGCCCATCGACCTCAGGTCCGCCGCCAGGCGCGGGGCACCCGCGGTCATCGTCACCGTGCGGCCGTCGCTGATCAGGTTCAACGCGAACGCCGCCGCCTCGGCCGGGGCCACCTCGATCAGCTCCACGCCCAGACCGCGCACCGTTCGCAGGCTCGCCGCGTCCAGTGCCTCCGGGTTGTAGGCCAGGACACCGGAACTGATCACCGCCACCGCCAGATCCAGGTCGTACCACCGGGAACTGGTCGTGCGGAGCGGGACGACGTCGTAGTCCAGGTGCCGGGCCAGCGTGCGCAGCGCCCGGGTGTCCGTGCGCTGGCCGTGCGCGGCCAGCAGCAGCGAGCCGCACGCCAGCGCGTCGCCCTGGCCGCTGAACGCGTACCGCGTCGAGGCCACCTCGAACCCGTGGGATTCCAGCCAGGCCCGGTGGTGCGGGGTTTCCGGAGCCCGCTCGGCCGGCAGCGTCGCCAGCACCGCGCGGGTTCCCTGGACCACCGCCGCGTTGGCGGTGTAGGTCATGTCGGGGCACGCCGGGTCCGCGTCGACGAACTCGACCTTGCGGCCGGCGGCCAGGTGCGCCTCCACGATGTTCTCGTGCTCGACGAGGGCGGCGTCCACGTCGGGCTGGATCCCGACGTGCATGTACGGGTTGATTTCGTAGTCGACGCGGAAATACCGCGCGGAACACATCAGAAGCCGTTGGTGGGTCATGGGTTCACTCGATTCGTCGAGGCGGGCGGGCGGTCGGGCTGGGGGGTGGCCCAGCCCGGGCGGCGCCCGGCCGGCGAAGCGAGCGAGCCGGGTCAGCCCAGGCCGCGCAAGCGGAACAGCTCGATCGTCATCAGGTAGCCCGGCTGCGAGCGGGCCGCGTCGATGCGCTGCGCCACCGTCGTGGCCGAGGGCGCCGGGCGCATCGCCGCGCTCACCGCGCGGACCAGTTTGGCGATCATTCTTTCTTCCTTTCTCCGAGGATTCCGGGGGAAACCCAGGGTGCCGGGCGGGGGGCCCGCCGGTCTGGCCGGATCCGGACACGTTCACCGCGTCGCGTTCAGGAAGCCGATGACGACCGCGCCCCACCAGCACAGCTGCGAAACCGCCGTGGTGAGGCCGCCGCGCACGAGCAGCCGCGGCGGCACCGGGCCGTCGACCAGCGTCATCCGCCCGCCGAGCACCGTCGCGTGCACGCCGTTGACGGCCAGCACGCCGACGAGGCAGAGCTTCACGACCGTGGCCGCGGACCCGAGGTCGGGCGAGAGCAGCGCGCCGCTCGCGACCAGGCCCGTCACCCCGCCCCAGACGAGCAGGTGCAGCCGGGAAGCGCTGCGGACGGCTTCGGCGAACGGCACGCGCCCGAGCGCCCACAGGGCGAAGAAGTAGTCCGCCACCAGGACCGCGCCGAAGCCGACCACGAGCGAGCTCAGGTGCGCGAACAGCGCGATGTCGTGCCACGCCGAGTTCGGCTTCACCCGCGTCGACAGCCAGATCGCCGAAGCGAGCAGCATGATCGAAGCAGACATGGCCGCATAGGCCGCGTAGCGTCGATGGACACCGGACCCCGGCGGACGCGGGGCGGGCGGGATCCGTACCGGGATGCCGTTGTCGAGCATGACCTTGTCCTTCCGGGGAAATCCGTGGGAGCGGGTTCCGCCGGAACGACCGGTGCGTGCGACCTGCCTGCGTCGGCGAGAACCCGTGCTGTGCTGATTACAGGCCATCGCGGACTTGGCTGGGAGTATTGTCCGCAAAGGACAATCAATCCCCGGTTCTGCGGGAGAAGACAGGGACGGCGGCGCCGTTGCCGGGCCGTCCCGGGGCTAGGCGGACACGGGCGCGGAGAGGTCGTGTCCGCCGCGTTCGGCGGCGCCCAGCACGAAGTCCCGCACCGGCGGCGGCATCCCGCACCCGTCGAGGTACGGATCCGCGTGCGTGAGCAGGCCGGCGTCGGCGATCTCCTCGGCCAGCTCGTCCAGCGCCGGCGGCCACGGATCCGGTGCGCCCGGCGAGGTCCGCGCCAGCTGCTCCAGCAGTTCCCGCGCGGCCGGGCTGAGCGTGCGGTACGCGGACTCCAGGGAATCCCGCAGGGACAGGTCCCCGACGCTGAGCCAGTCCACCGTGGTGCCGTTCAGGCGCCATTCTTCGACGACCCGCCGCAGCGTCAGCCGCGGCCGCGACGCGATCTTGCGCACGGCCAGGTCGAGCGCGAGCGGCAGGTCGCCGCACAGCTCGGCGAGGCGGTCGCAGTCCGGCCCGGCGGAGACCGCGACGTGCGGCAGCGCCGCGGTGATCATCGCGATCGAGTCGCCGCGCGGCAACGGCGTCAGCTGCAGGCGCTGGACGTCCCGCAGGCCCAGCAGCCGTTTCCGGCTGACCAGCAGCGTCGTGCTCGTGGTCGTCTCGGCCAGCAGCGGGCGCACCTGCTGCTCGTCCTGGACGTTGTCCAGCACGACGACGAGCCGGCGTTCGGCCAGCAGCGTCCGGTACAGCCCCGCGCGGTGGTCGAACGTGCCGGCGAGCTGGTCGTCGTCGACGCCGAGCGCGCGCAGGAACCCGTCGAGAACGTCGGCGGTCGCCGGCGCCGGGGGAGCGCCGCCGCCGTGGCGCAGGCCGCCGAGGTCGGCGTAGAGCTGCCCGTCGTTCTCCTCCGCCGCGATCGCGTGCGCGTGGTGCAGGGCCAGGTCGCTCTTGCCGACGCCGGCGGGCCCGCTGACGACCATGGGGGTGTCGCGCGGGGACCGCAGCCAGGCCAGCTCGGCCGCCCGCCCGACGAACCCCCGCGGTCTCGGGGGTAGCTGCGCCGGCTGCGGCGGGGTGCCGCGGCGCTGGAACAACGTCGGTCTCCGTTTGCGGGCCCCGAACGGGGCCTGCGTATAGCCGCTCGTCGCGGCGTGCCAGTGCTGGCGCCAGGCTTCGTCGTCGCCGCCGCACGCGGCCACGAACGCGAGGGTCACCTGCAGCGACGGCATCCGGTTGCCGCTCGCCGCGCTGGAGAGCACCGACGACGAGAACATCGCCGACCGGGCCATTTCCCGGTAGGTCGGGTTCCCGGCCCGCGCGCGCAGTTCACGCAATTCCCGGGCGAACTGGGTGGCGATGCCACCGGACATGTTGACGGGTTTTTCTGGCCTGCCCATGTGAATCCCTTCCCCTTCGTTCACTCAGCGTCGCTGTTGGCGGTCGGCGTCTCTTCCGCTCCTTGGCGGCCTTGCTAGCCCGTTCGGGTATTTCCCGCCACACTTGGTCGATCATTTTCGGGTGCTTTTTTACGTCGTTCCGGTGAATTGTGGCAACACTCGACGGCCGCCCGCGCGCAGCGGGCGGCCGTCGGGGACGGGGTTCAGGCGGCCGCGGGGCGCGCCGCCGTCATGCCGAGCAGCGCGCACAGCGCCGCGACCAGGCCGAGTGCGCCGCACAGCCACCAGACGCCGTTGCCCAGGGCCACCCACGCGGCGACGCCGAACAGCGGGCCCAGTGCCATACCGAGGCCGAAAGTCGCCTGGTGGGCGCTGATGTAGCGCGCTTTGACGGCGGCCGGGAACGTCGAGGGGTAGGCGAACATCGTCGGCCCGTTGACCATGATCCCGAAGACGAACACGACCGTGCAGACGACGAGCGCGACCGCGGAACCGCCGCTGAGCCCGAACCCGGCGACGCCGAGGCCCATCAGGACCGTCCCGGCCGTGGCGGCGACGTGGCCCGGCCAGCGCGTGACGTAGGAGGTGATCTTCAGCTCGCACAGGATGAGCACGGCCGACGCGGTCACGAGCACGACGCTGTAGAGCCCGGCGGAGTGTCCCTCGGCCGTGATCTTCAGCGGCAGCGAAACGGTGTACTGGACGTAGATGACCGACCCGATCAGCACCGAGGCCAGGAAGAACCAGAACCGCCCGTCCCGCAAGAGGATTCCGTACGCCGCACGCGTCCCGCCCTCCTTCGGGGACGCGGGCTCGCGCTCGACGCGGTGGTCGGGCAGCAGCCGCAGCGCCACGACCGCGTAGAGCAGGGCGGTGGCCGAGTCGAACCACAGCAGGAGGTTCCAGTCGAGGAGGATGAGCCCGGCCGCGACCAGCGGGCTGAGCGCCGCGCCGAGGTTGAGCGCGATCCGCATCATCGAGAAGCCCATCACGCGGTCGTCGCCCGGCATCAGCTCGCTGAGCAGGACCGCGGCCGCGGGCCGGTAGCTCTGCGTCGCGAGGCCCGCGAGCAGCAGCGCGGCCAGCAGCGGGACGTAGAGGCCGGGACGGCCGAACACCGGGATGACGGCGAGGATCGCGGCCGAACCCGCCATGGCGGCGGCGATCGTCGCGCGCGGGCCGATGCGGTGGACCAGCTCGCCGCCGGCGAGCCCGCCGAGGACCGAACCGACGCTGTAGGCGGCGATGGCGGCGCCGGCCTCGCCCGCGGAGAAGCCGCGGAAGACCAGGTACAGCACCATGAACGTCTGGACGAACGCGCCGAGCTGGTTGACGAGCACGCCACCGAGCAGGTAGCGGACGGGCGTGGGCGTCCGGCGCAGGACGGCCAGTACGCCGGCGGGTTTTTCGGTGGTGGTCACGGCCGAGCCTCCAGGTGGCGTGCGAAGGGGGTGCCGCACCTCGGTCGGGTGCCGGCTTCTTCATTGCAGCGGCCTGGCGGGTTGACCGGCAGAGTTGTCTCCGCCGGAAAATCAATTCTCGCGTGACGTGGACTACGCCGATAATCGGAGCGTAACGCGGTTGTCGCTGAATTCGCATTACCCGCGCCCGGCCGGACGCAGCCGTTGCTGCATCCGGCCGGTGAACGCGGAATTCAGAGCCCGACGATCAGTTCGTGGTCGATTTCCACGAACTCGGTGATCAGGTCGGCGAACTTGCCGGCGATCAGTTCCTTGTAGACGGCGGAACCGGTGTGCGCGTCGTAGGCGGCCTGGTCGGCGAAGTGCTCCACGAACAGCAGGAAGTCCGGCTTGGCGGGGTCGCGGTACACGCGGAAGGACAGGGTGCCGTCCTCCTGCCCGGGGCCGAGCGGCGCGAACTCGTGGACGAGCGCTTCGGCCTCGGCCTGCTTGCCCGGCTTCAGGGGGATGGGGAAGACCTTCGCCAGCATGGGAACCCTCTCGGTTGTGCGGTGGTTGATCCGCCGACCACTGTGCCGGGCGCGGGCGACCGGGTCCGGCCAGATCCGGACACGTCCCCGGCGGTCCCGGCCCCGGCGAAGAAGTCTTCTCCCGGGATGCGCACCTGCCCCGCTCATGTCCGGATCTGGCTAGCGCCGCACCGAGCCGATCCCCTACACCTGGGACATGACGACTTTTTCGGCCGTGGTCACCACCGGCATCTACTGCCGGCCGGGGTGCGGGGCGAAGCCGCTCGCCGAGAACGTGAAGACGTTCGAGCTGGCCGCCGAAGCGGAGGCCGCCGGGTTCCGGGCGTGCCTGCGCTGCCGCCCCTACCGCGTCGCCGGCCCGGTCGGCGCGGACGCGCCCGAGCTCGTCTGCCGGGCGGTGCAGCTGATCATCGCCGGCGCGCTGGACACCGGCACCGAAGCCGCGCTGGGTCAGCGGCTGGCGGTGTCCCCGCGGCACCTGCGCCGGCTCTTCCACGACCACCTCGGCGTGACGCCGGACCAGCTCGCCCGCTCGCGGCGCGCGCACTTCGCGCGCCGGCTGCTCGACGACTCCGACCTGACCGTCGCGGACGTGGCGTTCGCCGCCGGGTTCGGCAGCCTGCGCCAGTTCAACCGGGACATGAAGCTGGTCTTCCGCGCGTCCCCGGTCGAGCTGCGCAGCCGCCGCCGCAAGGCCGACCGGATCGCCGCGGACGGGGGCCTGCGGATGCGGCTGCCGTTCGTGGCGCCGCTGAACTGGGACGCGCTCACCGCGTTCCTCGCCGAGCGAGCGGTGCCCGGGGTGGAGTCGGTGCGCGACGGCGTCTACCGGCGCACGATCAGCCTGGACGGCGAAGCCGGGGTCATCGAGGTCGAGCGCGGTGGCGACGACCACCTGCTGCTGACCGCGCACATGCCGTTCTGGGAAGGGCTCATCCACGTCGTCGACCGCGTCGGGCGGATGTTCGGCGTCGACGCCGACACCGCCCCCGCCGAAGCCGCCCTCGCCGACGACCCGGTCCTCGGCCCGCTCCTGCGCAAGCGGCCCGGCCTGCGCGTGCCGGGCGCCTGGGGCTTCTTCGAGATCGCGGTGGAAGCCGTGCTCAGCCAGTACGGCGTCCGGACGCGGGTGCAGCGGCAGCTGGCCGCGCTGGTCGAAGCGGCGGGGCAGCCGGTCCCCGGCCTCGAGCACGGCCTGACCCACCTGTTCCCGTCGGCCGGCGTCCTCGCCGAGGCGGACCTGGACGCGGCCCGCCTGCCCGCGGCGGCCGCGCGGACGCTGCGCGCGTTCGCCACCGCCGTCGCCGCCGACGAGACCCTGCTCGACCCCGGGGCGAGCCTGGCCGACTGCACCGCCCGGCTGACGGCGCTGCCCGGCATCGAGCAGAGCACCGCCCAGGAGATCGCCCTGCGGCTGGGGCACGCCGACGCCTTCCCGGCCACCGAGCGCACGGTCGAGACGCAGCTGCTCGAGCACGACGTCTTCGCCGTCGCCGGCCGCACGGCCGCCGCCTGGCACCCGTGGCGGGCCTTCGCCGCCACCCACCTGATCGCCGCCGGCACCCCGGCTGCCTGAAACACCCCGAGGAGTCTCAATGATCGTGTCAAGCGCCGGCTGTGGCTGTGATCGGTGGTGAGGGATGGAACTCACGGCCGTCGCGCAGCAGTGCCCAGATGACG